>JAZUID010000017.1:0-189385 GCA_045642065.1 Acutalibacteraceae bacterium
AAGGACTTGGATATGACAATGTAATTCTGATCAATATGTTTGAGGGAAAATTCGGCTTCCCGTGTCAGATCGAAGACGATCCGATTATCAAGCTTGTTATGCACGAGGATAAAAGTATGCCCTTTGCTGAAGAACGCAGACTTTTCTATGTTGCTATGACACGAACAAAGAATCGTGTTTATATTGCAACGCCGAAAAACCGACCTTCTCGTTTCTTAGTAGAGCTTATAAAAGACTATAAATTACCGCATGACGAGGGAATCAATATGCAAGTAGTAGATCTTTTCAATCTCAGATGTCCCAAATGCGGATTCCCTTTGAAATATGAGTTCAACAAGAATTACGGATTGAATCTTTGGATTTGTACCAACGAAGCAGAAGTCTGTGACTTTATGACTAATGATAAAGTTCATAAACATGATATATTTAAGTGCCCAAAATGCTCCGATGGCTATATGATTGTAAAAATGAATCCGAAGAACGGAAATGTATTCTATGGATGCACAAACTATTTTAACGAAAATAAGTGCACTAATATGATTACATTACCAAACGAGCCAAATTTAAAAGTATAGTAAAGGTGATAGCATTATGCAACAAGTTTTTGATTTTTTGAAAGAAGCGGGAGCTTATTATCTTGCGACAATGGACGGTGACCAGCCGAGAGTAAGGCCTTTCGGTACGGCACATATTTTTGAAGGTAAGTTATATATACAAACCGGAAAGGTTAAGCTGGTATCAAAGCAAATTGCGGCTAATCCGAAGGTTGAACTTTGTGCATTCAAGGACGGTACTTGGCTTCGTCTTTGCGGTGAACTCATTGAAGATGACCGTGTTGAAGCACGCAAGTCGATGCTTGATGCCTACCCCGAACTTCGCAGTATGTATAACGAAAATGACGGCAACACGCAGGTGTTTTATTTCAAAAATGCAACCGCAACATTTTCGTCATTTACGGCAGAGCCGGAAGTAATTACTTTATAATAAACCCTAGTTTGTTCTAATGAAATGATTGATTTTTATAAGTCTGTATTTTAGGACAGTGGATTTGAGAAAATTATACGGATAAATGTCTTCAAGAGAAGAAAACAATCAAATTAAAAGGAGTTTTTATTATGTTATTTGGATTATTTGCAAGTTTACTCGGAGTTGGATATGCCTTTGCGAAAGATAAACAAAAATTTAATAATATGAATGCAAATGCAGTACGGATGTATGGTAGAGGAATAAATGAAAGTATTGACGATATGGCTATTACAAATAAATATTTTTGGGAGATAAAAAATTATTTCGATCAAAGGCATAGTTTTTATATGCACAATCAAGATAATATTTTAAATAGCGAGTATTATAAAACTTGCCAAAATTACAAAGATGCTGAAATTGTAAGTAGAAATTTTTATGGCGCTAAATGTTTGACAGAAAATGAATATTTAGAATGGTGTGCTGGAATGATGTCATTTGATGATGTATTTAAAAAGTACGCTCCAGAATATCCAAAACTTTATGAAAATACGCTTGGCGGTTTAGGGTATTTAGATGGATTTCATTCTTCAGTGGCATTTTCGGACATAGGACGAGCATTGGCAAGAAAAGAGTTGTATCGGTTGGGATTTTTACCTGCACACATGAATACAATGGATTGCAAGCTTGATGGAAAAAATTTATATTTTTATAATGGCTGCGGATATTGTAGTTTAGGAGCAAGTGCATGGGACGAATATGATTGGCGTGCAGAAAAATTCAAATACAATCATCATATATTTTAAAAGGAGAGAGAAAACGAAATAATGATTCAGCGTGGTGAAATATATTTGGTATAAAAATTGACTGAACAACAAAACAAAAGTCAAAAAACAGAATTTTTATCAAACGAAAGCGAGAAGCAATAATGAGTGATTTGAATAAAATGACGGGCACACCATGGCATATTGAAAAAATGCATAGACAAGATGGTGATGAAAGACGACATCGTTCAAGATGTATTTATTATGAGAATAAAAGTCAGTTTTGTAAAAGAAGAATGCTTAAATGTATAGGGTCTGCTCATTGTCCTAATTACAAAGAAGAAAAAACAGAAACTGTTATAAAAAATGTTGTACCAAATAAATACAGTGGAGCAATCTCTAATACGCAAAAAAACGAAATTCCTACAAGAAATATTTCAGCGTATATAAGTCAAATCCCTCCACTAAAAGTTTATATCGCACCAATAAAAACCATTCAGGAAAAAAGAGAAAAAATAGCCGAAAGAATAACAGGATATACTTATGTTTTGAAAAAGGATTTTTTCTCTTCAACTGCCTTGTGGGATAGATATCAATATTTGTTATGCTGTTTAGAAGAAAAAATTATTGATTGTCGGCTTGCGCATGGTAACGAAAAATTGCAAAGCGAAATAAGAAAAGAGGGAATGACAATCATTCAAAAAATTTATGACCTTATTTGCAAAGAAACAAAATATAATGCTATTGTTGTACAAAAGCTTGATTTTAAGTTTATAAATAACTTTTATTATCCAATTCAATCATTTGAAAGTGTAAAAATGTCTGTTGAGAAATGCATTTATTATAGATTAAATGGTGAAACTCCAAAGATTAGATAATAAATATAAGCAGATTTTAAATGGGGTGATGTAACCAAATGAAAACGAATGTACGCATAACTTATTGTTCTATTGGAATTGCTACAATTGCTTTTATTCTATCTTTGCTTTTTCAATTCGCGAATTGCAACTGTATTTCTAATGAAACACAAAAATATTTGGTCTCGGTTTTTGTTTCAATATTTGCAAGTGCATTATTACTTTTCCCGGTTTCTATAATTCATTATATCAACGATAGGAAAGCAACGCTTGAAAGACTGTATTTAAAGATTGATAGATATTACTACTCTCTTAATCAGTATTGTTTACAAAGAAGTGATAACGAAAAGGAATGTTTTATAAATGATATAAAAATTAAATTCTCTGAAAACTATATTGATGATGTAAAAAACACATTATATGACATACATTTTATGTTTCGCAATAATACAAAATTCAATAGAATAAACTCAGTTATATATGCACCGTTTGCTGCATGTTTTGACGATGTTTTATCAAGTAAAACAAAAGATGAATTCGAAAAAATTATGAGTTTTCCTGATATCAGTGATGAATATAAATTGTGTGTTTGTAAATTTCCCAAAAGGCGATCATTAGAAAAAGCAAAGAAAGATTTTTATTATCAATATATGTATGGTTACAGTTCTTATCTTAAAGCAAAAAAAGGAAAAAACAAAAAATAATTTAAAATAGCAAACTATTTTAAATTTCACAGAAAAGTGGCATTTTATAGAGTGAAAATGTTGCTAAGTTCAAAGTGCTTTCGTTATAAATATTATGGGGGAAATTATTATGAAACTAAATAATAAAATGTGTAAAGTCATTGCCGATTTGGAATATGAAATCGGTTCCAATTGCTATAATCCAAATTCTTATGATGGTTGGAATGATGTTGAGGGCTGTGATTTTAGATATCCAATAAGTGTTCCAAATCAAGACGGCGATTATAAAAAAGTAAAATTGAATATAAACGAATCTGCTTTTGTAGACAAAAAAGATATCAACTCAAAAACAATACCATACATAAAGTATAGATTTGGTTCTAATGAACTGTATATCGGTCAAGGAATAATCAATGCTTTAGAGTATTTAGAAAAACGTTATGGTATTGATTTTAATGAATTAGAGAAGAATCATAACTAAAAAAGCAATTGATTCACACCGGCACCAAGCAGTTTTTAACCTCTATTGTTACCACCATTTTACCGTCAACACGGGCGTAAGCATCAACACTTTCGGCGAGTGATAAAATTCTCAAAAACTGCGGTTTTAGTTTATGGGATATTGTAAAGAAATCGCATTTTATTTTTATTGCAAGTGTGTCATACGAAAGCGGGGCGGATTCTATTTCCGCTTCATATTCGGAGCCTGAATCTTCAAGAATCGGATTGAGATTATCAAATATGGTTCTTATTTTGTCTATACCGGCAGGATTTAACATATACCCTTTGGGGATTTTTCTGTTTTCAAAAAACGGCGAAAAGAAAAGCATAAGTTCCATATCATCGTCTCCGTTTTCTATGATTTCTACCTCTGTAAGGTATTCCGTATTATCGCTTTCCATTTTTTCTTTTATGATTTCCCCAAAATCAAAGTTTTCAAGTTTTAACATTTTTATTGCTCCTTTTTGAATTTTTTAGTTTACACTCATATACAAAAATTCGATTGAGTTTTAAGCGGATTTATAAAAAAATTAACCGAATGCCAGTTAAATCAGACATTCGGTTATTTTTTTGCGTTTATTCATCGCATTTTTCTATAATAAGTTTTGTTATTGTAATTGGTAGGGGCAGGTCGCTGAAAAAAATATTTGCTGTTCAGTCATCCGTAATTTCATCGAGTTCAAGATCAGCTATATCTTCATCATCCGAAACGGGATAACCGTCATCATCCACTTCCATGATTCTTTGAAAGTCATCTTCCTCGATTAAGTATTCGGCAAAATCAACCTTGCCGTCACCGTCCAAGTCACCGAGTCCGCCGGTCAAAAATCCGTAATCTTCATCGTCAAACATAAAAAATCCTCCTTATTTTGCTCTGTTAGAAAAGCCCCAAATCCAAGCTATAAGTAAAATTATTGTCAAAATAATACCAAAACCTATTTCATCACCGTCAGTATAAATAAGTGTATTTATAGTCGGTGCAAAACATCCGATAAGTGCCAATATCCAGCCGATTATTCCCCAAGCACAGTATATTTTGGGTGGCTCATTACTGCTTTGTTGCGGTGGCGTGTATTTGCCGTATGGGTGATTGCCTTTTTTATATATTCTATCAAAATCATCGCAATCATTCAAGTATTCGGCAAAATCGACTTTACCGTCATTGTTAAGGTCGGCATATCTTCCGGTTTCTGAACTGAAATCATCGTCAAACATAAAAATCACCATTTCTTTCTTGGGACACAAAATGCGATGAAAATTCACTGAAACGGTGATTTTTATATCGCATCTGTTTCGGTTGCCCCATAAGGGGCGAGAAACAGGCGTCTTTAAATTTTTAGCGTGAATTTTCACGCTAAAACCTCCTAATCATTGTGTGCGTTAAAATAATCTTCCGCATCGTCAAAGTCGTAAAATTCTTCATAATAGTCATCATAAAAATCTTCTGCAAATTTATACTCATTTGCGTGAAACTCATCGTAGTCATCATCATTACTGCGAGATTTATATGAATAAGATTTGCTTTTGTAGGTTGAAGAACTGCTTGAACTGTAAGAAGGTTGACTGTTTG
The DNA here is from genome assembly GCA_045642065.1 of Acutalibacteraceae bacterium. Taxonomy (GTDB): domain Bacteria; phylum Bacillota; class Clostridia; order Oscillospirales; family Acutalibacteraceae; genus UBA737. The sequence continues at coordinate 5,339 of JAZUID010000017.1, forward strand.
CTGAACTGTCGGAATGTTGTGCCTTAGATTCCTCAACCAATTTATCAAAAAACTCTTTATATTCGGCTTTCGATTTTTCGATAAAAGCATTGATTTTGTCACGCCGTTCTTTTGTCTGATATTTAAATTCTAAATTTTCTATATCCCAATAAACACCGCAGCATCCGTCATCATAAGAAATATGTGCTTCGCAAAACTTTATTAAATCATCGGTATCTTTATAATCAAACTCGGCTATTTTTAGGAGTTCTGTTTTTGCCGCCTTATAAGAATCATTGTCAATTAACTGCAAAGCATTGTTATATGTGTTTACGGTATATTTGTTTTGGAAATACCAGGAAGCGGCGGCTAATAACAGCATAAATATAATCACCGCCGAAGTTATTATTATAGTTTTGCGTTTACTCGTCATTTTTACCCCTCCGAATAAGTTTGTGTTTTTCATATTGCATATTTATTATATCATATTCTACTGTCCCAAAATAAGGACTTTGAATTAACGCGCCTTTGATGTAACAAACGGTGAACCTAATAACTACAAATTTGATGTAACAAGCGATGAACCGTTTGTGGAATAATTTGTGGAACAACTTGTGGCATAATCGTTGTGGAATAAAAAGTGGAATAAATTTTATTTACTAAAAAAGAACGAAACGCAAAAAGAACGTTTTTGAAATGTTGTCTGCCCCTTAAAGGGTAATTATTGATTATACAAAATCCGCTTATTTTGGGCGGATTTTTTATACCGATATATTTTAAAGATTTTGAAACATATTACCGGCTTATGAATAATTTACCTTTGATTGCTAACAATAATTCCAGCAACAAAATCAAAGGAGTTTTATATATGAAAGCAACAGGAATAGTTCGTAGAATTGATGATTTGGGCAGGGTAGTAATACCGAAGGAAATACGAAGAACAATGCGTATTCGCGAAGGCGACCCGTTAGAAATTTACACCGATATCAACGGTGAAGTCATTTTTAAAAAATATTCGCCGATAGGCGAACTTTCGGGTTTTGCTTCGCAATATGCGGATGCGCTTTCGGGGGCTACTGACCTGACTGTTTTTATTTGCGACAGGGACCATTGCGTAGCAGCTTCGGGAATATCAAAAAAAGAGGTACTCGAACGCCGTGTAACACCTGCCGTTGAAGAAATTATGGAAGGTCGAAGACTGATTAAAAACGAGCAAGGCAACGGCGATTATGCCATTGAAGGCATACGCCGAAATATCTGTGTTGCATCTCCCATAATAACGGCGGGGGATGTTAGCGGAGCGGTAATTTTAGCTTCTAACGACCATTGCACGAGACCTACCGAAAGTGATGTTAAATTAGTCGGTGTAGCGGCTTCGTTTTTAGGTAAACAAATGGAGCAGTAATTAAATAGGTGCGAAACAAGCTTTCGCACCTATTATTATTAAACTATTGTATTTTTTTAAAAAATATAGTAAAATAAAGCTATATTAAAGTTGAATGGTGTGAACTGTTTATATGGGCAACTTTGTAAAATTCCGTAAAAGTGTTATGTTTGCAGTTAAGGTTTTGATAGTTGCTGCCGTAACGCTTGGATTTATAGAAGTGTGGAATACCTGCTACCTTGATACTTTGTTTAGTAAAAACGGTAACTTGGTTGTTATTTTTGCATATATTTTTATTTTTGTTACCTTTGCTTCGCTTTACAGCGCTTTTAACATAGGAATACATAGAATACACGAAACTATTTACAGCTTTTCGTTAGCGGCGGTCTTCACCGACTTTGTAATGTACCTGATATTAAGCCTTATAGCGCGCAAAATGGTAGCAATACCGCCAATGATATTTTGCATTGCATACCAAGTCGGAATTATATTTATTTCTTGCCTTTGCGCTAATGTTATTTACTTTAAACTGCATGCCGCACGAAAGGTTATTGCAATTTTCGGGGACGAACAAACCGGCTTTAACCTTATCAATAAAATGCGCAGTATGCCCGAAAGGTTTAATGTCCAATGCGGTGTCAATGCTTCAACAACCGATATGGAAAACATTAAGAAGCTGATTGACAAGTACGAAGCGGTTATTATTTGTGATATTGATAAAAATAAAGAGAAAGAAATTTTTTCTTATTGCTATTCGCAACAAAAAAGGACATATTTGTTGCCCGCTATTACCGATATTATTATTAACAACAGTTACGAAATCCAAATCAGCGACACACCCGTCCTTATGAGCCGTAATAGGGGACTTACAACCGAGCAAGAGATTGTTAAACGCATTATGGATATTGTAATTTCGCTTATAGCGATTATTTTATCAAGTCCTTTTATGATTATTTGCGCCATTGCAATTAAGTTTAATGACGGCGGACCGGTTTTCTTCCGCCAAAACCGTGTTACTAAAAACGGAAAGATATTTAATGTTCTCAAATTCCGCAGTATGGTGGTTGATGCCGAAAAGAAAGGTGCTTTAAAGGCGACCGATAATGACGACCGCATTACTAAGGTCGGGCGTGTTATCAGAGCTTGCAGAATGGATGAATTGCCACAGTTTTTCAATATTTTGAAAGGCGATATGTCGGTAGTGGGACCGAGGCCCGAACGAATTGAAAATGTTTACGAGTATTCGAAGGCCTATCCCGAGTTTGATTTAAGACACCGCGTTAAAGGCGGACTTACCGGTTACGCGCAAATTTACGGTAAATATAACACAAGCCCTGAGGACAAGCTTAATATGGATTTAATTTACATTGAAACATATTCGGTTTTGCAGGATATTAAATTGCTTATTTTAACTATTAAGATTTTGTTTATGAAAGAAAGCACCGAAGGGTTTGATAATTCTGCTAACAAAAATGTTCAAACTTCAAAATCTTTAAGAGAAAATAAAGAATAAAATTAAAGCACTGTGAATTTTCACAGTGCTTTTTCTTTTTAAATTCAGTTTTTAAGACTTTGTAATGGGGCAGGTATTCTTCCGCCCCTGTCAATAAACTTCTTTTGGCTTTTATCAAGGTTAATATCCATAATCGGTCCTTTCCCTAAAAGACCGCCGAAGTCAAGCTCTTCACCACTCTTCTTGCCGATAGCGGGTATAACTCTCACCGCAGTTGTTTTTGTGTTTACCATACCTATTGCGGCTTCGTCGGCAATAATGCCCGAAATGGTTTCGGCAGGGGTGTTGCCGGGTATTACTATCATATCAAGACCAACCGAGCAAACGGCAGTCATTGCCTCTAACTTTTCAATTTTAAGGTCACCGCTTCTTGCGGCGGCAATCATACCTGCGTCTTCGGTAACCGGAATGAATGCGCCCGAAAGACCGCCAACCGAAGAGGACGCCATTACGCCACCTTTTTTAACCGCATCGTTAAGCATGGCGAGCGCGGCGGTTGTGCCGTGAATACCGCAACGCTCAAGTCCCATCTCTTCAAGAATGTAAGCAACCGAGTCGCCAACCGCAGGGGTGGGAGCTAATGATAAATCTACAATACCGAAAGGTACGCCTAAACGGCGGGAGGCTTCACTGCCGACAAGTTGTCCCATACGGGTGATTTTGAAGGCAGTTTTCTTTATTATTTCGGCCAATTCATCAAGTTTTGCGTCGGGGCATTTTTTAAGTGCCGCTTGCACAACTCCGGGGCCCGAAACACCAACGTGAATTACACAGTCGGGTTCGCCGACACCGTGAAAAGCACCTGCCATAAACGGATTATCTTCAACTGCATTGCAAAAAACAACTAACTTAGCACAACCGATACAGTTGCGGTCGGCAGTTTTTTCGGCAGTTTTTCTAACCACTTCGCCCATAAGCTTAACGGCATCCATATTTATACCGGCTTTTGTAGAACCGATGTTAATGCTTGAACAAATGTTATTTGTAACACTTAATGCTTCGGGGATAGACTCAATAAGCTCTTTATCACCTGCGGAAAAGCCTTTTTGAACTAAAGCCGAATAACCGCCAATAAAATTAACGCCTACCTTGTCGGCTGCTTTTTGCAAAGCCTTTGCATAAAGAACAGGGTCACCGCCCGAAACACCGGCAAGCATTGAAATGGGTGTAACCGAAATGCGCTTGTTTATAATCGGAATACCGTATTCGCACTCAATATCTTGGCAAACCTTTACAAGATTTCCCGCTTTGTTTACAAGCTTGTTATAAACCTTTTCGCATGAAACCTTAATATCACTATCGGCACAGTCAAGCAGAGAAATACCCATAGTAACGGTGCGAATATCCAAATTTTCTGACTGTATCATATTTACAGTCTCCATAATATCGTGTAGATTAAGCATTATAAAGTCCTCTTAAATTCTGTGCATTGAATTAAAAATATCTTCATGCATAACATGAATTTCAACGTTAATTTCTTTTCCGATTTCCTGCATTTTATTGGAAAAATCCTTGAAATTGCAGTTGATATTATCTATATCTGTCAGCATAACCATAACAAAAATATCATCCAAAACAGATTGGGAAATATCAATAATATTTGCGCCGACTTCGGCACAAACGGCACTTACCTTTGCGGTAATTCCGACTGCGTCTTTACCTATAACCGATACAACTGTTTTTTTCATTTAAATCACCTAAAATTTTATATTTTCTAATTCTTTTAGCCACATATTTGCCGAAGCGTCCGACGGCATGCGCCAGTCTCCGCGAGGGGAAAGGGATACCGAGCCGACCTTTGGACTGTCGGGCATGCAACTGCGTTTAAACTGTTGCGAAAAGAACCGTCTTACAAAAACCTTCAACCATTTTAAAACGGTTTCATTATCATAAATACCTTTAAAGGCAATAAGCGCTAAACGAAGAATTTTTAAGGGGCTTTCGTTTAACCTTAAAGTGTGGTAAAGATAAAAATCATGCAGTTCATAGGGACCTACAAGGTCTTCGGTCTTTTGCGCTATTTCACCGTTTTTGTCGGTCGGCAAAAGCTCGGGGGATACGGGTGTCGCTAAAATATCCAGTAAAACCTTATTAAGTTTTGCGTTAGAAGTTTCCGCCTTGTATTCTACCAGATGTTTAACTAATGTCTTCGGCACCGAAGCATTAACACCGTACATAGACATATGGTCGCCGTTGTAGGTCGCCCAACCTAAAGCTGATTCCGAAAGGTCGCCCGTACCGACTACAAGTCCGCCAAAGCGGTTGGCAAGGTCCATAAGCACCTGTGTGCGCTCCCTTGCCTGCGCGTTTTCATAGGCCGCATCAAAGGTGTTTTCGGGTTGACCGATATCTTTAAGATGTTGAGTAACGGCCTTTTTAATATTTATCTCTTTAAAGTCCACACCTAACTCTTCACACAAAATTTTAGAGTTGTTATGGGTGCGTTTGCTGGTGCCGAAGCATGGCATTGTTACAGCCAGCACATCCTTAACATCGCGCCCTAATGATTTTACGGTATCAACTGCAATAAGCAATGCCAAAGTACTGTCTAATCCGCCCGAAATGCCGATTACCAACTTTTTGGCATTGGTATGCATCACACGTTTTTTAAGACCATGCACTTGAATGTTAAGCACTTCTTGACTGCGCAAACGCATGGCGTCATTGTTATTGGGTATAAAAGGGTAAGGGTCAACAAAACGTGTTAAAGTTGTTTCGCTTACCCCTTGCTCAAAAAAACAGGTTCTATAATCGTTTTCAGTATTAAAACTTGTGTTTTTATTGCGTTCGTTCGTTAAATATTTTACATCGATTTCGCTGAAAATCAGGCGGTTTTCACCGAAAGGCGGATTTTCGCTTAAAACATGTCCGTTTTCACAAATCATATTGTGTCCCGAGAAAACAAGGTCACCGGTAGATTCGCCGTAAGAAGCCGAAGAATAACAGTAACCGCACATAAGTCTTGCCGAAGTTAAACTTACTAAGGCCTTTCTGTATTCGGCTTTGCCGACCGATTCGTTAGATGCCGAAAGGTTTAAAATAATGGTTGCACCGTTTTTTGCCAGCTTTTCGCAAGGTTGGGTGACAGCCCACAAATCTTCGCAAATTTCCGCGCCAAAGCAAAATTCCGGCATAAGCTTATTTTTAAAAACAATGTTCTTACCGAAGGGAACGGTTTTGCCGAAAAGCTCTACTGTTGCATCAAGCGGTAAATCGTTACCCGAAGCAAACTGTCTTTTTTCATAAAACTCGTTATAGTTTGGTATGTTTACCTTTGGTACAACGCCCAAAATTTCACCTTTATAAATAACGGCGGCACAGTTATAAAGCTTTGCATTTATTAAAATCGGAACGCCGACGGCGACAACTATATCTTTCTTTCTTGTAAATTTAACAATTTCTTCCAAAGCGTTAAGTGAAGCGGATTTCAGAGTGTCCGAAAAGAACAAATCACCGCAAGTATAACCTGTAACAGAAAGCTCGGGCAAAACAATAAGTTTAGCCTTTTCTTTTAAAGCAAAAGTTATACTTTTCTTTATTTCGGCGGTGTTTTTTTCACAGTCGGCTACAACGGTATCAATAAAACCGGCAGCAACCTTAACAAAACCGTCTTTCATAAACTTAATCCTCCTTTAAAAAAGGTTAATTACTTTTTAAAAATTCTCGGTACGCGTGCGGTAATTCCGCAAATTATTTCATAATTGATTGTTTTTGCTTTTTCAGCTAAAATTTCAACCGGTAAATCAGGCCCGAAAAGAATAACCTCATCACCGATTTTTACATCATCTAAATCACTAACATTAACCGACATTTGGTCCATACAAATTTTTCCTATAATATCGGCTTTTTTACCGTTTATAAAAACATAACCGTTGTTAGATAAAATGCGTGGGTAGCCGTCGGCATAACCGGCGGTAACGGTTGCAATTTTCATATCACGGTCGGCTTTAAAGGTGCGACCGTAACTTACCGTATCACCTTTTTTGATGGTTTTAACCATGGAAACAACCGATTTTAAGGTCATTGCAGGTTTAAAGCCCAAATTTAAATCTAATTTATCAGATGGGGTAAGGCCGTAAAGAATAATGCCCGGTCTTACGGCATCCAATTTCTTTTCGGCATCTAAACATGTTGCCGCCGAATTGCAACAGTGACAAATTTCGGGGTTTAGCCCTGCGGCTTTAAATTTGTTTACCGCCGAATAAAATCTTTTATATTGCGCATCGGTAAATCCGTCTTCTTCACTGGGGATACGGTCGGCAACGGCAAAGTGGGTAAAAACACCGCCGAAAATAAAGTTTTCGTTTTTAGCGGCTTTAATTGCTTCTTCTAAACCGCAAAGCTCATCATTTCGGCAGTCAAAACCGATACGGCCCATTCCGGTATCTAACTTTATATTGATTTTGATTTTCAGATTAAGCTCACGGGCTTTTCTTGCTAAATCGTTGGCGTATTCGGTGCAATAAACGCATTGTGTAATGTCGTTTTCATAAAGCATAAACGCGGCATCGGCAGGGGTGTAGCCGAGCACCAAAATCGGCTTAGTTACACCGTATGACCTTAATTTTACGGCTTCCTCCGCATTGGAAACGGCAAAAGCATCCGACCCGTTTTCTTGCAAAAGCGGGGCAATGTGCTCGGCCGAATGGCCGTAAGCGTCAGCCTTAACTATGCTTATTATTTTACGCCCGTCGGCTAATTTTTTAACAATTTCAAAATTGTGCTTTACAGCGCTTAAATCAATTTCTGCCCAAGTGCGTTGCAAAAATTTCATTTATATTCCCCCAAGGAAAATTTAAAATTATACATTAAAGCGGAAGAGAACAATGTCGCCGTCCTTCATAACATATTCCTTGCCTTCACTTCTGACAAGGCCTTTTTCTTTGGCGGTAACCATGCTTCCGCCACAGGCCATAAAATCATCAAAAGAGATGACTTCGGCACGGATAAATCCGCGTTCAAAGTCGGTGTGAATTTTACCGGCTGCGGCAGGTGCTTTGGTACCGTTAGTAATGGTCCAAGCCCTAACCTCCGGTTTGCCTGCGGTTAGATAGGAAATTAAACCTAAAAGTGCATAACACTTTTGAATCATACGGTCAAGGCCCGAACGTTTAAGACCTAATTCTTCTAAAAACATAGCTTTTTCTTCATCGGTAAGACCCGAAATCTCGGCTTCAAGCGCGGCGCAAATCGGCAGGATTTCTGCCTTTTCTTTTTCGGCGATTTCTTTAACCTTTAAGAAATTTTTGTTTTCATCAATACCGTTCATAAAGTCGTCTTCACTCATGTTGCAAGCGTAAATAACCGGCTTGCCCGAAAGCAAAGCGGTTGTATCTAAAACGGATTGCTCGGTATCGTTGTTGATTTCAATGCTTCTTGCAGGTAAACCCTCTTCAAGGTGTGCCATAAGGCGCTTTAAAAATTCAACCTCGCCGGCTAATGATTTATCGCCTTTCATAGCCTTTGCGGTGCGGTCAAGACGGCGCGATACAATTTCAATATCGCTGAGCACAAGTTCAAGGTTTATTGTTTCAATATCGCGTATCGGATCAACCGAGCCTTCAACATGGATAATATCATCGCTTTCAAAACAACGAACAACATGAACAATAGCGTCAACTTCGCGAATATTTGCAAGGAACTTGTTGCCAAGACCCTCACCCTTAGAAGCGCCCTTTACAAGACCGGCAATGTCAACAAATTCAATAACAGCAGGAGTAAATTTATCGGGATTATAAATTTCTTTTAACTTTTCAAGTCTTTCGTCGGGTACCGATACCATGCCAATGTTAGGTTCGATAGTGCAGAAAGGGTAGTTAGCCGATTGCGCGCCCGCATTTGTAATTGCATTAAACAGCGTTGATTTGCCAACATTCGGCAATCCCACCATACCAAGTTTCATAAATAATACGTCCTTTATATATAAATTTATTTATAATTATATAGCAAACAAAAAATATTATCAAGTCAATTTAATATATTTTGATAAAATGTTTTGCCTTTTTAGGCAGTTTGTTGTATAATATTGAGTGGTAGATAATATTGTGTAGGAGGGCTGTAAACTTGAAAACAAAATACACAGTTTCACTTAGTAAAATTATTAAAGAATTCTCTCTCGAAATTCTTAATATGCCGGCTGATGCCGAAGAATGCTTAATTTCCACAACCGAAATTAACAGACCCGGTCTTCAAATGGCTAATTATTATGAATTCTTTGACCCCGACAGAATACAAATTTTCGGCAAAAGCGAAGAAAGCTTTTTGGAAAGGTTTGCCGAAGATAAAGCTGTTGCAAGGTTAGATGAGTTCTTTTCTCGAAAGCCGGCTGCCGTTATTTTTGCCCGCAACCTGAATGTGGGTGATATGTATATAGAGGCGGCTAAAAAATACGGTGTTCCGCTTTTAAGAACAGCCGAATCCACATCTAACTTTACTTCGGCTTTAATCGCTTTTTTAAATATTCAATTAGCACCGCGCGTTACAAGGCACGGCGTTATGGTTGAAGTTTACGGTGAAGGTATTTTGCTTCTTGGTGAAAGTGGCGTAGGTAAAAGCGAAACAGCTATAGAGCTTGTTAAACGCGGTCACCGTCTTATTGCTGATGATGCCGTTGAAATAAGGCGTGTTTCAAGCAAATCCCTTGTTGGTACCGCGCCCGATAATATAAGGCACTTTATTGAGCTTCGCGGTATCGGTATTATTAACGCGAGTCGTATTTTCGGTGCCGGTGCTGTTAAGCTTACCGAAAAAATAGACCTTATTATCAATATTGAACCTTGGGATACCAATAAGGTTTACGACCGAATGGGACTTGAAAACGAAACTACCGAGATTTTGGATTTAAAGGTGCCGTCGCTTACTATCCCCGTTAAACCGGGTCGAAACTTGGCGGTTATTATCGAAGTTGCCGCCATGAACAGCCGTCAAAAGAAGCTTGGCTATAACGCGGCTGAAGATTTGCTTAAAAAGCTTGGCATGGCAGACGAAGCCACAGATGAAAATATTACTGTTGAACCGTTTTAACTTTTAAGGAGTAATTTATGTATAGACTTGGTATAGATTTAGGCGGCACTAACATTGCCGTTGGTGTTGTAGATGAAAGTTATAATATTATCGGTCGTGCAAAAATGCCGACAGGGGCTAACAGAAGCGCAGAAGAAATTTGCGATGATATGGCAAAGGCTGTGGATATGGCTATTAGTGATGCTAAAATCGACAAAAAGGATATTGTTAATTTCGGTATCGGTGCACCGGGCTCGGTTAATCCCGAAACGGGCATTTTAACCCATTGCAACAATTTTAAATTTTCGTTAGTTAATTTTCCGGAATTACTAAAAGAACGCACCGGATTTGACTTTAAAATTGCTAACGATGCAAACGCCGCGGCATACGGTGAGTATATTGCCGGCTGCGGTAAGGGTAGCGACAACTTTATTGCAATTACTTTGGGCACGGGTATCGGAAGCGGTATTGTAATAGACGGAAAAATATATACAGGTGAAAACTTTGCCGCAGGTGAAATCGGTCACACCGTCATTCAAATGGACGGCGAATTTTGCACCTGTGGGCGTGAAGGCTGTTGGGAAGCTTATGGCTCGGCTACGGCACTTATCCGCCAAACTAAGCAAGCTATGATTAAATATCCGGACAGTGTTTTATGGCAACTTTGTGACGGTGATATTAACAAGGTTGACGGTAAAACTGCTTTTGATGCAAAGCGTATGGATGACTTTGCCGGCAAGCAGGTTGTCAGGAAATACATAAAATATATCGCGGTCGGACTCTCTAACTGCATAAATATTTTCCAACCGGACACCATTTGTATTGGCGGCGGAATTTCTAAAGAAGGAAGTTATCTTTTAGAGCAGATTAAAAAGTTTATTGACGGCGAAAACTATGCAAGAAGTTTAAAACGCAAAACAAAAATTAAAATTGCTAAGCTCGGTAACGATGCCGGTATTATCGGTGCTGCATATTTAGAATAACTTTTAAGGGGCAAGGCTTTAAATGCAACTTTTAAATTTTAAAGAAAACTTAATAGCCCAAAACATTGAAGTTTTAGAAAATGAACCGATGAAAAACCATACGACCTTTAAAATCGGCGGCAATGCAGATCTGTTTGTTAAGGTTAAAAGCAAATCGGAGTTAACTAAAACATTGGAACTTGCAAAAGAAAACGAAGTTCCGTTTTTAATACTCGGTAAAGGCTCCAATCTTTTGGTTTCGGATAACGGAATTGAAGGTGCTGTTATTTCGGTTTTAGGTTTAAATGAAATCAGCGTAAACCAAAATGAAATTTCCTGCGGTGCAGGTGCAAATTTAAGCGAAGTTTGCATTAAAGCACGCGATAACGGTTTAACGGGGCTTGAATTTGCTTACGGCATACCGGGTAGCGTCGGTGGCGCAGTTTATATGAACGCCGGTGCCTACGGTGGCGAAATGGCAAATGTTTTAAGCTTTGCCACCTGCGTTTTTAGTGACGGAACCGAAAAAACATTTTCTTTAAAAGAAATGCAACTCGGCTATCGGACCTCTGCTTTTCAAAAGAATAATGCCATTGTTACAGAAGTTAAGCTGGTTTTGAAAAAAGGCGAAATAAAAGAAATTTCGGCTTTGATGGACGACTTTTTAGGAAGAAGAAAAGACAAGCAACCGCTTAATTTTCCAAGCGCCGGCTCAACCTTTAAAAGACCGCAAAATTCTTTTGCGGGTATGTTAATTCAAAGAAGCGGTTTAATGGGTAAAACAATAGGTGGCGCGATGGTAAGCACAAAGCACGCGGGCTTCGTTGTCAATAGCGCTAACGCCAGTTGCAAAGATGTTTTAGAACTTATTGATTTTGTGAAAAAAACCGTTTTAAAAGACAGCGGAATAAGCTTAGAGCCTGAGGTTATATTTGTCGGAAGAAAAATGTAGGGGAAATGTTTAAATGTCATTTTGCAGTGATGTAAAAAACGAACTTTCTTTAATAAAAACGCAAAAATGCTGTATGCCTGCTTTGACATACGGCTTTATGCTTTTTTCAAGATATTTTTCATACAAAAAAATCGGTATGCAAACGGCTAATCCAAATATGGCGTACCTTTATTCCGAACTGATTCACAAGGTTTACGGAATAGATATTGAAGTGGCGTCGGGCGGCCAAAAGGTTGCTACCTATCGGGTGGACGTGCCTGACGATACCGACCGATTAAAGATTTTAGCTTCGGTTGATTTCGACGACGGCACAAAGGTTATAGACTATTCGCTTTTAGATAAAAACTGTTGCAGGGCGGCCTTTGTTCGCGGTGTATTTTTTGCTTGCGGAAACATAAGCGATCCGAATAACGAATACCGTGCCGAATTTTTGGTAAAAAATAAAGACCTTGCCGACCACCTTTACGAAATGCTGATTGGTTTCGGCGTTAAGGTGATGCGCTCTAAGCGCGGTAGCGCAGAGGTAATTTATATAAAAAACAGCGAGGTTATAGAAGACCTTTTAACCCTTATTGGTGCTCCAAGAAAAAGTCTTGATTTAATGGATACTAAAATAATAAAAAGTGTAAAGAATAACATTAACAGGGTTAGAAATTGCGAGGATGCAAACATATCAAAAACAGTCGAAGCATCTATTAAGCAACGCACGGCAATCGAGTATTTGGAAAATACGGGCAGGCTCTATTCATTACCGCAAGAGCTGATAGATGTTGCAAAGCTCAGAAAAAATAATCCCGAAGCAACTTTAAAGGAGCTTTGCAAATTATCAGCCGAGTCAATTTCGCTTTCGGGATTAAATCATCGGCTTAAAAAAATAATTGAAATTTATAACGATATGACAAAATAAGAAAAAGGAAGGGGCGTTTAATATGGGATTTGCACATCTGCATTTGCATACCGAATACAGTTTGCTTGACGGTTGCTGCCGTATTGAACGCTTGATGAAAGCCGTTAAAGAAAAAGGGCAGACAAGTGTAGCTATTACCGACCACGGTGTTATGTACGGCGCGGTTGAGTTTTACAAAGCTGCCCTTAAAAACGGAATTCACCCTATAATCGGGTGCGAAGTGTATGTAGCGCCGAACAGCCGTTTTGACAAACAAAAGGGTGTGGAAGGCGGTTATAATCACCTTGTTTTGTTATGCAAAAATAATAAAGGTTATCAAAATTTAATTAAACTTGTATCAAAGGGCTTTACCGAAGGTTTTTATATGAAACCGCGTGTTGACAAAGAGCTTTTAGAAAAGTATCACGAGGGGTTGATTGCCCTTTCGGCTTGCCTTGCCGGCGAAATACCGTCTAAGTTAGTCAGTGACGATTACGAAAGTGCAAAAAACACGGCTGTTTGGTTTAACAATCTTTTCGGCAAGGAAAATTTTTATTTAGAGTTGCAAAATCACGGAATTGAAGAGCAACAAAAGGTTAATTTGGGACTTGCCCGTATTTCACGCGAAACGGGCATTCCGCTTGTTGCCACTAATGATGTGCATTATATCGAAAAGGATGATTATAAAATGCACAAAGTTTTGCTTTGCGTTCAAACCGGCAAGAAGATTACAGAAGAAAATCCGATAGAGTTTAAGACCAACGAATTTTATTTAAAATCGTATGAAGAAATGCTTGAAGCTTTGCCAGATTATGAAGAAGCTTTGCAAAACACCGAAAAAATCGCAAACAGATGTAATGTAGAATTTGAATTCGGCAAAATCAAACTTCCTAAATTCGACATAGGTGACATTGACCACTTTGAGTATTTTAAAAATAAATGTTTAGAAGGTATGCACCGGATTTACGGCGAAAACCCCGAAAAAACGGTAACTGACAGGTTAGATTACGAGCTTTCGGTTATAAATAAAATGGGATATGTTGACTACTTTTTAATAGTGGCCGATTTTGTTAATTTTGCAAAAGAAAACGATATTCCGGTAGGTCCGGGGCGTGGCTCGGGTGCCGGAAGTTTAGCGGCATATTGCATTGGAATTACGGGTATTGACCCCATAAAATATAATCTCTTCTTTGAACGGTTTTTAAATCCCGAACGCGTTTCGATGCCCGACTTTGATATAGATTTTTGCTATGTGAACCGCCAACGCGTTATTGATTATGTCGTTAAAAAATACGGTGCCGACCATGTTTCGCAAATTGTCACATTCGGTACAATGGCGGCAAGGGCAGCAGTCAGAGATGTCGGCCGTGCGTTGGATTTACCTTATGCACTTTGCGATAAGGTAGCTAAACTTATTCCGCAATCTATCGGCATGACTATTGAAAGGGCTATGCTCGGTACGGCTGAGCTTAAAAAGTTATACGAAGAAGACAGCGCGGTTAAAGAACTTATTGATATGGCAATGAAGGTAGAGGGTATGCCAAGGCACGCTTCTACCCACGCCGCAGGCGTAGTTATTTCGGATAAACCGGTTAGCGAATATGTACCGCTCTCTTTAAATGAAGATGCAACGGTTACTCAGTACACTATGACGGCGCTCGAAGAGTTAGGCCTTTTAAAAATGGACTTTTTGGGGCTTCGAAACTTAACTGTTATTGCCGACACAGAAAAGTGGATCAGAAGCACAGGCACCGAATTTTCTATTGAAAATATACCGCTTGATGACAAAGAAACCTTTGCCATGTTGGGTAAAGGCTTGACCGAAGGCGTTTTTCAGTTTGAATCGGAAGGTATGAAGTCGGTGCTTCGTAAATTCGGTCCCCAAAGCATTGAAGATTTAACTGCAATAATTTCGCTTTACAGACCGGGACCGATGGATTCTATCGGCAGGTATATAGAAAACAGGCATAACCCCGAAAAAATCACCTACGATACCGAACTTTTAAAACCGATTTTAGATGTTACCTACGGTTGTATAGTTTATCAAGAACAGGTAATGCAGGTGTTTAGAACACTTGCCGGTTATTCACTTGGCAGAGCCGATGTTGTGCGTCGCGCAATGGCAAAGAAAAAGCACGATGTTATGGCACGCGAACGCGAATTTTTCATAAACGGTGAAACCGACGACAAGGGAAATGTTTTGTGCGAGGGTGCCGTAAAACGCGGTGTGAAACGAGAAATTGCCGAAAAGATATTCGATGAAATGTCGGCATTTAGCTCCTACGCCTTTAATAAATCGCATGCCGCGGCATATTCGGTTGTATCGTATAGAACGGCATATTTAAAATGCCACTATCCGGCAGGATATATGGCGGCTTTAATGTCAAGCATGATGGATTCTGCCACAAAGGTTGTCGAATATACTGCCGAATGCACAAGATTGGGCATAAAGATTTTACCGCCCCATGTTAACAAAAGCGGTGCCTATTTTACGGCGGATAGCGGGAATGTCCGCTTTGGCTTAATGGCGGTTAAGAACTTAGGTAAAAACTTAATTGAAAAGTTAGTTTCAGAGCGCGAGAAAAACGGCGAATATGCCGATATGTATGATTTTTGCAAGCGCAATTACGGCAGGGAATTTAACCGTCGTGCCTTAGAAGGCTTGATAAAAGCCGGTGCGCTTGACGGACTTGCTGAAAACCGCCGTCAAATGCTTTTGGGTGTTGATGCGGTGCTTTCGGCTGTTGAAGGTGAGAAGCGTTATGCTTTTGACGGTCAGCTCGATATGTTCGGTGAAATGGGCTTCGCCAACGAATTCAAGTTAGAAGATGTACCCGAAATGCCGGTTGATACTTTGTTGGCATTAGAAAAAGAAGCAACGGGGCTTTATTTATCGGGACATCCTATGAAGGCGTATAACGGCTATCTTCAACATGCCAATATTGCAAGGGTAAAGGATATTACCGCTAAAAAGTTTAAAGACGGCACTCAAATCACAACGGCCGGTATTGTTTCCGCATTAAAGGTAAGGCAACTTAAAAATAATACCGTTATGGCAAGCGGAGTGCTTGAAGATGTTGTCGGCAGCGCCGCAATTACCGTGTTTTCTGCTGCATATAACCAATATAGAAATGCCCTAACCGGCGGAAAGCCCGTTTTAGTAAAGGGTAAAATATCCGAAAGCGATGACAAAGATCCCGAGGTTATTGTTTATTCGGTCACCGAGATAAAAGAAGAAAACAGAAATATGCCGGAAAAACCGCAATATAAAAAAGGTCTTTATTTAAAAATTAAGGACATAAGCTCGGCTCAATTTGAGGTGGTAAAGGCAAATTTAACAGAAAATAAGGGCAATTTGCCGGTCATTATTTTGGAAGAAAAGACGGGCAAAAAGTTTACTATGAATAGCGCTTTTTATGTTGCACCAACTGAAAAAACCACAAAGATTTTTGAAAATTTGTTGGGAAAGGATAATGTAAAAATCGTTTTTTGACAAAAAAAGAACAATTTTCGTAAAAAACAGTTGAAATAACGTAAAAAATGTTTTATACTATTACAGTTATTTGGAGATGATTATATAATATGAAAACTATTGCTGTATTAACAAGTGGTGGCGATGCACCGGGCATGAATGCTGCTGTGCGTGCTGTTGTACGTGCGGCATGCTCTATGGGTATGACCGTTAAAGGTGTACGCCGTGGCTATAACGGACTTATTGAGGACGATATTTTTGACCTTGACATTCGTTCGGTATCTGACATTATACATAGGGGCGGTACCGTTCTTTACACCGCCAGAAGTCCTAAGTTTATGACCGAAGAAGGCCGTGAAGCTGCCGTTGAAAACTGCAAAAAACACGGTATCGAAGGCATTGTTGTTATTGGCGGTGACGGTTCCTTTGAAGGGGCGCGTAAGCTTTCTTTAATGGGCATTCCTTGCGTTGGCGTTCCGGGTACTATTGATAATGATATTGCTTCTACCGACTATACTATCGGCTTTGATACTGCTATGAATACCGCAATGGAAATGGTTGATAAAATCCGCGATACTGCACAGTCACACGACCGTTGCAGCGTAGTTGAAGTAATGGGCAGACATGCTGGCTATATTGCCGTTAAAACCGGTATTGCTGTTGGCGCCACCGCCATTTTGGTTCCTGAAAAGGAAGTTAAAATGGGTTATGTAATAAGAAAAATCAAAGAAAGCCGAGCAACCGGTAAAAAGCACTTTATTATTGTTGTTGCCGAAGGTGCCGACATTGGTGTTCACGAAGTTGCAAAGCAAATTGAAACCGAAACCGGAATTGAATCCCGTGCGACAGTTTTAGGCCACGTTCAACGCGGTGGCAGTCCGACTGTCAGGGATAGGGTTATGGCAACACGCATGGGCTTTGCCGCCGTTGAGCTTTTAAATAAGGGTGTCGGCAATAGAGTTGTTGCTTTTAAAAACGGAAAGATTGTTGACTTTGACATTTACGAAGCCCTTAATATGCCGAAAAACTTTGACGAATGGGAATATGAGATTGCTCATATAACTTCGCTTTAATTTAATATTTACGGGGCTGCAAAAGTTGCGGCCCTTTTTTAATAATAAGAAAGGATAGGTGTAAAATGGCTCAAAAGGTTTTACTTGGTATGAGCGGCGGTGTGGATTCTTCTGCTGCGGCAATAGTGCTTAAAAACATGGGTTATTCTGTTACCGGTGTAACCTTGTGTCTTTGCGAAAAATATGCCACTACGACTGCCGTTTCCGACGCTAAGGCGGTTTGCGAAAAGCTTAACATAGAACACATTGTTTTGGATTTAAACGAAGAATTCGAGAACACCGTTATAAAAAACTTTAATAATGAATACTTTGCCGGCAGAACACCAAATCCTTGTATTGTTTGTAACAAGAAAATCAAGTTCGGAAAAATGCTTGATAAGGCTTTGGAATTGGGCTTTGACAAAATAGCAACGGGTCATTATGCCAACATTGTTTTGAGCGATAACGAGTATAAACTTTTGACCGCAACCGATTTATCAAAAGACCAAAGCTATATGCTTTACACTTTAACTCAAAGGGAACTTTCACACGCCGTTTTTCCGCTTGGCAATTTAACAAAACCGCAAGTCAGAAAAATAGCCGAAGAAGCAGGGCTTGCCGTAGCGCATAAGTCGGATAGTCAGGATATTTGCTTTGTGCCGTCGGGTGACTATGCCGCATTTATTAAAGAAAGCACCGGTAAAGTTTGCAACAAGGGTAAATTTTTAGATATTGACGGGAACTTTTTAGGAAATAACGAAGGTGTAATTCATTATACTATTGGTCAGCGCAAAGGCTTAGGCATCGCCTTAGGCAAGCCAAAATTTGTAATTGAGAAAGATGCTTTAAACGACACCGTTATTTTAGGGGATGAAGAGCATCTCTTTTACAACAATGTTTTCGTTACAAATTTAAGCTATACTAACGGCAACGCTTTAAAAGACGGAACTAAAATACTTGCTAAGCTTCGTTATCGTCAAAAGGCGGTCGAAGCCGAAATTTATAATAAAGACGGCGGTGTTTTATTAAAATTTAATGAAAAGCAACGCGCACCGAGTGCAGGTCAAGCGGCGGTATTTTATATCAGCAACCAAGTAATAGGTGGCGGAACAATAGCAGGGGGTATAAAATAATGAACGAAAATATTTCAGCACTTAAAAAAGCGGTTGAGCAAAATAATATGGCATTTTGCTATTGCGAGAATGAAAGTGAAGTAAGAGAAAAAGTCAAAGAAATGCTTTTTAACGGTTGTACCATAACCGCCGGCGGTTCGGTAAGCTTAAAAGAAAGTGGCGTTTGGGATATTCTGAAATCTGAAAAATACGCATTTTTTGACAGGACCGACCCAAATTTAACACCCGAACAAAAGCAAAACGCATTTAAAGAGGCTATCGGTTGCGACTTTTTCTTTTGTTCCGGCAATGCCATTACCGAAAAGGGCGAATTAATAAACGTTGACGGCACATCAAACAGAATTTCATCTATTTGCTTTGGTCCTAAAAATGTTGTGATGATTGTCGGCAAAAACAAACTTGTAAAAACGGTTGAAGAAGGGCTTTTACGCGTAAAGCAAGTTGCGGCACCTAAAAACGCGGTAAGGTTAGGCCTTAACACCCCTTGCGCAAAACTCGGCAAATGTGTTTCCCTGCAAAACGGTGAAACGGGAATTACAAGCGGGTGCTTTGGCGACTGCCGAATTTGCTCTAACTATTTAATTTCAGCACACCAATCGGTCAAAAACAGAATAACGGTTATTTTTTGCAACACAAATCTCGGTTATTAAAAATGTTTAAGCGGCATATCCTTTAATGAAAAGAATTAAAGGAGATGCCGTTTTTTGAAGAAATTATTGTGCTTGATTTTAGGATTTGTATTACTTTTTTGTATTAACGGCGTAACCGAAGCTAACGCGGTTACGGTAAGCAGTGAATGTGATATTTCAGATGTATCCGTGCCGATTACGGTAGCAAGTGAAAACGCGGCTATCGGCGCAACGCTTGATATTAGTGCTAAATCGGCAATATTATTAGAGGTTAATACGGGCAAAGTTTTGTATGAAAGCAATGCCGACGAAATTTTGCCGCCTGCATCCATTACAAAAATAATGTCCTTAGTGCTTATTATGGAAGCGATTGATAAGGGCGTATTTGACCTTGAAACGGTTGTAACTGCAAGTGAACATGCTGCAAGCATGGGCGGTTCGCAAATATGGTTAGAAGAAAATGAGGCTATGACGGTAGATGACCTTTTAAAAGCAACCGTAATTGCAAGCGCCAACGATGCGACGGTAGCGTTAGCCGAAGCGGTAGCAGGCAGTGAAGAGGGATTTGTGGCGCTTATGAACAGCAAAGCAAAAAGTCTCGGTATGAATAATACCATCTTTAAAAATGCTACGGGGTTAGATGCCGAAGGACATTTAACAACAGCGCGCGATGTAGCTGTAATGTCGGCAGAACTTGTTAAACACGAACTGATAAAAAATTATTCTACCGTTTGGATGGATACCCTGCGTGACGGCGAAAGCGAACTTGTTAATACTAATAAACTGGTAAGATTTTATAGCGGTTGCACCGGTCTTAAAACGGGCACTACAAGCGGCGCCGGTTATTGCCTAAGTGCAACAGCCGAAAGAAACGGCCTTAACCTTGTTGCTGTTATAATGGGTGGGGACAGTAGCTCTGCGCGTTTTGAGGGCGCAAAAAAGTTGCTCGATTATGGCTTTGCAAATTATAAATTTTCTAAAATCGGGGCTAACATTGATCCCGATTTATCGGTAAAAATAGGAAAAGGCACTGAGCCTGCTGTCGGTCTTGACGCAAAGAAGTGTCTAAACCTTTTAACCGAGTCTTCCAATACCGAAGCAATAACCAGAAAAACCGTTATAAATAAAGGGATAGAGGCACCGATAAAAAAGGGGCAAGTACTGGGTCGCGTCGATATTTATAACGGGAAAGAAAAGGTCGGAAGCATTCCGCTGACCGCAAAAAGCAATGTAAAAAGGCTGAACTACCCGTATGCTGTCGGGAAAATTTTAATGGGTATTTTTAAACTTTAAAATAAATTGTAAATATTTTGTTTTCGTGCTTGAAATATAACACGATATATTGTAAAATATAGATAAGACAAAGATTAAGTCTTATCTATATTGTTTTTCCAGAGGTTTTTATAAAATGGCACTAAGGTTTAAATCAACATACGCAAATCAATTTATCAACAGTGATGAATTATCAGGTCTTGCACCACAGGTTCTTGCAGCACACAATGCTGTCAATGATAAATCCGGTTTAGGTAACGACTTTTTAGGTTGGGTTAACCTTCCTTTTGATTATGATAAAGAAGAGTTTTCCCGTATTAAAGCCGCCGCTGAACGCATTAAAAAAGATACCGATATTTTAATAGTTATCGGGATAGGCGGTTCCTATTTGGGCGCTCGCGCCGCAATTGAATTTTTAAAGGGTCCTTACTACAATCAAATTCGTAAAGATGTTCCCGAAATTTATTTTGCCGGCAATAGCATTAGCGGTGCATATCTTTCGGATATGCTCGAAATGTGCAAAGGCAAACGCGTTTCGGTTAACATTATTTCCAAATCGGGTACCACAACTGAGCCTGCTGTTGCATTCAGGGTATTCAGAAAATATCTTGAAGAGCAATACGGCGAGGCAGAGGCTGCTAAGCGTATTTACTGCACAACCGACCGTGCAAAAGGCACCTTAAAGCAATTGGCCGATGAAAAGGGTTACGAATGCTTCGTAGTACCGGATGATGTTGGCGGCCGTTTCTCGGTTTTAACGGCTGTCGGCCTTTTACCGATTGCCGCTTCGGGTGCGGATATCGACAAGCTCATGCAAGGTGCCGCAAGTGTTGTTGAAGAGTATAACAATACCGACATTCAAAAGAACATTTGCTATCAATATGCGGCATTACGCAATGCTTTCTATCGCAAGGGCAAAACTGTTGAACTGTTGGCAAGTTACGAGCCACGCTTTACTGTTATGGCCGAATGGTATAAACAGCTATTCGGCGAAAGCGAAGGTAAGGATAATAAAGGCTTGTTTCCGGCATCTGTTACCTTCTCGACCGACCTGCATTCAATGGGTCAATATGTTCAAGACGGCAGTCGCTTAATGTTCGAAACAGTAGTTAAGTTTGAGAATAGCGATAAAGATGTTATTATCGAAGAAGAAACTGAGAACGGTGACGGTCTTAATTTCTTAGCCGGAAAAACAATGTCTTTCGTTAACGAAAAGGCGTTTGAAGGTACCGTTTTAGCTCATACTGACGGTGGCGTGCCTAATCTTGTAATATCGGTCGAAAAGCCGGATGAAGAAAATTTGGGCCAACTTATTTACTTCTTCGAAAAGGCTTGTGCAATTTCGGGCTATATGCTGGGCGTTAATCCGTTCAATCAGCCCGGTGTTGAAAGCTATAAGAAAAATATGTTTGCACTTTTAGGCAAACCGGGTTATGAAGCCCAAAAAGCTGAACTTGAAGCAAGACTGTAAAAAATTTATTTTGTACTCAACCGCAGGTGCGGTGTAATATAAAAGGAGTTGTTGAAAATGATTAAACTTATTATCGGTAAAAAGGGTTCGGGTAAAACCAAAAAATTAGTGGACATGGTTAATACCGCAGCTGAAAAAAGCTTGGGTAATGTTGTCTGCATAGAACAGGGTGATACCTTAACCTATTCCGTTACACATAAAGCAAGACTTGTTGATGCCGAACAATACGGCATTAAAGGCTATGGTGAATATTTTGGTCTCGTTTGCGGCATTAAGGCCGGCAACCACGATATTACAAATATCTTCGGCGATGCAACATTAAGAATCGGAAGCAGAGATTATGAAGAGTTGGCTGCTTTCTTAGAAAGAATTTCCAAGTTTGACGACATTGAATTTGTATTTACAATTTCTGCCGACAAGGAAGAATTGCCAAAGAAAATTTTTGACCTTGCCGAAGTTTTATAAGGCGTAAAAGTCAAAAAAACAGAACAATATGAAAAATTTGGCACTTCGGCTCGTTCGGGGTGCCGATTTTGCGCTTTTCGGCAATAAAATGCTTGACAAAGTGCAAATATAAATATATAATATTATTCGTTACATTAGGGGTGGAAGTATGATTGTTGATTTGAAAAAGATTTTTTCTACCGATAATTCTTCTATGCCGCTTTTGTACGAGTTGGATTTAAGTTCGTTTGAATACGGCGGTGTTTTTCCGCTCACTAAGCCGGTCGTATTTAACGGAACGGTTGCCAACAAAGCAAGTATGGTATCATTAGAAGCCGAAATTAAATATAGCTATTTAGCTCCGTGCGACCGCTGTGGTGTTGAAACCGAGAGAGATTTTTGCATTAAACTTTCCAAGGTGCTTGCCACCGCTATTGAAGGTGAATACAGCGAGAGCATAATTCCTATTCCCGATATGAAGTTGGATTTAGACGAGCTTATTTATTCGGAAGTTGTTGTAGATCTTCCTATGAAGCATTTATGCAAGGATACCTGCCGCGGCATTTGCCAAAAATGCGGCAAAAATTTAAATGACGGTAATTGTAATTGCCCGACTAAGGAAATTGACCCCCGTCTTGCGGTCTTGGCCGATTTGCTTAAATAGGGCAAAACAGAATAACTTTTTTTAAGGAGGTGCTGAAATGGCAGTACCGAAGAGAAAAACCTCCAAAGCAAGGAGAGACAAAAGAAGAAATAACCTTTGGAAGCTTACAGCTCCCACTTTGGTAAAATGTGCTAACTGTGGCGAATACAAGCGTCCACACAGACTTTGCACAGCATGCGGTCATTATGACGGTCGCGAAGTTGTTAAGGTTGGCGAATAATGCAATTTTAATTTTGCAATTTTGGGGGAGGAGTAAATCCTCCCTATGTTTTTTTATAAGAAAAGGCGGTGAAGACTAATGGCAGTTATTATTAAGGCGGTCGAAAAGAAAAGTCCGGCATATAAAGCGGGGCTTCGCGGTGGCGAAACCTTAAAGAGCATTAACGGTAATATTATTACCGACGTGCTTGATTACAGGTTTTATCAAACCGATGCTCTTTTAAAGCTGGAAGTAATAACTCTAAAAGGCAAAAACAAAAATTTAACCGTTAAAAAGAGAGAAAATGATGAGCTTGGTTTGTTATTTGAAACCTATTTAATGGATGAAAAACGCCGTTGCCAAAACGGTTGCATTTTTTGCTTTATCGACCAGTTGCCGAAAGGTCTTCGCGAAAGTCTGTATTTTAAGGATGATGATTCGCGCCTTTCTTTCCTATTCGGTAACTATATTACACTTACAAATCTGACCGAGCACGAAATTGAAAGAATTATTCGTATGCATATAAGCCCCATCAATATTTCGGTGCATACAACTAATCCCGAGCTTAGGGTAAAAATGATGAAAAATAAAAATGCGGGTAAGGTTTTGCCGGTTATCAAAAGGCTAAACGACGCCGGCATTAAAATAAACTGCCAACTTGTTTTGTGCCCCGATTATAACGACGGTGAAGAACTAAAACGCAGTTTAGAAGATTTAACCGCGTTAGAAAATGTTGAATGTATCGCCGCTGTTCCGGTCGGCATCACCGGCCATCGTGATGGGTTAACTAAGCTCGATTCTTTTAGTGCCGAAAGGGCAGGCGAAGTTATAAGCATTATTGACGCTTCGGGGGATAGGTGCATAGAAAAGTACGGTGACCGAAGGGTTTACGCGGGCGATGAATTTTACCTTATCGCCGGCAAGGAAATACCTGATGCCGAATATTACGGCGATTTTTTGCAACTTGAAAACGGTGTCGGGCTTTGTGCTCTCTTTAAAAGCGAAGCGGCAAGCGCTCTAAATAGCTCTCGAGTCAAGTTGAACCGCAAAAGAAAAATATCCATTGCAACGGGTACCGCTGCCGCTAATCTCATTACCGATATTGTTGACAATTGCCAAAAAAAGTGGCATAATTTGGAGTGTAAAGTGTACCCGATTAAAAACAACTTTTTCGGCGGCAAAATAAGCGTTGCAGGTCTTGTTACCGCAACCGATATTATCGAACAATTAAAGGGCATAGATTTAGGCGAAGAATTGCTTATTCCGTCGGTTATGCTTAACAGCGATAATACTATGTTTTTAGACAGCAAAACGCCTGAGGAATTAAGCGAAGAATTAAATGTGAAAATAACACCTGTCAATAATGACGGGTATGAATTTATAGATAGTTTATTGGGGGAAATGTAAATGGCAAAACCCATAGTTGCCGTTGTTGGCAGACCTAATGTCGGTAAGTCAACCTTGTTTAACAAGTTAATAGGTAAACGGCTTTCCATTGTTGACGACACCCCCGGTGTAACCCGCGACCGTATTTACGGCGATTGTGAGTGGGCAGGTAAAAAGTTTATGCTGGTTGATACCGGCGGTATAGAGCTTAAAACCGACGATATTATTCTTTCGGGCATGCGCGCTCAGGCACAGCTTGCCATTGACACGGCACAGGTTATTATTTTAGTTACCGACTTGACTTGCGGTGTTACCGCTGTTGATATGGATATCGCTTCCATGCTTCAAAAAAGCGGAAAACCTGTTGTGCTTTGTGTTAACAAGTGCGATAAAATCGGCGATATTCCGGCGGAATTTTACGAATTTTATAATTTGGGTATCGGTGACCCTGTTGCCGTTTCTTCGGTGCACGGTCACGGAACAGGCGATTTATTAGACGCGGTACTTTCTTATATACCCGAAGAAGAGTTTGAAACCGAAGAAGAAAATGACACTATAGAAGTTGCCGTTATCGGTAAACCCAATGCCGGTAAATCTTCATTGGTTAACTTTATTTCGGGGGAAGAGCGCTCGATTGTTTCCGACATTGCGGGCACCACAAGAGATGCTATTGACACTTTTGTAGAAAATAAGTACGGTAAGTTCAATTTTATTGATACCGCCGGTCTTCGCCGTAAGAGCCGTGTTGAAGACAAAATTGAAAAATACAGCGTTTTACGCGCCCAAATGGCTATTGAACGCGCCGATGTTTGCGTTATTATGATAGATGCATCTGACGGCTTTACCGAGCAAGATTCTAAGGTTGCCGGTTTAGCGCTTGAAAGCGGAAAAGCCTGCATTATTGCCGTTAATAAATGGGATTTAGTCGAAAAAGACGGTCGCACTATGGATAGCTTCAGAAAAGGCTTAATGAACGACTTTTCGTTTATGCCTTATGCACCGATTATTTTTATTTCTGCTAAAACCGGTCAGCGTATTGATAGGTTATTTGACCTTATTAAATATGTTCATTCGCAAAATGTTATGCGAATTTCTACCGGTATGCTTAACGACATTTTGGCTGATGCTACCGCCCGCGTTCAACCACCGACAGATAAAGGCAAGCGCCTTAAAATATACTATATGACACAGGCTTCCACAAAACCGCCGACATTTGTCTGCTTTTGTAACAAGGCAGAGCTTTTCCATTTTTCTTATCAAAGGTATTTGGAAAATCAAATTCGCTCTACCTTCGGTCTTGAAGGTACGCCGGTGCGTTTTGTAATCCGTGAAAGAGGAGATCGCGAAAAATGATATTAACGGCGTTAATTACTGTTATCGGTGCTTATTTATTGGGAAGTATAAATTTTGCCGTTATTTTTTCTAATATCTTTTTAAAGAAAGATGTTCGCGAAATGGGAAGCGGTAATGCGGGCGCTACCAATGTTATGCGCTCGGCAGGGGTACTGCCCGGTATTTTAACCTTTGTTTGCGATGCTCTTAAAGGTTTCGTTTCGGCTTTAACGGGCAAGCTTATTTTTGCTTATATTTTTAATGCGGCCAACACCTTGGCAACCGGCGGAAGAAGTTGGGCTAACCCCGTTTACGGCGCTTATATTTGCGGTGTGGCTTGCATTTTAGGCCATGTATTACCGATTTTCTTTAACTTTAAAGGCGGTAAGGGCGTTGCGGTTAGTGTCGGTATATTTTATGTTTGCTGTCCCACAGCAATTTCGGTAGGACTCGGTATATTTATTATTTTAGTGTTGTTGACTAAAATTGTATCTTTAAGCTCGTTATTTGCAACTTTTATAGTCGTTGCTCTTTCTATTGTGTTATACAATAAAGATGCCGGTCTTGTACCACAGCTGATTTGCAGTTTGTTTATGGGTGCTGTGATTTTTATAAAACACAGCGAAAACATTAAAAGACTTATATCAGGCGAAGAAAAGAAGATTCATATAAAAAGGAATTGATGCATTATGTCAAAGATAACTGTTTTAGGTGCAGGCGGCTGGGGCATGGCTCTTGCCATTTCTACCTTTAAAAGCGGAAACGAAGTTGCTATTTGGACTCCCTTTGAAGCCGAAGCCAATATGCTTAATAAAACCCACACAAATGAAAAGCTTTTAAACGGCGTATTTTTGCCGGTTGAAATTAAAGTTACCACTGATATGTCGGTTGTTGAAGGTTCGGAAATTACCATAATTGCAACACCTTCGGGCGCTGTCAGAAGTGTCGCAAAACAACTTTCGGCATATAAAGATTTCGGTGTTGTTGTTAATGTTTCTAAGGGTGTCGAAAGCGGAACTTTAAAGCGCCTTTCACAGGTTATAGTTGAAGAGCTACCTAATAGTAATATAGTTGTACTTTCCGGCCCGTCTCATGCCGAAGAAGTTGCGCGCGGCATTCCGACCTCAATCGTTGCCGCTTGCAAAAGCCCGACTTATGCACAAGTAGTTCAAGATGTTATGTCAGGCGAAAATTTACGCATCTATACTTCTAATGATGTTGTCGGAGTGGAACTCGGTGGCGCGTTAAAAAATGTTATTGCTATTTGTGCCGGCCTTTGTGACGGCTTAGGTTTAGGTGACAATACAAAGGCGGCGCTTATCACACGCGGGCTTGCCGAAATGGCACGCCTTGGCGTTTGTATGGGTGCCAGAGAATATACCTTTGCCGGTCTTACCGGTATAGGTGACTTGGTTGTTACCTGCACTTCGGTTCACAGCCGTAATAACCGTTTCGGTAAAAAGCTCGGCAATGGTGAAGATGTTAAAACCGCACTCGACGAAGTTGGTACCGTTGAAGGCTATTATGCCGCTGCCGTCGCGTATGAGCTTGCTAAAAAGTATAAAATCGAAATGCCGATTATTGAAGAATGCTATGCTGTTCTTTATAAGGATAAACCGGTTAAAAGCGCATTAAGAGATTTAATGAGCAGACCAAACAGAAGCGAGCATTAAATATTTAAAAAATTGTAAGTTATTCAAAAAAATACTTGCTTTTTTGTAAACTTTATGATATTATAGTTTGTGCTATCGTATAAATTGTTAAGGAGGTGCAGACCATGGCAAAATGTGATATCTGCAATAAGGAGATTACTTTCGGTATAAAGGTATCTCACTCTCACAGACGCTCCAACAGAACTTGGAAGCCGAATGTTAAAAAGGTAAAGGCAATCGTAAACGGTTCACCGCGTCGTATCAATGCCTGCACCCGTTGCTTGCGTTCAGGCAAGGTTACCCGCGCAATCTAACAGTCGCGATATTTAAATACCGATTTTTACCCGTGTGTTTTTCGCACGGGTAATTTTTTTACCACTTTTTTGCGTTTGCCTTGATTTTTCACTAATTATTTGCATTGACTAATATATACGGCTATGATATCATTTAATTGTATGCGAATTCTAAAAGAAAAGGGGCTAAACCGAGTGCAAAATTTGTTGCCGAATGTCGATAAAACTTATAAGGTAGAGTATCCGCACTTTCCGGCAAAATACCAAGCGGTTATTTTCAGAAACTTTAATAATGTGCCAACCTGCCGTATTGCGAAAATTTTAGGTACAACGGTTGAAAAGATCGAAAAATCCGCCGAACAAATGGGGTTAAAAACGCCTGCAAAAGTTAACGAAAATTTTTTAAAGCGCGGATTTATTACTATTATCAGGGACAACTGGCTGTTGTTGCCGTATAGCCAACTTTTAACCCTTTTGGATATTACCGAAGAAGAGCTTGCTTTCATTTTAAAGGAAGATGATTTTTTAGGTGAAAAATTAGGGGCAAAACCTTTTTTAGAAGAAGTTAAATATTATGAATTAAATGAAGAAGAAAAGGAAAAAACCGCTAAAATTAAAGGGTTTATTAAAAGGAATTTTGAGTCATTAAAAAACGGCATTAACGAAAACTGCTTTTCGTTTGTAAATAACTATAATATAGCACCTATCACCAATAGAAAAGTAACGGGCAAAACGGTTACTTTAAACAGTTCTTGGGGTGTTACCACAGATGTAAAAAGTGATATTTTAAATACTTATATCAATAATTTTTTGAGCGAATTTGAAAGCATTTTTAATCTCAAATTAGACGGAAACGATTATTTTATTGATATTGTTTTAAACAGTAATTTAAATGAAGAAAAGGAGTATTTTAATCTCTATATTAAAGAAAATGAAATTCGTGTTACCGCAAAGACCGAAGTGGGCGTTCTGCGGGCACTTAATAAGATTTTAAATTTAAGTACAAGCAGTAAAGTGCCTTGCTTTAACATAGAAAATTTAGAATTCAAACCGCGCTTCAATACAAGACTTGCTTATTCTTATCAAGCTCTTTACGGCGATGCTTTGCTTGACGGTGCATTGTCATCATATCCCGACAGTTTATTAAGAGCCTATTCAAAGTTAGACATTAACGCCATTTGGTTACAGGGGATTTTATACACCATGGTGCCTTTTCCTTGGGATAAAGGCTTAAGCAAAAACTGGGAAAAAAGGCTAAAAGGTTTGAAAAATCTTGCCGACCGCGCCGAAAAATACGGTATTAAGGTTTATCTGTATTTAAATGAGCCACGAAGCATGCCACTTTCTTTTTTCGATAATTATCCCGAATTGTTGGGCGTTACCGAAAACGGCAACGGCACCCTTTGCACCTCCCAAAAAGCGGTGCAGGATTATCTTTATAACGGCGTTAAAACGATTTGCGAAGCGGTGCCAAACATTGGCGGATTTTTTACAATAACCGCCTCCGAAAATCTAACAAACTGTTATTCACATACAAAAGAACCCGATTGTCCGCGTTGCAGTAAGCGAAATGCCGGCGAAGTCGTAACCGAAGTCAATAGAATTATTGCCGATGCCGCTCACGAAGTAAGTGAAGACATCAGTGTCGTTGCATGGAACTGGCAATGGGCAACTTTGGGTGATGATTTTAACGATTTCGCGCGCAAATTAAAGGGTAGCGGTGTTAAGATTATGTGCACCAGCGAAGAAGCGGTCAAAAAGCAAATCGGAAATGTCAAGACGCAGGTTATAGATTATTCAATTTCTATTATAGGCCCTGGTGAGCTTGCAAAAAGCACTTGGAAGACCTGCAAAGAAAACGGCATTGAAACCTTTGCAAAGGTGCAAATTAACAACACTTGGGAATGCTCCACACTCCCGTTTTTACCTACCCTTAATTCTATTGAAAATCATATAGAAGGTATTACAAAGCAAAATGTTAATAATCTTATGCTCGGTTGGACCTTGGGTGGATATCCTTCAACAATGCTCGAAATAATTAAAAATTATTATTTTATTTCAAATGATAATGTCGATACCTTAGAGTTATTGTTCGGCAGCAGCAAAAAGGCGGTAGAAGAAGCCTTTTCAAATTTAAGCGACGCATTTTCCAACTTCCCGTTCCATATAAGAAGCTTATATAACGGACCTCAACATTTAGGTCCCGCCAATCTTTTGTTCTATAAAAAGTCGGGTGTTAATTCCACTATGACGGGTTACCCGTTTGATGACCTTGACTGTTGGCGTGCAGATTTTTCGCGCGAATTGTTCATGGAACAATACAGACTTTTGTCGGTTGGGTTTAGGTCGGCTTTTAATAAACTCAAAAAGTCGGTCAGCGAAAACGAAGTCAGAGAAATGCCGCACATTAAAGAACTTTTAGATGTTGTAGAAGGCGCAACCTGTATTTACGAAAGCGTTTATAATCAAATTAAATTTATTATTTTAAGGGATAGTAACGGCAGTATAGAGAAAATAGTGGAAACATTAAATAATGAAATTGAGTGTGCTAAAACTATGTTTAGGTTGCAAACTGAAAATTCAACCTTCGGTTACGAATCGGCCAATCATTACTTTTTCCATCCTGTTTCTTTAATTGAAAAGGTTATAAACTGCAGTTATTTAATAGAGAAATTCAGTAAAAAGGAAATTTAAAATGACTCTTTTTAAAATTTTGGGACAAGCATTTGGTATATTAGGTCTAATCGGCATTTTTGTACAGATGCAGGCAAAAAAGAGGGAATGGATTTACGCTATTGCCTTTGTTGTTAATATTATTTTTGCCCTTAATATTGTATTTTTAGAGGGCTTTTGCTCGGGCGTTTTTATAAACCTGTTAGCAAGCGTTCAGCTTGCATTCGGTTGGTTGCACGAGAAAAGGGGAAACGAATCGGGAATACTCGAAAAGATAATTTTCACAGTAGTATATTTAGCAATCGGTATTTACGGTTACCATTCATATATGGATATTTTTGCGATAGTTGCATCAATGTTTTACATGGTTGCCGTTTTTCAAAAAAATCCACAGTTCTTTAGACTCTTTTCGATTTTTAATATGTCAACTTGGGTTGTTTACCATTTACTAATCGGTTCAAGCGGTATGTTTGCTCAATTTGTCGGCATTACTTCGGCAATAATAGGTATGGTTCGTTTTAAAAAGCAAAAGAAGCAAAAAATAAAAGCGGTACTTTTTGACCTTGACGGTACACTTGTGAATTCCATAAGTGACTTGGCGGCTTGTGTCAATCACGTTTTAAAAAATAACGGTATGCCGACACGCGCCGAAAATGAATTTTTTATGTTCGTCGGCGACGGAATACCGAAAATGATAGAGCGCGCCCTTCCTGCTGACAAAAGGTCTAAGGAAATGCTCGACAAACTTGTAATGGAATTTTTAGTTTATTATGCCAATCACTATGCCGACAATACCATCGCCTATGACGGAATTAAAGCCACTATAAATGCTTTAAGGGAAGAGCGCTATAAACTGATAGTAATTTCAAATAAAGCACAGGAAATGGCCGAAAAGGTCGTTTTAAAGATATTTGGTGAAGTGTTTGACGAAATTGTCGGAAAACGCGAGGGATACCCCGCAAAACCCGACCCGACACTTACATTTGAAATATTAAAGAAACACGGGTTAGAACCTAACGAATGTGTATTTTTAGGCGACTCGGGTATGGATATGGCGCTTGGTGTAAACAGCGGCGCTTATCCTATTGGTGTATTGTGGGGATTCAGAAGCAAAGAGGAACTTTTAGAAAACGGCGCAAAATCAATCATCGCTTCCCCGCAAGAATTATTAGAAATTTTAAAGGAAATGTAAAATGAAAAACAAGTATGTCGCAACGAGAGGGGCATGTTTTGTCGGGTTTGTAGTTCAAGCCATAGTCAATAATTTTTTGCCGATACTCTTTGTTGTGTTACAGGATGAATACAGTTTAAATTATGAACAGTTAGGGCGAATTATTTTAGTAAACTTTTTAACCCAAGTGTTTGTGGACTGCCTAACCGTAAAAATTGTGGCGCGTTTCGGTTTTCGAAAAACTGCGGTGCTTTGCCAAGCGGGTGCGGCGGCCGGCCTTTGCCTTTTGACGCTTTTGCCGAAAGTAATCGGCAACGCCTATATAGGTATTTTATTGGCTGTTATTGTATATGCCTTTTCGAGCGGACTTATGGAGGTTATTTTAAGCCCCATATCCGACGCATTGCCGGCAGATAACAAAAGCGGAACCATGTCACTTTTGCATTCGTTTTATTGCTGGGGACAAATGTTTACAATAATCGGTACTACCCTTTTATTAAAGGCATTCGGCTTTGGCGGTTGGGGATATATTCCGCTTATATGGGCGGTTATTCCTTTCCTTAACGCCATTATGTTTAGCCGTGTGCCTATGGTCGAACCTGTACCCGAAGAAAAACGCAAACCAATAAAGCACTTTTTAAGGGATAAAAGATTTATTCTTTGCTTAGTTATGATGCTTTGTGCGGGTGCCAGCGAAATTGCCATGAGTCAATGGGCTTCGCTTTTTGCTCAAAGGGCGTTAGGCATCAGCAAGGTTTTAGGCGATATTTTAGGGCCTTGCGCTTTTGCCTTATTTATGGGTATCGGTAGATTATTTTATGCTGAAATTTCGCAAAAAATTGAATTCAGCAAGTTCGTAGTTATTATGAGCGCTTTGTGCGCCCTTTGTTATTTTATTACCGCTTTTTCGGGTATTGCGGCGTTATCGCTATTGGGTTGTGCCGTTTGCGGTTTTGCGGTAAGCTCGTTTTGGCCCGGTACATATTCGTTGGGCGCCGCCAAATTTCCGTTAGGCGGAACGGCCATGTTCGGTCTTTTTGCCATGTGCGGAGATATGGGTTGCTCGTTAGGGCCTTGGGTTTTAGGCGTTGTAGCCAATAACAGCAATTTGTATATTGGTACGGGCGTTGCCGCGGTTTTTCCGATAATAATGCTTTTAACGGCACTTTTTTTGACAAAAGAATAGTTGCAAATTGTCTTAATTTATTGTAAAATGTTGATTAAGAGGTGATTAGTCTTGAAACGTGAAGATTATTTAAGTTGGGATGAATATTTTATGGGTATCGCGTTGCTTTCGGCTATGCGCAGCAAAGACCCTTCAACGCAGGTCGGTGCCTGCATCGTTAACGATGAAAACCGCATTATGTCGGTCGGCTATAACGGTATGCCTAAATGTTGCAGTGACGATGTTTTCCCTTGGAGTAGGGACGGCGAAGGTTTAGACAGCAAATACCTTTATGTTTGCCATGCCGAACTAAATGCAATTTTAAATTGCGGTCTTGGCAATGTTCGCGGTTGCACCGTTTACACAACCCTTTTCCCTTGTAACGAATGTGCAAAGGCTATTATCCAATCCGGCATTAAGAACATTGTCTATATGAGCGACAAGTACGCCGAAACTGACGGTGTTAAAGCCTCTAAAAAAATGTTTACAACTGCCGGCGTTTCGTTCAGGCAATACCAAAGCACCAACAAAAAAGTTGAACTTAAATTTTAATCAGAATAAAAATAAAGACCGATGGAAAACTCCATCGGTCTTTTACTGTTTATATTTTATCTGCCCGTAAAGTCTTTATCAAAGGTGATTACACAACAAAAAGTCTCATTGACTTCTTTCGCTTTTTTGCAAATGGTTGTGTAAAGGGTGTCTTCATCAATTTTAACAGAAGAAGGCACAACAACATCAAAAATAAGATTTGTGCGTTCATTAGCAAGGGGTGTCATGCGAAAATCGTGCAAGGAAAGATTTTCATCAATTCCGTGCAAAATGTTTTCCATTGATTTTTTTGTTTTACGCAACTCTTCACTGTCGCAATCTATCGGGTCCATGTGAATAACAAGTTCAAGGTTTAATTGTTCTTTAACTAATTTTTCGCAAAGGTCAATTTGCTCATGGCACTCGACAATATCAACCGTGTGCGGTACTTCAACATGCACCGAAGCGAATTGCCTGCCGGGACCATAGTTATGAACTATTAAATCGTGTATTCCCACAAAATCGTTAAAAGAAAGAATAATGCGTTCTATATTTTCAACCAACTCGGCTTCGGGCGGTCCACCTAAAATTTGGTCTAATGTTTCTTTTGCCGAAGAAAAGCCTGAATAAATAATAAACAGTCCTACAAAGATAGCCATAATAGCATCAAGGTTAAATGGCAATTTAACGATAAGTTGAACTATTACCGATATTAAAACGGCGACAGTGCCGATACTATCGTTAATGCTGTCTTGTGCGGTGGCAATCAGCACATTGGAATTTATCCTTTTGCCAAGTCCTTTCACAAAAACATACATCCAAAATTTTACGGCGACCGAAAGGCAAAGAATAATTACTGTTAAAATGTTATAGTGTGCTGAGCCTTCACCCGCGATTAAAGATTTAACCGAGGAGAGTATAAGCTCAATGCCGATAACAATAATAAGAATTCCTACCAAAAAGGCAGATATGTATTCCATCCTGCCGTGACCGAACGGGTGGTCGCTGTCAGCCGGCTTACCGGCAAGCTTAAACCCGATAATTGCAAGCAGGGAAGAACCCATATCGGCAAGGTTATGAAGACCGTCGGCAACAATCGAAATACTTGCACTTAAAAGTCCGGCTACAATTTTTACAAGGCAAAGTAAAAGGTTGCCGGCAATGCCGACCATACCGCCTAATTTGCCGTAATCCTCGCGGACTTTTTGACTTTTTATATCAGTATGGTTTTTAACAAACAGCCTTAAAAGCAATTCGTTCATTACATTTTAGCTCCCTTACTTCCGGCTTTCCCGAATGAAACACCGGAAAGAATATTTGTATCAATAGTAAAGGTTAAATTATCACGGTTTCGTGCGCGTTTAAACGCTAAATCAATCAGCTTGTCAATAAGTTCAGGGTATTTAAGACCGCTGGCGTCCCAAAGATAAAAGGCGAGCGAACCGGGTATTGTGTTAATTTCGTTAACATAAACGGTATCCGACTTTGTATCAATCATAAAGTCAATACGAACAACACCGCACGCGCCTAAGGCTTTAAAGACTTTGCAAGCAAGGCTTCTTATTTCTTCCGATTTGTCGCAAGGTAAATCGGCAGGTATTTTACGGCCTAATGAAGCCATGCCTTTGCTTTGACCGCCTTTGGCGTTACCTAAATACTTATCCTTATAAGAAAGGATTTCATCATTCATAAAAGGTTCTTCGCAAACACTGGCAATGCAAGAATCGGTGTCACCCAGAACAGAACAGTTAATTTCTCTTAAATCGGTGATGGCTTTTTCGGCAAGAATGCAGTCGGCAAACGAAAATGCAAGGGTAATTGCATTTTCAAGTTCTGCCCTTGTTTTTGCCTTTGTAATGCCGACACTCGAGCCTAAGTTTACCGGTTTAATAATTACGGGTAAACCGATTTCTTTTTCAATTCTGTCGCAAAATGCCTTAGAATCGGCAATATATTCTTTAGCGTAAATCTTAATAGCATTAAGTACAGGTATATTAGCGTCAACCATAACCGACTTAAAAGCGTATTTATCCATACCTACGGCACTTGATAAAATGTCGCAACCAACATACGGCAAGCCTAAATACTCAAAATAGCCCTGCATTGTGCCGTCTTCACAGTTAGTGCCGTGAACAACAGGAAAAGCAACGTCAATTATTAAGGCTTCGCTTTTGGAAAATAATCCGCTTTTCTTGGTATTCATTAAAACCTTTCCGTCTTCGCGTGTTAAATAAACGGTTTTGCATTTCTTTAAAAGAGCGGGCAAGTTGCGGTATTCTTCAATGGTAAAGAGTGCTTCACCCGTGTACATTGTGCCGTCTTTGGCAACATAGATAGGGGTTACGTCATATTTATCGCGGTTAATAGCGTGCATAGCTTGAACGGCGGAAATGATAGATACTTCATGTTCAACCGAACGGCAACCAAAAAATACACCAATGTTTGTTTTCATCTTAAAAATCTCCTTAGTTTAAATAATTATCCGGTAAATCGTTTTCCCAAAGAATAACGGTGTTCTCATCTTGCATCGGGGCAATAGTTTGCATCGCCTCTGAAAAACTGTTTACAATAAACATATTGTCTTTGTTAAAATTACTGTCAAGTACGGCTTTTTGCATAGGCTCGCTATGATGTTTGCCGACAAAAACGATTATGTCGCATTTTTCGGCGGCAGCCGCACCTAAATTGTAATTGCATTCGTATTCTTTTTCACCAAGCTCAATAAGTCCCGGTGTGATAATTATTTTTTTCTTGTTCTTAAAGTTTGCCAAAACATCAACGGCAGAAAGGCAACCTTCGGGATTTGCATTATACGCGTCGTCAATAACAATTGAGCCGTTTAAGTGATTTTTAAGTTCAAGTCTATGCTCGGTCGGTTTTAAGGTGCCGACAGCATATTTAATTTCATCAGCCGTAACACCCATAGTATATGCTACCGCGGCGGCAGTTGTTATATTTAAGACATTATGCTTGCCAAGCAATTTTGTAGCAACCGTTATGCGCTCGCCTTTAAGAACAATATCAAAGGTGGCACCGCCGGAAGAATAGACAATGTTTTGGGCGTAATAGTCGGCGCTGTCTGTCGTACCGCAGGTATTAAAGCCTTTTTCGGCGCGGGAAGAAATTTCAGCGCTGTCAAGGTTAATAAAGGTCTTGCTTTTATCAGCCACCGCGTCGGCTAATTCAAACTTGGTTTTATAAACATTTTCAATGCTCTTAAATGTATCAAGATGTTGAGGTCCCACCGAAGTTATAATACCGTACTCGGGCGAAACAATATCGCAAATTTCTTTAATATCGTGAACTTTTTTAGCACCCATTTCGCAAATAAAAACTTGTGTAGGTGCGGTTAACTTTTCGCGAATAGTTCTGACAACACCCATAGGCGTATTAAAGCTTTGCGGTGTGCAAACTGTGTTAAAATGCTCACTTAAAATTCGGTTTAAAATAAATTTTGTCGAGGTTTTGCCGTAACTTCCGGTAATGCCGATTACCTTTAAGTCTGGCATAGATTTTAAAATCTTTTTCGCGTCGTTTATATAATAATTTGTAAATGCTTTCTCGATTGGATAGGTAAGGCACCAAACGACAAGTGTTAACAGCGGTGTTACTATGCTGAACATTAAAGAAAGCACAAAACCTATTTGACCGATTAAATTTTCAGGCACAATTTCGTAAAGCGCAATTAAAACGCCTGATAGAATTATTGCCGCACCGAAAAGTCTTTTTATGCGGCTTGTAAAAACCAACTTTTTAATTGACTTTTTTTGTGTTCTTATTGCCAAAACAATTCGGGTAATTAAAATAACTGCCGAAAAAACCAACAGCGCTATATATCGCACCTTTGCAAAAAGCAGGGATGCTATGCAATAAGATATTGCAAGCAGTGCTAAGGTTACGGAGAAATTATTTTTAACCCAACCGTAATATCTTTTTGGGAAATATGAATTTTGTTGTAACATTTGAAGTTGTTTTGTAAGCGAAAAAATGCCCGAAACCGCAAATATAACTAACGAAATTAAAACTAAAATAATAATCGGTCCTTTCCTTATTTACAAATAAAGCTTCTTAAAATTGCTTGGGTTTTATATGGCTGTTCTATAAAGGCAAAGTGGCCGGCACCCTCTAAAACACAAAGGCCCGCGTCGGGAATTAGGCTTTCAATAATTTTAGCGTCGCTTAAAGGTGTGGCCGTGTCTTTATCTCCCCAAATAAGCAAAGTGGGGCATTTTATGTTAGATATAATATCTCTTAAATCAACATTAACAAGATTTACCAAAGTCTTTCTTAAAACCGGTGGCGCGGCATTATAATCTGCCGAGCCATAATGGTTTCTTGCTTTATTTAAAAGATTTTCGGAATAATTTTTAATAACGGGTAAAGTTAATAAAGTTTTAATTGCCTTAAAACTTTTCGCCTTGAATTTTTGCTTTGCAGTCTTTTTGGGGATTAGGCCTGCCGAATCTAACAAAACAATTTTCGGGGGATTGATGTATCCCTTGGCAGTCATATTAAGAATAACCCTGCCACCGTGCGAATGACCTATTAAAATCGGATTTTCAAGGCCCACAATTTTCATAAATTCCAATACGAAACGGCAATAGTCTTCTAAGTCCCAAGGCTCTTTCATGGTTTCACTCCCACCACAGCCGGGGAAGTTGACCGCAACCAGTCGGCAGTTATCTTTAAGGCTTCTTATAATTCCCTCATAAAAATCAAGTTTAGAGCCCCAGCCGTGCAAAAGCAAAACCGGTGTTCCGCTGCCACAATCTCTATAAACTGTTTTAAGACCCAAAACGGTCGTTTCCATTGTTTCACCCCATTAAGTAAAGCCCCGAACGAAGCAGGACAAATTTGAATACATCAACCTTAACATACTGGTAAACAGGCTCGTTGAATTTTTCAATTTCAAAAAGGCTGTATGAATTAAGGTTAAGTTGAAGAAGTGTGTTAGACCCGCTGTTAGAGATAATTGCGTTTTCGCCCTCTAAAAAAATGTCGTTGGGCTGGTTGAAAGGCGAGTTCTTTCCGCCAAGGCGCAATTCTTCACGCAAAGTATCAATATTATATTTCATTAAAACATTTTCTTGCTTGTAGGTCGCCCAAAGCGAGTGCTTGTATATGGCAATGGCAGAGGGAGCGTTGCCACGGTAGGTAAGCTCGCCACTCCATGGAATAACGGCATCGGCGTCAACTATTTGCGAAGCGCCGGTGTTATCCATTAAAAACACCCTTCCGTTAGGAAGCATTAAGGCCTTTGCTTTTATATAGTTTTCGCAAAGTGGCACAATGGATTTATAGTTGTTGCCGAATTTTGTTATCCAATAAGCCCAGTTAGTAACATCTTCAAATCTGCCGTCAAATGTTAACATTTTATAGCCGATTTCCATTGTTGCGCCCATTTCTTCCTTAACGAAAGAAAACATAACGCCGTTATTAAGCGGTAATATTTCGAAAACTGTACCTGAAAAAATTTGTTTCATTTTTGTCTTCCTTAAAATTTAATTTCGCCGTTATCTAACATTTTTTGTGTTGCAAGCAATATGCCTGCTTTTGCGCTATGAAAATTCAGTCCGCCTTGCATCCAAGCGGCGTAAGGCTCGCGAAGGGGAGCATCTGCCGAAAGCTCGATAGAGGAGCCTAAGGTGAAGGCGCCGGCCGCCATAATAACAGGGTCATCATAACCCGGCATAGGCGAAGGCTCGGGTAAAAGGTAGGAATCAACCGGAGCCCCTGACTGCATACCTTTGCAAAAAGCAATAAGAGCTTTTTCGTTGCCTAAGGTTAGGCACTGAATGATATCGCCACGCTTTTCGTCAAACTTAGGCGTTACACTGTATCCTAATTTTTCAAACAACCGCGAAGCAAAGACAGCGGTTTTTAATGCTTCACCCACAACATGAGGGGCTTGGAATAAGCCCATATAAAGTTCGCGACTGTGACCGAGTGTTGCGCCGACTTCTTTGCCTACACCAGGGCAGGTAAGACGGTAAGCACATTTTTCTATAAGCTCTTTTTTGCCGGCGATATAACCGCCCGTTGGGGCAATACCGCCACCGGGATTTTTAATTAAACTGCCGGCAACAATGTCGGCACCGACTTCGCAAGGTTCTTTTTCTTCTGTAAACTCACCATAGCAGTTGTCAACCATAATATATGTGTCGGGACTTACCGCTTTGACAGTTTTGCAAAGCTCTTCAATATCACCGGCAGTTAAGCTCGGCCTTAAATTATAGCCACGCGAACGCTGTATGTAAGCCATTTTATAAGTGTCATTTTTAAGGGCTTCTTTAATGGCATTTAAATCGGGTTTACCGTCTTTATCTAAATTAACTTCACTGTAACCGACACCGAAATCCTTTAAAGAGCCGTCACTTTGGCCGTTAATCCCGAAAACACCTAAAATAGTGTCATAGGGCCTGCCGGTTAAGACCAACACCTTATCTCGGGGCCTTAAAATGCCGAACAAAGCAACGGTAAGGGTGTGGGTGCCTGAAACAAAGTTGTGGCGCATAAGTGCGTCTTCGGCACCCATGCAGTCGGCCATAACCTTTTCAAGTATCTCGCGGCCGCGGTCGTCATAACCGTAACCCGTACTGCCTGCCATAGCCGATTCGCTAACACCGTTGTCAATAAAAGCTTTTAGTACCTTTAACTGATTAAACTCGGTGGTTTTATCAATATTTGAGAACTGCTTTTCGCAGTCCTTTAAAGCGGACTCACTAATATCAATAATTCTGTTATCAATATTAAAAAAGTTGTTTACTGCCATTTTTTACTCCCAAAAACCCAAAATATCTGTTTTTATAAAATTGCATTTTTCATAAAAGCCCAAAACGCTGTTTTCACAAACAGCAAAAAGATTATAATTTTTATATTTTTTCAAAAAGAAATCAACCGCTTTTTTGCCGTAACCTTTTTTAAAACTTGCAATGCCGTTCAGTAAAAGGTTGTTACCGCAAATAAAGCAAACGGCTGCCACCTTGTCTTTTTTATAAAAATAATCTAAAATACCGCGGTTAAGCCTGAAACAAAAATCGGTCGCAAAATTTTCGTAATCGGGCAGACTGAATTTTTGTTTTAATGCTTTGTATATTTCTTCGCTGTTTGCGTTGTCGCTATCGTTTTCGGCGCCATCTCCGCCTAAACTTTTCATAACAAAAAGTTCTTTAAAAGTATAGCCTAAATCGCTTAATGTTTTTTTATCGGTTAAAATTGTTTTGGCACCGAAAAAGTTTAAAAATTCTTTTAACTCTTCAAGATTTGCGCCGTTATTGAGTATAGTAACGTTTTCACCGTCGTGCAAAATAAGGGCTTTGTTATCATCCTGCACATAAAGGTGCATAGCGTCCGACTTAAAACCGCTGAAAGCAATTTTTATTTTTAAAAATAAAATACTGTCGGTTTTAATATCAGGTAATTTGTTAACAAGCGAAATCATTAAACATTACCTTCGCACATAACTTTTAGCATATGTCTTGCAAGGTCAAGCATACTCTCAATATCACTCTTGCAAACCATACTTGAAGCAGTGTGAATGTATCTGCAAGGCGCCGATATAGCGAGTGTTCTGACACCGCTTTTTGAAAGATGAATACTGCCTGAGTTGTTACCGCCTGCAACGGCGCGTTTTGCTTGACATTTGATACCGCTTGACAGTGCAGTGTTATAAAAAGCACGGTCGTAAACGGTGGCACCGTCCATAAATGAAACGGCGGGGCCTTTGCCTAAATTGCAAACCGATTTATCGTCACTTGTTCCGGCAATGTCCGAAGCGGTTGTGGCTTCTAAAACAATAGCGCAGTCGGGTTCAATTTGGAAAGCGGCGGTTTTAGCACCGCGAAGCCCAACTTCTTCACCGCAAGTAAAGGTAG
The DNA here is from genome assembly GCA_045642065.1 of Acutalibacteraceae bacterium. GTDB lineage: Bacteria > Bacillota > Clostridia > Oscillospirales > Acutalibacteraceae > UBA737. Next base: position 46,430 of record JAZUID010000017.1, read on the forward strand.
CGTAAAAATCGTATTCGGCTTTTTCTTTCAATAAAGTTATAAGTACGGCGCAACCGATTCGGTCATCCAATGCTTTTGAAAGAATGTTTTCGCCGTTATCTTGAAATTCACCTTGAACAACGGCATAATCACCCGTCATTACATATTCAAGGGCTTCATTCCTAGAAGAAACGCCGATGTCGATGTAAAGTGAGCTGATTTCGGGGCTCGTTTTTGCGGCGTCGTCCTTTAAAAGATGGATTGGTTTACTGCCGATAACGCCGAATATACCGTTTATCATGACGCGTCTGCCAATAAGGGAACTCGCAAATATGCCCCCAACCGTGCTAAACTGTAAAAAACCGGCCGGAGTAATGTTGGTAATAATAAGACCGACTTCATCCATGTGCGCGTCAATCATAACCTTTTTTAACGGAGATTTTCCACCCTTTTTAAAGGCAATTATATTTCCGTTGATATCGGTTTTAACGTCGCAATAATCTTTAATTTCGGAAATAATAAATTCGCGAACGGCATCTTCATTACCCGAAGTGCAGTTAAAGGAACAAAGCTTTTCTAAAAGTTCAAACATTTTTTGCTCCCCCAAAAAGAATGTATTTTTCCAAAAGGTCGCAAACACTTATAAGGTCGTTTAAATCCAAAACCTCGGCCGCGGTATGCATATTCCTCAGCGGAATAGAGACAAGGCCTGTTTTAACTCCGCTTTTAGAAACGGAAATAGCATCGCTGTTAGTACCTGTCTTGCCGCCCATGGCTTCAATTTGGTAAGGAATATTATATTCTTCCGCAATGTTTATTAGTGTTTTGCTGATTTCTCGGTTAAGAATTGGAGAAAAGCCAACCATACCGCCACAACCTAAATTTCCGCACTCATGCGGTGCAATTTGCGGTCCGTCACCGAAACTGACATCAACGGCAATAGCTTCGTCGGGGGAAATCTCGTAGGTTGCGGGTATAGCACCCCTAAGACCTAATTCTTCGCCGTCACTAAATAAGAAGGTTACATTAAATGGCAAATTTTTACCGCTTAATCTTTTTGCTAATTCCAAAAGGCAAACGACACCACTGCGGTCGTCAAGTGCTTTTGCATTAACCCTGTCACCTAAAAGGGAAACAGCGGTAATATCCGAAACGGCATAGTCGCCGGCACTTATAATTTCTTTTGCATTTTTACCAAGACCAGTGTCAATTTTAAAATCGGCAATGTCGGTAAACTCTTGGTTACCGCTTGAAAGATGTGGCGGAACACTGCAAAAAGTCCCGTGAACTAATTGCTTGCCGTATATTTTAACGCGTTTAGCCGGTAAGCACCTTAAATCGGCACCACCGCATTTTGAAACGGTTAAAAATCCGTTTTCATCAACATCGGTTACAATAAACCCAACCTCATCAATGTGTGCGTCAAGCATAAGGGTGTAGTCTTTTTCACCCTTTAATGTACCGCAAAACGAAAGACCGCCAAGCTCCTTAACTTCGCAATATTTTGAAAGCTCGGCTTTAGCTGTTTTTTGAGCGTAATCAATATGGCCCAACGAATCGGCATTTGTAAGGGAAAAGAGAAGTTCCTTAATATCCATTATAGTTTGTTAACCAATTCCTTATAATAATTTCCGCGTGCTACAAAGTTTGGAAAAGCATCAAAGCTTGCACACGCAGGGCTTAACGATACAATATCACCGCTTACGGCATCTTTGTGGACCGCATCAACGGCGGCGGCAAGGTCATCTAATATAACAATTTCGGGCTTGCCCTTGTAGTCGGCGTTTCCTAAAATGCATTTTTCAATCTTTTCGGCTGTAGCACCGCAAAGATACAACTTTTTAACCTTTTCAATGATGTAAGGTACCATCGGGTCAAACGGAATATGTTTATCGTATCCGCCCGCAATAAGCAAAATGGGTTTGTCAAAAGCTTTAAGACCTGCAATGGTCCTTGTAGGGCTTGAAGCAATAGAATCGTTAAAATATTTTACGCCGTCAATTTCGCGTACAAATTCAATGCGGTGTTCGACACCGGCAAATTCCTTTGCGACTTTTCTGATACTTTCAACGCTGACATAGCCCCAAACGGCAGTAATTGCAGCTAAATAGTTGGCGACATTGTGGTCACCTAAAATAGTGATTTCACTTCGGTGCATAATCGGTACGTCAATACCGCGATATGCCATATGAATCATACCGTCTTTATCGAGCCAAGCACCGTTTTTAAGCTTTCTTTCCATACTGAAAGATAAGGATTGACCGCGGACATAAGATTTAAAGCCGGCGGTAATTTCGTTATCAACATTTAAAACTGTGCGCGAAAAAGCATTTTGATGCAAAATAACATTTTTCTTAGCTTCGACATATTCGTCCATGTCCTTATGAATATCAAGGTGGTTGGGCGCAACATTGGTAACAACGGCAACATCGGGACTTTTACGCATGGAAATGAGCTGGAACGAAGAAAGCTCAACAACAATAAAATCGTCCGATGTTATATTTTCAATTTCGGGTAAAAGCGGTTTACCGATATTGCCACCCACAAAAACTTTTTTGCCTTCGGCTTCTAACATTTTTGAGATAAGGGTTGTAGTCGTAGTCTTGCCGTCTGATCCCGTAACAGCAAATATGGTTGCGGGGCAAAGGTCAAAGAAAACTTCCATCTCGCTTGTAACGGCAATGCCTTTTTTTCGGGCATCTACAAGCTCTGGCAGGTGGAAATTCATGCCGGGTGTACGGAAGATAATATCAACTTCAAGATTATCAAGATAACCGTTGCCGAGCTTTAATTCGGCACCGGCATTTTCAAGCTCGGTAGCTAAGGGGCCGATTTGTTCGCGGGTTCTTTTGTCACAAGCGAAAACGCGGGCGCCTTTCTTTAAAAAGTTTAAAATTAGCGGGGTGTTGCTGACACCGATACCGCACATGGCAATGCGCTTGCCTTTTATTTGATTAAAAAATTGTTGGCAATCCAAAATGAAAACCTCCGTTTTCTTTATATACAATATTACTTATATATTATACTTATTGTTGGCAAAAATATCAATAACTATTTATTAAAAATTAAATAAAAAGCCCGATGCATTTTTGCATCGGGTAAAAGTATTCGAAAAATTGTCTATTTAAAATGCTTCAGTTGTTTTAAAATTCTGAAAATTGCAGGGGATAAAATTGTATTTATTAAAAGCTCAATCAGGAAATTTATGCCGACAAGGCCAAAGATTATATAGTAAAAAATCGGCTTGCCTGCAGCCCAGTTATAAAGGGCATCCTTAAATAAAACCGGCATTGAAACGCAAAAAATCAAGGTGTTGGTAACGGGTGCTGCTGCGGCAGCTAAAATGGTTGTTAATTTGCTGTTTTTTTGGTTTAATGCTTTAAAAACAAGTCCCGAAAAGAAGCCGGCGCAAAAGCCCTTTAAAAGACAGACAAAAATCAGTGCAAAAGGCGAAGAAACAAATAAAAAGTTACCGCCTAAATCAGCACCGATTGCTGCGGCAATAAGCGTAACAAGCCCGAAAACAAGTCCTAAAATTCCACCGAATTCAGGACCGTAAAGTCCGGCACCTATGACAATCGGAATAAGCACTAATGACAGGTTAAAAGTACCGATTTTTACGAAATAACTAAGTATCTGTAAAAGAATTACAACGGCACAAAAAAGGCCCAAAGTTGCAACTTTTTTTGAAGTATTTTTGCTGTTTTGCATAAAATAATTTTCCTCCGATGCTGTCTATAAAAGTACAGCTCTAAAAATTAGTGGTTTTTGTTATAAATTTCGCGCAAGCCTTCAAGCAAAAGGTTTTCGTTATAGATAATGTTGCGCTTGCAGTGGTTGATAATTTCGCCGGAAATACCGCCTGTTGCAACGATTGTTGCGGTTTCGCCCAACTCTTCTTCAAAGCGATCAATAAGTCCGTCAAGCATAGAGGCAGCGCCTAAAACGATGCCGGATTTCATGCAGTCGGCGGTATTTTTTCCTATTGCCGAACGGGGGGATTCAAGATTTATTAAAGGCAAAAGCGAAGTTTTTTCACAAAGCGCGTTAAGGGTTAACTTTACGCCTGCGGCAATGCAACCGCCTAAAAAGCAACCGTCTTTGTCAATAACGCTGATTGTTGTGGCGGTACCCATGTCTATAACGATGCAAGGTAAAGTGTACTCTGCAATAGCGCCGACTGCGCCGGCAACAAAGTCGGCACCTAACTGCGCAGGATTATCAATTTTAATGTTTAGCCCCGTTTTAATTCCCGGTCCCAAAACCATCGGTACAACATGAAAAAGCTTTGAAACGGCATCGCTGACAGCAACCGAAACGGTAGGTACAACTGATGATATTATGCAGTCCTCAACGCAAGTGAAATCCAACCCGTTAAGTGCCAAAATTTCCTTAATGGTAACGGCATATTGGTCGCCTGTGTAATGCCTTTCGGTAGTGAGCCTTGCGGTAAGCGCCAAAAAGTCATTATCGTAAGCACCAAGGGTAATATTGGTATTTCCAATGTCAATGGCAAGCAGCATATTTTCATCTCCTTTACGATTTATGTGTATATTATATATTATAAAATAAAGAAAATCAATAAATTTGTTGACAAAATGTTGCGGGGTTGTTATAATATTACTGCTAAAAAGAGAAATTGTGTTTTCTCTTAAGCTCCTTGTCCTGTCGGGCTTGACAGGGCCAAATGTCCAAAGGGAGGTGCAATGACAATGGTTAATAAGTATGAGGTTGTATTAGTTTACTCTGTAGCTAACGGTGAAGATGCCGTTAATGCTTTAAAGGAAAAATTTAACGATCTTATTGCGAAAAACGGAACCGTTGAAAACGTTGATGATTGGGGTAAGCGTCGTTTAGCTTATCTTATCAACGACGAAACTGACGGTTACTATGTTTTCTATACCTTTACAGCTGAACCAGCTTTTCCGGCTGAGCTTGAACGTATAGCAAAGATTACCGACGGCGTTCTTCGCGTTATGACTATCAAGAAGTAGGAGGAAAAGGAATTATGTTTAACTTGGTTGTTCTTACAGGCAGACTTACTACTGATCCTGAAGTTAAAAAAACCCCTAACGGTAATTCCGTTACTTCATTCTCTATTGCCGTAAGCCGCCGTTATCGTGCCGGCGAACAGGCAGAGGCTGATTTTATCAATATCGTTGCTTGGCGTCAAACTGCCGAATTTATCGGTAAATATTTTACCAAAGGCAGTATGATCGGTATTGAGGGCTCTATTCAAACCCGTAAATATACCGATAAAAACGGTAATAACCGCACAGCATTTGAGGTTGTTGCCAACAACGTTCAATTTGTTGAAAGCAAGCGTGATAATTCCGCCGCAGGCAGTGCTGAACCTGCTTCGTTCAGCAACGCAGGTGAAAATGACTTTGCTGAAATAAGCGAAGCCGGCGAAGATGACCTGCCGTTTTAATTATAAGTAATAGGAGGCTCTTTCTATAATGGAAAAGGAAAAGAACGAAAAACCGGTTCGCAGAAAGGCTCATAAAAAGGTTTGCCATTTCTGTGTTGACCGTGTTGAAGAAATTGATTATAAGGATGTAGCACGTCTTCGCAAGTTCATTTCTGAACGCGCTAAGATTTTACCTCGCCGTGCAACCGGTACTTGCGCTAAACATCAGCGCGAGCTTACAACAGCTATTAAGCGCGCACGTCAGGCAGCTTTGCTTCCTTATGTAAACGACTAATAATTGATTGTTTAATCCCACACCTTTTGGTGTGGGATTTTTTTGTGCAAAACCGCATTTTTTGGGTTAATTATGTTATTGTATAGAAAACCACTATAATTTTTATGCAAAATGCACAAAACACAAACTAAAAACTACAAAAAAGTATTTTATTTTTAACAAAAACGTATTGAAAAACACGAATAATATTGTTATAATATTAATATAATTAACATAAGTTGTAATGGGAGTGTGCAAAATGCAGGATAACTTAAAAAAGTTCGGCAATAGTGTTATTAGTAATGCATATACATTTTTAGGCTCGTTTCTGAAAAACGGAACTGCTACGTTTCGCGTTTGGGCGCCTAATGCTACTTCTGTTTCGGTGGTTGGCGATTTTAACGGTTGGGATAGTTTTAAAAACCCTATGAATCGCTTGGAAAACGGTATTTGGGAATGCAAAATTAAAGGCCTTAAAAATTATGATTGCTATAAATACTCAATTACTTCCGACAGCGGTACACACTTAAAGTCCGACCCGTTTGCGCGCCACTTTGAAACCGCCCCCGGTACAGCTTCTAAAATATATAATGAAGAGTATGACTGGAACGACAAGAGTTGGAAAGATTTGATGGATAACACGAATATCTACGCGTCCCCCGTAAACATTTACGAGGTTCACGCCGGCTCTTGGAAACGATTTAGTGACGGAAACACTTTTAATTACAAAAAATTAGCAAAAGAATTAGCTGCGTATGTTAAGTCAATGCATTATACCCACATTGAGTTAATGCCTATAACCGAATATCCTTTTGAAGGCTCTTGGGGTTACCAAGTTACAGGTTATTTTGCCCCGACTTCGCGTTATGGTACCCCGAATGATTTTAAAGCTTTTGTCGATATTATGCACCAAAACGGAATAGGTGTAATTTTAGACTGGGTGCCGGCGCATTTTCCGAAAGACGAAAGCGGTCTTTACAATTTTGACGGAACCGCTTGTTACGAATATAAGGATTCAAGAAAGGGCGAGCATAAAGAATGGGGCACCGCCGTTTTCGATTACGGCAAACCCGAAGTTATGTCCTTTTTGGTTTCAAGCGCTGTCTATTGGTTAAAGGAATTTCATATTGACGGTCTTCGCGTTGATGCGGTTGCCTCAATGCTTTATTTAGACTATGGCCGTAAGGACGGCGAATGGCTGCCGAATTCTTTTGGCGGCAGAGAAAACCTTGAAGCGGTTGAGCTTTTGCGACAGGTAAACAGCGCAGCTTTTGGTGTAAACAAAAATGTTTTAATGATAGCCGAAGAATCTACCGCGTGGCCCATGGTTACGAAGCCACCGCATGACGGCGGACTTGGATTTAACTTTAAATGGAATATGGGTTGGATGAACGATATGCTTAGGTATATGTCACTTGACCCGCTGTTCAGAAAAGATAATCATGATTGCTTGACATTTTCATTTTTCTATGCGTTTTCGGAAAATTTTGTGTTACCGATTTCACATGATGAAGTGGTGCACGGTAAATGCTCTATGATAAATAAAATGCCGGGTGATTATGATGAGAAGTTTAAAAACCTGCGTGCCTTTTATGCGTATATGATGGCGCACCCCGGTAAAAAATTGCTCTTTATGGGACAAGAGTTCGGTCAGTTTATTGAATGGAATTATAAGCAACAGTTAGACTGGCTTTTACTTGATTATGACGCCCACCGCTTGATGAAAAAGTATGTTTCATGTCTTAACAAATTCTATTTGGAAAATAAAGAGCTTTGGGAAGATGACTACTCTTGGGGTGGATTCAGTTGGATATCTAACGATGATAATACTCAAAGCATTATTTCGTTTAGGCGTATTGATAAAGAGGGTAACGAGATTGTAGTTGTTTGCAATTTTGTACCGGTAAAACGCGAAAATTATAGAATCGGTGTACCGAAAAAGGGAAGTTATAAGGCTGTATTTTGCTCAGATTATGAACGCTTTGGGGGCATTACCGAAAGTAAAAGGAGCAGTGTAAAAAGCGAAAAAATCCCGATGCATGGTTACGAAAATTCCATTAGTATTGATATCCCCGCAATGTCGGTGACGTATTATAAAGTTCCAAATAAGCGCTGAATTTTAAGGAGATGGGTTTGTTGAATAGTAAAAAATGTGTAGCAATGCTTTTAGCAGGCGGACAGGGAAGTAGATTAGGCGTATTAACAAGCAAAATTGCAAAACCTGCCGTGCCTTATGGCGGAAAGTACAGAATTATTGATTTTCCGCTTTCCAACTGTGCTAACTCGGGAATTGATACAGTAGGTATTTTAACTCAGTATAAACCGCTTGAGCTTAACGATTATGTGGGCTCCGGCAAGCCTTGGGATTTGGACCGAATTGACGGCGGCGTTCACATTTTACCGCCTTATCAAGGTCAAAAAGGCGGCGACTGGTATAAAGGTACCGCCAATGCAATTTATCAGAATTTAGAGTTCATTGCAAGATATAATCCCGAATATGTTTTAATTCTTTCGGGCGACCATATCTACAAAATGGATTATTCTAAAATGATAAACGAGCACGAAAAAAGCGGTGCTGCCGCAACGATCGCGGTTATTCCGGTTTCTATGGATGAAGCTTCGCGTTTTGGTATTATGAATACAAATGAAGACGATACTATTTACGAATTTGAAGAAAAACCTGCCAAGCCAAAAAGCAATTTGGCATCTATGGGTATTTATGTATTCAACTGGCAGAAACTTAAAAAATATTTAACGGAAGATGAAAAGGACAAAACCTCTTCTAACGATTTTGGTAAGAATATTATACCGTCTATGCTTAATAACGGTGAAAAGTTAAAGGTATATAGATTTGAAGGATACTGGAAAGATGTCGGTACGGTTGATTCACTTTGGGACGCTAACCTTGATTTATTAAATCCTAAAATTGACCTTAATCTTTCCGACCCTGACTGGCGAATTTATTCAAGAACCGTCGGCATGCCACCACAGTATATTGCCAAAACCGCAAAGGTTGAAAATTCACTTATTACCAACGGTTGTTCGGTTGCCGGCAAGCTTGACTATTCAATTCTTTTTGAAAATGTTACGGTTGAAGAAGGCGCTAAGGTGGAATATTCTTTAGTAATGCCGGGTGCCGTAATTAAAAAAGGCGCCAAGGTGGAATATTCGATTATTGCCGAAGATGTTGTTATTGAAGAAGGCGCAAGGGTTGGTGCCGACCCTGCCGTAATCGGTGCTGAGGATTGGGGCATAACCGTAATCGGCGGTGGCGTTAAGGTTGGCAAAAAAGCTAAAATCGGCGCAAAACAAATGGTTACAGAAAATGTTAAAGGGGGCGAAAAGATATGAGAGCATCTGCAGTTTCCGCAATTATAATGGCTAACTCAGGCGACCAGCTTTTAGGGGCGCTTACCGATGCGCGCTCTATCGCTTCGGTTCCTTTCGGTGCAAGGTACAGGGTGGTTGATTTTACACTTTCCAGCCTTGTTAATGCCGGAATTTCAAATATCGGAATTGTCACAAAAGAAAATTACCGTTCGCTTATGGATCATGTCGGCAACGGCGTATATTGGGATTTAGACCGCAAAAACGGCGGGCTTAAAATTTTACCGCCGTTTATGACTGCCGGCGTAAGAAAATTTACTTGCAGTGCCGATGCACTTTTTGCCGCAAAGTCTTTTATTGAAAATTCAAAATCCGACTACATCGTTTTATGCGACGGCAACTTGGTTGCTAATGTGGATATTCAAAATGTACTGAATTTTCACATCGCTAATGACGCTGATTTAACCGTTGTTTACGCGCATGGAAAAACTCCTAAAAGTGACGGCGAAATAATGCAGGTCTTCCATAAAAACGGTTTTGTCACTGCTTTCGGCATTGGCGGTGAAGGGCAGGATAATACTGATTTTTGCGTTGGCGTTACGGTAGTAAAGCGAGAAACATTGTTGAATCTTATTGATGATGCTTACGAAAACCGTGCTGAAAAAATCGGTCGAGACATTTTTGCAAAAAATTTGGAAAATCTGAAGGTTTGCGCTTTTGAACATAGAGAATTCTTTGCAATTTTAGATAGCATGCAAAGCTATTTCAAAGCTAATATGCAATTACTTAACAAAAAGCAAAGGGGAGAACTCTTCTCCGCTTTGCGTCCGATTTATACAAAAACAAGGGATGACATGCCGACACGCTACGGCATGCACTCTAAGGTTACAAACAGCATTATAGCTGACGGCTGCGTGCTTGAAGGTAATGTTAACGGCTCGGTTGTTTCAAGGGGCGTTAGGTTGGGAGTCGGTGCATCGGTCAAAAATTGCATTATTATGCAGGGTGCTTTGATCGGAGAAAACTGTGTTTTAGAAAATGTTATTATTGATAAGAACGCAATAATCAGTAATAATACAGTTTTAAAAGGTACCAAAACCAACAGTTTGTTTGTACTTAAAAATCAGGTTCTGTAAAAGGGGAAAAGTCAAAATGAAAGTTCTATTTGCCACAAGTGAAGCGTATCCGTTCGCAATGTCGGGCGGTCTTGCTGATGTTTCGGGCGCTTTGCCTAAAGCACTAAGGAAAAGGCTGATCGGTTGCAGGGTGATAATGCCTTTGTACAGTTCAATAAGCGAAGAATTAAAGGAAAAAATGAACTTTATTTGCAGTATAACCGTCCCTGTTTCTTGGCGCAGGCAATATTGCGGACTCTTTGAAGCGCACATGGACGGCGTTATCTACTATTTTATTGATAACCAATATTATTTTAAAAGGGACGGTCTTTACGGCCATTATGATGATGCCGAGCGTTTTGCTTTCTTCTCCCGTGCGGTGTTGGAGGCAATTCCGCATTTGGGCTTTGACCCCGAAATAATACATTGCAACGATTGGCAAACGGCAATGATTCCCGTTTATTTAAGCGCATTTTATAAGTACGATGACCGTTACAAAAAAATTAAAACGGTATTTACAATTCACAACATTCAGTATCAAGGCAAGTACGGCTATGAACTGACGGGCGATGTTTTGGGCTTGCCCGAGCATATGCAAAGCTTGGTTGATTATGACGGTTGTGTAAACCTGCTTAAAGGTGCCGTTCAATGTGCCGATAAAGTTACGACGGTTTCGCCGACCTATGCTAATGAAATTTTAATGCCGTATTATTCACACGGACTTGATAATATTTTAAAGGAATTTACCTTTAAGCTTACCGGCATTGTAAACGGTATTGATACCGATGTTTATAATCCCGAAACCGACAGTATGATTTATAAAAACTTTTCGGCAGGCGATATTAAGGGCAAAGCCGTAAACAAGGCTGAACTTCAAAAGCAAATGGGACTTCCCGTACGCGATGATGTGCCTGTTATCGCTATGGTGAGCCGACTTGTAAAACATAAGGGTCTTGACCTTGTTAAACGCGTTTTTGAAGAAATTTTAAGGGCAGATGTTCAGTTTGTTATGCTGGGCTCCGGCGAGTGGGAGTTTGAAACCTTCTTCCACAGCATGGCGGAACGCTATCCTGAAAAGTTTGCTTTAAAGCTAGGGTTTAATACCGATTTGGCACACAAGATTTATGCCGGTGCGGATATTTTCTTAATGCCAAGTCAAAGTGAGCCTTGCGGTCTTGCGCAAATGGTTGCTTTAAGATACGGCACTATTCCTATCGTAAGGGAAACGGGCGGTCTTAACGACACTATTTCGGATAGCGGTGACGGTGTAGGCAACGGCTTTACATTTGCTAATTATAATGCGCACGAAATGGAAGAATCCGTTTGGCGTGCTATTGGCGGTTTTGCCGATAAAAAAGGTTGGAACACACTTAGAAAACGCGCCATGGAATGTGATAACAGTTGGGGCAATTCGGCAAACGCTTATGTAAGACTTTATAAAGAACTAATTGGCAAGTAATTAGAAAAAGTAATATTAAAGCGCAAAGTGTAATATAAATTATATTGCATTTTGCGCTTTTTGTTGTATAATAGACTTGTAAATTTTTTGTTTGGAGATTTTAAAATGATAGCTGTATTTCGTGGTATATTTTTAGGTATTATTCAGGGTTTAACTGAATTTTTACCGGTTTCAAGCTCGGCACACCTTAATATTATGCCGTGGCTTTTTAATTGGAGTGATATTTCCGAATCTTTCGACTTGGCACTTCATTCGGGTACCTTGCTCGCAATTTTGATTTACTTTATTAAGGATTGGATAGACCTTATTAAAGGCGGATTTAATTCGGTTTTCAAAAAAGAAAAGAGTAATTCCAGCAACCTTTTTTGGTACATAGTAATTGCTACAATTCCGGCAGGCATTGTCGGCAAGTTGCTTGAAAATGTTGTTGACGGTTTTATTGGCGGCAGAAAGAATATTGAAATGATGGTAATTTCTGTAGCTTTAATCGTTATGGGCGTTATACTTTTCTTTGTTGACAGAAAAGCAAAGGCAACAAGTTCATTAAAGGATATGACCTTTTTGCAGTCCTTCTTAATCGGCTTTTCTCAAGCCTTGGCAGGGGCAATCCCCGGCGTTTCCCGTTCGGGCATTACAATGACGGTTGCGCGCAGCACAGGCCTTGACAGAGAAGCTTCGGCAAAGTATTCGTTTTTACTCTCTGCCCCTATGGTAGCAGGTGCCGTTCTGCTTTCAATAAAAGAATTCACCTTTAACGGTGCTTTCGTGGCCGGCATACTGGCAAGCTTTATTTCGGGTTTATTAGTAATTAAGTTCTTAATGTATTTTCTTAAAAAATGCAGTTTTAAAGCCTTTGCAATCTACCGCGTGGTGTTTGGTCTGTTTATCTTGATAACGGCAATTATTAGGCTATAATTTAATATTTTCGCATAATAAAGCCCCACAGCCTTTTGACTGTGGGGATTTTGTTTTTACTGATTATTTAGCATAGTCAACGGCGCGACTTTCGCGAATAACGTTAACTTTAATTTGACCGGGATATTCAAGCTCATTTTCAATGCGCTGTGAAATATCATGGGCCATAAGCACCATTTGGTCGTCTGTAACAGCTTCAGGTTTAACTACAATTCGTACCTCACGGCCTGCTTGAATAGCAAACGAATTTTCAACGCCTGCAAAGGAATTGGCGATTTCCTCTAACTTTTCAAGACGTTTGATGTAGTTTTCAATGTTTTCTCTGCGTGCACCGGGGCGAGCGGCCGAAATAGCATCTGCGGCTTGAACTATGCAAGCAACAACCGTCTTGGCTTCAACTTCGCCGTGGTGAGCGTGGATAGCGTGAATAACACCTTCGCTTTCGCGGTATTTCTTAGCGGCTTCAACACCGAGCTGAATGTGTGAACCCTCTTGCTCGTGGTCTAAGGCTTTACCGATATCGTGAAGGAGACCGGCACGCTTAGCAAGCGTAATGTCGGCGCCCATTTCAGCGGCAATAAGACCGGAAATGTGGCAAACTTCAAGCGAATGGTTAAGTACATTTTGACCGTAACTTGTACGGAAATGTAATTTACCGAGAAGTTTAACAAGTTCAGGGTGAAGGTTGTTAACACCGGCATCAATAACGGCGCGTTCGCCTTCTTGCTTAATAATTGCTTCAACTTCGGCAGTTGCTTTTGCAACCGTTTCTTCGATTCTGGCAGGATGAATGCGCCCGTCTAAAATCAATTTTTCAAGCGTAGTTCTTGCAATTTCGCGTCGGATAGGGTCAAAGCTTGAAACGGTAATTGCTTCAGGTGTGTCATCAATAATAAGGTCAACACCTGTTGCGGTTTCAAGGGCTCTGATATTTCGGCCTTCACGGCCGATTATGCGACCTTTCATTTCGTCGTTAGGAAGAGCAACGACCGAAACGGTAGTCTCAGAAGAATGGTCGGCGGCACAACGTTGAATTGCATGGCCGATAATTTCGCGCGCTAAGCGGTCAGACTCATCCTTGGTTTGTTGCTCGTAATCCATAATCTTAACGGCTTTTTCGTGAGCCAATTCACCGTCTAACATTTCAAGCAGGTGTGATTTAGCTTGTTCTTTTGAAAAACCGGAGATTTTTTCAAGCAGGTCAAGTTGACTTTGCTTAATGCGGTCACATTCTTCAAGTTTAGCGTCAATTTCCTTTGAACGGACAGCTAACTTTTCTTCTTTTGCCTCTAAGTTGTCAATCTTTTTGTCAAGAGATTCTTCCTTTTGCATAATTCTGTGCTCTTGACGTTGAACTTCACTTCTGCGTTCGCGAAGATCTTTTTCAGTATCTTGACGCAGTTGGTGAATTTCTTCTTTTGCTTCTATTAAAGCTTCTTTTTTTCTTGTTTCAGCAGTCTTAATCGCATCATTTAAAATGCGCTTTGCTTCATCTTCGGCCGAGCCAATAGCTTGTTCGGCAGATTTACGCCTGTGAACAGAGCCCCAGACAAAACCGCCGGCGCCAAATAAAACGGCGGCAGAAGCAGCTGCTATAATGATTGGTACCATTATAAAAGCACCCTCCTTTATATTAAACACGGAAAATTCTCAAAAAGAGAAACGGCGCAACCGCACCAACGGGGCCGTGTATTTAACCCCCGTGATAAACTTTACATTTTAAACACATTCGCCTTTGTGTTTAAAACAAAGTAACTGTATGTTGGGGTACAAAACTCCCCAATATACAAATTATCGAATATATTATACCATTATTTATATTATAAGTCAATAAACAAGAATAAAAAAAGAGCCGACAAAATTTGTCGGCTCTTAAACACTTAAAACTTAAATTACTTAAGTTCAACCTTTGCGCCAGCTTCTTCAAGCTTAGCTTTCATTTCGTCAGCTTCTTCCTTAGCTACAGCTTCCTTGATGGTCTTAGGAGCACCATCAACAATAGCCTTTGCTTCAGCAAGACCAAGACCGGTGATTTCGCGAACGGCCTTGATAACCTTAATCTTTTCAGCGCCTGCTTCAGCAAGAACAACGTCAAATTCGCTCTTTTCTTCTGCTGCTGCGCCACCTGCTGCAGGAGCTGCAACTGCAACTGCTGCTGCTGCGGATACGTCAAATTCTTCTTCAACTGCTTTTACGAGCTCAGAAAGCTCAAGTACTGTAAGAGTTTTTAACTCTTCGATCATAGCTGTAATTTTTTCAGATGCCATTTTAATTTTCCTCCAAATTAAATAAAAATTGATTTTTTAAAAATTATTCTGCTTGTGAACCGTCTTTATCGACGATAGCTTGGACTGCGCGGGCAAATGCCGAAATAGGTGCTTGGAATACAGAACATACTGTAGCAAGAAGTACTTCCTTTGTCGGTAGTTTAGCAAGAGAGTTGATAGTTTCAATGTCAACAATCTTGCCGTCTAAGAAACCTGACTTAATTTTAAAGTTTTCATGGTTCTCAGCAAACTTGCAAAGAATTCTTGCGGCTGCAGTATAATCTTCATCAGCAACAGCGAGAGCTGTTGTACCTTCAAGTACAGATTGGATTTCAGCTAAATCTGTCCCCTCAACAGCGCGAGAGAAAATAGAGTTCTTAACAACGGAGTAATTAACACCGTTTTCGCGAAGCTCTTTACGAAGTGCTGTATCATCAGTAACTGTGATACCTTTGTAGTCAACTACAACGCCTACAACTGCTTTAGAAAGCTTTTCGGAAAGCTCTGCTACTGCGGCTTGCTTTTCTGCTAATACTAATGCGTTTGGCAATGTGTTCACCTCCGATGAAAATAAATAATGCCTATCCCAAAGATAAGGATAGGCATAAATAATCAAACATATTTAAGCGCTTAACCTCGGTAGGCGTTAAACTTACGGCACAAATGCCACCTACTGTCTTTGGAATGCAACATAAGTGATTATACATTATACTAATGCGTTTGTCAAGCATTTTTTAACACAAAATTATATGCTTTATATATTTCTTCGTAATTTTTGTAACAACTGCTGTAAACTTCGGTAATAAAATCACCTTTATATCCGTTTTTCTTACAAAGCTCAAAAAAGCTTTTAAAGTCAAAACCGCCGGTACCGGGCAATAAGCAGTCACCTGCCAGAGAATGGTCGCTTATATGAAAATGTTTGATGTTATCTTTAAAGCGTTCGGTTAAATCAATCGGATTATATCCGCAACGAATAGATTGCTTTATGTCTAAACAAAATTCGGCATTTTCTCCCAATATATCTACCATCGACTGTAAAAATTCGGCATCGCTTGCTCTGAATTTTGCAACGTTTTCCTGCAAAACGGTAACGCCTTGTTTTTTTGTAGCTTCATTGAGAATCATATACCGTTCGCAATATTCTTCATCACTTAAAATACCGTTGGGCTTTCCGCCATGCATAATAATGTATTTTGCGCCAAGCTCTGCCGAAATTTCGGCATAACGGCGGTAGCTGTCTAATCCTTCGTTAAAGCGACGGTCGTATGATGAAAAGAATATAAACGATTCGGCAAGCGACATGGTGGGGTGAACCGAAGTAACACTTATGCCATACTCGTTAGTAATATCCTTTAATATATCAATAAAAGCGGGCTTTAATTCGCAGTCGGCATTGAAGAAAATTTCGGCAGTATCAATACCGGCTTTGCCGATGTTTTCGAGCGAAAGTTCGGTTTCAAGCGGATAAAAGCAAGAGGTCGAAACGCCAAATTTAGACATAAATTCTATCCTTTCTTAAGGTGTTACAAAAACTGTTTTGTTGGTTGTGTAAATTACCATACCGGGTTTAGCTTTGGCAGGCTTTTTGACATATTTAATGGGTGTATAGTCAACCGGAACATTTGTGCTGTTTGATGCTTTAGAAAAAGTCGCGGCAAGCCGCGCGGCAAACAAAATATCTTCTTCACTCAAAGGCTCGCCGCCGCAAAAAACAACGGTATGACTTCCGGCAATATTTTTAGTATGAAACCAAACATCTTGCTTGGAGCTTAACTTTGTTGTCAAGTAATCGTTTTGATTGTTGTTCTTTCCCACTAAAACCTTGTAACCGCTTGGTGAAACATATTCTCTGAAATCAGAAAATGTTACTTTTTTCGGTTTCTTTTGGGTTGGCCTTTTTATATAGCCTGCTGAAAACAGTTCTTCTTTAATTTCGGAAAATTCCGAGATAGAACTGCATTTGCTTATATTAACCATAACCGATTCAAGATATTCTAACTCCTTGCGGTCAGACTCTATAAGCTCGTTAAGATACTGAACGGCGTTACAGGTTTTTTTATACTCTTTAAAATACTTTGCCGCGTTGTTGGCAGGGGATAAGGCGGGGTTAAGTTTAATTTTAACCTCTTTCATATCGTCGTAATAGTTTTCAACTACAACCGAAGTGTCACCCGTTTCTATCCTGTAAAGATTGGCTTTGATAAGTTCGCCGTAAATCCTGAGATTTTCGCGATTTTCAGAGTTTTCAAGGTCTTTTTGCCTTAAATTAAGGCGTCGGTTGGCGCGTTCGGTTAGATTGGTTACAAGTTTAATAACATTATGACCTACTGCCGCAATGCGTGCCTTTTGTTCGCGCTCGTAATAAAAATTATCTAAAAGCTCGCTGAAACTGTTAAAGGTATTGGCAGTAACGAAATTACCGTACTGTTTTATATTAGTATAAGTGTAGTCATACGGGGCTCCGTCCTTAACTAATTCAAAGGGGGTACTGTCTTCCACTGTTTTTAAAACGGAATTAAAAATTTCCAATCTTTGATTTTCGGTTAAATTTCCGCAAAGAGTTTCTTCGGTTTTTGTTAAATATGCAATTTCGCGGCAAATAAGAGGCGAAAAACCCGAAAAAATATTTAAAATTGCTTTTTCTACCGAAGAAGAACTGTTTTCGCTCAGCAATAAAAGATATTTATTTAAATTTTCTTTTACAGGTAACAGCTTGTTTTGAGGCTCGGGATATTCATATAACGCACCGGGCCAATTAAGACGTCCGCCGGATTCAAGATCACTTCGGCGTAGTGAATCAATAATTTTCCCGTTTTTACCCACCAAAACAATGTTTGCTTTACTGCTGACGAGTTCAAGCACAAGTTTAAGTTCGGTTTTATCACCCATTTCGTCGGTGGCATAAAACAAAAATTCGCAGATGCGGTCGTTAATCGGCTTATGAATTTTAATTAACTTGGCACCCGAAAGATGCTTTCTTAAAAGCATACAAAACATCGGCGGTGTTTGCGGATTTTCGTACTTGTTTTCGGTAAAGTGTACTCGCGTAGCACCCGAACGGACAGAACAGATTATTTTTTTGTTAAGGTCTTTTTTGCGCAACGAAAAAACCAACTCATCCTTAGATGGCTGATATATTTTGTCGATATGAGCGTTTTGTGCTATCGAAAGTTCGTCGATAACCTTATTTAAAAAAATACCGTCAAATGCCATTAGTTTTCTCCGTTAAGCCTTTTTTCCAATTCCGAAACTATTTGTTTTGAAAGCAAAAAATGTTCTTTTTCACTTTCAACATTTTTTAATGAAGCGACTTCATCGTTAAATCTCTTTATTTGTTTTAATATATACGCTTTGCCTTCTTCACAGTCGGGCATTAGTTTACCGACATGCTTTTCGGCAAGAGTGTATTTTAATTTTTTGCCAATGTATTTCGCTGTCATGACAGAGTATATCTTTTTGCCGTCTGATACAGGCTTTTCTGCGGTGATTTCAAAGCCGTTATTAAAAAGATATTCCCTTAAAATTTCGGGGGAAGTCATGGGTTGCAGAATAAGGATAATATTATTGTCCTTTAGCCAACCGGTACGGCTTAAAATACCGCTTATGACCTCTCCACCCATTCCTGCAATAACAACAGTGTCAACTTCACCTTTCTTTACGGCGGCTAAACCGTCACAAAGGCGAAGGTCTATGTCGGTGGCGCCTTCTTTTAAAATATTTGATTTGGCATTTAAAAGGGGCTTTTCGTTAATATCGGTTGCAATTATTTTGTTGCAGATATTGTTTTTGCGTAAAAAAATGGGCAGATAACCGTGGTCGGTGCCGACATCACAAATGTCAGCACCGTTTTTTACAAACCCTGCGATTACCTGCAATCTGTCATCAAGAACCATTATTTGTTTTCAAAATAAGCGTTAAGCTTTTTAATAAGTTCGTTTGCATCAGTTCCGTGTGCGGCACAAGCTTGTTCAATGCTTTCACCGCGGGAGACAGGGCAACCTAAACAATGCATGCCGATTTCAAGAAAAAATTGACCGGCATTAGCGTCTGCATCCAAAATTTCTCCGATTATAGTATCTTTTGTGATTTTCATAAATATTCTCCTAATTAAAATAACTTGGTTTCTTTTGTTAAATCAGTTCTTGCGTGGTTAAATAGCTTGCGGTTATCCATAGACCAAAGTCTTGCCGAAAAGTCATCCTTATCGGTATTACCTACGGCTTCACGCATCTCATAAACGCGGGCATCCATAAGGTCAAGTTCGCTTAAAAGCTCTGCTTCAATAAACATAGGTCGTATAGCGGCACCGAATTCCGGCTCACCGTGGTGTGAAAGCAGCATGTGTTCAAGCAAAACCGCCAACTTTTCCGGTGTACCTAACTGCTTTGCATACTCGTTTATTGTCATAGCACCCATAGCAAGATGACCTAAAAGATTGCCTTTTTCGGAATAACCGGTAACAATTCCGGCATCTCCCACACAAAATTCTTCAAGCTTTGCGATGTCGTGCAAAACAGCACCTGCTAAAAGCAAATCTCGGTCAACAAAAGGATAAACCTTACAAACACCTTCAGCTAAACGCACAATAGAAAGCGTGTGTAAAAGCAAACCGCCGCGAATGGCGTGGTGAAGTTTAAAAGCAGCAGGCCAATAAAGTAACGAAAGCCGTTTGTCATTTAAAATTGTAACGACAAGGCGCTTTAAATCTTGATCTTCGAAACTTTCTGCGACATTTAAAATGGCTTCGAACATTTCTTCACCGGAATATGCGGCAGATGCGACAAAATCTTCTACATTAACTCCGTCTTCGGCAGTAGCTTTTCGAATTTTCTCAATGCGTAATTGGTCGGCGCCGTTATACTGCGAAATAGTACCGCGCACCTTGACGATTTCGTTAACTTCATAGTTGCCGTGAACTTCGGGTAGATAGCGCCAAAGCTTGGCGTTTATTTCGCCGCTTGCATCACCAAGCGTCATATCAAGATAATTATCACCTGTTTTTGAACTTTTGCAGTCGGCGGACTTAACAATACAAAATCCGTCAACCAATCCTTTGCCGTCAATAGGGGTAAAATTCATAAGAATTATTCCTTTACAATAATATTTTCTCTTGCAGGGCCGTTGCTTACAAGCTTAATTTCAAAGCCGATTTCTTTTTCGATAAATTCAATGTACTTACGGCAGTTTTCCGGTAGGTCAGCGTATTTGGTAATACCGCTGATGTCGCATTTCCAGCCGGGCAAGGTTTTAAGAACCGGTTTTGCCTTTTCAAGTTTATTGGTAACAGGGAAGTCGGTTGTAACCTTACCGTCAATTTCGTAGCCGACACAGACCTTTATTTCATCAAGATATCCTAACGCGTCAACAACGGTTAAAACAGCGTGAGTGGTGCCTTGTACTTCGCAACCGTAACGGGTAGCAACACAGTCAAACCAACCCATTCTGCGCGGTCTTCCGGTTGTTGCGCCGTATTCGCCGCCGTCACCGCCGTGGTCGCGCATCTGTTTTGCTTCTTCACCGAAAATTTCGCTTACGAATGCACCTGCACCAACGGCAGAAGAGTAAGCTTTAATTACGGTGTAAATTTCTTTAATGGCATAGGGCGGAACGCCGGCACCGATAGCACCGTAACCTGCGATTGTGTTAGAGGAGGTTACCATCGGGTAAATACCGTGGTCGGTATCTTTAAGGGTTCCCAACTGACCCTCTAACAAAACGGTTTTGCCGGCTTTATCTGCTTCGTAAACTAACTTTCTTACATCACCGACAAAGGGTGCAATGCCTTTTTTCCACTCTAACATCTTATTAAAGATTTCATCCGCACTAAGCGGTTCTTTATGGTAAAGATTTTCGATTAAAATATTTTTAACTTCCAATGTCTTAACTATTTTTTTGTAAAGAGCATCTTCGTCAAAAAGCTCGCAAACCTGAAAACCGATTTTTGCGTATTTATCTGAGTAAAAAGGTGCAATACCCGACTTTGTAGAACCGAAACTTGCCTTGCCTAAACGTTCTTCCTCATATACATCAAATAAAACGTGATAAGGCATAATCATTTGACAGCGTTCGGAAATCATAAGCTTAGGGGCCGGAACGCCACGTTCAATAACATCGTTATATTCCTTAAGAAGCTTTTCAACATCTAATGCTACACCGTTACCGATGCAGTTAATAACACCTTCATTAAACACGCCCGAAGGAAGTGTATGTAAAGCAAACTTGCCATATTTGTTTTTTATTGTGTGGCCTGCGTTTGCACCGCCTTGAAAGCGTACAACTATATCGGCGTCACCCGCGAGCATATCAGTAATTTTACCTTTGCCTTCGTCGCCCCAGTTAGCACCAACAATTGCCTTAACCATAAAAAATACCTTCTATTCTTATAATTTGTTTGCATAAGCAAATACAACAAAATATTATACTGCGTTTTCAGTAATAATTCAAGTAAAATCATAAATAATAATATACATTATAAATTTTTACCCAAAATTTTTGTGAAAACTTGCAAATATTGGTCTTTACATCGCGAAAATATTGTGATATAATATAGAAGACAAAATCTGTAGGAGGTTTTAATCATGAAGAAAATCATTG
This sequence comes from Acutalibacteraceae bacterium, assembly GCA_045642065.1. Lineage (GTDB taxonomy): Bacteria > Bacillota > Clostridia > Oscillospirales > Acutalibacteraceae > UBA737. Next base: position 67,773 of record JAZUID010000017.1, read on the forward strand.
CTCTCGTTATAGCATTGGTAATTGTGTTAACATGCTCCGTTGCTGCATTTGCAGTAAAAAGCCCGACGGGTGATACTAACGTTAGTGTTAAGGTTATTGCAACACCTGACGTACCCGCTAAGATTGTTATTAAAATACTTGACGAAGGCGGCACAATTTCCATTACTGCCGACACAGAGGCCGGTGTCTTTAACGGTTGGTCGATTTATAAGAAGAACGGTACTTATGTTCCTGCCGATTTAGGCGTTGATTATGAATTTATTTCCGGTTCTTCCGAATCGATAAACGCTATCATAAAGGTTTATACCGACCTTGTTATTTGCGCTGACTATAATAAGACAATTACCGACCCTGAAACAGGTGCTTCAAAAACTGACCAATCACCGAAGACGGGCGAAAACACAGCAATTTATGTTGCTTGCTTTATGGGCATTTTAGCTTGCGGTTTTGTTGCTAAAAAACAACTTTGCAAGTAATGAAAACAAATTAAAAAGGTGACGGGCTACCATGCTCGTCGCCTTTTATTTTTGCCCGAATTTGACATATTTGTTAAATGTTTGAAAATAATAAAAAAATTATTGTAATAGCAAGAATTATATAGTATAATATACAAGCATAATAATGTATTTTTAAAGGAGCAGAAGGTTATGTTAAAAAATATTCCGAAAATTCTTTCCCCCGAACTACTTAAAGTTCTGTGTGAAATGGGTCATAGTGACCGCTTGGTTATCGGTGACGGTAATTTTCCGGCTGAAAGTATGGGTAAAAACGCTATTGTCATCAGGGCTGACGGTCATGGCACCAGCGAAATTTTAGATGCTATTTTGCAAGTTTTCCCGCTTGACACATATGTTGAAAAGCCGGTAAGCCTTATGCAAGTAATGCCCGGCGACACCGTAGAAACTCCTATTTGGAACGAATATGAAGATATCGTTGCAAAGTACGACAAACGCGGTAAGGATGCAATCGGCCAAATTGAACGGTTTGCTTTTTATGATGAAGCTAAAACCGCATATGTTATTATTGCAACTTCCGAAGCTGCTTTGTATGCAAACATAATGCTTCAAAAGGGTGTTATTTAACGGTTTTAGACGGCTTGGATTTCTAGATTTTTATGTTAATTATTAAAAAGCAGGTGAAGCTTGTGAAAAAACGAATAATCTCAGTTTTGTTAACTGCCGTGATGTTGTTGTCACTCTTTGGCGTTTCGGCGGCGGCTGAAATCGGGGAAGGTACTCCTCAAATTTGGCTTGATGGTGTTGCTTCAATAGAGAGTAACGGCGACACCGAGGTGACAGTTTACATAACACCGACAGCAGAGGTTAATATTACGGGACTTAGCTTTATTCTTGAGTTTGAGAATTATTACAGAGAAAATGCAGGTACGGATTTACAAGAGTATTTCTCTTATAATATCGACGAAGCAACCTTCGGTGAAGTTTTTACTACTGCCGAGTTAGGATATAAAGATGACAACATTTCTTCAACCATTCGTTACGGTTGGGAATCTACAAATACGATAGATATTGATGAGCGTACCGAGCTTTGCACGATAAAACTTAAGAAAAATGATGCTACGCCCGACGGTAGATACGATTTTGATTTAACCTTAGACGAAGCCTATTATTTTGACCCCGATATTCGTGATAATGTAGATATTCTTGCGCTTGACGGCGGTATTTATACCTTTAGCCTTTGGGCCGGTGAAAAGCCTGCTTTTTTAAACCCAACTGAAGAAATACCGGTAACCTTAGGTACAACACCTGTTGAAAAACCTATTCATCTTATAAATGCACCGATTAAGAACTATTGGGTAACCAATACGGACTTAAAGGTTACAGATACCGGTTATGACGAAGACCTCGATATGTACTATGTAAAAATCGCTTCTAACAAGATTTGCACCGGTTATCTTATTGTTGAAACCGAAATAGCGAACAAACCGGGCGAATATGAATCGCTAAGCTGTAAAGTGAGTGTTGTTAAGCCTGAAGTTTGGTTTTTAAGCATTGTAAACGGCCCCACAAAAACAAGCTATAACGCAGGCGAAACCATCGACACGACAGGCTTAAAGATAAAGGCTGATTACAGCAGCGGTGAGCAGGTTGAAATAACAAGCGGTTATACGCTTTCTGACACCGCGTTTTATACAGAGGGTCAGCATGATGTAAGCGTTTATTATGATGGATTTACAAGCAATACCTGTAAATTTACGGTTACTGTTTTGCCGGTTGGAAAAGTGATTTCCGGCACATATAAGGTTTTTGAAAATATCATTTGCAACATAGCCCCCGAAACTACTGTCAGCTCGTTTTTAAAGAATATTCAAACGACCGGTACGGTTACTCTTAAAGACGGCACAAGAACTGTTACAGAGGGTACTGTTAAGACCGGAATGACCTTGCTTGTGACTGAAAAAGGCAAAACCGACATCACTTATAATTTAGCCGTTTCGGGTGATATTAACGGTGACGGTCTTAAAAATGTTACGGACCTTATGCAGCTTAAGGTTATACTTGCCGGCAAAAAGGCAGAAACCGATGCCATTCGGGCAGCGTCGCACGGTTCATGTGATGATTTATCGGCAGCCGACTTAATAATAATAAAGAAAAGCATACTTGGCGTTAACGGGTAAGAGGTACTGTAATGAAAAAAGTAATAGCAAAAATAAAAGCGTTTATTGATGCAAACAAGAAAACGGCTGTATTTGCCGGAATTGCAGTTATTGTTATTATTGCAGTACTTGTTGTATCATTGATAATTAAGCTTGATGTTGTGGGCAATGCACTAAGCCAAAAGAAATTCAAAAATGTCGAAGTGACCTACTATATGGCGCTTATGGATAGGTCGCCGGTAGCAGGTCAATCGGGCACCGCAACCGAAATACCCGAAGGTGTTGTCAGTGATTATTCGACAATTTTAGGCGACGGCACCGAAAGCGTTCAAACCGAAGAAGGTGTATCCGATAATATTGACGATAATTTAGCCGAAATGTGCGTTATGGAAAAATACGGTGATATCATTCACGAAACAGGGCGCACAGGCGAAAGATATTACTATAAGCGTGACGGCAAAGATATGGTAATGTTTTATGACGATTATTATGGTCTTAAATCAAAGGAAGGCAAATGGACCGAAATTTATGCCGAGGATACTTACGCCGCACCTTCGTTCGAGGTTAAAAATCTTGAAAAGTTAGGCAAAGTAAGGTTTAAAAAGGTTAATGACCAACAAATCGGCGATACCTATTATGCAATCAAAGATTACAGCGACAAGTATTTTTATAAACTTATCGGAATAAACGACGAAAGCAAATATAAATATACCGAACTCCATTTTTATTTTGACAGCAAAAAGATTTCAAAAATTGTTGCGACCTACATTTATGACGGCTCTTACGAAGGAAAAATCGTTTATGAGTTCCAGTATGGTTCTGTTAAGAAAATAGAACTTCCGAAAGCTGATGTTAAGGCGGATAAAAATGAAAATAAATAAGTTGTTAAAATCCTGCGTCCTTTTATTTATTGCGGTCATAATTGCTTTGTCGGGTGTTACGGCAAGTGCTGAAAATTATACGGGTGCAACCTTCAAATTTAACTATGCAAAGCGCAATAATTCGTATGATATCAGCATTGAATCCAACAAGCAAAACGGCGTTGCCGGATTAGATTATTCAATCCTTTACGACGCGTCAAAATGGCGCCTTATTAAGGGCAGCTACAAATGCTCGATAGACGGCAGCGATACCGCAATGGAAGACGGCGTAATTCATACCATTTGGGAAACGGCAAAAAGCCAAGAATTGCCGGAAGTTTTGGCTACGGTTTCTTTCAAAAAAATTGCCAATGATGCCGATATAAGCCAAATTGTTTTATCGGTTAATGAATATTATGATGACGGCATTCCGCCAAAGGATTTGGATTTCCAAGTGGAATACACCGAAAAGGACAAGATAAATCTTTTATCGGGTACTTTTAATTGGGGCGTGTTTATTGCGATTTTAGCCCTTGCAGTCATCGGTGGAGCAGGTTATTATTTTGTCGGAGTTAAAGGTTATTTTAGACCGGAAAAATCAAAGCATTAAAATATTTTTCCGTCGGGTTTAAAGCCCGACGGATTTTTTTGTAAATTTTTATAAAATATATATAAATATATAGTGACATATTAAATAAAAAGTGTTATAATATATTTTGTATAAATATTTTTGGTAGGTGAGACGAATGAAACTGCTTTGTATTGACGGTAACAGTATTATTAACCGCGCATATTACGGCATTAAATTGCTGACTACAAAGGACGGTCAATATACAAACGGCATTTACGGATTTATCAATATTTTAAACAGACTTTGCGATATGGTAGAACCCGAAGGCGTTGCGGTTGCATTCGACTTAAAAGCACCAACCTTCCGCCATAAAATGTATGAGGGATATAAGGCCGGCCGTAAAGGTATGCCCGATGAATTGGCAAGTCAAATGCCACTTTTAAAAGAATGGCTCACATATGCCGGATATAAATGTGTTGAACTTGAGGGCTACGAGGCTGACGATATTTTAGGCACCTTTGCTTCTCTTTGTGAAAAAAGCGGGGATAAATGCTATATCGCTACGGGGGACCGCGACTCTTTACAGCTTGTGTCCGACACGACAACGGTTTTGTTAGCTGCCACTAAAATGGGTAAACCCGAAGTTATCGCCTATACTAAAGAAATTCTTTTTGAAAAGTACGGTTTAACACCTGAAGAAATGATTGAGCATAAAAGCTTGATGGGTGATTCTTCCGACAATATCCCCGGTGTTGCCGGCGTTGGCGAAGTTACTTCACAAAAACTCATTTCAACCTATCACAGTATTGATTACATTTACGATAATATTGACACTATCGACGTTAAAGAAGGTGTAAGGCAAAAGCTTATTGCCGGAAAAGAAAGCGCCTTTTTAAGTCGCAAGCTCGGCACAATTTACCGCGAAGTCCCTATGGGCCTTACCTTAAACGACTGCCTTAAAAAACCGTATGATACCGAAAAGCTGGCAAGCTTAATGACAAGGCTTGAACTTTTTAAGCTTATGGAAAAAATGGGTATTGAAGCAGGCCCTAACTATGCTATGGATTTGTCGGGGGACAAAGAAAAGAAAACTTATACCGTAAAATCTTTTAGCGAGTTTATCGAAACGGAAGTTACCCTTTTTAAAACCGAAAACTCATATTTCGCCGTCGGCGAAAATTCGGTTTACGAAATAACCGAAAGTGATTATAAAAATCTTTTAGCGAACGAAAATGTTGCCAAAAAGGTTTATGACTATAAATCTATTTGCAAAGAAAACGAAAAAGTTAAAAATGTTTGTTTTGACGCTTTGCTTGGCGGTTACCTTTGCAATCCGTCTTCGTCTTCTTACGCTACCGACCGCTTAGCGGCCGAATACGGTGCTAAGGTACCCGAAGTTGTAGGGGAGAAAAATGAAGAAATGGTTTCGGCATTGGTTTTTGCCGATACCTGCGAAAAAATTGAAAAATCTTTAAAAGACTCCGGTCAACTTAAACTTTTAACCGAAATTGAAATTCCGCTTGCAAAGGTTTTGGCAAGTATGGAAAAGGTCGGCTTTTCGGCAGATGCCGACGGCCTTAAAAAAATGGGTTTGGAGCTTGAAAGCCGAATAAACGAGATTGCCGCTAAAATTTACGAACTGATCGGTTATGAATTCAACTTGAACTCGCCCAAACAGTTAGGTGTGGCACTTTTCGAAAAGCTCGGTCTTCCTTGCAAAAAGAAAACCAAAAGCGGTTATAGCACCAACGCCGAAGTTTTAGAAGAACTTAAAAGCGCTCACCCTGCCGTAGAATTACTTTTAAAATACCGCCAGTTGGCAAAATTAAAATCAACCTATTGTGACGGCCTTTTGAATTGCATAGATAACGACGGAAGAATACATTCAACCTTTAACCAAACCGAAGCGAGAACAGGTCGCATCAGTTCACTCGAACCGAATCTTCAAAATATTCCGGTAAGGACCGAAGAAGGTAAGCGTCTTCGCGAATTTTTTGTTGCTAAAGACGGTTATGTTTTGTGCGATGCCGATTATTCGCAAATTGAACTTCGCGTTTTGGCAAGCGTTTCGGGTGACGAAAATATGATTTCCGCCTTTAAAAACGGTATTGATATTCACACGGTTACGGCTTCGCAAGTTTTCGGTATGCCGACCGATATGGTTACACCGCTTATGCGTAGCCGTGCTAAGGCCGTTAATTTCGGCATAGTATATGGCATAGGGGCATTTTCACTTTCAAAGGATATCGGCGTAACAAGAAAAGAAGCCGACAATTATATTAAAAACTATCTTGCAACATATAAGGGCGTTGCAAAATATATGGAAGATACGATAGAAAACGCAAAGAAAAACGGTTTTGTTACTACCTATTTCGGCAGACGCAGATATTTACCCGAGCTTTCTTCCTCTAACGCTATGCTAAGAAAATTCGGCGAACGCGCCGCGCGTAATGCACCAATTCAAGGCACCGCCGCCGATATTATTAAAATTGCTATGATTAGAGTATTTGAAAGATTAAAATCCGAAGTACCGTCGGCAAACCTTATTCTTCAAGTACACGATGAACTTATTGCTGAATGCAGAATAGAAGACGCAAAAAAAGTTTCGGCAATTTTGGCGGAAGAAATGCAAAAATCCGCTGACTTCGCAGTACCCTTTACAGCGGATGCACACTATGGTAAAAACTGGTTAGAAGCAAAGGGATAGTATGAATATTATTTTTGTTTGTACGGGCAACACTTGTCGAAGCCCAATGGCCGAAGGATACTTAAAATCAAAAAATATCCCTTGGTTAAACGTTAAAAGTCGCGGACTTTTTGCTGACGGTTCGCCTGTGGCAGAAAACGCCGTGGCGGTTATGGAAGAAATAGGCGTTAATATTAAGACACATGTTTCCGCCAACATTTGCAAGGAAGATATTTTATGGGCAAATCGTATTATTTGCCTTTCGCCAAGCCACCTAAACCAACTTTTGTCAGCAGGCGTCAGCCAAAAGAAGCTTTGCTTATTGGGTAACGGAATTGAAGATCCCTTCGGCGGCGACATTTCGGTTTACAAAAAATGTCGCGATGAAATAGTTTCGGCTATTGATAAACTTTTCGAAGAAGGCATTTTTGCAGAGTTTAATATTTCTTTAATTAAAGATTATCAAGTTCCGGCTATTGCGAAACTCGAAAGTATTTGTTTTTCTGAGCCTTGGTCGGCACACGCCGTTCAAGACGCAATAAAAGCCGGCCATGCCTTTTTAGTTGCCGAAAATGAAAACCACGTTTTAGGCTATATAAGCTTTAAATCTGTTTTAGATGAGGGGTACATAAATAATATTGCCGTGTTCCCATCCTATCGCCGTCAAGGCATAGGCAGGGCTCTTATTAACAGTGCTATTAGTCTTGCCAAGCAAAAAGAGCTTGCCTTTTTAAGCTTAGAAGTCAGAAAATCTAACGAAGCGGCTATTAACCTTTATACCGAAAGCGGTTTTAATGTTGCCGGCGAGCGCAAAGATTTTTACAGAAACCCAAAGGAAAATGCACTTATTATGACATTGTCTTTTAAGTAGCAAAAGGAAGTAAATTTTTAATGATTATTTTAGCTATTGAAAGTTCTTGCGATGAAACATCTGTTGCTATTTGTGAAGGTAATAAAGTTCTTTCAAATATTGTCGCAACCCAAATTGAAGAGCATAAGATTTACGGCGGTGTTGTACCGGAAATCGCTTCAAGAAGACATACCGAAGCAATTTCGGTTGTTTGCGATGAAGCGCTTGCGGCCGCAAATCTTTCTTATAAAGACATTGATGCCGTTGCCGTTACCTTTGCACCCGGGCTTATCGGTGCTTTGCTTGTCGGTGTTAATTTTGCAAAAGGGCTTTCTTTGTCCTTGGGTGTGCCGTTAATACCGGTGCATCATTTAAGGTCGCACTTGGCGGCAAACTATATCGGCAACGACGACCTTAAACCGCCGTTTATGTCTTTATTGGTTTCGGGTGGCAATACAATTATTGCTAATGTTAAGGGCTATACCGATTTTGAGATTTTAGGCGGAACACAGGATGACGCCGCAGGCGAATGCTTGGATAAAACTGCACGCGCTATGGGTCTTAATTACCCAGGTGGCGTTAATTTAGATAAAATTGCGACGGTGGCAGACACCGAAAAGTACCCGTTACCGTTTCCGCATAGCGAAGGACTTAATTTCAGTTTTTCCGGTCTTAAAACCGCAGTCGTTAATTTGATACATAATAAATCGCAAAAGGGCGAAGGAATTGATGTTCCCGTTCTCTCGGCAACTGTTCGCCAAAGGGTTTGCGATATGCTTATTAAAAATACTATGGCGGCTATGGAGCAAAGCGGAAACACCTGCCTTGCGGTTGCGGGCGGCGTTTCGGCTAATAGCGAATTAAGGTCACGCATGAAAGAAGAGTGCGAAAAGCGTGGCTACAAACTTTTCTTCCCACAGCTTAAATATTGTGGAGATAATGCCGCAATGGTTGGCGTACAAGCTTATTACGAATATTTAAGCGGCAATGTTGCCGATAGTTCTTTAAACGCTACGGCTACTTTGCCGATAGAATATAACTGCAAAAACGAAAAACTTTAATTTAGCGGAGAATTGTTATGGAAAAATTACTTTTAATTGTGAATCCTTGCTCGGGCAGGGCAAAAATGCGCGGTGAACTTTTAAGCGTAGTAGAAATTCTTTCTAAAAAATATACCGTTACCGTTTATCCTACTAAATCCCGTGGCGATGCTACCGAGTTCGTTTCAAAACTTAACGCAGATGATTATTCGGTTATAGTCGTTTGCGGTGGCGACGGAACTTTAAACGAGGTTATCTCGGGTCTAATGCTATCGGGCAACCGAACAACACTCGGCTATATTCCTTCGGGCACTTTAAACGAATGGTCGTCGGGTCTTCGCATTCCGCGAACTATTAAGGAAGCGGCAACCGCTATTTTAGACGGCAAAGAAATTGACCTTGATATCGGTAAATTTGACAATAAGTATTTTTCATATACTGCTTCTTTCGGTGCATTTACAGATGCTTCTTACTCGGCACCGCAGGATGTAAAAAATGTTTTGGGACAAGCCGCTTACTTTTTTGAAGGTATAAAAAGTCTTGGCAACATTAAACCGATTCATTTAAAGTTCACTACCGACGAACGCGAGGTTGAAGGCAACTTTATTTTCGGTGCAATATCCAACTCGTTTTCGGTTGGCGGTGTTGTTAAGTTAGATAGTAATGATGTTGAGCTTGATGACGGTGTCTTTGAAGTTTTACTTATCCATTATCCCGATAATATCATTAAACTTCAACCCCTTATCGACGGTATTATGAAGCACGACTTTGACCGCGAGGGTATTGAATTTTTCAAGGCCGATAAAATTACCGTCAGCGGTGGTAAATATGTTTCTTGGACGCTCGACGGCGAATATGCGCAAGGTATGGAAGAGTTGCAGGTAGAAAACTTACATAGCGCAATTCACTTAATTGTACCTAAAGAATAATTTAAGGAGATAAATATATGTTCACAAGAGATATCGGTGTCGATTTAGGCACAGCGAATACATTAGTTTGTCTGAAAGGTAAAGGAATTATTATGAGAGAGCCGTCGGTTGTTGCTTACGATGTCCGTAACGATGCCGTTCGTGCTGTCGGTAAGGAAGCCAAAGAAATGATCGGCAGAACACCCGGCTCCATCGTTGCGGTCAGACCGTTAAAAGACGGCGTTATTGCCGACTTTGATGTTACCGCCGCAATGCTTAAAAGATTTGTAAGACAAGCTTTAATCGGGTCAATGTTTTCCCGCGTCAGAATGGTAATTTGCATTCCTGCCGGTGTTACCGAGGTTGAAAGCCGTGCAGTTTATGATGCCGCTAAGCAAGCAGGTGCGACCGATGTTGATTTGGTTGAAGAACCGATGGCAGCCGCTGTTGGTGCCGGCCTTCCCGTTTGGGACGCTACCGGTAGTATGGTTGTTGATATCGGCGGCGGTACAAGCGAAGTGGCCGTTATCTCCTTGGGCGATATCGTTACAGCACAGTCGGTCAGAGTTGCGGGCGATGACCTTGACGAATCAATTATAAACTTCATAAGAAAGAAATATAATCTTCTAATCGGCGAGCGCACTGCCGAACAAATTAAAATAGATATCGGCTCGGCTAAACCGTATGAAGGTGAAACAAGCATCGAAATTAAGGGTAGAAACTTGGTTGACGGCTTGCCGAAAAATGTCATTATTTCTTCCGAAGAAGTTCGTTCCGCAATGGCAGATACGGTGGCTCTTATTATTGACACAATACGTACAACTTTGGAAAAAACACCGCCGGAACTTTCGGCAGATATTATTGATAAAGGCATTACCCTTACCGGTGGCGGCGCACTTTTGCGCGGTCTTGCCGAACTTATTGCCGAAGAAACCGGTATGCCTGTAACGGTTGCGGCTAATCCGCTTGACTGCGTTGTTTTAGGCACCGCAAAAAGACTTGAAAGTGATAGCGCTTTTGAAAACTACGTCTTCCGCAGAGGTAAACGTTACCGTTAATTTTTAAAAGCTATTTTATTCGGAGGGACGAAAATGCGATTTTTCTTCCAAAGCAGACAATTTAAAATTATTGCAACGGTTGTAGCTATCGTTCTTGCGGTTTCGATTATTTCTGCAATTTTGGGTACAAGCATTGCGCCGCAAGCAAATCTTGTCGGCACAATTACAGCCCCTTTTCGTAGTTTGGCAACCCGAATATCAGACGGCATTTCGGATGCCGTTAAAGCTTATTCGGACGGCAACGAACTAATGGTTAAAAATTCCGAGCTCGAAAAGGAAATAGGGGACTTAAGAAAAAAACTCGCTAAGTATGATTCGGCTATAACCGAAAACGAATTTTATAAAAACTATATGGGTATTAAGGAAGCTAACCCCGACTTTGAATTTTGCGACGCCTTGCTTATTTCACGCGATGATACAGACCCTTATAAGGGTTTTACAATAAATCGCGGTTCAATGCACGGAATAGAAAAATACGACCCCGTAATATCGGATAGCGGACTTGTCGGCTATGTTACTCAGGTCGGACTTTCCACTTCAAAGGTAACTACGATTTTAAGTACCGGAATTACCCTTGGCGCTATTGATAACAGGACAAGCGACTCGGGCATTATTTCGGGTGATTTAAAGATGACCGAAAACGGATGTTGTAAATTTTATAATCTTTCCCGTTCTTGTAATGTTGCAATCGGCGACTATATTATTACCTCGGGCGAAGGAGTTTTCCCTGACGGTTTGCTTGTAGGTACGGTAGAATCCATTGACAGCGATATATACAATACTTCAATTTATGCTTCTGTTAAACCGTTTGTAGATTTTTCGGACATTCGCGGGGTTATGGTTATTACCGACTTTGACGGTAAAGGCGGAATTATAACGGGCGGTGAAAGTAAATGATTATTTTGCCCGAAAATTTCGGATTTCTTAAAAAGATAAAATTCAAGCGCGTTTATTTGCTTTACATAATAAATTTTTTGATTTTTGCAATTCTTTTTCTTGTTAATACAAGCTTTGAAGGTGCTTTGCAAATCAGAAAGGCGACACCGTTGTTACTATTACCGTTTTTAACCGCTTTCGCAGTTAACAATGAAGAATTAACGTCCTTTACGGCAGGTTTGTTAATCGGAATTTGTTTGGATGCGGTAACAATCGGCAGTTTTTGCTTTAATGCAATAACACTCTCCCTTATAGGTGTCGCAACTTCATTCACAGCTAAATATTTATTTAACAAAAACATCCGCGCAACAATAGTTTTAGCGTTGTTTGGCGCGTTGATTTATTTTGTATTTAACTGGCTATTTAAATTTGCCTTTGTTTCGGGTGTGCAAGACAGCATTATTTATTTGCTTGATTACGCTATTCCCTCGGCAATTTACAGCACGGTATTTGTAATACCTGCGTTTTACCTGCAACGGATGTTGCAAAAATTAAAAACCAATTAAAGTGTGGTGAAAACAAGTGCCTTTTAAGCGCAAAAGACAAACAGCATTAAGTGTTTTGTCGGTTCTTTTGGTTATAGTTATTTTGTTTTATACAATAAGGGCTTATTCTATTCAAATAGTTAATGCCGCAAAATATACCAACAAAACAAGTGGTGTTACTTCGGTAATGACCAGCGTTTTAAAAGCACCGCGCGGAGAAATAATCGACCGTTACGGCCGTAAAATTGCAACTAACAGAGATGGCTACAACGTTGTCTTTAATAAGGCATATATCGGTGATAATATCAACGACATTATTTTGGCACTTGTTAATCTTTTTGAAGCTTCGGGCGCCGAGTGGAAAGACGAGCTTCCGATTACAAAAACAGCACCTTATACTTATTTAGAAGGTAAATCCAATAAAAAACTTATTAAAAAGTTAGAATTGGCTCATTATGCCACTGCCGACAACTGTGTAAAGGCAATGGTTAAAAAGTATGACCTTAAAAAGTATAACGAAACCGACCGCCGAAAAATTATGGGCGTAAGGTACGGTATGGATATTTACGACTTTTCTGTTTCTTACCCATATACTTTTGCTGAGGATATTTCGACCGAACTTATGCGAAAAGTTTCGGAATCAGGCTTTTTGTTAGACGGCGTTACGGTTGAAATTGCTCCATTCAGAGAGTATGACGATACTTCGCTTGCCGTTAACTTAATAGGTACGGTAGGACCCATCTTTGCTGAAGATTGGGACGACGAAGAAGCCGGCGAGAACTATAAGGCTCGCGGATATTCTTATAACGACAAGGTCGGCAAAAGCGGTATTGAATATTACGCCGAAAAATACCTTCGCGGTACCGACGGCGAAATTACATATTATATGGATGCAAACGGAAAGGTTGTTGAAAAAGCGATTACTAAAGAACCCGTAGCCGGCAAAACGGTTATGTTGACTTTGGATAAATCTATGCAGCGCACCGCACAAAACGCACTTGCAAATACAATCACCGGATTACAAGCGCAAGGCGGAACGGCTGTTGCAGGTGCTGCTGTTGCAATTAAAATTGATTCCGGCGGCGTTCTGTGTGCTGCCAACTATCCAACGTATGATGTTTCTACAATCGGTCAAATTTATGACCAAATTAAGGATAGCAAAATAAGTCCCTTAACCGACCGCGCTTTTAAAGGTATTTATCCAATAGGTTCAACCATTAAACCTATTGTTGCTATTGCCGCTATTGATAACGGCCATTATCAAATGGGTGAACAAATTTGTTGCGTGCAAACTTATCGCTATTTTTCACAATTCCAACCGAAATGTATGCACGTTCACGGAAATATAGATTTAAAAATGGCCCTTTCAAAAAGTTGCAACTATTTCTTCTTTGAATTAGGACGCAGGGTAGGCGGATATACACTTACCGATTACTATAAGCAATTCGGACTCGGCGTTAAAACCGGTGTAGAGGTTGATGACGCAAAAGGTATTATTCTTGAACAAAAGAACAACCAAATCACCGGTGATACTTTGCAAATTGCAATCGGTCAGTTAAATGCTTTTACTCCGCTTCAAGTTGCAAATTATACCGCAACCTTTGCAAATGGCGGTACACACTATAAAGCAACGCTTATGGATAGGATTGTTTCTTACGATTTTTCTGAAATTTATAAAACCTGCAAGCCCGAAGTGCTTAATACGGTCAAGATAAGCGAAACCGCTTCTAAAGCCGTTAAGGAAGGTATGCTTTCGGTTACCGAAGACGGTACCGGTCGGGCCGCTCTCGGTGACTATCCGATTAAGGTCGGCGGTAAAACAGGTACCTCACAAACAAACAGCGGTGCCGACCACAGTGTGTTTATCACCTTTGCGCCGTTTGAAAACCCCGAAATTGCTATTGCAGTTGTGCTGGAACACGGCAACTCGGGTTATTCGGCCGGTAGTGTAGTAAGAAGTATTTTAGATTCGTATTTCTACTCTTCTGCAAGTTACACAGGCGATACCGTTCCGTATGTAATTTTAGGTTAAAATATAAGCTTTGTTATTTGACAGAGACTGTAAATTATGATAAAATTTTAAAAGTTTAGGGGTGCTATTATGGGCTTGAATTTAGCCATAACATCCGGCAAGGGCGGGGTAGGCAAATCTACCGTTGCTATTGGCCTTGCAAACGCCTTTTGTAAAATGGGCGAAAAAGTTTTACTTGTTGATATGGATGAGGGGCTTCGTTGTCTTGACCTTATGTTGGGTGTGGACGGCGAAACGGTCTTTGACCTTTTGGATGTTGTCGAAAACGGCAATGTCGAAAGCGGACTATATAAAGTTAAAAGTATTAAAGGTTTAAGTTTAATACCCGCACCGCAACAATCGGGAAAACTTGATTTTAATAAATTTAAAATCTTTGCTGATGGTTTGCGTAACAAGTTTTCGGTTGTCATTTTTGACTTTGCCGCCGGAGTGGATTTTAATCTTTACACAGCATTACCGGCCGACACCGTTTTTTTAACGGTCGCTTCGCAAGATCCTGTTTCGGTGCGCGATGCTGGGGTTGTCAGTAAGAAATTAAATGAAAACAATTTAGAAACAAGACTTATTGTCAATAATTTTAAATATAAACATTTAAATCAAAAAGTTTACGGTAATATTGATGATCTTATTGACGGAGCTTGCCTGCAACTTGTAGGCATTGTACCGCAAAGCGAAGAACTAAGATATTATTCGATAAAAAGAAAAATTAAGAAAAACGGCAAGGCTAACAAAGCATTTGTTCGCATTGCCAATAGGCTTAAAGGCAATTTATTGCCTATACCAAAGGCTAAAAAGATATAGGGGGACATTTTTTTATGACAATAGCATTGATAGCACACGATGCCAAGAAAGAACTTATGGTTCAATTTTGCATCGCTTACTGTGGCGTTTTAAGCCGACACAATTTGGTAGCAACCGGCACGACCGGTAAAACCGTGGCCGAAGCTACCGGTCTTAATATTGTCCGCTTTTTAGCCGGCTCACAAGGTGGCTCGCAACAAATTGCTTCCCGCATCGGTTGCGATGAAATTGACCTTTTGCTTTTGTTTAGAGATCCGTTAAACAGAAAACCGAGCGAACCGGACGAATCTTCACTTTTAAGACTTTGTGATGTGCATAATATTCCTGTTGCAACAAATATCGCAACGGCAGAAATGTTAATCCACGGTCTTGAACGCGGTGACCTTGACTGGCGCGAAATCATTAAAAGTAATAAATAAAGGTAGTATAAGTTATGTCAGAAATTAACCGTGCCATAAAAGGCACAGCCGATATCTTGCCCGATAAAAGCGGCAAATGGCAATTTGTTGAAAGAAAAATGCTTGAAACCGCCGGACTTTACGGTTTTAAAGAAATAAGGGTGCCGGTTTTTGAACATACCGAAGTGTTTTCACGAAATGTAGGCGACACAACCGACGTAGTACAAAAAGAGATGTACACCTTTGATGATAAGGGTGGCAGATCTATTACACTTCGCCCCGAATTTACGGCAGGTGTTATCAGAAGTGCCGTTGAAAACGGTCTTGTAAATGCCGCTTTGCCGGTTAAGGTTTGTTATGTCGGCGGTTGCTACCGCTATGAAAAACCGCAAGCCGGAAGACTTCGCGAGTTCCACCAGTTCGGTGTTGAATGTATGGGCGCGGCTTCCCCTAACGCGGATGCCGAAGTTATTGCTCTTGCAGGTCAAGTGCTCGATAGCATCGGTATTAAGAATTTATCACTCGAAATTAACTCCATCGGCTGTCCTACATGCCGAAAGGAATATCATAAGGCTTTAAAAGAGTATTTTGCTAAAAAAGCTGATGAGCTTTGCGATACTTGCAAGGATAGATTAGAGCGCAATCCGATGCGTATTTTAGACTGTAAATCTCCGGTTTGCTCGGGAATTGCAAAGGATGCACCGGTTGTTATCGATTATCTTTGCGACGACTGTAAAGAGCATTTTGAAAAGGTAAAATCGCATTTAAATGCATTGAATATTAACTTCACCGTTAACCCGCACATCGTTCGCGGTCTTGACTATTACACAAGAACTGTTTTCGAGTTTGTTTCGGGCGAAATCGGTGCACAGTCAACCGTTTGCGGCGGTGGTAGATATGACGGCCTTATTTCTCAAATGGGCGGGCCAGAACTGCCGTCATTAGGCTTTGCTATGGGTATTGAAAGGCTTATGCTCGTTTTAGAAAGCCAAAAAACAGAATTGCCTGCCGACAACACTTGCGACCTTTATATTGCACCAATGGGTGAAGACGCATCGCTGACTGCTACCAAACTTTGCGGCACATTAAGGGCAAACGGCATTGCCGCCCAAACCGATATTTGCGGCAGGGGACTTAAAGCACAAATGAAGTTTGCAGATAAAATCGGGGCAAAATTTTCGTCGGTAATAGGCGAAGACGAAATTAAAAATAACAGCATTGTTTTGAGAAATATGGCTACCGGTGACGAAACCAAGACTTCTCTTGATGAATTACCCGAAACCTTAGAAAAATTGCTTTGCGATTTAGCATTAAAAGATTTAACCGATTCGGTTTTATAAAACAAGAGGGTGTTTTTTTGAATTTAGATAAAATGGATGGTTTAAGACGTACACATTATTGCGGTACTCTTACAACTGGTGAAATCGGCAAAAAGGTTACAGTTTGCGGTTGGGTACAACGCCAACGCGATTTAGGCGGTCTTATTTTCATTGATTTAAGGGACAGAACGGGACTTATTCAGTTGGCTTTTGATGACAATACCGATAAGGATATTTTCGAAAAAGCAACTGCGGTCAGAAGCGAATATGTACTTATGGCCGAAGGCGAAGTTCGTATGCGCTCTTCTGTAAATCACGATATTCCGACCGGTGAAATCGAAATTGCCGTTACAACATTAAAGGTGTTGTCGGTCGCCGAAACTTCACCTTTTGAAATTTTAGATAACAGTAATGCAAATGAAGAATTGCGCTTAAAATACAGGTATCTTGATTTGCGCCGTCCTTCTTTACAACAAAACATTATTACAAGGCACAAAATTGCCAAAGTCACAAGGGATTATTTCGATGAAAACGGCTTTATTGAAATTGAAACCCCCACTATGATTAAATCTACCCCCGAAGGCGCAAGAGATTATTTGGTACCTTCAAGAATTCATAAGGGCAAGTTTTTCGCACTTCCGCAGTCGCCGCAAATGTACAAGCAGTTACTAATGCTTTCGGGCTTCGACCGCTATATGCAGCTCGCCCGTTGTTATCGTGATGAGGATTTACGCGCCGACCGTCAACCTGAATTTACACAAATCGACCTTGAAATGTCGTTTGTTGATATGGAAGACATTTTCGCGCTTGCAGAAGGCTTTGTAAAACGCTTGTTTAAAGAAGTTTTGGGCGAAGATATTAAAACCCCCATTACAAGACTTAAATATAACGATGCTATGGAAATGTACGGCTCGGACAAGCCCGACACCCGTTTTGAAATGAAGATTACCGACCTTTCGGATATTGTCCGAAATTGCGGCTTCGGCGTTTTTGCCGATACCGTTAAAAACGGCGGTACGGTCAGAGCAATTAACGCTAAAAATGCGGCCTCAATTTATACCCGTAAAGAAATTGATAAACTAACCGAAGAAGCAAAGGGCATCGGCGCTAAGGGGCTTGCTTTTGTTCGTTGGAGTGAGGAAGAACCCAACTGTTCATTTGCTAAGTTTATGACTAATGAAGAAATGCAGGCCATTTACGACCGCCTTAATGTTGAAAAGGGCGATGTTGTACTTATTGTTGCCGACAAGAAAAAGGTTGCTTTGCCCGTTCTCGGCGCACTTCGTTTAACCGTTGCCAAGCGTCTTGATATTATTCCTAAGGGATATAACTTCCTTTGGATTACCGAGTTTCCGTTCTTCGAATATAACGAAGAAACAGGCAACTGGGATGCCATGCATCATCCCTTCACGGCACCGCTTGATGAGTGCTTGCAATATCTTGATAATGCGCCCGAAAAGGTTTATGCCAAGGCTTACGACTTGGTACTTAACGGTGTCGAGCTTTCAAGCGGGTCTATCAGAATTACCGATCCCGTTCTTCAAAGAAAGATGTTTAGCGCCTTGGGCCTTAGCGATGAAGAAGCCGAAATCAAGTTTGGCTTCCTAACAAATGCTTACAGATACGGCGCACCACCGCACGGCGGTATGGGTATCGGTCTTGACAGACTTACTATGATTATGACCGAAAGCGACTCTATTAGGGATGTAATTTCCTTCCCGAAGGTTGCTAACTCGGGCGAGCTTATGTCGGGTGCACCGAGCACCGTTGATGAAGCTCAGCTTAACGACCTTTCCATTGCGGTTGTAAAACCGGAAGAATAAAATTTCAGCCGAAAGAAGATTTCTTATTCTTCTTTCGGCTTTGTTGGTGAAATATGAAAATAGGAAATATAAAAATTACCGGATTTGCGGCTCTTGCACCTATGGCAGGTGTTGCCGACCGTGCCATGCGAGAAACCTGCAAAAAATTCGGCGCAGCTTACACCGTCGGTGAATTAGCAAGCGCAAAGGGTGTAAGTTTGGGCGATAAAAAGTCCGAAAGCCTTTTTACTTGCGGTGATGCTGAAAGACCTTACGCCGCGCAAATTTTCGGCAGTGACCCAGAAACGATGGCATTGGCGGCAAAGGCTTGTCTCCGATATAACCCTGATTTTATAGATATAAACATGGGTTGTCCTGCACCCAAGGTGTCGGGTAACGGTGGCGGAAGCGCCCTTATGAAAGACCCCGTACTTGCGGGTAAAATTGCCAAAGCGGTTGTAAATGCCGTTAATCTTCCCGTTACAGTTAAAATGCGAACGGGGTGGGACAGTGAAAACTTGACTGCTACCGAACTTGCAAAAAGGTGCGAAGAAGCAGGGGTCAGCGCAATTACGGTTCACGGCAGAACGCGAGCACAGATGTATGCCTCCGGCATTGACTTTAATACCATTAAAAGTGTAAAAGATGCTGTCAAAATTCCGGTTGTTGCTAACGGCGACATTGACTGTGGCAAAAAGGCAAAGGAAATGTTAGAAAAAACCGGTTGCGACTTTTTAATGGTTGGTAGGGCAGCACAGGGTAATCCCTTTGTTTTTGCCGAAATCAACGCTTTTTTAAGCGGTAAGGAATATGTTGCACCCAGCTTAAAAGAACGCTTTTCGGTACTTAAAAGCCAAATAGACCTTATGCATAAATATAAGGATAGCCATAATGCTATTTTAGAATCCCGAAAGCACACCGCTTGGTATATGCACGGTCTTAAAGGTGCCGCTGCTTTGCGAAAAATGTGCGGTGAGATTTCGTGTCTTAATGATATAGATTTAATATGCGAAAAAGCACTTGAATGGAATAAGGATTTATGATATTATATTTATTGGTATTTTAATAGAAAGAAAGTGTAATTTATGTCAGGACATTCCAAATGGAACAACATTAAACGCAAAAAAGAAAAGACCGATGCTGCAAAGGCTAAAATCTTCACAAAAATCGGTCGTGAAATTTCGGTTATAGTAAAAATGGGCGGTCCTAACCCTAACGAAAACAGCAAACTTAAAGATGCTATCGCTAAGGCAAAAGCCGCTAATGTTCCGAATGATAATATTGAACGCATCATTAAAAAAGCCGC
Organism: Acutalibacteraceae bacterium; assembly: GCA_045642065.1. Taxonomy (GTDB): domain Bacteria; phylum Bacillota; class Clostridia; order Oscillospirales; family Acutalibacteraceae; genus UBA737. The sequence continues at coordinate 87,439 of JAZUID010000017.1, forward strand.
AGGTGACGGTGAAGCCAATAACTACGAAGAATTAGTTTATGAAGGCTACGGTCCTAACGGCATAGCCGTTATCGTTGAAACCCTTACCGATAACCGCAACCGTACCGCAGGCGAAATGCGCCACTATTTTGATAAGTGCGGCGGTAACTTGGGACAATCCGGCTCGGTTATGTTTATGTTCGACCGTAAGGGCATTATTGAAATTGAGGCTGAAGGCCTTGATGAAGATACTGTTATGGAAGCCGCTTTGGAAGCCGGCGCCGAAGACTTTAATTATGACGGCGATATTTTTGAAATCTCAACCGATCCTAACAGTCTTGGTGCTGTGCGTGACAGTCTTGAAAATGACGGCTATACATTCCTTTCGGCAGAAGTACAATATGTACCGCAAACCATGACCGCTATTGAGGACGAAGAAGCTTCCGCTAAGATGGAAAAACTTATTGATATGTTGGAAGATAACGATGATGTTCAGGCAGTATGGCATAACTGGGAAATGCCTGATGACGAATAATTAAAAAGATATAAAAAAATCCCCACTTAAGTGGGGATTTTGTTTTACTTATTACATGTTGTTTTGAATGTATTCAACAACATCGCCGATGGTCTTAAGATTTTCAATTTCTTCGTCGGGAATTTCAACTTCGAATTCATCTTCAATAGACATCAAAAGTTCAACAACATCAAGACTGTCAGCCGAAAGATCTTCGGCTATCTTTGTATCCATTGTCATACTTTCTTTATCAGCGTCAAGTTGTTCTGCCAAAATTGATTTAATTTTTTCAAATACCATAAAAATATCCTCCGTAAAAAATTTACTAATCAAATAATATGTTTAAAAACTTCATTTGTCAATAGTTTTTGCAAATTTTTTTGTAATATGGATATAAAACAATAAAAATTGTTGCAAAATCATCCCTAATATCTTATAATAATTACATATATGGAATTTTGAAAGGTGGCTGAAGCATCGCTTTTGTCGGTGCGGGAATATGGCAAAAGAAAAGTTAGTAAAAAGCATTACTTCTATGGATGAGGATTTTGCAAAATGGTATACCGATGTAGTTTTAAAGGCTGAACTTATAGACTATTCTTCGGTAAAGGGTTGTATGATTATAAGACCATACGGCTATGCCATTTGGGAAAACATTCAACATATTATGGACGGCCTGTTTAAAGAGTCGGGCCACGAAAATGTTTATATGCCTATGTTTATTCCCGAAAGCCTTTTACAGAAAGAAAAGGACCATGTTGAGGGCTTTGCACCTGAATGTGCTTGGGTTACCCACGGCGGTGAAGAAGAGTTAGAAGAAAGACTTTGTGTAAGACCTACTTCCGAAACCCTTTTCTGTGACCACTTTAAGAATGTTGTTGAGTCTTACCGTGATTTACCCAAACTTTACAACCAATGGTGTAGCGTTGTTCGTTGGGAAAAGACAACACGCCCCTTCCTTCGCTCTCGCGAGTTCTTATGGCAGGAAGGCCATACAATCCACGAAACTGCCGAGGAAGCAAAGGCCGAAACAGTTAAAATGTTAAATACATACGCTTATTTTGCCGAAGAATACTTGGCAATGCCTGTTGTTAAGGGCGTTAAGACCGAAAAGGAACGCTTTTCGGGTGCCGAAGCCACATATACTATCGAAGCTTTGATGCATGACGGTAAAGCTTTGCAAAGCGGCACTTCGCACTATTTCGGCGACGGTTTTTCCAAGGCTTTCGGTGTTGAGTTTACCGATAAAAATAATAATCTCGTTCATCCGTTCCAAACCTCATGGGGTACAACAACCCGACTTATCGGCGCGGTTATTATGACTCACGGTGATGACAGCGGTCTTGTTTTACCGCCTGCAATCGCACCTATCCAAGCTGTTTTAGTTCCTATCGCTTCTCATAAAGAAGGCGTTATGGATAAGGCTAACGCGGTTTATTCAAGACTTAAAAATATCTGTCGCGCTAAACTTGACGACAGCGAACAGTCTCCCGGTTGGAAATTTGCCGAATACGAAATGAAAGGCGTTCCGCTCAGAATTGAATTAGGACCGCGTGATATTGAAAACAATGTTTGCGTTGTTGTAAGGCGTGATAACGGCGAAAAGACGGTTGTTTCTCTTGACGAGTTGGAGGTAAAAATTCCCGAACTGCTTAAAGCTGTCAGGGACGGCTTATACAATAAGGCCATTGAACGCCGTGCCAATATGACATACGACGCGCACAACCTTGAAGAAATGAAAGAAATTGCGGACAATAAACCTGGCTTTATTCGTGCTATGTGGTGTGGTGACCGTGCTTGCGAAGACAAGCTTAAAGAGGTTGCCGGTGTTACTTCGCGTTGCATTCCTTTCGAGCAAGAAAATATCGGCGACACCTGCGTTTGTTGCGGTAAAAAAGCAAAAGATATGCTCTATTGGGGCAAAGCTTATTGATTTAATAAATTACTATCTACTATGCTGTTGGCGATCTCTGCAAAGATTTCGCCGCAGCTTTTTTTCTGTTTTAAATTGTTTTCCGAAAAAACTATTACGGTGTATTCAGGACTTTCGGCAGGAAAAAAACCGCAAAACCAACTTTCGCAAATTTCGGTGTCACCGTTGTAGCGACCTGTCTGTGCGGTTGCTGTTTTGCCGGCCGCAGTAACGCTTTTTGGTGTTGCAAGCTTGCCGGTGCCTTCACTTAAAACTAAGCAAAGGCCCTGCTTTATTATATCGGCGGTTGACTTTTTCATAGCATAAATATATCCGCCGTTTTCTTCTTGCTTTAATTCGCCGTCCTTTATTACCCCTTCAATAATGCTCGGGTTTTTATATTGACCGCCGTTTGCAATGGCTGAATAAAGGTTAAGCATAACGACGGGGCTTGCTAACAGTTCACCTTGCCCTATCGAAAAGTTTGCAAGTAAAGCCGGATTTTCTAAATTTTTGCCGTTTGGTAAAATACCCTTATCAAGACTTAGGCGATTTATATTTGAAAGGGTACCGAAGCCTAAGGACTGTGCTTTGTTTAAAATCACATTACCGCCGACCGATATTCCGAAATTATAAAAAAATGTGTTGCAGGACAAAGCTAAAGCATGGCATAAATCCAATTCACCGTGACCCTCCCGCTCATGACAGTTAAATACTCTGTCAACTATTTGTGTTTGCCCGACACAGTTGTTAGTGAAATTTTGATATCCGTTTTCTATTCCGGCCGCCGCTATGCAGGGCTTAAAAACCGAACCGACATTGTAAGCACCCAAAATTTTGTTTTTAAGGGTGGAATTTTCACTTTTCAAGTAGTTTGCAATATCTTTGCAGTCAAACCAAGGTGTGCTTACCGCTGCCCTTATTTTATTGGTTTTGGTTTCGGCAATAATTATGGCACCGCTTGTAATGTTTTTCGAATGGGTTTCGGCTATGGTTTGAATATTTTTGTCAAGAGTCGCTACTATTCCGTTCTCGGCTTTTTTTGTGTTGTTTTGTATGATGGGTGTTACACCCTCTAAAATTTTTCCTTTACCACTTGTTTTAAAGTTTACGGTTACATCTTCATCAATATATAATTCGCTGTCATAGGCATATTGTAACCCTGTTTTTCCATGACCTAAATCATCTAAATATCCCACCGTATGAATGGCACTTGTGCTGAAATCTTGGTTAACTAAAATATCGGTATAATAAATTCCGTTGCATTTAATCTTTTTGTCAACAACGGCATAGGTCGGTTTTTTGCTTTTTAAACTTTCTAAAACCGTTTTGTATTTTGCTTCACCGACAAGATTTTTTACTCCTATAATCGCTTCGGCGGTGGGGGAGATTATGGCGACAGTTTGCTTTTTAGTGTTGGTTATTTTTTCCATGTTGCAGTCATAAATCGTACCGCGCAAGGCAGATAATTTAATTGTATAACTGTTTTGTGCATCACAAATTTCGGCATAATTGCCGGTGGCGATTTTAAAAACTCTTAAAGCACAACTAAAGAATAAAAGTGTAAGTATAAAAAAACAAGCGACTGTTCGCCTTGAATAAATTCTATCACCGGACAAAATAAAACACCTCACAGTAAGTATTAACTGTAAGGCGTTTTTTTATTAACTAATCATCAGATTTCATCCGTAAAAGGGAACCTTTTTTAATTGGCCTTACAAATGGAATCATAATTTGAGTCATAGGTTTGTTGGCCATTTCAAGCACATTTCCTTCAATATCAAGCAAGGAATCGGTTTTCACTATAAACGGTGGGCTTTTCGGCTCTAAACAATCAAGCTCTTGCCCCTTTAAAAATTTGTTCTTAACAGTGGCAATGATATAGCCGTCTTTATAGTCATCAACAATGGCGGCAACGCTGTAATCTCTGACATAACCGGCGTTCGCATAGGTTTGTGAATTTTGCGGTCTGCCAAAATAAAAACCGGTTGAATAATTGCGGTGGCTGATTTTGTTAAGCTCTTCACTTACCCAAATCGGCAGTTGCCAGTTTTCATCCTCCGAAGAAGACATACTGTCTAATGCACCGCGGTAAGCGTTGGTAGTAACCGCAACATAATAATGTGATTTGGCGCGACCTTCTATCTTAATGCTGTCAACACCGGCTTTTGCCATTTCCAACAAATGCGGTGCCATGCACATATCGTTGGCATTCAGAATGTATGTGCCTTTATCTGTTTCGGTAATGTCGTAATATTCACCGGGGCGTTTTTCTTCCATTAAAGAATAACTCCAACGGCATGATTGAGCGCAGTCGCCACGGTTGGCATCGCGTCCGGTCATATAACTTGAAAGCAAGCACCTTGCCGAAAAAGAGATGCACATTGCACCGTGCGCAAAGGCTTCAATTTCAAGGTCCATTGGTGTTTTGGCTCTGATTTCCGCAATTTCGTTAAGGGATAATTCCCGTGCTAATACAATTCGTTTAGCGCCAAGATTATAAAACGCGTTTGCGGTGGCATAGTTCACTATGCCCGACTGTACCGAAACGTGTAAGTCGCATTTCGGCGCATGTTTTTTAACGGCTTCTATCGTGCCTAAATCGGCAGCGATAAGCGCGTCAACACCTGCATCTTGTACGCTTTCCAAAAATGCGGGCAAGCGCGGTATTTCGGCATTGTGCGGTATTGTGTTACAAGTAACATGGACCTTTACGCCGTGGTCGTGGGCATATTTGACACCCTCTATTAAATCTTTTTCGCCAAAGTTGGTCGAGGCGGTGCGCATGCCGAATTCTTCACCTGCAAGGTAAACGGCATCGGCGCCGTAATCCACAGCGGCTTTAAGCCTCACAATATCACCCGCAGGGCACAGAAGCTCGGGTACTTTAATCAATGACTTCATATATCCAGTTGTTTTCCTTTTTAAGTTTTGCTATCGTTGCGTTGTGTTGCGCATCGGTTTTATTGTAATAGAATTTCATAGACTTATCGGTTACAAAGTAAAAATAATCGAAATTTTTTGCAGGCTCCACGGCGGCTTTGACAGCAACTTCAGCCGAAGCACAAAGCGGACCTACCGGCAAGCCCTTGCAAACATAAGTGTTATAACGGTCATCCCCATGGTTATAACGCGATTTAAGGGTAGGGGAGGAACCAAGCGTGCTAAATCCCGTATTTTCTAAACGGTTATAGAAAACAGCGGCAACCTTTGGCGCGTCTTCGGGACTGCAAGCGGCTTCCAATTCAACTAACGAAGCCATAGTCATAAGCTCGTGTAACGAATATTTGGAAGCTTCGATTTTTGAATTTAACGGTTTTAATTTTTCATTTAATGCGTTAAGCATCTTATCAATCGCCAAATGTGCGCATTCAGCCGAATCGTAATTATAAAAGTCGTAGGTGTCGGGGAATAAATATCCCTCTAAACGGTATCTTACACTGTCAGCAGGAATTTTGCTTACAAAATCGTAGTTAAAATTGCCGTTTTGTACCTCGTTAATAAAGTCGCTTTTAGTACAAACACCTTTTTGTTCGAAAAGGTCCGATAATTCTTCTATCGTGGCACCGTCCGGCACCTTAACCGTAACACTTTGTGCCTTTGCACCGTCGTTCATAAGCATTTCGGCTAAAATGTCATAGCCCGATTCGTTGTTAAAGGTGTAAACACCGTATTTAAATTTACTGTCATAACCTTTAAGTCGGGCATACACCCTAAAAATCAAGGGACATTTAACAGCACCGCAGTCCTTTAAGCTTTCGGCAATTTCTGCTGTCGGTGTGCCTTGCTTTATTTCCATCACACAATCCTTACCACGCCCGAAACCGATTCCCATAAAGTCGGCTCCTACAAAGATAATGCTGAAAGCAAGACCTAACGACACTACAATTATTGCTAAAATCCAAACAATACTTTTTACGGTGCTTTTCTTTTTACTGTTTTTTCTCTTTTTTGTCATATTCATTTGCGTCTTTAAAGTGTCTTCATCATCGGTCATAAAATCTTCACCGATAATAAAGCCTTTTTCACTGCTTTGTTCTTTATTCTCTTCCATAATTCATTTTATGCTTTAAAAAGCATACCTTTTTTCATATTTTCGCTGCGGACTGAGTTGCCGTCAATTTCTTCCAAAAGCTTAAATCCGAAATCAAAAGCTACGCCGGCGCCGCAACCAGTAATAAAGTTGCCGTCAACTACTACTTTTTCATTAACAAGGTCGGCACCTGTCAGTTTATCTTCAAATCCCGGAAAACAGGTTGCTTTCTTACCCTTTAAAAGTCCCATTTGACCTAAAACCGAAGGGGCGGCACAAATAGCCGCAATTTTGCAACCTAACTTGTTAGCTTTTAATAATGTTTCCTTTACAAGTGGGCTTTCTTTTAAGTGGTTAGTGCCCGGAAGACCACCCGGCAGAACAACCATATCATTGGGCTTTAAGTCGATACTTTGAGGGAAAATGTCACATTCAACCTTAATCCCGTGCGAACCGGTAGCGGTTTTTCCCAACACACCGGTAAGCTTTACTTCAATATCGGCTCTTCTTAATATATCAGCAGGAGCCAGTGCCTCGCACTCTTCAAAGCCGTCGGCCAAAAAGATATAAACCATAATATTACCTCGTTATTATTCTAAAGCAGCCTTTAAAACATCAGCCTTAATTTCATCTATTGTTCGGGGATTTCCGTCCTTAGCGCAGTGTATAATAGTCCAACCCGAATACTTGGCAGTAAATACTGCGGCTTCGCGGCATTTAGCCAGATATTCGGTATCTTTTTCGTGAATATCTTTCTTTGCTTCATCGCCATTATAACGACCGCTTAAAAGCTTTTGCGAAACCTCAACAGGCATATCTAAGAAAATAACCTTGTCGGGTTTAGGCACACCGACCTTATTATATTCAAAGTCATAAAGCCAGTCTAAAAACGGTGCCCATTCTTCTTTTGCAAGCTTTGAACATTGGTGAACGGCATTGGATGTAGTATATCTGCCTGCAACAACTGTGCCACCTTCGTTATAAAACTTGCCCCAATCGGTTTTAAAAGATGCAAAACGGTCCACCGCATAAAAGGTCGAAGCGGCATAAGCATTAACATCATTGGGCTTTTTACCGAATTCACCGGCAAGGTACATTTTTACAAGCGCCGAAGAATTACTTTCATAAGCAGGGAAAGAAACGGTTTTGACATTTATGCCGTTTTGTTTAAGGCCAACCGGCAAAAGCTCTAACTGAGTGGATTTACCGCTGCCGTCAAGACCTTCTATAACAATAAGCTTACCCATTGTTTTTAAGCTCCTTATAGAACTCGCGCATTTCCTGCATTTTGCCGCAGCTCATTTTGCCTTCACTGCAACCACCGCGTAAACAAGCCGGACCGGCGTTTTTAAATAGGTTAGGCGAAACCTCACAAACCAACTTTAACATTTGGTTTGCAACATCCCTTATTTCCCATTGAGCACGGTTGCAACAACGGTGGCGGAAGAAATTCATAAGTGAACGGGCGTTCATTGTAACAATCATCTGTGTCGTACAGGAGTTGGGAAGAACGAAACGGGCATCTTCAATAGCTTTCTTTTCAGCCATACGGTTAGCAGTCTTTTCGTCCTTGCCTTCGGCTAAAAATTCCTTAACGTGCTTTTTCTTTAAGATTTCGGTAAGGCGGTCGTATTTCTTTTGGTCATCCGCCATAATTTCGTCATAAAGAGCTTTTGCTTCTGCGTTTTCGGCAATTTCGGGTGGGGTAACATATTCAAAACTGCCCTCTCTTACATAGCGTTGACTTTTAACCGAGAAGGATGCAATCCTGTGCCTTGTAATTTGAGCCAAAAGCGAACGCGAAACACCTTCAATGCCAAAGGTAAAGGTTGCGTGTTCAATAGGACTTTCATGACCTATTTCAGCAAGCATATCAACAAAAGAAGCGGCTTTTTCGTCTGAAATGCTATCCATTAAATCTCCAATATTGGAAGAACTGTAGCAAAGGCGAGCAGCCGAAGCGATTGTGTGTTCGGGATTAGGTGTGTGCGCAAGTAATATAACATCAGCCATAATATATAATACTCCTTATACTAATTTTTATATCATTATACCAAACTGAAAAGCAGTTATCAACCAATTTTGACAGTTTTATCAAAATAGCTAATAAAATTCTTTAAATATTATATATTTTTTTTGTAAAAAAGTCTTTTTTCGTGGCGAGTTTTGTGGTATTATATATTTAGATTATTTTTTGCGGAGTGTGGGAAAAATGGCAAGTATCGATTTTAAGCATACGCCATACGGTGATTTAGCTCTCATCAGTATGCGCGGTTGCGAGGATATTTCCTCAAAAGTTGACTATTATTTAAAACAGTGGCGCAATATTCCGGAAGACGAATCTTTCGTTGTTACGGCGGATTGCCCCCGTTTTGGTACAGGTGAAGCAAAGGCAGTTTTAAAGCATACTGCACGCGGACTTGATGTTTATATTATTTCCGATTGCTTTAATTACAGTGTTACATACAAAATGTACGGTCAAACCGTTCCTATGAGTCCGGACGACCATTTTCAAGACTTAAAGCGTGTTATCGCCGCTCTTGGCGGTAAGGCAAGAAGAATTACCGTTATTATGCCGATGCTTTATGAAGGCAGACAACATAGAAGAACTGCAAGGGAATCTATGGACTGCGCATTGGCATTACAAGAATTAACTGCAATGGGCGTTAAGAATATTATTACTTTTGACGCACACGACCCGCGTGTTAATAACGCTATCCCGATCGACGGATTTGATAATGTTCAAGCGGCTTATCAAATGATAAAGGCATTGCTTAAAACCGTACCTGATGTTAAGCTTGACCGCGACCACACTATGATCGTTTCGCCTGACGAAGGCGGCATGGGCCGTTGTATTTATTATTCGTCAGTTTTAGGTTTGGAACTCGGTATGTTCTATAAGCGCCGTAACTACTCGGTTATTGTTAACGGCCGTAACCCAATCGAAGCACATGAATTTTTGGGTAACGACATTACCGGCAAAGACTTAATTTTGGTTGACGATATGATTTCTTCAGGTGAATCAATGCTTGATATTGCCGCAAAATTAAAAGAAAAAGGTGCCGGCAGAATTTTCATCTTCTCAACCTTCGGCCTGTTTGTTGAAGGTCTTGAAAAGTTTGATGATTACTATGAGCGCGGAATAATTGATAAAATCTTTACAACCAACCTAATTTATCAACCGCAAGAACTTTTAGACCGCGAATGGTATTGCAGTGTTAATATGGCTAAGTATATAGCACTTTTAGTTGATACACTTAACTATGATAATTCTATTAGCAATCTACTCGATCCTATTGACAGAATTAAAAAAATTATGGCTTCCCACTATGGCGAAGAAAAGTAATTTTTAAAAACAAAAAGCAGCACATTCCTAATATGGTTTATGTTGCTTTTTTGTTAGTGTTTTTCGGAGAAATGTTATGTTTAAAAAAACTATAACCGTTAAGGCGGATAAGCGTCTTAACAATCCTACAATTAAAAAGCTATGGAAAAGTTTTTGCTTAGGCCTTGGCGAAATTAAGTTTGTTGAAGGCGAAGAAAATACCTTTTGTTTTGGCGGTATAGAATTGCCTAAACTCAAAAAAGGCCACGAATACGCTTTAACTGTTAAGGACGGAGCAGTTGCAATAAAGGGTGAAAATTACGGCGGTTTAGTTAGGGGCTTTATTGCATTTTTACTTAAATTTAACTATGGCAAAAACAATGAAATCAGCGTCGAAAATGTAAAAGAAGACAGCGCCTACACCCTCAAAAACAGAATGATTCACTATTGCGTTTTTCCGGAGCAGGATATAACGCATATTAAAAAACTGATACGCATTGCCGCAATTTGTCAGTACACGCATGTTGTAATTGAATTTTGGGGCACCTTAAAATTCAACTCTTTAAAAACACTTTCTTGGCCTAATGCTTTTACTAAAAGTAAGGCAAAAGAAATTATTAAAGAAGCGCGCGAATTAGGTCTTCAACCTGTTCCTATGTTTAATCATTTAGGACATGCCTCTTCGGCTCGCGAGTTGTTAGGAAAACATGTTGTGTTAGACCAAGACCCAACTATGCAATATTTATTTACGCAAGACGGCTGGGCTTGGGATATTGAAAACGAAAAGGTAATCGAACTTTTAAGTAAAGTCAGAAACGAACTTTACGAAGTTTTCGGTGAAGGTGAATATATCCATTTAGGTTGTGATGAAGCGTATTACTATGCTAATTGCGACGAAAAGCGCAAAGCTATGCCGGATTATATGAAAGCGCTAACCGACCAAATTGTTAAAGAGGGCAGAAGACCTATTATTTGGGTAGATATGTTTTTGCCAAAGGGCAAATATGAAAACTATTATGCCTTTTGTAAAAAAGATGAAGTCGAAATGATGATGGCGAGTTTGAACAAAAAAACCGTTTTGGTTGATTGGCAGTACGAAATAAAGGCGGCACCTATAAAAACACTTGATGATTTAGCAAAAACAAAATTTGATGTTATGGGTGCACCTTGGCTTGATAGGAACAATCAATTTGCGACGGTCGAAACGCTTCTAAAAAATAATCAGTTCGGCATTATGCAAACAACATGGCATACCTTAAATACCGATCTTCCAAGCATTTTGGAAATCGCAAAACAATTAGGTGTTGCAAGCTTTGCTTGGGGCGACTTTTGTGGCGTAAAAACCAAAATGGCAACTATTATGCGTCGCGTTAATTTTGAAGGAAAGAAGTATGAAGATTACGGCTTTTCCAAAGAACAAATTAAGATATAAATCTAACGATGTTTTTTATATTTTATAATGTCAAAATCACCGCCGTAATATTTTTAAAAATATAAATTAAATCCCAAAGTTTCAAAGACTTTGGGATTTTTTTATTTTAAAATAGGTGTACCGCACTTATTAACTATTATTTATTACTTTTAAAAAATTGGCTTTTTTGTTTTTAGTGAAGAGTGAATAGGTAATAAGTAAAATCGACAACTCTCTGCCGAAAGTTGCCGATTTTTGGCAGGGGCAGAAGGCTTCGAAGTGCTGTGCACCCCCTCAGAAACATAGTCGCAATGCAAGGCTTGGTGCGCCTGCATTGCTTCTTGTTTCTTCACCTCAGCGCCACACCTGTTTCTGCCACCGGCAGCGGTGTACCGCTTCGCCCCGTCACTCTTCTCGTGCCTCGGGTTCAGTTACTATATTAGCAAAAAGCAACAACCACCGCAAATGCGGTGGTTGTTGCTTTTGGCAGGGGCAGAAGGCTTCGAACCCTCGGCACTCGGTTTTGGAGACCGATGCTCTACCAGCTGAGCTATACCCCTATATTATTAACTTTTCAGAGTTATATGAAAATATTTAAAATGCTTATTTGGTGGACCGTCAGTTTCAACGCTTAAAAACATAACAGTGTTATGTTTTTAAAGTGAAAGTCCCTGTCGCAGAGAGCAAGTTAAAACGAAGCTCGATGCGCATATTAAAAATTCCTGCAAGACTTATTTACTAATAAAGTAAAGCTTTTTAATGCTTATTTGGTGGACCGTCAGGGACTCGAACCCCGGACCAACCGGTTATGAGCCGGTTGCTCTAACCAACTGAGCTAACGGTCCGAATAAGCAAAAATAATTATACCATAAATAACGGTTTTGTCAATAGCAAAATAACATATTTTTAACTATTATTTTTCGTCCTTATCGTAAGGAATATATCTCACTTTACGCCTGCTTTTAGAATTATAGTTTAACATAATAATTCTTGCAATAAAGCCTAAAACGGCAAGGCCGATAATTATTAAAATAATCTTGAAAACGGCGGAAGAAAATGCTTTTTTAAGGCCTCTTGCCATGACTAATATAAAGCTGGATTTAACGTCGTTGCCCGCAACTAAATCGACGGTTTTTAAAACGCGTTCAGCATAAATAATATCGGCAGTACCTATTTTATCACCTTTTTTAATGGGAGCATCAATGCTGTCGTTTTTAAAGTGCGGGTTTATAATTATTGTTGATGTATCAGCATCATTTGGCAAAACCGAAACAAATTTTTCTTTAATATAAAGGGACAAATGGTCGGTATCAAGTGACAAATTTACGGGTATTTCGCAAACCGGATTTTCGGTGTCGGCAATCTCTTTATAGGTGAAGTTTCTAAACGCCCAACGGAAAAGATTAGAGCTTGAAACAAACTCGTAACGCCTTTCACTTGAATTCTTGCAACCCATCATAATGCAAATATAGTTGTATCCGTCGCTGGAGGCAGTACTGACAACGCAACGGCCGGCTTCATCTGTGAAACCCGTCTTAACGCCTTTTGCATAGGCGTAATAGTAGTTAGTTGTGTTATCAATTAAAAAGTTTGTTGTAGTAAGAACGCGCTGGTCGTGCATATTAGTCGGCGCAACGGTATAATGTGCAGAAGAACAAATCTCTTTAAATACCGAGTTTTTTAAAGCATAGACTGTCAATTTATAAATGTCGTTTACGGTTGTGTAGTGATTGTCATCGTGAAGCCCGATGCAGTTTACATAATGCGTGTTTTTAAGGCCTAATTTCTTAGCTTTTGAATTCATCATTTTAACAAAGTTTGCCTCACTGCCGGCAACAAGGTTAGCCGCCATAAGTGCGACATCACCGAATGATGACATCAGCACCATGTAAACCATATCTTTTTGAGTTATTTCTTCGCCGATTTCAAGATTGGAAACACTGCTGCCTGTACCGAGCATTGCGTTAAAAACATCTTTTGTCAAAGCTATTTTGGCGTCGGGATTGTATTTATCACTTTCGAGTATCAAAATAGTTGTCATTATTTTGGTAATAGAAGCAGGGTAAATCTTTTCGTCGGGCGCTTTGCTGTAAAGCACCTCGCCGGTATCAAGCGATGCTAACATACAGTTTTTTCCGTAAACTTCGACACCGATAGGCTCATAAGCCGAAACTGAAAAAGGCACAACCAAACTAAGAGAAACTGTTAAAATTGCAAAAAATAAAGAAAAAATCTTTTTTAGCATAGAAAAATCTCCAAAAGTATAGTATAATGTGTTTATTGAATATTATTATACAACATATTTTAAGAAAAGTAAAAGATATTTTTAAAGAAGGTGTAACTGAATGGTTTATATAACCGGCGACATGCACGGTTGCCTTGAAAGGCTTTATGACAAGGGCTTTAGAAAACTGAAAAGCGGCGACGTGCTTATTGTTTGCGGCGATTTTGGATATATATTCAACGGTGGCAAAACGCAAGAGCAGGTTATAGATTACCTTTCGACAAGACGCTTTGTTACGGCTTTTGTTGACGGTACACACGATAATTTGGATTTTATTAACCGCTGTCGCGTGACATATTGGCACGGTGGCATGGTGCATAGAATAAAGGGCAACCTTATCCACCTTATGCGCGGACAAATTTTTGACATTGGCGGACAAACCTTTTTTACCTTTGGCGGTGGCGAAAGCACCGATAAGGATATGCGTGTTGAGTACGGGCTTTGGTGGCGTGAAGAAGAACCGGCACCGGTAGAAATGGCCGAAGGCGCTAAAAGGCTTGACGAAGCCGACTGCAAGGTTGATTTCATTATTACACATGAGCCACCTTCACTTGTAAAAAGTGCAATGCTTCTAAGAAGGGGCGAAACTGATAGAGTTAATAAGCTTAACGGCTATTTTGAAGAAATCGGGCGTACTTGCAGTTACAGAAGGTGGTACTTTGGCTCACTTCATGAAGACAGACGGGTAACACCGAGACATATTTGTATGTTTAAAAAGGTTTTGCCGGTACCCAAAAAGAAAAAGTTAAGGCACAAAGCAAAACCAAAAATCCAAAATCAAAAAATTTTAAAGGATGAATAGCTTTATGAACACCGAAAACCTTTGTTTGGGTTGTATGCATGAAAAAGGAAATGAAAAAGTTTGCAAAAATTGCGGGTTTGATTCCACCTGCAAAAACGGCGAACAATGCCTGCCCGCTAAATTTTTAATTGATAATCGGTATTTGGTCGGCAAAGCAACCGGTGTTAACGGCGAAAGTATTTGTTATATAGGCTTTGACACCGAAACAGAACAAATTGTCAGTATTAGGGAGTATTTTCCGGAAGAAGCGGCAAAGCGTAACCCCGACAAATCGGTTTCTATAATTAAGGGAAAAGAATATGCTTTTAATGAAAGCTTAATGAATTTCCTTGAACTAAACAAAAACCTAATGGCTATTGACGGTGATGAGATTTTACCGGTTGTCAGTGTTTTTGAGGAAAACGGAACGGCATATACAATTTACGGCAATCTTTCAGCCATCACTTTAAGGGAATTTTTGACCCGAAACGGCGGCGCTCTTAAGTGGGAGCAAGCAAAGCCGTTGTTTTCGAGCCTTTTAGACACCGTGTCAAGGCTTCACAATATGGGGATTATTCATCGCGGTATTTCACCCGAAACCGTTATAGTCGGCAGAGACGGCAGACTGCATTTAACCGGTATTTGTGTTAAAAATGCCAGAATGGCGAACAGCCTTATTAAGCCACAGCTTTATTCAGGTTATGCCGCCCCTGAGCAATACGGAATCAGCGGTATGACCGACGGTGAACATACTGATGTTTACGGCATTTGCGCTACGCTTTTCCGTACCCTTATCGGTACTGTTCCGCCCGAAGCCACCGCAAGAATTGAAAACGATAACATGACCGTTTCGGCAAAAGCAGCGCAAACTATTCCGCATAATGTATTAGCGGCCATTGCAAACGGTTTGCAAATTGGTGTTGCCGACCGTACTAAATCGGTAAGTGACTTAAAAGCACAATTGATTTTTGCCGAAATGCCCAATCCCGAAGCCGAAATAAAGCAAAAGCAAAAGGTTAATAAAAGTATTAAGCAGAACAAAAATGAAGAAGAAATTGAAGAGCCGAAAAAGGCAGGCGGCACAAAATCGGCGCTTATTGCGGCCGGTTGCACATTGGCGGTTATCACTATTATCGGCGGTATTTTTGCTTGGCCTTATCTAAGTGCTAAATTATTTAATAAAAAATCCAATAACGAATCCGTTTCTTCTAAAAGCTATGTTTCAAGCTTTGTTTCTTCAAGTGAAGAAAGCGAAGGTTCAGAAGTCGAATTAAAATCTCTTTTTGCGGTACCTGATTTCAGCGGTATGTATTTATCCGCCATTCTAGAAAATGATATCTATAAAGATGTTACGGTTGTAGTTAAGGATAAGGAGTTTTCGGACAAGTTCAAACGGGGTATGATAGTCTCCCAAAGCGTTGTTGCCGGCACACAGGTTGAAAAAGGAACAACGGTCGAGGTTGTAATAAGCCTCGGCACCAGCGATATTCAGGTTGCAAATGTTTTGGGATTAGACGAAACTTCGGCTAAAATGGAACTTTTAAAGCAGGGCTTTTTGTATGAAAACATCAAGGTTGTTGAAAAATACAACATTGATGAAAATCCGAGCACGGTCTTAGAGCAAGAGCCGTCAGCCGGCACGACTATCAGTACCGACGCTGCGGTAACCATATATGTTAACTCCTATAAGGGTGAATAATATATAAATAATAAAAAGTACTTGATTTTTTAGGAAACATTTGGTATAATAACTTTTGTAATAAGATCAGAAAGGTGAGTGGGGCAACCCGCTCACTTTTGTTTTGGAAAGAAGGTATAATATGGCTAATGCGGCTGAACGCGTTTTTAATCTTGTTAAAGAACCCGTTGAAGCGTTAGGACTAAAGCTTTGGGACGTCCGCTATTTAAAGGAAGGCGCATCTTGGTATTTGCGCATTTTCATTGATAAAGACGGCGGCGTTACTATTGATGACTGTACTGATGTCTCCCACGCGGTTGACCCGATTATTGATGAAGCCGACCCGATTGATAATTCATATTATTTAGAGGTTTGCTCACCGGGTATTGAAAGGGAACTTACAAGACCCGAACATTTTACGTATGCAATAGGTAAAGAGGTATGCTTAAAACTTTATCATGCCGAAAACGGTATTAAAGAGTTTAAAGGCAGACTTAAAACCTACGATTCGTCGGTTACGGTTGAAACCGAGAACGGCGAAATAGAATTTGATGCAAAAAATATTTCAAAGGTATATACATTAGGAGGAATTTAGAAAAATGGCTAAGCAAAGATTAACCGCAAAGGAAAAGAAAGACATTAAAGAGTTCTTTGAAGCTTTAAGACTTATAGAAGAAGAACGCGGTATTCCAAAAGAATTTATTGCGGATAAGATAGCAGAGGCTATCGTTGTTGCAGCCCGTAAAGATTACGGCGGTAATGATATTGTTATTTGTAACATTGATACTGAAAAAGAAATTTTCAGTGTTGTTGCCCGCAAGACTATTGTTGATGAGGTTGTTGACCCTTATACCGAAATTTCCAAGGAAGATGCGGCAGAAATTGATCCTAAGAGTTTAAAAGACGGCTTTGTTGATATTAAGCTTGACACAAAGAAATTTGGCCGTGTTGTTGCACAAAACTCTAAAAACAATTTCCGTCAAGGCGTAAGGGAAGCTGAACGCGGTCAAGCGTTGGCCGAATTCCAAAGCCACAATCGCGAGCTTCTTACCGCCGTTGTTCAAAGAATTGACCCTAAGACAGGTAATGCTATTCTTACAATCGGCAAGAATGAAGCCACCTTACCGAAGCTTGAACAAGTGCCGGATGAAATTTTAAGCGAAGGCGATCACATTAAGGTTTATGTTGTTGATGTTAAGGAAACCGAAAGAGGTCCGCGCATTATGCTTTCCCGCACACATCCGGGTCTTGTTAAGCGTTTGTTTGAAACCGAAGTACCGGAAATTTTTGACGGCACTATTGAAATCAAGTCTATCTCCCGTCAAGCAGGCTCGCGCACAAAGATTGCTGTTTGGTCAGCTAATACTGAAATTGACGCTATCGGCGCTTGTATAGGTCCCCGTGGCGCACGTGTAAATAAGATTGTTGAAGAGCTTGCCGGCGAAAAGATTGACATTGTTAAGTACAGTGAAGATCCCGTTGCTTTCATTACCGAAGCTTTAAGCCCTGCTAAGGTTGTTTCGGTTGAAATTGAAAGCACCGAGCCTAAGGTTTGTAAAGCAAGTGTACCGGAATCTCAATTATCACTTGCTATCGGCAACAAGGGACAAAATGTTCGCCTTGCCGCAAGACTTACAGGTTGGAAGATTGATATCCACCCCGAAAGCGGTTTCTTTGGTGAATAATATAGTGAAATTTTAAAAAAGGGGAGTTTTATATGGCAACAAAAAAGGTTCCCATGCGTATGTGCACCGGCTGTAAGGAAATGAAGCCTAAAAAGGAACTTATCAGGGTTGTAAAAACGGCCGACGGCGAAATCTTTATTGATAATAAAGGCAAAGCAAACGGCAGGGGCGCATATATTTGTAACGACAAAGCCTGTCTTGAAAAGGCCATTAAAATCGGCGCTTTGTCAAGGGCTTTCGCTACAAAAATTCCGCAAGAAATTTACGACCGGCTAAAAGAGGAAATTGAAAACGTTGAAGGATAAAATTTTGACTCTTTTAGGTTTTGCCACAAAAGCCGGCAAGCTTTCCTTTGGTACTTCCAAAGCGTTAGAGTCGGTAGAGAAAGGCAAAGCAAAGCTTGTTCTTTGTGCCTCAAACATATCCCCGAAAACTCAAAAAGAATTAAATTTTCACTGTAATAAAAAATTCGTTAAAGTAATAAGCCTAACCGATATTGATACCGAAATGCTTTCAAGCGCTGTCGGTAGAAATTGCGGTGTGGTTTCCGTAAATGATAACGGCTTTGCCGATTCCATTATAAGTATTGGAGGATTAGCTTATGACAAATAAATATAAGGTAAGCGAAATCGCTAAGGATTTCGGTCTTGCTTCTAAAGATATCACCGCTATTATTCTTGAATTAACGGGTAACGAGAAAAAATCTGCCGCTTCTTTAAATGAAGAAGAAATCGCGTTGGTTTTTGACACACTTACAAAGAAAAATGCGGTTAAGAGTTTTGACGCTTACTTTGCCACCGGTGCGGATGCACGCGCTGCTGCCGCAAAGGCAAGGGAAGATGAAAAGAATAAAAAATTAGCCGAACAAATGGCTATTTTAGAACAGTTAAAGGCTGCTGCCGCCGCTGCAGAAGCTAAACCGCAAGAAGTTGCCGAAGAAAAGAAACCGGCTGCTAAAAAGGCTCAACCTAAGGCAGAAGAAAAGCCGGCTGAAACTAAAACCGAAGAAAAGCCAAAAACGAAAAAGACGGCCGCCAAGACCGAAAAGGCCGATCCTAAAAAGGCGGTTAAAGTTGATGACGAGCCACTTGTAGCTCCGCCTAAAAAAGAAAAGAAACACGGCGAAGCTCCTAACCGCGGGCCGGCACAAAAGCTTCACGTTGATACCCGTACTTCTAATGTTAATATTGATAAATACAACGAAAAGTACGAAACTATTGCGCCTGCCAATTCTATGCGCGATAACTATTCGAGAAAACAAAAGATTAAGCAAAAATCTCAAGATTATCGCCGTCCGCAAGGCGTTAAACGCGAGACCGAGGCTGACAAGCTGCGCCGTTTGCAGTTGGAAAGAATTAAAAAGACACCGATTACCGTCACCGTTGGTAGCGAAATTACTGTCGGCGAATTAGCCGCCGCCCTTAAAAAGACGGCTGCCGAAGTTATTAAGGAATTGCTTAAACTCGGTATGATGACTACCGTTAACCAAGTAATCGACTATGATACTGCCGAAATTGTAGTAACCGAAATGGGTGCTAAAATCGAGCGTATGGTAGAAGTTACTATTGAAGATAAGATTATGGATGATACAGAAGATACCGCCGAAAATCTTAAACCACGCGATCCGGTTGTTGTTGTTATGGGTCACGTTGACCACGGTAAAACTTCACTTCTTGATGCTATCAGAAATACTGCCGTTACCGACACCGAAGCCGGCGGTATTACACAGCACATCGGTGCTTATAGGGTAAACTGCAACGGACACGACATTACATTTTTAGATACACCGGGCCACGCCGCATTTACCTCAATGCGTTTGCGCGGTGCAATGGCTACGGATATCGCTGTCTTGGTTGTTGCTGCCGATGACGGTATCATGCCACAAACAATAGAAGCAATCAATCACGCAAAAGCCGCTAATGTTCAAATGATTGTTGCTATTAACAAAATGGATAAGCCCGAAGCTAATCCGGATAGAGTTCTACAACAATTAACCGAGCATTCGGTTGTTCCCGAACAATGGGGCGGTGATGTAATCTGCGTTCCTGTTTCGGCAAAGACACACGACGGTATTGATAATTTGTTAGAAAACATTTTATTGGTTGCCGAAATGGCTGAATTAAAGGCAAACCCCGACAGACGCGCTAAGGGTGTTGTTATCGAAGCCCGTCTTGATAAGGGTAAGGGTCCGGTTGCTACATTATTAGTACAAAACGGTACTTTAAACTCCGGTGATATTATTGTTGCCGGCACTTCGGTTGGTCGCGTGCGTGTTATGACTAACGAAAACGGCAAGCAATTAAAAACGGCAGGTCCTTCGGTTCCGGTTGAAATTACCGGTCTTGCCGAAACACCTTCGGCAGGCGACAGCTTTGACGCTGTTTCGGATGAAAGACTTGCGCGTCAACTCGTTGAACAACGCAAACAAAAGGCTAAGGATGAGCTTAATAATGCTAAGGAAAAGGTTACACTTGACAATCTCTTCTCACAACTAAGTGAAGGTGATTTAAAACAACTTAATGTTGTTGTTAAAGCCGATGTTCAAGGTAGTGTGGAAGCCGTTAAGCAAAGTCTTGAAAAGCTTACTAATGAAGAAGTCAGGGTTAGCGTCATTCATGGTGGTGTTGGCGCCATTAACGAATCTGATGTTATGTTGGCGCATACTTCCGCAGCTATTATCGTTGGCTTTAATGTAAGACCTGATGCTGTTGCAAAGGCTGCTGCCGAACGCGACGGTGTTGATATGCGTATGTACCGCGTAATCTACGACTGCATAGAAGAAATTGAAGCTGCTATGAAGGGTATGTTAGCACCTAAATTCCGTGAAAGTATTTTGGGTACCATTGAAGTACGCAACACATATAAAATTTCAAGCGTCGGTACTATTGCAGGTTGCTATGTTACCGACGGTAAAGTTACAAGGGCAAGTCAAATCCGTATCGTTCGCGACGGTATTGTTATTGCGGAAGATAAGATTGATTCCTTGCGCAGATTTAAGGATGATGTAAAGGAAGTTGCCCAAGGCTATGAATGCGGTATCGGTCTTGAAAAATTTGCCGATATCAAGGAAGGCGACGTATTTGAAGCTTTCATTATGGAGGAGTACAGAGATTAATGGCAGGATTTAAAATAAACCGTGTCACTTCGGATATTAGACTTGCATTGTCAGAGCTTTTACGCGGCGTTAAAGACCCACGCGTCAGCAAACTGTTAAGCATTGTTAAAGTTGATGTTTCGGGCGATTTTTCTTATGCAACGGTTTATGTAAGTGCTATTGAAGGACACGAAAAAACCGTCGAATCGGTTAAAGCTTTAAAGGGTGCCGCAGGCTATTTAAGGCACGAATTGGGCTCTTCACTAAAATTACGAAAGGTGCCGGAACTTCGCTTCGTTGCGGATGACTCAATTGAAAAAAGCGCGGAAATTTCACGCATAATTGAATCTTTTGACGGTGATAAGCAGATATGAAAAAGGTTTTAAATAATAGTTGCCGTGTTTTATCCTTACGCGAAACGGCTAACTATTTAAAAAAGCACAACAACTATGTTATTTTAACCCATGTATCGCCCGACGGCGATACTTTGGGCTCTGCCTATGCTTTATACTACGGTCTCAAAGAAATAGGCAAAACCGCATGCGTTGTATGTCCCGATGTTATACCCGAAAAGTATTCCTATTTCGTGCAAACTACGGCAGGCGTTAAGCGTGACGAAGCTACCGTTATTGCGGTTGATGTTGCCGACAAGCGCTTGCTTGGTGCTTTAGAAGAAGAGTTTGGCGATATTGTTGAACTTAATATTGATCACCATATTTCCAACACAAGGTTTGCTAAAAACTTGCTTTTAAATGCTGACGCCGCTGCAACAGCAGAAATTATCTTTGAACTGCTTAATAAAATGCATGTCAATATTAACGATATTACAGCAAAAGCACTTTATACCGGCATTGCTACCGATACAGGTTGCTTTAAGTATGCTACGGTTACGGCAAAAACGCACGAAATTATAGCAAGACTTTATGAAAACAATTTGGACGCGGCAAAGATAAATAAAATTATGTTTGACACTAAATCAAAAAAATTGTTAGAGTTAGAACGCATGGTTTTAGATGCTGCCGAATTTCATTTTGATAATAAGTGCATGCTTTTGCCCGTTACTTCCGAAATGCAACTTAAAACCGGTTGCTCGGGTAGCGAACTTGAAGGCATTGCGGTTATTTCGCGTAGTGTCGAAGGCGTAGAAGCCGGCGTTACGGTAAAACAAACCGGAGATAATGAATTTAAAATTTCACTGAGAACTTATCCACCGCTTGATGCTTCGGCTATTTGCCAAAAAATCGGTGGGGGCGGTCATAAGGGCGCTGCGGGTGCATCGGTTACCGGCAGTTTAGAAGAAGTTAAAAAAACGGTGCTTAATGCAGTTAAAGAAGTTATGGAGGCTGCGTATGCAGGGACTGATTCTGCTGAATAAGCCGGAAGGCATTACTTCTTATAAAGCAGTTGCTATAATAAAGCGCCTTTCGGGCGAAAAAAGGGTAGGGCATACCGGCACATTGGATCCAATGGCTACCGGCGTTTTACCTATTCTTATCGGTCGCTCTACAACCCTTTCCAACTATATGCTTGAATCGGATAAGCAATATTATGCCGAAGTTAAGTTGGGCGTTACTACCGATACCTGCGATATAACGGGTGAAGTTTTAAGTGAAATGCAGGTACTAGAAAAAATCGACTTGGAATCAACCCTAAAATCATTTTTAGGGCGGCAAAAACAAATTCCGCCGATGTATAGTGCTCTTAAAAGAAACGGTGTTCCGCTTTACAAACTTGCACGGCAAGGGGTTACGGTCGAAATTGAAAGCAGAGATATTGAAATATCAAATCTTGAAATCAAAAAACCACTCGACAGCAATGGAATTTTCGGCTTTCAAAGCACCGTGTCAAAGGGCACTTATATTCGCTCGTTAGCACGGGATATCGGCGAAAAAATCGGTTGCGGTGCAACCCTTTCTAAGTTAGTGAGAACTTCTGTCGCAGGATTTAATATAGAAGACTGTGTTAAAATTGAAGATTTGGAAAAATACGGCATAGAAAAATATTTAATGCCTGCCGAAACACTTGTTATGCATTTAAGGGAGATTTCGGTTACAAAAAAACAAGCCATCCGCTTTTCAAACGGCGGACAACTTGATTTTGACAGATTAAATATTGAAAACCCACAGGAGAACGAATTGTTCAGGGTAAAGTATAACGGTATTCTTTTAGGAATCGGTTATGCCGAATTAAGCAGAAATCTTCTTTCAATAAAATCAATACTTTTACAGGAAGAGTTAATATGAAGACAGCTTTAGCGTTAGGCACATTTGACGGGGTTCATATTGCCCATAAGCAAGTACTAAACCTGCCGAACGGGTATAAAAAGGTTGCGTTAGTCTTCGCTGAACCGCCCAAAGCGGTTTTATCGGGTCAATTTTGCCTTTTAACAACTAAAGAGTATAAGTTTAGGTTAATTAGTGAAAACGGCATAAACGATGTAATTCCGCTCAAATTTGAAGACGTACGCAATATGCCTCCACTTGAATTTTTAAGTTACATCAAAAAGGAACTTGACCCCCAATATATTTCCTGCGGTTATAACTATCATTTCGGTTTAGGCGGGAAAGGCGATATAAGCTTATTAAAAGATTTTTGCGAAAGCAATAATATTGTTCTTGACTGCAAAAATGAAATTAAAATTGACGGCATTTCGGTTTCTTCCACCGCAATTCGTGAATTTATAAGAAACGGCGATATAATTTCGGCCAACAAATTGTTGGGGCGCAATTTTTCTTTTAGCGGGGAAGTAGTCCGTGGCGACCAACGCGGTCGCACAATCGGCTTTCCGACAATAAACATAATTTATCCTAAAAAGTTGGTTAAACCGAAATTCGGCGTTTACACGGCTTTTGTTATTATAGACGGCAAAAAATATAAGGGAATTACAAATATCGGGAACAGACCTACATACCCGAGTGAAGAAATAATAAGCGAAACATATATCTTTGATTTTAATGATGAGATTTACGGTAAAAATGTTACGGTTGAGCTTGTTAAATTTGTTCGTGGGGAAGTAAAATTTTCTTCGCTTGCCGAACTTAAAAATCAAATAGAAAAAGACAAAAAAGAGGTTGAATGATTCAACCTCTTTTTTTAATGCTTATTTTAATTCGATTATTGCGGCTAAATTACCGCGTTTGCCATTTGTTGCACGGTGGGAATGTAATTCCCCGCTGTTACAACAAGTGCAAATATCAGAAAAATCAATATTTTCTTCTTTTATGCCTGCGTTCAGCAAAATAAGTTTATTTGCAGTCACTAAATCAAGCATAAATTTTCCGTTACCTTTATCGGTGAATATCTCACTCGGCTTAATATAAGGTATCTTACAAAATTCGTTGTAAACCGGCATATCGACTTCGTAACAACACTTGCCGATACAAGGGCCGATTGCGGCTATAATGTCGTTTCTGTTGCAACCGAAATCTGATACCATTTTATCTACTGTTACTTTGCCTATTTCGGCAACGGTCCCACGCCAACCTGCGTGGGAAGTAGCAATTACTTTCTTTACGGGGTCACAAAATATAAGGGGTGTGCAGTCGGCGTATTGAGTTACCAAAGCAATACCTTTTTCATTTGTGATAAGCCCGTCAACATCAGAATATGATTCTTTTGTGATACCCCTGCCGATATCGTCCTTTGTTACGACAACCACATTATTGGTGTGGGTTTGACGGCTTAAAACCAAGTGGTCGGGATCAATGCCGGCGGCATTGCAAATACGGCGGTAATTTTCCATTACGTTATCAAAACTGTCACCGTTTCTGAAGCTTAAATTCATGGCGCTGAACTGCCCGTCACTTACACCGCCGATGCGTGTAGAAAAGGCGTGATTAACCACGCCGCATTTGCTTAAAAGCGGAAATGTGATGTAAACCACGCCGTTTTTATTGTTTATTTTAAGATTATTACTCTTCATCGTTTTTCCCTATAATAGTTTCGTATAACTTATTAGAATTTCTAATAAAGCTTTTTGCGCGGTTTTCACCAAATTTTTTGGTAATAACTTTAAGCGCCTCATCAAACATAGGCGGGCGTGCTCTTAATGAATGCGCATCGCTGCCTAAGAAAGTAATATAGTCGTTTTTAATCAGTTTGTGTGTAATTCTTTTAAATGGGCCACCGACTACCGAAGATGTATTAACCTGTGCCAATGCATGGCCGTGTTCAATAAAACTCAAAATGTCATTAAAGCCCCGAGCTTTTGAATAGCGCTCAATATGAGCGAAAATCGGAATGATATCATAGTGATTTATAAGTCGGTGAATATCATCAAAAACACTGCCACCGAGTTTGCCGTCAGGCAATTCTAAAAGCATATAGTTAGATCCGCAAAGTGTAAAATGTTTTACACCGGTGCTTTTACCCATTTGCGGGAAGTACAACAACTCGCAACCCAAATGCACTTTTGGTAAATCCATATCCTTTATGGCATCCAATAAATCATTATAAGAATTATTAACAAGCTCAAAAAAGTCTTCAAAATTGTCGTTATAGGCGTAAAAATGCGGTGTTGCAATGACATCGGTTACACCTTGATTTTTAAGCATTTCTAAAATGCCTATTGAAGCTTCAATACTTTTTGCGCCGTCATCAACACAGGGTAGTATATGCGAATGTATGTCTAAAAATACCATAATTTCTCCTGAAATATAAAGCCGGAGAAAGGAACTCTCCGGCCAATATGTTATTTGTAATAACCGTTACGATACGCACTACCGCGTTTTTTGTAACCATAATAAGAATAATATTTATAACCACGGTAGCGTTTGTATTTGTAGTAATGGTTTTGAATGTCGGAGCCGTTAAGTACAACGCCTAAAATATTAACATTAGCAAACTTTGCAGAAGAAAGCGCATGTTCAACAGAGTCGTATGGTGTGAAGCCGGCTCTGATTACCAATACTACACCGTCAGTTTTCGGTGCGATAAGAATTGCATCCGAAACAACGTTAATCGGCGGAGTATCAATAATTACATAGTCATAACGAACCTTGATTCTTTCAAGCAATTCGCCAAATGCGGCAGAACTTAGCAATTCGGAAGGGTTGGGCGGTACAGCACCACCGGTTAATATGTCAAGATTATCGTTATAGTGAATAACAGCATCATCGAATTCAGCAAGACCGGCAACTACATCGGAAAGACCGACTTTGTTTTCGATTTTCAGTTTCTTATGAACTGATGAACGGCGCATGTCCGAATCAATAACCAAAACTTTACTGTCAAGTTGTGCAAAAGCTATTGCAACGTTAATAGCGGTTGTCGATTTACCTTCACCGGCGTTAGGTGAAGAAACAGCGATTACATGATGATTTGATTTACCAAGTAAGAAGGTAATGTTTGTACGCACGCTTTTGTAAGATTCAACAACCGAAAAAGGAATTCGGCGGGAAATACCGCTTTTATCACTCGAAGAAATAACAGCACGCGACTGTTTAGAAGTAGATTTTGAAGTGGAGGAAGTATTATTTTTTATTTCCATATTCATACAACTCCTTCGCTTTTTGTGATGTGCCGGCAATATCAAAGTCCGGTATAGTGCCTAAAATCGGCAGGTCAAATCTTGAGCGGAAATCATCTTCACTTTTAATGGCGTGATCAAGCATATCAACTATTAAGGCAATGACATAAGCAATGGCAAAACCAAGTACTGCCATGAGTGATGTGCTGAAGAAGGTTCGCGGATATGTTTTAGCTGAACCTTCTGCGGTCGAAGCAACCTTGCCTTTTGCACCGTCAATTGCTTCTGAAATGTAATTAGGTGTCAGTTCAAGGAACTTATTTGTAATTTCTATTACATCATCAGGGTCTGTGCCGGTGAACGAAATGTCGATAAACAAAGTATCTTCGTTTCGTTTTGCTATGCTTGACATATGTTGTAAAGAGGTATAAGTGTATTCACCGTTAAGCTCGGTTTCAAGCTTTTTATAAATATCGCGTGTTTTTAACAAATCAACAATGGTATCGGCAAGATTAAGCGAAGCGGAAATATCGGAGCCGCTAATATTTTTAGTTGAATTGCGGCCTTCTTCCGACTGTGCGATAATAGCACCGTTCGTTACTATAATGCTGCCGGATGCTCTATATTGCGGGGTAACCGCAATGCTTAAATAAGCAAAGGTTGCACCGCCGAAAACAACTGCGGCAATAATTAAAATCCAAAGTCTGCGTAGCGCAAGTTTAAGGAGATAAGATAGTGAAATCTCGTTCATTTTTCAAACCCTTTTTCATTAAATTTTGCGGCACAACAGCCACAAATAATATTATACTATATATTTTAAAT
Organism: Acutalibacteraceae bacterium; assembly: GCA_045642065.1. Lineage (GTDB taxonomy): Bacteria > Bacillota > Clostridia > Oscillospirales > Acutalibacteraceae > UBA737. The sequence goes on from JAZUID010000017.1 coordinate 114,424, forward strand.
TTTTTCAAGTAAAAAAGTCAAGGTGTTAAAGCCTAACGGTATTGGCACCTTTTTTAACAGCGGAATTTAACTCTTCTTCTCTGCAAGTAAAGAGAAGAACCTGTCCGTTTTCGGAATAATTTTTCAGATAATTGTTACCGTACTCTTGACGCTCGTCGTCATACATAACGAACGGGTCGTCCAAAAAAATCGGCAAAGGCTTTTCGCCTGCAATTAGATTAGCAACGGCAATCCTAAGGCTTAAAAATGCTTGCGAGAGTGCACCGCTGCTTAAATAGTCGGTTTCTTTGCTGCCGAAAGCGTCGGCGCTTTGAACCGAAATATCAAAGGATTTTGAAACGCTCGCTTTACTGTATTTTCCGCCGGTAAGACCGCTGAAAATTTCGCTTGTTTTTTCCTCTAAAACGCCACCGAAGCTGCGCCTTACTTCATAAAAGCTTTCGTTAAGCATTTCCATTGCAAGCTCGGCAGATTTAATAAAGAATTCTTCGTCTTCAACCTTTTTTTCTAATGCTTGCTTTTCGCTTTTTAATGCATTGGCATCAACCTCGCTTTTTGAAATGCTTTTTATTTCGGCATTTATAAGGGCGATCTCATTATATAAGGCATTTGCTTTTTCGGTTAAAGCGTCATATTCTTTTTTAATTTCTTCAATATTTTCGGGCAACCCGACAGTATCTTTAGAAAGCTCTTTTAATTTTGTTTGAGCTTCATCAAAAGAAATACCGCCTAAGTCACGCGAAAGTATAGTCAAAGTGTTGCCAAAAAGCTTCTTTTCTTGAATTTTTTCTTCAAGTAAAGATATGTCGTTTAATATTTCTTCGACAGTTTTGAGTTTCTTATATTTCCCGTAGTATTCAACTAATTCCTTAACCGAACTCTCATAGTTTTCGTTGGCAATTTCTACGGCTTCTTGCGCGTTTAACAAAGCCTTTTTTCTGTTGGCAATTATCGTTTCGTTTGTTTCGAGCGCCGCATTCATAGCTTTTAGACTGATTTCTAATTGCGAAATTTTGTTTTCGGCTAAAATAATATTGCTTTTTGTTTCGGCCAACTTGTTAAGGGAATTACTTTTTGACCTTTTTAAAAGAATTCCGATTAAAAAGAATACAAGACCGGCGCCTAATATCGAACTGCCTAAAATTAAGGAGTTTAAAACAAAATCGATTAGAACACCGCCAAGCATTAAAGCTGCGCCTGATATCTCAAAAACAACCGGCAAATAATTGTTGGCAGAAGATGAATTCTCGGTGCCCATCTCGTTTTCAAGAGCCTTTTTTTCTTGCTTAGCACTTAATAATTCCTTCTCCAATTCAGCCTTTCCTTCGGCGGTTGCAGTGCTTTTAAGCTTTTCTACATCAAGGTCGCTAGCCTTTAATGTTTCTAAATTATTTTGCGCCGAAGTTAGATTCAGTTTAGCGGATTCACATTTTTTAAGTGCGAATTTTGCAGTGCCGATGAATGCTCCGTCAGCCGTAGCACCAGATTCTAATAAAAGTTCACGGCTTTGCTCGTCGGATTTTTGTTTTGCTTCAATAAATTCGCGCAATTTGCCAGCGTTTTTAATATCATTTTCTTTTGAAATAACGGTTTTTATATTGGCTAATTCTTTGGATATTAAAGATAATTCTTGACTTTTTTCTTGGCATTTTGTTTTAAGCAAAAGACTCTTCTTAGCTTCTTCGGTTGCAAAGTTTAAGCTTGCATTTAAACTTTCAAGTCGTGCCAAATTTTTGTCATATACACCTGTTTTACCGCTTTTTGAATGGAAATTAAAATATGGCTTTTCAATATTTGCTTTAACTTGCTCAAACGAAACGCTTTCTTCACCCGTCTTTGCAAGATTAGAAAGCTTTGCATTTAATTCGCCCTCGGCTACCGGATTTCCGGATTCAAAGAATGCGGACCCAATAAACAGCGTTCGCTCAAAAGTCGGGGCAGAGAGCCCGAAAATCTTTGTGCCGACATCACTTGGTACCGCCTGCTTTTCACCCATATCCAAATCGGTCAAATAAACCTTGTCACTGCTGTTTGAAGCACCGAAAGTTCTTTCTAAACAAAAATTCTTTCCGCATTCTTGGAAGTTGATGCTGCCGGCCATACGCTCGCCCGACCAAGGTGCATATTTTTTGCGCAGATTTTTAGATATTTGTGTGCTGCTTTTGTCGGTGCCGTAAAACATCATTTTAATAAAGGACATAATTGTTGTCTTGCCGGCTTCATTTTTGCCGTAAACCACATTAAAGCCGTCGGTAAAGTCGATGCTGAAATCCTTTAATTTGCCGAATGCGGCGATTTTTATGCTTTTAATCTTCATTGTATTTTACCTCGCTGCTAAATGCAGTTACACCGATTTTTAAAGCATTTTCTAAAAGTGGCTTTTCTTTATCCGATGCATTACTTATTTTTTCTAACATATTTCTGACAAAAATGCCTTTAAGACCGTTTTCCTTTGCTAACAGTTCATAGTCAATCATAAACTCGGTCAAATCTTTAATTTCAACATAGAAAAGCCCTTCGCTGAGCCTTGCTGTCAATTCGGCAATATCTAATAAAAAGTCTTCTTTTATGCTGCCTTTTAAGATTATTCGATAAATGTTTTCATAGTATTCTTCACCGTACTTTTCCTTTAAAAACAGCAAGATTTTGCTCGCTGTATCGGCGGTGTCAAGCATACCTTCAATATTAAATTCCACAATATCGTAAATGCGTTTGCAAATAGGTAAAAATTCGTAATTGAATGTATCACCAAGTTCAATATAATAAACACCTTTTTCACCGAGTTCGTCGAACCCTTGGCTTTCGTGACAACCGCAATAAGCAAAATAGGTTTTACCTAACTTTTCGGGTAAAGTGCGTTTGTGAATGTGACCGAGCGCCATATAATCCATACCGCTGCTTCTTACAAATTCCGCAGAAAACGGATTATGCGGGCAACTGCTGTCACCTCTGAAAGTGCCGTGGTTAAGCATAATGTTAATATAACCGTTTTGGGGTATTTCGGCACCGAATTCATCTTCGCCTAAAAGGGTGTTTTCACTAAACGAACGGCCAAAAATGTTTACACCGATATCATCAAATGTAACAACGGTGTCATCGCTTTCCAAAACAGTCAAATTTTCGGGCAAACTAAATCTTTTAAAGGGGGATGTCGCATTTAATGGGTCGTGGTTGCCGGCGTTATAAATTACTTTGGTTTCGGGTATTTCGGCAATAGCTTTAAAAACGGCGGTGCAAAGGGTGTCGCTTACGTCATTGCTGTCAAATAAATCACCGACAATAAGAAGAATGTCGGCACGTTTTTCTTTTGATAAAGAGATTATTCTTTCAAAACCCATTAACCTTTCGGCTTTGCGCTTTTCGGATTTGCGATCCGGCAAAGTGCAGGGCGCGCCCAAATGCAAATCGGCGCAATGTATCAGTTTTACATTTCCCATAAAATTTTTAACACCGTCCAAAAAAGATTCTCATTTAAATTTTACCATTTTTTTACCATTTAATCAAGAAGATATTGCCTTTATAAAAATTTTAGTATATAATGTATTTGTATTATTATGCGGTATTGTGCCGTTTTTAAAAGGGGGCAGACTTTGTGGATATAATGCTTAACGATATTCTTGTTATGAAAAAACAGCATCCGTGCGGTGAAAACAAATTTTTGGTTTTGCGTATCGGCATGGACTTTAAAATAAAGTGCGAAGGTTGCGGCCACGAAGTAATGTTGCCACGTGTTAAGGTTGAAAAAAATATAAAAAAGGTAATCCGCGGTGGGGAGATAGCAAATGTTTGATAAATTAGAAACGGTAGAGAATAAGTTTGAGCAAATAAGCACACAACTTACAAGACCTGAAATTGTCTCGGATAACGACCAATTCAGAAAGCTTATGAAAGAGCATAGCGAACTTAGTCCTATTGTTGAAAAATACCGCGAGTTAAAAGCGGCTAAGCAAAACGAAAAAGAGGCTTTGGAAATTCTTGACGACGCTTCAAGCGATAAAGATTTTAAAGAACTGGCAGAAGAAGAACTGAAAACCGCAAAAACCGATATTGAGCGCCTTTCGGAAGAATTAAAAATTTTGCTTTTACCTAAGGACCCAAATGATGAACGCAATGTTATTGTTGAAATCAGAGGCGGTGCCGGCGGTGAAGAAGCGGCATTGTTTGCAGCGTCACTATTCAGAATGTACACTATGTATGCCGAAACGCGCAGATACAATGTTGAAATTGTAAATGCTAACGAAACCGAGCTTGGCGGTTATAAAGAAATAAGCTTTATGATAGAGGGTGCCGGTGCATATTCGCGCTTTAAATATGAAAGCGGCGTTCACCGTGTTCAACGCGTGCCTGACACTGAAACGCAAGGCAGAATTCATACTTCAACTGTTACAGTCGCCGTTTTGCCGGAAGCCGATGAGGTTGAGCTTGAAATCAACCCTGCCGACTTAAAAATTGATACCTTCCGTTCTTCGGGTGCCGGCGGTCAGCACATCAATAAAACATCCTCCGCTATTCGAGTAACCCACATTCCCACCGGTACTGTTGTAGAATGTCAGGATGAACGCAGTCAATACAAGAATAAAGATAAAGCGCTGAAAATTTTGCGTTCAAGATTGTTTGATGCTAAAAAGCAAGAACACGATGCCGCTATCGCATCTGACCGCAAAAATCAGGTTGGTACCGGTGACCGCAGTGAAAGAATCAGAACCTACAACTATCCCCAAGGTCGCTTAACCGACCATAGAATCGGCCTTACACTATATAAACTCGACCAAGTGCTGAATGGCGATTTGGATGAAGTTATTGATGCACTTATTACTTACTATCGTACCGAAGCTTTAAAGACGCAAGAAAACTAATTTAAGAAGGCAAAGCGATGCTAACAAAACGACTTTCCGCTTTGGACGGAAACTATAAACAAAATATAGAAGAAGCGGCAAAAATATTAAAAAACGGCGGTACCGTCGCCATTCCGACCGAAACGGTTTACGGGCTCGCCGCCAGTGCATATATAAACAGTGCCGTCGATAATATTTTTAAGGCAAAAGGCCGTCCGCAAGATAATCCGCTGATAGTTCATATTTCTAATATGGAAATGTTGAAAGCGGTTACTTCTTCTGTGCCCGAAAAGGCGTTTTTATGCGCCGAAAGGTTTTGGCCGGGGCCTCTGACCATGGTACTGCCGAAAGATGAAAAAATTGCTTCAAATGTTTGTTGCGGACTAAAAAGTGTGGGTGTTCGTATGCCGGCCGATAAGGTGGCAAGGGATATCATTGACTTGGCGGGACCTTTGGCGGCGCCGTCAGCTAACCTTTCAGGCAGACCGAGTCCTACCACAGCACAACATGTTATAGATGATATTGACGGCAGAATTGATGCGGTTGTAATTTCCAACGACTGTAATGTCGGTGTTGAATCAACCGTTGTAACATTTTGTACTAATCCACCAAGACTGTTAAGACCGGGTGCCGTAACGGTCGAAATGTTAGCCGAAATCGTACCGGATATATTAATTGACCCTGCGGTTTTAAGTGAACCAAAAAAAGGTGAAAAAGTTGCTTCCCCTGGTATGAAATATAAGCACTATGCACCTAATGCCGAAGTATATTTGGTTGAGGGGAATATAGACACTTTTTGCAATTTTGTAAACGGAAAGCAGGATTGTCTTGCTGTTTGTTTTGATGAAGATTTGGATAAAATCAATATAAATAAAGTCGGCTACGGCACTAAAAAAGACCAAATAACACTTGCGCAAAACTTGTTTTCGGTACTGCGCGAGGTGGACGGTTTCGGTCTGAAAACCGTCTATGTTCATGCCCCCGATAAGGATGGTGTAGGGCTTGCGGTATATAACCGCTTAATACGTGCCGCGGCTTTTAGGGTGATAAGTTTATGAGAACGGTTTTAGGTTTAACTGGGCCCACCGGTTCGGGCAAGAGTACCGCTTCGGAAATAGCATTAAAAAAGGGATTACAAGTAATTGACTGTGACAAAGTCGCTCGCGAAGCTGTGGAAAAAGGGACCGACGGGTTAGCCGCTTTGGTCAATGCTTTCGGTCGGGAAATTTTAAATAGCGATGGCAGTTTAAACAGAAAAAAATTAGCCGGCATTGCTTTTAAAAATGCTGACAGCACTAAGCTTCTTAATAAAACAATTTTGCCTTTTATTAAAGAGCTTGTTAAAGAAAAAATTAATTCCCCAAAAGTACTTTTGGACGCACCGACCTTATTTGAAAGTGAATTAGACAGAATTTGCAATTCTACACTTGCTGTTTTGGCTGATAACAGTGTCCGTTTAAAGCGTATAAAAGAACGCGACGGCATAAGTGAAAGGGATGCTTTGCTTAGAATGAGCGCCGGTAAAAATGATGATTTTTACAAAAACCGTGCAAACTATATTGTGTATAATAACGGCGACCTGCAGGACTTTAATTTGCAAGTAAATGCCGTTTTTGATAATGTTTTCGGAGGTTAGAATTATGAACGAAGAAAAAAGCGTGGCAAAAAGCTTAAAGGAAAAGCTTTTTTACCAAAGAAAAAACGGTTGGTTAAAAACTGATGAAAAGACCGAAACCGAAATTGAAAAATATGCTGCCGGATATAAGCAATTTTTGAACACGGCCAAAACCGAACGCGAAGCCGCAAAAGTTGCTGTCGAAATGGCTCAAAAAGCAGGATTTAAGCCATTTGACCCCACCAAAAAGTATAAAGCAGGGGATAAGGTGTACGCCGATAACCGCGGTAAAACCGTTGCTTTTGTTGTTTTCGGTAAGGAAGATGTCGAAAAGGGTGTAAATATTACTGCCGCTCATATTGACTCACCACGCCTTGACTTAAAACCAAATCCGTTATATGAAGAACTTGATTTGGCACTTTTTAAAACACATTATTACGGTGGGATAAGGAAATATCAATGGACTGCTGTTCCGCTTGCACTTCACGGTGTTTTTGCCCTTAAAGACGGCACAAATGTTGTCGTAAAAATCGGCGAAGACGAATCCGACCCCAAATTTGTCGTAAACGACCTTCTACCGCACTTGGCAGCCGAGCAAAGCAAACGCACTTTAAGTGACGGCATTAAGGGTGAAGAGCTTAATATTTTAGTTGGCGGTTATCCTTTTAAAGACGATAACGAAAGCGAACTTGTAAAACTTAATATTCTGAATATTTTATTTGAAAAATACGGTGTTTTGGAAGAAGATTTCTTGTCGGCTGAGCTTGAAGCCGTTCCGGCATTTAAAGCGTGTGACATTGGCTTTGACCGCGCTTTGATCGGGTCTTACGGTCAAGATGACAGGGTCTGCGCTTATCCCGCTCTGACTGCCGTTTTAAAGGTAGAAAATCCGCAAAAAACCGCTGTTGCCGTTTTAACCGATAAAGAAGAAATCGGCTCTGACGGTAATACCGGATTAAATTCGGATTTCTTAAGATTTTTAATTGCCGACCTTGCTAAAACTCAAGGTGGAGATTACCGCGTTGCATTACGCAATTCTGCCTGTCTTTCGGCTGATGTTAATGCCGGTATGGACCCGACTTTCCAAGACGTAATGGAACGCAAAAACGCATCCCTTGTCAACTACGGTGTTTGTGTTACAAAATACACCGGTGCACGCGGTAAAGCAGGCACTTCGGATGCTTCTGCCGAATTTGTTGCAAAGGTGCGCGCCATGCTTGATAACGCAGGCATTATTTGGCAAACCGGCGAGCTCGGTAAAGTAGATGCCGGCGGCGGCGGTACGGTTGCTATGTATATTGCAAATATGGGGGTTGATGTTGTAGATCTCGGCGTGCCGGTTCTTTCAATGCATTCTCCGTTTGAAACCACCTCTAAATTAGACCTTTATATGTGCTTTAAAGCCATGTATGAATTTATGAAATAACGGGTAAAATTGAGCCATAATATGTTAGAAAAAGCGGATGAAGAGACATACTTTCATCCGCTTTCTTTTTAGAATTTCCGCCTTAGTTTTAAAAGGGCGGATTTTTCTATTCTTGACACATAACTGCGCGAAATATCAAGCTTTTTTGCTATATCGTGCTGGGTTAATACAGGCTTTCCGTTAAGCCCGTATCTAAGCTCAATAATTGCCTTTTCGCGTTCATCTAAGCAACCGTTTAATATCACTTTGAGCTTTTCAAGCTTAAGTTTTTTATCTATTTCATCTGCTATGTCACTTTGGTCGGCAATAACGTCAATTAACGATAAAGTATTGCCTTCGCGGTCGGTTTCTATCGGGTCACTTATAAAAACATCTTGGGCGGTTTTTTTGAGATTTCTGAAATGCATTAAAATCTCGTTTTCAATACACCTTGCGGCATATGTAGCTAATCTTATTCCTTTGTCATTTTTAAAGGTTGAAACTGCTTTAATCAACCCTATTGTGCCTATCGAAATCAAGTCATCTTGGTCAACACAAGGCGCATAATATTTCTTAACGATGTGTGCCACAAGTCTTAAATTATGTTCGACCAATTTATTGCGCGCTTCAACATCACCGTTTTCGCTTTTTTTCAACAACTCGTTTTCTTCTTCGGCAGATAATGGGTTGGGGAATTTTCCCGCCCCTTTTACATGCAAAGCCAAATAAATTATTCTTTGTGCAACTGAAAAAAGCATTTCAAAAAACATAAAATCCCCCCAACGAAAAGTGTTTATAAAAAATTGTATGTCAAGTCCTGCTTGTCAGTTGCAAAAATGTAAAAATTTTACCTGAAAAGCCAAAAATCGGCATTTGAAAGGTCAAATATTATATATAAATAATAAAAAAGTACAAAAATGTAAAGATTTTACCCTAAAATGTAAACATTTCGCACTTTTATTTTGAATTTGGTTTTGATAGAATGAATATGTAAAATTATAGGGAGGTGTATATCTTTATGAGTATTTTTCCTAAAAAAACACTCAATAAAGCTCTGTCCGTTCTAATCGCTTTAGTAATTTTAGTGTCTGCGCTGTCTTGCAGTTTGGTAACAAGCGCAGCAAGCTTTAGCGGTGGTAGCGGTACAAAGAAAGATCCGTACTTACTGAAAACCGCAAAGGATGTAGATGCAATTCGCAATAATTTGTCTGCACACTACAAACTTGCGGCAACAATCGATATGAGTTCACTTGGTACATTTGAACCTATCGCTGCTCCGATTGAAGCAAAAGAAGAGGGTAATATGTTTACCGGTTCTTTAACTTGCGATCTCGGTGATGACGGTCTGCCGCGTTATGCAATTCTTAACTTAAAGGTTAATAACACAACCGGTACTGACTACGGCTACGATTTCGGTAGTGCAAACTATGCTGGCTACGGTGAAGAAGGCGTTCATTACAGCGCTTCATTGTTCGGCAAAACAAAGGGTGCAACATTTAAAAACATTGTTTTACTTAATGTTGACATCACAAACACCGTTATCGGTCAAAACGCCGGCGTTGGTGGTTATTCCGACCCGTACGGTCGTGGCTACACCATCATTCGTCCGATGGTTGATGACCAAGGTGCTGCAGGTCTTGTAACAAGAGCATACGGTACAACAATTACCGGCTGCGGTGTTCAAGGTAAACTTAAATCATCAACAAATAACTTTGGTGGTATAGTAGCAAACCTTTGGGCAGGTTCTACAATTACTAACAGCTGGGTTGATGTAAACATTGAAAGCAGTGGTATGTGGGGCTGTGCTTCTTTCGTAGGTACTATGAATGCTTCTACAATTAAGTCTTGCTACGCAAAGGGTACATTAAATGTTGTTGACGTTGCTCCTAAGTATGCAAGCAAACCGGGTTGGATTTCAGGTGGCTCGGTAGCCAGCGGTTTCGTAAGAACTATTTCTGCCGATTCAACAATAAGCGACTGCTACTGCGAAGTTAACTGTAAAGGTCCCGTTTCCGGTGGTTTTACTACTGCAAGCTGCGAAGGCGAAGTTAAAAACTGCTACTATAACGGTAAAGACGAAGGAACAGCTGCTGCTGCTTCCGATACTAAGCTTAAAATTTCAAACTGCTGGTCAACATCTGCCAGCAAAGAAGGATTTACAGTAGGTTCTATCGACCAAATCAAAGCCGCTTTAACCGGTAAAGCATGGGATAATTCAGGTGCTACACCTACCCTTGCAAAAATTAAATACATTACCGATTATTCCATTTATGTAGCCGGTCAAGAACGTCAAGGCGCAGGTGCTCCACCTGCTTCTGCAAGTGGTGGAAGTGATGCTGACGGCGAAACTGCCGAGGGTGAAACCAGTGCTGACGGCGGAGAAGCTGCAGCTAACGGCGACGTATCAGAATTAGGCGGTTTTGAAGCATCGACTTCCTATATAATATTATTCGTATGTTTTGCAGCAATCACGATTGCCATTTCTGCTTGCAGCGTTGTAACATTACTTCGCGCTATAAAGCAAAGTGCAGCGGTTGCTGACAACATTGATGATGAATACGACGACGAAAGCGAGGTTGAAGAATAATGAAAAATCTAATTAAGAATATATTAGTATTATTATTAGTATGCGTTTTCGCGTTTAGTTGCTTAACTGCAGCTGCTGAAGAAGCTTCAACCCCAGATGCTGCTGCCGGTGATGCCGCAACAGGTGAAACCGTTGAAGTAAGCAAAGATGTTCAAGAAATCATTGATCTTTTAGGTAAGCTTCCTGCCGCTGATAAGGTAACCGAAAAAGACGGCAAGAATATTAAGAAAATCCGTAAGTTATATATCGGTTTAGAATCATCCGATAAAAAGGCACTCGGTGCTGATAATCTTACAGCGATTAATGATACATATACAGCTTATCTACCTTATTTAATAGCAGATGTTTTGGAAGGTATGGAATCTCTTCCGAAGAGGGTTAAGGCTAAGGATGCCGACAAGCTCAAAGAAATCTATGCAAACTACGAACTTTTAAATGATGATGCGCTTGAATCGTTGGATCAAGACACGGTTGATAAGTTCTTAGTTAACTGTAAGAAATTTGTACCTGAAGTATTGGGTGACAAGGCTGACGATATTAAGGTTGACGAAAAAGATACCGGCTCGGCTGCACCTACTATATTAGGTATGCTTATTTGGGAATTTGCAATTCTTGTTTTGTTAGCATTGGTAATTTTGTTTAACATTGCACTAATTGTGTTCACATCAATAAAAATTTTTAAAACTGCAAAATAATTTTTGAGGAGAGAAAAAAATGAAAAAGATTTTATCACTAGCACTTGCTACCCTAATGATCGTTGGCGTATTATGTGGTTGCGGTGGCGGATCCGCTGCAAACTTCAAGGACACTAAGGGTCACGTTAAACTTGTTTGGGCAATCCCGACATCAGAACAGTCAGATTATGACATGGTTATCAAAGAAGTTAATAAGCTTATTGCCAAGAAACTTCCCGATACTGAACTTGAATTATTACAAGACAGCTCCATGGGCTCTAAGTGGTCCTTATGGATGGCCGGTAAAAAGGCTATTGATATCGCTTGCTCAGGTTATGTAAATGACCTTGCAACCGAAATCAACAAAAAGTCTTATATTGAATTAAACAATCTTGTTAAAGATTATGCTCCTACCATTGAAAAAGAATGGAAAGCATATGAAACAGATTATCTAACCGGTATGGTTGACGGCAAGTTATATGCACTTCCGGATTTACAGATTCACATCAACGATGAATCTATGTTAAACATCCCTGATTATTACTATCAATATTTAGATGTAGCAGCTCTTCAAGCAGCTGTTAAAGAAAATTCGACTTCAACACAAGTTTTCTATGACATTTTCAACGCTTACTTAGATAAAGCTTCTAAAGATAAGAAACCTGACAACGCAGGCCTTATCTCCGGTATTGACCACATGTTCCGTTGCTTCGCTAAGCGTGGTTACGAATTCGTTGGCGGTAAGAACTCTTTAGTATGCTACAAGCTTGGCGACAAGAAGTGCAAAATTGTTAACTTCGCTGAAACTGAAGAATATATGCTCTTCATCAAGAACGCTGCTGACTGGTATGCAAAGGGCTACATTTCTAAGGATATCTTAACCGGTGAAGAAGGTATCGGTGATAAGAGAGCATTAATGGCTATCAACATCACAAACTTCCGTCTTGCCGATGATAATAAAGACGGTATCATTACTCCGGAAGAACACAAGGCAAACAACGATTCTACAGATAACAACTACACAATCTCTCTTACTGAAGAAGATCAAAAATATGTTGGTTCTGCAGTTTTAGGCAGCCTTTCTGTTTACATTTCTATTCCTACAACCTCTAAGAACCCTGTTCGCGCTATCAAGCTTCTTGACCTATTAAGAAGTGAAGACGGTAAGGATATCATCAATATGTTAGTTTATGGTATTGAAGGTACTCACTACGAAAAGACAGGCGACAACGCTATTAAGGCATTTGACTATAACGGTCAAGCATCTTCTTCAAATAAATACGGTCTTTGCAACTGGATGATGGGCTCAATGCTTAACATGTATGTTTGCTTCCCGTATTCACAAAAGACATTTGATGCAGCTATGAATTACTATAACGAAGAACGTCCTAACTTTAAGAAGACCCCGTTGTATGGTTATTCATTCTCTAATACATCAATCGAAAATGAATTACAACAAATGCAAGCCGTTAACGAAGAATACAAGTTACAATTAGTAGGCGGCGTTAAGACAACTAACTATATGACAACTTACAAAGAAATGATGAAGAAGTTAGAAGCTGCTGGTATGGCTAAGGTTATTAAGGAATATCAAGCACAAGCTGATAAGTTCATAAAGTAAGAATATTTGGTTAAGTCAGCAAGCCGGGCCAAAACCCGACTTGCTGATTGTGGTACATTAGTGTGGCGGTACGTAACTGTCATATTTAGGTACTACCACACTTAATTTACAGGAGGAGTAAAGCATGAAAAAATTCATGGCCTTTTTTGTGGCTATTGTAATTTTATCAATAAGCTTGTTTTCTGCCGTATCTGTATCCGCTGTAACCCGTAAAGAAGCAACGTTTACTTTTAACTTCTATAAATACTCAAAAGTAAATGAGAAAATGGAAAAAGTAAGCGAATGTAATCCCGGTGACAAGATATATGTTGGTATATCTGTTTCTAATATTGAAGGCATCGGTGGTTTTGCAATTAAATTAGGTTACGATCCGTCGGATATTTCCTACGACAACTCAGGTCTTAAGAATTTAATTTTTGACGAAAAGTCAGAACTCGTAAGTAGCGCTCTTTCAAACAGCAGTATGATTTTAACTTGGGATACACATGCAACCAACACAAACCTTTCCGGTTTGTTGGTTTATATTCCATTCACCGTTAATAACGGTTATGCCGATTCAAAACCGGTTACCTTTACAGCAAGTATAGACGAAGCTTTTGAAGGCAACGCTGCACAAACGACAATAAACACAACTGTTGAAAATAACCTTTCAATCAGTGTTGTTTCTGCAACTGTTCCGCAAGATTTTATTGATCTTGTTGAAACATTAAGAACAATTATCTACAATCCTAATAAGGTTGAGGGTAAAGGCGTTGACTCTTTGGCTAATATTGAAGCTGCTTTAGAGCAATATAAAACCTTAAACGGTCAACAACAAAATACTTTTGCAAGAAATTATAAAGATCTTTACGACATTTTAACAAATGCGAAAAATCAATATTATAATCTTGCTTCTACCGAAGCTACAAAGTTAGCAAAAGAAGAAGCTGATGCTTTCCTCGGTAAGTTCGGTACATTACTTGCAAAAAATGCTGAGGATTTGACATTAGATGCTGATGAGACAGCATTAAAAGATTTAAAGACTGAATACCCACTTGTTTCTACCGCTGCAAAGAACTATATGGGCGATGCTATGAAAGATAAATGTACTGCATTTATTTCAAAATACAACAGTCTTTTAAAGGACAAAGCAAGACAAGAAGAAATTCAAGAAAGCATTAACGACTTCCTTTCACAAAACGACATTATCTTAAGTGTTGTTTCGGATGCTAACTATGAACAAAACAAGGCATTCTGGCAAAACCTTTATAACTCAGATTACGGCGGTCTTTTAGCAAGCGCAATTTCTTGGTATGATACTCTCTTCGGCAATGAAGAAAAAGCTATGTTTAAGAAAGAGTATGACCGTTTTATGGAACTTGCTAAACTTTCCGGCGAATATGAAAAGATTGACGCTTTAACAGCTAAACTTGATGCTTTCCGCTCGGTTTACCGTGAAGCATTCAACCTTGATAAGGATAATGTTGCTTTGTCGGATAAAGCAATTCTTGATATTACTATAAGAGCTTTTGATGCTTTGACTGATGAAGAGATGATTCCGTTATTACAACCGCAAGTTGATAAGATGAGGGAACTTCTTAAAGTTATCGATGAACTTGAAGAAATCGATGAAGAGTTAGAAGATGAGGAAGAAGATTTTGAGGACGATTCCGATGATGAGGAATCCGTTACCGAAACAATAACCGAAACCGTTACAAAATGGGCTAATAAGTTATATAAGGTAAACGGCGGCTTCAGACTTCCTATGATTATCTTAATCATCATGCTTATTCTTGCAGTCGGTTGTCAGGTTGCAGCTGCCTTTATTTCGCAAAAGGTTGCTGAAAAGAATAATAATAAACTATTAGAAAGGATGCGCGAACATGAAATTATTTAAAAGTAAAAAAGCTATAATTGCAATATGTTCTGTGATTCTTTCTGTTGCTCTTATTTTTACACTTTCTTCACTTGCAAATGCTGAAAATGTTAAAACTGAAGAATATACAAATCCGGATCTTGGCTTTGAAAGAATCTTTGGTGAAGCTCCTACGACTGCCGGTAAAATTTGGACATCTGACGGATATTTAGACCAATCAAACGGCACATATAATCTTAACACCAACTCTTACTGTGCTTGGTGGGAACAAGATGCCTGCGACTTTGCATATAAGCAATTAGACTTTGCCTACGGCTCTGACGGTTTGTTGGTTTGCGAAACCGTATTAACAAGCTGGAACGCTGCCACAAACTACAATGCCGGCGCAGGTCTTATGATTCGTACAGGTTTAGAGCCCGGTGCACCAAACTTGTTCTTCCATATGCGTCCCGGTCATATGATGGTTATTGAGCGTGCTGAATCAAATGGCGTAACATCTATTGTTAAGTCTATTACCGGTGCTCCTAACTATCCGATAAGCATGAAAATTGAACTTAAAAATAACAAAGCCACCGTTTACATTAAGCAAAACGGTCAGGCTGATTACGGTAAGTTCTGCGTTGCTCCGTTCATTGCAAAGAGCACAATGTATGCCGGCCTTTGCGCTTATACTGTAAACCAAGACGAAATGGCTACCGCATCATTTAGCGGTTTCCACGCTTATGTTGAAGTACCTGAAGGCACTGAAAGACAAGAAGGCGACGAAAGTCAAACTTCATCTGGTGGCAGCAGCTCAGAAGAAAGCATTAAGCTTCCTCCTGACCCTGAGGCTTCACCGAATGTATTGATGCGCGAAACATTTACTTCCGGCAAATTGGTACATGATGAACCTTCTTATCCAAACGCAGTTAACTGGGAATATAGCGCAAAATATCCACCTGTAATAGTTACTACTGATGACTTGCAAAACCGTTATTTGTATAACTGGATGGATAACCCCGCATATTTCTATGCAGGTGACCAACATTGGTCCGACTATACAACCGAAATGGATTTAACCTTTACTTCGGATTATTCAGAAGAGGGTATTAACCAATTCTATGTATTCACAAGACACACCGACGTTTCCGAATTCGGTTGTCACGATTATGCAGTTTGCTTTACACAAACAAAGGGCGTAAGGTACTTGTCACTCGGCCGTCGTAATAGTACAAAATACGATACATCACCAACAATTTTATCAGCAACCGATAAGTTGCATGACGACGATGTATTCCAAATTGAGTATGAATGGATGCCGGCTTCAGGTGAAAAGACCGTCCATTTAAAGATTGAAAACTTTGACAATCGTATGGTTGTTTGGATGGATGGTGTTGAGGTATTAAGATATACCGACGACACTAATGCATACAACGGTACAGGCAGCATTGGTTTCTTAATGAAAGAAGTTGCCATTAAGATTGATAACATTGTTGTTACCGAAGAAGTTGACCTTTTAGGCGGCGAATGGGATAACCTAATCGGCGGTAACTTCGACCAACCGGTACTTGACATTGCCAAAGATTATGCAAGTAAGAAATATGAAGGCTTTACTTCATATTCCTTCTCACCGTCTAGTAAAAAGTAAGGAGAGTGTAAGATATGAAAAAGAGAATTTCCAATCGTGCATTAGCGCTCATATTAGCACTTTCCGTACTTGTTACGGCTTTTGCCGGTGCTATCACCACATCTGCTTTGAAGATTGGTGAATTAGAAGATGATTTTTCAAGCGCATCTGTAACAGAAGGACTTTGGAAATCGGTTGACTCCGATACAGGCTCTTCCGTTTCTGGCGTTACTGCTGACGGCGGTTTTATTAAATTGCCTATAGGTTATAAAAACATTACTCTCTTTGATAACGACGATAATACCGCCATGATTAAAACTGACGGCAGAACGTTAGACAAAGTTAGTTATTATATGGATTTAACAATCTCCGGCGAACAAACAACCGCACCTGTAATTTACTATAACCCAACCACCCGTGAATACGTTCATTTAATTTTGTCTTGGCACAAATTATACGGTTGGCAGGTAGCTTACGGTGTAAACGGCTCCGGCCGTATCAGCACCAACTTGCTTTATAACGGCAACAATAAAATTATGGATGAAACCGTTCATGTAAGATTTGATGCAACATATAACTATGATGCAAATCATGTTATTAACAGCATTAGCCTTGCATTGAATTTCTATAGTGACGGTACTTATTCGGATAGCGCTTTCTTGGGCGTTAATAAGGCTACTTTAACCTTTACCGGTGCTACCGCTAAGAGTGCTACTGACGTTGTTTCCAACACCGTGGCACAAATCAGCAGGGAAGCCGTTGAAGCTATTACAACCGGCTTTAAGGTTGGTCTTCGTGGCGGTAAAGATGCTGACAATACCAACAAGATTAAAGTTGACAAGGTTGAATTTGTTTATAGCCGTTCTACCGATGAAGAAGTACAACTTTACCGTGCAAGAAATGCTGAAACATTAGCCTTAACCGAAAATACAGTTAAGGATACCGACCTTCCCGCAATTGCTACTGCTCTTAACGATTATTATGAGCAAAAAGCCGCTACAAAAACCGCTTTGGCTGGCGACTATGCATTGCTTATCGGTATGCGTCAAAAGTTGTATAAAGAGTCATATTTAGCCGATTACGATTATCGCGATGTTTTCGATGATTTCGAAGGCTATTCATCCTCTCGTACATTAGATACTATTTGGACTAACTACTCAATCCAAAAAGGTGAAAAGGTTACTAAATCAGCCGTTGTTGCGGATGAAGACGGTAACAAGGTATTAAAGCAGGCTATTGCCGGCTCTACCGGTGTTGCAACCGTTATTGATGACGGTTTGTGGCTTAACCGCCAACTTAAATCATTTGAATTTGATTATCAAATGGTTGATACTACTGCCGGTGGTCTTACTCCGACCTTCTATACTTATATAGATAACGGTACGGATACACCTACCTATACTTATTTCACACTTTCAAGAAACGATACTTACAAATGTATTGAAATGAAATTCGGTTGTAACGGTTTCTTAAAGAAATATAGCGGTGCTAATGTTCAAATGAAGTGGGAAGCCGGTTGGGATATTTCTAAACCGCTTCACTTAAAGACTACTTATACCGTTTTTTCAGCAACTGATTTTACTATTGTTACAACAGCAACTCAAGGCAGTTGTACCGCTTCAATCAGTAACAGAGTTACCAATACCGACGGTGTTTACCGTTATGTACCTACCGGCGCTAAAATTGGTTTCGCTGCTACCGATACAATTCATCAGGGCTCTATTGATAACTTTAAGCTTAAAGTAGATTTAAGCCCCGAAGACTATGCTTTCTATTTCAGAAACGATAATAAAGTCATTTTAGCTCGCACAGCAGAATCTATTGTTCCTGCTGACCGCGATGCTGTTGTTAAGGCTTTGACCGATTATTCTGAACTTAATGTTGAATCGGCTGAAGCGTTAAAGACCGAAAAGTCTTTGCTTAACCAAATGGCAATGAAGTTAGAGCCTGATATCAACAGCTTCTTAACAAAGTACGGTGCAATGCTTGATAAAGAAATTTCGGCTATTGACCATACTTATGATGCACTAATCGATTCTGCATTAGAAGACTATAACGGTCTTTCCGATTTAGGCAAATTAGTTGCAAATATTACTCAGTTAAAGGCTATTAAGAAACATCTTGTTAACTTAATTGTTCCTGTTGGTAATATTTGGGAAACAGGTGTCGAAACTTATAGCGATAAAATTGATTTTGAAAACGACTATTTGCCGTTTGTTAAGTCACCGAGTGATACAACAATTAACAGTACATTCGAAGTTTGTGAAGACCCGTTTGGCGACCTTCTTGACCCTGAAGATCCTTCAAAGGGCGTCAACCATGTTCTTCACCTTAAACTCGCTTCTAATGAAACTATGTTCCGTGTAATTAACTCGGGATTATGGCCGTATAAGGGTCAACTTACATCCTTAAAGTTTAAGGTATTTATTCCGCGTAAGGATCCTACCGGCGCAACCGGTTTCCCCGGTGATACAATTAACGCCAGTGCTTTGCTTAGAGTTATGTACGATTATGTTGATGACGATAACTATCGTGCTATATACACTTCAATGGGTCGTAAGTTCGGTGAAAGCCGAAACGGCTACATCTACTATACTGACGGTGAAGCATCCGGTAGTGGTTATACCACCCAAATGGGTAACTCCGACTTAACAAGTTGGGTTGAATACAACATGAACTACGGTTCTGCCGCTGTTTCCATCAGTATTGACTGGTCGGGCAACACGGGTGATACTTTCTCACTAAGTTACACCCAAGGCGCTAAAATCGGTTTCCAAATGAGCTCCGGTTACGGCAACTCTTCAACCGACTATTATGTTGATAACATTGAAATGTCCTTTAAACAAGGCGACTTTGATGTAAACGACGAAATCACCGATGTTAATGTTTATTATACCGGTAACACCTTTGTTCATGAGAACGAAACTCTTATGCTCACCGGTGAAAAATTAGGTAACGTTGTTGATAAGATTGAAGCTTATCGTTTAGAGGATGCGGCTGCCGGTAATAACCCGACATATATTCACGCAGAAGACTTCCAAACCGGCGAAGTTGGTGAATATAAGGTTACTGCACCTTCAAACTTTGTGTTTGATGATGGCGCTGCCGTTGAGCTTCCTATTATCCAACGCACAGCACCCGGTGTTAAGGCAATTATACCTGAGGGCTTTGATCCTGACGGTGACGGCATCTACGCCGTTAAGGTAACCGCTAAGAACGGCACTTCTAAGGTGATGTTAATTAACGCACCGCGTATAAACCTTGTTCAAGGTGGCGATATTGAAACACTTATTGCCGGCGAAAAGGTTTATGTTGCAGGTTGGAACATACTTCCGACATTTGACATTTCTAAGGCACGCGTTGCTTTAAAGAGTGTTAATAACCCTGACAATATCTTCATCTTCACACCTGATACAATGCTTGAAGATGATGAATATTATTATGAATTTACCCTTCCGGCTGATTTTAGTAAGGGCGAATACGAAATGTTCTTACACAGCGGTTTTGGCGGCCCGCAAGCTTGGTCTGCACCAAAACTTGTTACTGTTGGCGATTATGCCCGTTCTTCGTGGCCTACAACAGTATTTAATGTTAAGGACTTCGGCGCAGTAGGTGACGGCGATCATAACGATACAACCGCTATCCTTAATGCGCTAAACGCAGCTTACTTAAACGGCGGCGGTATTGTTGAATTTGGCCGCGGTATTTTCCGTATTGATACTACAATCCCCGTTCCGCAAAAGACCGTTATCCGCGGTGTAAGCAGCGGTGAAACTGCTATTATGTTCTCAACATATAAATGGCAATACTACGAAGCTAAAACATTGTTCTCATTGGTTGGTAACTGTGCTTTAGAAAACTTCTATACTTACTCAATTCGTTCTAATTACCAGTTATATGCAAATACTCCGCATGCAAGCGAAGCTCCGGATGCAAGGCATAATGTTTATATTAAGGACGTTATGTTCCGTGGTAACTACTTTGCCGGTCAAACTTCCGGTGCTGCTACCATGACTTCAACCGGTAAGCACAGTAATGCCGAACTTAAAATGATCCTTGAAACCGAAAATAATATTACTAATAAGGTTGTAATGTCCGGCATAACTCATTACCGCATTGAAAATCTTGATATGCTTGATGAATGTTCAACAGGTTCCCACAGCTTTGGTGGTACCAATGTGTTTATTGAAAGACTTATAACTCAAGGTTGGACACCGACCGGCGGTGTGAACTTTATGATGAAAAATTGCAGCGCTCGCGGTACCGGTGCGGTTCACGCCGACAACGCCCACGTTTACGGTTGTAATTGGGGTAAAGGTTATACAAATAACCGCGAAATGTTCACAACCGACGGTGGTCCTAAGGGCAGTAACTTAAAGGTACGCTATATCGGTGACGATCCTGATTTGATGGAATATTACACCGGTTCCCGCACCCTTGATGAATGTACTTATGCACTCGTTTCCGGCTCTGCTGCCGATGACGCATGGGTTGGCTTTAACTTCCTCGTTACCGGCGGTCAAGGTATGGGCCAAATGCGTGTTATTACAGCTAACAGGAAATACAGAGCTAATGGTAAGGAATCTTATAGATATACTGTTACTCTTAATTCACCCCTTACGGTTAGACCTAACCGTAACTCAACTGTTTTCGTAGTTGACCACCGTACAAATACCATTCTTGTTAAGAACCATCTGTCCGAAGGTTCTGCCGGCGGTATTTACGGTGCAGGTATTAACTGGATCTTTGATATGTACGATTACAGCAAGGGTGACGGTATCAACCTTACAAACCGTTCTTCAATCATCTGGTACATTACCTTTAAGAATATGTACATGCACGACTCAAAGGTTTACATTCACTCCGACCACAGTGGTAACAAGATTAACGGTGACCAAACCGGTGGCTGTGCAATGGCTATGAAATCATCTACCACACCGTGTACTTGCGGTATGATGGGTGTTATGATTAAGGGTAACGGCGACTGGACCGACCCCGAAGATACACGCGGTTTCTTAGATGGATATGGCATATCCGTCAGTGCAGGTTCAACACCTAACTCGTTAATCGAATTTGTTGTTGAAGGCATGCACTTAAAGAACAGCGAAACTGCATTTAGCGGTATTGCTACCGGTATTTCCGGTGTTCTTATCCGTAACAACCTTATTGAAGACGCACAGGTATCCTTAGGTTCAGATTACCTTGAAAATGCGGCTAAGGGCGTTTACGAAAATAATAAACTTAACTCACCTAAGTGTATCATTTACTTGGTTGAAGACGGCAAAGCAGTTGACTATCTGTTAGGCGACGTTAACGGCGACGGTAAGGTTACACTTAAAGACGTTACACTTGTTCGTTACCACTACTTAGAAATAAGCACAGGTACAACGCAACAAGTTGCCCGTATGGATGTTAACAAAGACGGTAAGGTTACTTTGCGTGACGCTAACCAGATCAGAAGATATGTTTTAGGACTTATCAGCTTCCATACATTTAATAACGCAGAAGACGGCGAAGAATCTTCTTCTAACCCAAGCTCAAGCAATCCGAGTTCTAGTGACCCGTCAAGTTCTAACCCAAGCTCATCTGACCCGAGTTCAAGCAATCCGAGCTCAAGCACTGAAAGCAAGGGTATAACAACTTCCGAGCCGAACTTAGACATTCGCTTCTAATAAATTTTGTCCTTACCTCAAGCCAAACGGCTTGGGGTAGGGTACATAAAATAAATCAGGAGGAAAATAAAATAATGAAAAGAAATGTTATTTTAAAGAAGTCGTTAGCACTTTTACTATCGGTTTTAGTTGCTGTTTCTGCTTTTGCTTCGCTTTCATTGTTAACGTCAGCTGCTGCATCTGCAGACGACCTCTCCGCTACTTTCGATTTTGAAAACGGCGACGCTTCTGCTTGGGTACAGGTAGGTGCAAAAACCGGTGCCGAAACGGCAGAGGGTTATGAAACTTGGAACTATAATCCGACTGTCGGCGAAGCTTACGGCCTTGAAAAGAAAACAATCGACGTCCGCCAAATCAATTTTGCGACAGGCGCAAACATTGAAAAGACTTCGAGTAATGCTTTACTTGTTGGCCCTTATTTAAATAAAAACCAAGCCGATTATACTGTGCTAAATAATGCACCCGCTGCCGGCGCTTATGAAAACCAAGCCGGCCTTACAAGCATTGTTGCTTTGGCACAAACTGTTGATAACGGTGTCGCTAAAGACGGTCTTGTTAAAAAGAGCGTTAGCGGTAGGTTTGCTTTAAGTGATGAAGAAAGCAATGCAGGCAGTTCCGTTGCGTACCATCAATTCGGTAAAGATGCCGGTTATTCTTCACCCATTCTTGTTTACTATTATAAAGATGCAGACAACTGGCGCGGCGTAAGGGTTACCGCCGGTTATTGGAACACCTTTAAAGATTTTGATATGTTAAGGTACCAAGTCATCATTTGTGAAGACGGTTATTCTTACCGCACCGCCCTTGTATCAGGTAACCAATCCTATACAGCCGGATTTTTCTCTACCTTGGCACCCGATTATGTTAACCAGTTCACATTGGGTGTAGAATATGCTTCACAAAAGGAAGCTATTGCTACATCAACAGGTAGTATTGAAGGTCTTTTCCCTGTATTGCCGGGTATCAGAAACACCAACATAAAGAACAACTTTAAAGCAGGCGAATGGTTAAACTTTAACTTTGATTATGAGCCGAGCGGTGTTCAATTCACCATTTCTGACGCCACAGGTTACAAGAGAACTGTGCTTATTGCAAACGAAACAACCTGCAAGGCGTATGATGAAAGCGGTGCTTCCAAAGCAATTTCTAAAATTGATGTAAGCAAAGGCTCTTTCGGTGTTGGCGCTACATATTCAATCGGTACCAACTCATACGGCTCGACCGAACAAACAAAATTTGCTTTTGACGACATTAAGGTTAATATGTACAGCACAAATCCTGCTGACAATTCGGGCATAAATGCCGTTTCAAAGCTAATTGCCGGCATAACCGATGAACAAAGCTTTGAAACTGCAAAACAAGCATTTGAAGCTTTAACAGCAGAACAAAAGGCACGGGTTTCAAACAGGTTGGAATATTATAAATTCCAACAAAGATTTAACGAAAAGCGTGTTGCTTTTGACTTTAGTGAAGACTGGCAAAAGGATATTATCGCCGCACAGCAAGGTGTCGGTGACGGTAACGTTGTCAATACGGCACAATATGCTTATTGGAAAGAAATTTTCCAAGATAAAAGCGGTCAAAATCTCTTAAAGTTATGTAACGGTTATAACGAAGCTAACCGCGTACAAAGCTTTTTCGTTAACCTGACCGATGAAGAGCTTGCTGATGTTGAAAGTGTAACCCTTTCGGTTAAGGGCGGCTTTAAGGCAAAGAATGACGACATTGTTACTGCATGGTTGGATTCGAATTTGGCGAGCGGCGGCGCCAGCAATGCCTGCCCGAGATTGGTGCTCTTAAACGCAACAACGGGCGTACCGGGCAATACTAACGCTGACCGTTTGCGTACATATAGGGACCCTGCCACAGGTGCATTCAACCAAAGCTCAACCTGGAGTGTAGCAGCTACATACCCCGTTACTGTTGATTTGATGCAGGATTTTGACATAATTCTCCGACCCAACGCCAAGAACCCCAACCAAACCGACCTTATTTACCAAGGTTACAGAACGGAACTGAATGCGGATACAGGTATGTATGAAGCCACCAATGTTTACGGCCCGACAATAAACGCAAAGGGTGCCGAAACATTTTTAACAATCGACAGAAAAATAAATAAAATCAGCTTTGCATACGGCGCAAAGCTTGAATGGAATTTAAGCGGTGTTGATGTTAAGTATGTAGGTTGGGAAAAGTGCGTTAAGTTAACAGCCGAAGAAGAAGCTTTGCGCGACCGCATTGCTGCTATCGGCGAAGTTACGGTTACCAACTACGCTACAAAGAGCACAACAGTTGCCGGTATCCGTTCCGATTATGACAAATTGAATTCTGCAAATTTAGCAGATGCAATTCCGGAAGGCTTTACAGATCCTTGCAAAACCATCCTCGCTAATGCTGAAGCTGCAATCGCTAACTACACAGGTTATGTTAAAGACGCACAAGATTTTGTCGATACTTATGAAACTGCAATTAACTATACAGTTCCCGACATTACAAACATAACAATCGCGCAAGCAGTTGTTAATGCTAAGCTCGCTTATGACACTTTAAGCGATGGCGTTAAGTCAGTTCTTAACAACAACTATTCGTTAGTCGGTTATAGCTTTGCTGTTGGCACGACTTTGGTTGATACTTTGTATCCGGTTGCTATTGCTTTAATTCCGACACAAAATCAAATTGATTTTGAAACATATTATAACGATAACAGTTTAGCAGCTGCAACAAGTGCTACTGTTGACCTTGCTAAGTTAGATACAGCACTTACCAAGTATTATGCTATCGAAGAAGAACATAAGGTTGCTGTTGTTACACAGTACAATCATATGATTGAAATGTTAGACGGTCTCTTTGTTGTTGACGGTGGTAAACAATTTACTTATGATGCCGCTAAATATGCACAGTACACTAACATTTACAACTACTTTAAGGATACAATGTTAAAGGTTGCCGAAAACGGTAACACAAACAACAACAAGGTTGTTAATTCCGCTAAGTATGATGCTACAAAGGCAACAACCATGACATTAGCTTATGATTACGGTACCTTGAATGCATCAAACAACGGTTATGTTACTTATGACCTGTTTAACATTTTCCCGAAAATCAACAAGATTGATTCCTTAAAAAATAACGTACCATCTAATTGCCTATTCCAATATTCAGTATGTGCTAACAAACCTACCGTTTATGTTGACGGCGTGAATGTTGCTTCTTCCACAAATAAGAAGAACGTAATTGTTCCTATGTACTGTAATAAATATTCGGGTGATGTTGATTACAATAACGCTCAATTCTACGGTCGTGCCCGTTCAGGAAGTGCGCTTTCTACAGGTGAAGTTGACGGCACTTACACCGGTGCCGCTTCTAAATATGTCAATGCTTTAGATGCTCACCCCGGTGCAGCTGCTGGTCTTGCAGGTTACTACCAAGCAAACTTTGACCGTTTGTGCGTTATGATGGAATATGAAACCGTTTATGATCCGCAATTTACAAGTCCATACGACAGCGGAACATATAAGAGAACCGGTATTAGAATTAACGAACTCTTATTCTGGTATGAGGATTCTTCAAAGGATGGCACAGAAGGTAACACACCTTATGTATTAGATGCTACTAAGGATGGATCTTGGACTTTAGATAACGGCACAAGCGATTTCCTTATCAGATATTCCACCCTTACCACAGAAATCGGTATTATTTACACCGAATCTGAAGTAATCTTACCGCAGCTTTATATCGGTGATACCGCTATCAGCCACTTGCAGTATGTAAAACTTACCCGTGAAGCAACATTAGCAGAAAAGTATGAGCAAGTTCTTGCAAAGGCTGCTGCCGGCACTATTACTGATGCTGATATAAATGATGTTTTAGCACTTTATAATGATTATAATAATCTTTCTGCTACAAATAAGGCACTTTTGGGCACTCAAGCACTTGAAAATTGCGAAAAGGCATTCAAGTTTATCCGTCCGAATAATAACGGTGCTACAATTTCGCTCGGTCAAACAACATCCTTAGGTTTTGCTTGTAAACGGCCGACCAGCAGTAAGTATTATAAGTTCGGTGTAGTTATCGCTTCCTACAACGCTATGGTTGATAATAATGTGACTGTTCTTGAAAAGGATGTAAAGGGCTCACAATTCTACGAAAAGCTTTACACAGATCTGGATGCAAAGGGTGACGAACTCATCTTTAACATTTTCGGTTTGTTCGGTGATAACTCAGCCGAGCATTGGAGTAAATGGATTGTTGCTCGCTTCTACTCAGTTTATAAGGACAGTAACGGTAACGATGTTGTCGTTTACAACTCCGAAGCTTACGTAGATGGCGACGGCAATAACAACAACCCGACCGATGCTGACAAAATTGATACTTCAAATGTTATCGTTCGTTCGATTAACGGTGTTATTAAAGGCGCTGCAAGCAAACTTTACAGCTACAAAGATAACACTACATTAAACGTTATGAACGGCGCATCTTATGTTGATGCAACAGGTGCAACATTGACTAATTACAACACTACAACACTTGCAACTGCATTAGCATCCACAACAAACGGCATGCTTGGCACCGCTGCTGATACACTTTACTTGTTAAAAGCATATAAAGATGTATTTACAGCCGCTCTTGCCGATTAATCAAATTAAAAACATCCCCAAGGTAACTTGGGGATGTTTTTTTGCAAAAAGAAAAGCACTTAAGAATATTCTTAAGTGCTTTTAAAATTTGTTTTAATTATTTTGTACCGAAAATACGGTCGCCGGCATCGCCAAGACCGGGTACAATGTAGCAATGTTCGTTAAGGTGATCATCAAGACCGGCACAGTAAACAGGGACATCAGGATGAGCCTTATTAAAGGCCTCAATGCCTTCCGGAGCTGCGATAATGCACATAAATTTAATGCGCTTCGGACTGAATTCCTTAATGCGTGTTACTGCATCAATAGCGCTGCCGCCGGTTGCTAACATTGGGTCTAATACAAATACATCCCTTTCATTAAGGTCGGAAGGTAATTTGCAATAGTAATCAACCGGTTGGTGTGTTTCGGGGTCACGGTACATACCAATGTGACCTACGCGGGCAGCAGGGATAAGGTTGAGGACACCGTCAACCATGCCGAGACCTGCACGCAAAATCGGAACAAAAGCCATTTTACGGCCTGCTAAAACCTTTGTCTTTGCGGTAGCAACAGGAGTCTTTGTTTCAACCTCTTGAAGCGGTAAATCTCTTGTGGATTCATAGCACATAAGCATTGCAATTTCGCTTATCAATTCGCGGAATTGCTTTGAGCCTGTCTTTTCATCACGCAGAATTGTTAATTTGTGCTGGATTAGCGGGTGATCCATAATGTGAACATTCTTATTCATTTTTTCTTCCTCCGAAAAATTATTAAAATATTTCATCGCTTAAAAGCGGTAAATGCTATTTTTGACTGTTTTTTATCCTTAGTTCGCGCTCGGCTTGAGGCAGTCTTAAATAAACCGGCATAAGCTCTTTTGGTGTAACCGCACCGCCGTTTGCAACAACCTTTTGTGCGTTTAGCGCAACCCCAACGGCATTTTGATAGCGCCTTTGATCGCCGGCAAGTTCAATATTTTCCGTGCAAGAAAGTTTTTTAAAGAAAACTTCTGCACCATCGCCAACTATTATAACATGTTTTTTAAAATTTTGCGACACTTTTTTTAATTCTTTTTCAATATTTTCAAAAATTTCCGCATTATCTTCGTTTAACCGCGTAATAATGCCGTTTTCTATTTCAAAAAATGCGTTATAAAACTGGTTGCAACGGGCATCCATAACAGAAAGAACCAAAGTGTTTTGATCGACAAAATTTTCAGCCATGGCAGCAAGTGTGGATACGGGAATGCAAGGCGTATTTTTAGGTGCTGCAAGACCTTTTATTGCACTAATGCCTATTCTGACGCCGGTAAAAGAACCGGGGCCGGTGCTAACGGCAAATGCATCAATATCATCAATATCGGTAAGGGAAATTTTTAATACATTTTCTATTGCGGGCAACAATGTCTGCGAGTGCGTCAGTTTTACATTAACAAAATTGCTTGCAATAACTTTACCGTCTTCAATTATAGCAGCCGAAGCAGGTCCGGCAGAACATTCAACACTTAATATCTTCATTTTAACTCTTCTTTATGGTTATTTTTCTTTTATTATCGTCTATCCGTTCAATATTGACAAAAATCGTGTTATTATCGGGCAAAGCGCCTAAGATGTTTTCACTCCATTCGGCAGCAACAACACCACCGGATTCAAGACACTCAAAAAAACCGGTTGTGTAAAGGTCGCCCCAACCGGAAATCCTATACATATCGAAGTGATAAAGGGGAAGTCTGCCACCGATATATTCATTCATAATCGCAAAGGTAGGGGAGGTAACATAACCGTCAAATCCAAGCCCTTTTGCAAGACCGCCGGTAAAGCAGGTTTTGCCAAGACCTAATCCACCGCTGAAAGCGATAACTTCGCCGCCCTTTAACTCTTTTGCAAGCTCTGCCGCAATTTTACGGGTTTCTTCGGGACTGTTGCTTATATACTCGGCCATAAAACCCCTCTTTCCGATTATATTTAATAAATTATAACATATATTTACAATTATGAAAAGAGCTACTTGAATATTTTTTTAAAATAAAATATAATATAATCATAAAATATATTATTTAGGAGTAATTTCTTAAATGAAAAGATTGCTTTATGCGGTTGCCGATTTTATTCGTGAAACCGACAAGTTGTTGCTTTTGCTTTGCATATTTGCCTCCGGATACGGTTGTTTGGCAGTTTTTACGGCGACACACTATCTTAATACATACAGACCTTTTACAGTACAAGTAGGCTCAATGATAATCGGCGTTATTGCCGCCGCAATTATCTCGAATTTTGATCCCGAAACTTTTACTAAGCGGTGGTATATTGCCGCCGTCCTTGGTGTTGTACCTGTTTTGCTGACCTTCGTTATCGGTTTTGCGCCCGAAGGCACCGATGATAAAGCTTGGCTTGATTTGGGATTTACCACCTTTCAACCTGCTGAGCTTTTAAAGATTTGTTTTATTATAACCTTTGCAACACACATTTCGCTTATTAAACCTAACATAAACAAATTAAAATACCTAATTCCGCTTTGCTTGCATGGCGCTTTTCCCGTACTTTTAATTCACTTTCAAGGTGATGACGGTACGGCGCTTGTTTTCGCTGTTATGGTGCTTGCTATGATGTGGGCCGCCGGCGTTTCGTGGAAATATTTTGTTGCGGCTTTATCTGCCGCAGTGGTAGCTTCACCTATTGTTTACTTCTTCGTTATGAATGAAGACCAAAAAGCACGAATTAAAGTAATATTTGATATTGAATCGGATATTGAGGGTATCGGTTACCAACAATATTGGGGGCGAAAGGCACTTGCCAACGGCGGATTTTTCGGTCAAGGCTTTTTAAAGGGAACCCTAACCTCCAGAGGCTTTGTACCCGAAGGCCAAAACGATTTTATATTTGTAAGTATAGGTGAAGAATTAGGCTTTGTAGGGTGTGTAGTTGTTTTAATTGTTCTAACCGCAATTTGCTTGCGTTCTGTTAAAATCGCGCGTATGTGTAACCAAGACAGCAGTAAGATTATTTGCGTTGGATTCTTTTCAATGTTGTTTGCGCAAATAATTATAAATGTCGGTATGTGCCTTTCCATTTTACCGGTTATCGGCATAACACTGCCTTTCTTCAGTGCCGGTGGTACTTCGCTTTTGTGCTTATATTTGGGTGTTGGGCTTGTGTTGAGTGTTTATAAGCACAGAAATTCGCGTACCATCTATTTACATGGATAGGAAAACTATGAAAATCAAAGAACAAACCGAGCGTTTAGACAAGATAATATCTAAGCAACTAAATGTTTCAAGAAGTGAAGCAAGAATAAAAATAAGGCATAATAAGGTTAAGGTAAACGGTGCTGTTGTGCGCGACCCGTCCGAAAGGGTAGCGGTATCTTCAAACATCACTTGTAACGATGAAAGCGTTGAGTATAAAGAACATATCTACCTTGTTATGAATAAACCTGCCGGCATATTAACTGCGTGCAACGATAAAAACAGAAAAACAATAGTTGACATAATACCGGAAAAATACAAGCGAAGCGGTATGTTTCCGGTTGGCCGTTTAGATAAAGATACAACAGGCCTTATTATACTTACTGACGACGGTGACTTTGGGCACCGAGTAATATCGCCGAAAAGCAATATTGCTAAAAGTTATATTGCCACTTTGGATTCACCTGTTACAAAGAGCATGATAAAAGGCTTTGCAAATGGCGTCAAGCTAGTTGACGGAACTGTTCTTAAACCGGCAAAGCTGTTCGATTTGGGGGATAACAAAGCAAGGGTGATTATTACCGAAGGTAAGTACCATCAAATCAAGCGTATGTTTGGTCTCTATGACGCCGGAGTTAACGAATTGATGCGCGAATCCATCGGCGGTCTTGTTTTACCCGCAGACTTAGAAGCGGGGCAGTGTATTGAGTATAAAAAAGAAGAATTGGAACGAATTATGTTAGAAAAGAAATAATTTGTTAAAAAAGATATACAATTTAAACAAAACTTTACCTATATCTTTGGATATTGTTCTGCTTGAATTCCATTATTCTTTTTGTTATAATAGCATTGTTAATAGTGAATAAATATTTTGGAGGTTAACTTTTATGGCAAGTTTATCACTACGTAATGTTTATAAGAGATATGCAGGTGGCGTTGAAGCCGTTGCAGATTTCAACCTTGAAATTGAAGATAAGGAGTTTATAATCTTAGTTGGTCCTTCCGGCTGCGGTAAATCTACTACTTTGCGCATGGTTGCAGGTTTGGAAGAAATCACCGAAGGTGAAATTTACATTGGCGACCGCCTTGTAAACGATGTTGCACCTAAGGATCGCGATATTGCAATGGTTTTCCAAAACTATGCTCTTTATCCGCATATGACCGTATTTGATAATATGGCATTCGGTCTTAAACTCCGTAAGACTCCTAAGGCAGAAATTAAGCGTCGCGTTGAAGAAGCTGCTCGCATTCTTGATATCGAACATTTATTAGAGCGCAAGCCAAAGGCTTTGTCAGGCGGTCAGCGTCAACGTGTTGCTTTGGGCCGTGCTATCGTTCGCGAACCTAAGGTATTCTTACTTGATGAACCGCTTTCAAACTTGGATGCTAAACTTCGTGCACAAATGCGTACTGAAATTTCTAAGTTGCATCAACGTTTAGGTACTACATTTATTTATGTAACACACGACCAAACCGAAGCTATGACAATGGGTACTCGTATCGTTGTTATGAAGAGCGGTATTGTTCAACAGGTTGATTCACCGAACAATCTTTACCGTTATCCTTGCAACCTGTTCGTTGCCGGCTTTATTGGTTCTCCTCAAATGAACTTTGTTGAATCCGTTGTTGTTAAAGACGGCAAGGACTTCTTTGTTGAATTTGGTACGGATGATACTAAGTATAGAGTTAAGCTTCCTGCTGATAAGAATAAGGACGGCGTTCTTGAAAACTATGACGGCAAAGAAGTTATCATGGGTATTCGTCCTGAACACATCCATGACGAGCCTGAACTTATCGCAGCTAACAAAGACGGTATTGTTAAGGCCGAAATCGAAGTTACCGAACTTATGGGTGCTGAAACATATCTTTACATGGTATGCGCAGGTCAAAACCTTAACGCACGAGTTAATCCGTCAACAACCGCTAAACCCGGTGATGTTGTTGAAGTTGCATTTGAAACTTCAAAGATTCACTTGTTCGACAAAGAAACCGAACTTGCAATTTGCAACTAATATTTTAAAAGTAAAAGCCCTCCGTTTAGGGGGGCTTTTATTATTTGTAAATTTTTTGTTAAAAAACTAACAAAAATGGTAATATTTGCTTGACAACTACCATTTTTAAGAATAAAATAGTAATTGGTGGGATTTGTACTTTTTAGTGCATATTCCCGTACATTTAGTTTATTATAAATTTATAGTTTAGAAAGGTGACTATTTATGAAAACTATTGATTTAACCAAGTACGGCATTACCGGTACTACTGAAATTGTTCATAATCCGAGTTATGACGAACTTTTTGCTGAAGAAACAAAGCCGGATTTGGTTGGCTACGAAAAGGGTCAAGAAAGTGAACTTGGTGCTGTTAACGTTATGACAGGCATCTACACCGGCCGTTCACCTAAAGATAAATTTATCGTTGTTGATGAAAATTCAAAGAACACCGTTTGGTGGACATCTGATGAATATAAGAACGACAACCATCCTGCAAGCGAAGCTACTTGGAAGGCAGTAAAAGACATTGCCGTTAAAGAGCTTTGCAACAAGAAGTTGTTTGTTGTTGATGCTTTTTGCGGTGCTAATAAAGACACTCGCATGGCTGTTCGTTTTATCGTTGAGGTTGCATGGCAAGCTCACTTTATCAAGAATATGTTCATCGTTCCTTCCGATGAAGAGCTTGAAACATTTGAACCTGACTTTGTTGTTTATAATGCTTCAAAGGCAAAGGTTGAAAATTATAAAGAATTAGGCTTAAATTCTGAAACCGCTGTTGTATTTAATATTACAAGCCGCGAACAGGTTATCATTAACACATGGTACGGCGGCGAAATGAAGAAGGGTATGTTCTCTATGATGAACTACTATCTTCCGCTTAAGGGTATTGCTTCAATGCACTGCTCCGCTAACACCGATATGGATGGCAAGAATACTGCCATATTCTTCGGCCTTTCCGGCACAGGTAAAACAACCCTTTCAACCGATCCTAAGCGTTTGCTGATCGGTGACGACGAACACGGTTGGGATGATAACGGTGTCTTCAACTTTGAAGGCGGCTGCTATGCGAAGGTTATCAATCTTGATAAGGATTCGGAGCCTGATATTTACAACGCCATTAAGCGTAATGCTTTGTTAGAAAACGTTACTCTCGACCAAAACGGTAAGATTGATTTTAACGATAAGAGCGTTACTGAAAACACTCGTGTTTCTTACCCGATTAACCACATTGAAAAGATTGTACGCCCCGTATCAAGTGCACCTGCTGCAAAGAATGTTATCTTCCTTTCGGCTGATGCTTTCGGCGTGCTTCCTCCTGTATCCATTCTTACACCCGAACAAACACAATACTACTTCTTATCGGGCTTTACTGCTAAGTTGGCAGGTACAGAACGTGGCATTACAGAGCCAACCCCGACCTTCTCTGCTTGTTTCGGCCAAGCTTTCTTGGAACTGCATCCAACAAAGTATGCTGAAGAATTAGTTAAGAAGATGGAAAAGAGCGGCGCTAAGGCTTACTTAGTTAACACCGGTTGGAACGGTACGGGCAAGCGTATTTCCATTAAGGATACTCGCGGTATTATTGACGCTATTCTTAACGGTGACATCAATAATGCACCTACTAAGAAAATTCCGTACTTCGATTTTGAGGTACCTACCGAACTTACGGGTGTTGACCCTGCAATTCTTGACCCACGCGACACATATGCTGATGCCGGCGAATGGGAAGAAAAGGCTAAGGATTTAGCTTCCAGATTTGTTAAAAACTTCAATAAATACACAACTAACGAAGCAGGTAAGGCATTAGTTAAGGCCGGCCCAAAGGTTTAATTTGAATTAGTCAAAAGGCTACGGATTTTCCGTAGCCTTTTTATTTTTGTAAAAAAACAAGAGATAGTACTAAAAAGTACTACCTCTCTATATATGGTGACCCGGACGAGATTCGCCCGGGCGCAAAAGCGCACCGGCACGCACGCGTACTTAAAAACAGTCCACCGGACTGTTTTTATTTTGCAGGCAAAACCGTACTGTTCGAATCTGATAAATCTTGTAAAAAAATAAGAGATAGTACTAAAAAGTACTACCTCTCTATATATGGTGACCCGGACGAGATTCGCCCGGGCGCAAAAGCGCACCGGCACGCACGCGTACTTAAAAACAGTCCACCGGACTGTTTTTATTTTGCAAGCAAAACCGTACTGTTCGAATCTGATAAATCTTGTAAAAAAACAAGAGATAGTACTAAAAAGTACTACCTCTCTATATATGGTGACCCGGACGAGATTCGAACTCGTGTTACCGCCGTGAAAGGGCGGTGTCTTAGGCCTCTTGACCACCGGGCCGTTGGTGGCTGTAATTGGATTTGAACCAATGACACTTCGGGTATGAACCGAATGCTCTAGCCAACTGAGCTATACAGCCATAACTAAAAGCGACTTAATTATTATATCTATTCACGGGGTGTTTGTCAAGCAAAAAATCTAAATTTTTGCAATTTTTTTAAATAAATATATATAAGTCACTTTTCGCCACATTTTGTCGCTCTAAATAATGTCATAGACCTCAGTTACACCTTGACTGAAATAAAGAGAAGGTGTGATAAGCAAAGTATATCCGCGACCGTTATCTGCGGTCCATTCAAGTGCGGTTTTGCGTGGCACTGCCGTTGCTGCGAGCAATGTCATAATAGCACCGCCGTGCATAATAATTCCAGCGTCATAAATTTCGTTTTCGCTCATATCTAAAACAATTTTGTGTAATCCCAAACAAATGCGCTTAATAAATTCTGTGTTGTCTTCACCTTCGGGCGGTGCCGACAGTTTACCCGAAGTCCACTTAATAAAATCAGGGTCAATTTCAAGCTCATTAGCGGTCTTTCCGTCAAACAAGCCAAAGTCGTATTCGGTTAACTCATCAAGAGTATTAACATCCATACCGGGGTAAAGAACACCGGCTGTTTGCTTGCAACGAAGCATAGGGCTTGAATACAACCTTTCAATATATGGGTATTCTAAGTTTTCTTTTAAATTCTTTAACTCCCGTAATCCTTCGGGCGAAAGGGGAGAATCGGTTCTCGAACCGATATATTGCCCTAAAACATTGGCGTCGGTAGCGCCGTGCCTTATTAAATGTATTTTAAATGTTCTCATATTTGACACTCCAAAATATCAGTAATAATATTGTTAGAAACAAGCATGCCTTGGTCGGTAAGGCTAAAAACATTTCCGTCAAATTTACCAAGTCCCAACCGAGCAAAATTTTCAAACTTTTCTAGTGTTTCCGCCTTAATACTTTCTTTAAATGACAATTCGTATCGTGCTATATCAAGACCCGCTTTAAGCCGTAAAGAAAGCATAATAAATTCTTCTTTTCCGCCACCGTTACCTTCAAAAACGGTTTTAGGATTTTTAGAAAAGTTTTGCAAACTTTCTTCATAATAAAACCGCTTTCCGTCAAGCAGAGAATGGGCAGAGGGGCCAATGCCTATATAGTCACCGCCTTGCCAATAAATATTGTTGTGACGGCTTTGAAACCCACACTTTGCAAAGTTGGATATCTCGTAATGCTCGTACCCGTTTGTTTTCAAAGTATTGCACATAAGTAAATATTGCTCTGCAACCTGATCGTCATCCGGCAAATTGAGGTTTTTGATTTTCGCAAAAAGAGTTTTGTCTTCTACCTTTAATATATATGCCGAAATGTGGGTTGGATTAAGGCTGACAAGATAATCGAGGCTTTTTTTAAAGCTTTCTTTCGTTGAATTCGGCAACCCTAACATTAAATCAACCGAAATGTTTTGAAACCCGAGCTCAGTTGCATTTTTATAAACGAATTCAAAATCGTTTAAGCTATGTCTTCGGCCAAGCAATTCAAGCTCATCTTCATTTGCAGATTGAAGCCCGACAGAAAGTCTGTTAACACCACATTTTCGGGCGTTCTTTAAAAACTCGATACAGTCGCGTTCGGGATTTACTTCGGCAGTAATTTCGGCATCAGGTAAAACATTAAAATTATTTTTAATAGCTTTCATAACAGGCAGAATGTTCTCCCTTAACAGCGAAGGTGTGCCACCGCCAAAGTATATAGA
Source organism: Acutalibacteraceae bacterium (assembly GCA_045642065.1). Lineage (GTDB taxonomy): Bacteria > Bacillota > Clostridia > Oscillospirales > Acutalibacteraceae > UBA737. The sequence continues at coordinate 150,175 of JAZUID010000017.1, forward strand.
TTTAATGGGACGGTTTATTTGACCGCCCCATTTATTTATTTCGCATATTAACCCGTTTGTGTAATTCTTCACGCCGTCTTCCGAATAAAAGGCAGAGTAAAAACTACAATAAGCGCAGCGCTTTTTGCAAAAGGGTACGTGAATATAAATACCAACTGAATTATTAGTCAAGTATTTCACCTATGCAGCTGCCCGGAACGCAAGCGGCGTTTGCTTCATCGGTATCTATATGCATAGCAAGTGCGTATTTTTCACTTACGCGTGCAACGACATCGCCGAATACCAATGAACGGCCCGCAGTTGGTATTTTAACCGAAACAACCTGCTTGTCCTTAATGCCAAACTTTTCAGCATCGGCAGGGGTCATGTGAATATGACGCTTTGCGGCAATAACACCTTCGGTAAGCTCAACTTCACCGGCAGGGCCGACAAGTTTGCAAGCACCGGAAGCGGCTACATCGCCGGATTCCCTAATAGGGGCCGTAACACCGATTGAACGGGCATCGGTAAGTGATAATTCAATTTGTGTTTCAGGACGAACGGGTCCTAAAATAGAAGCTTTTAAAGAAGACTTGGGGCCAACAACGGTAACCTTTTCTTCGCAAGCAAATTGACCGGGTTGAGAAAGATCCTTTTTAGGAGTAAGTGCATAGCCTTTACCAAACAAGGTTTCAAGGTCAGACTGTGTTACATGCACGTGACGTGCGGAAATTTCAACCATAACTTCTTTAGACATATTTAAATATCTCCCTTTAATAAAATATACTACTATTTTAACATATTTTTTGTCTTTTTCAAGTCCGACTTTAAATAAAGTTTATATTTTATATAAAAAGGTAATACTTATTATATATAGAAAGAAAGGAACATCTTTTAATGTATAATAAGGTTTCAATTTGCGGTGTCGATACCACTAAACTTCCCGTGCTTAAAGAAGCACAAAAAACAGAACTTTTAAAAAAGGCACATAGCGGTGACAAAACTGCTCGCGAAGAGCTGGTAAACGGCAATTTGCGACTTGTTTTAAGCGTCGTTCAAAGATTTAGCAACAGGGGTGAAAATCCCGATGATTTGTTTCAAGTCGGTTGTATCGGTCTTATGAAATCAATCGATAATTTTGACATCACTCAAAATGTGCGATTTTCAACCTACGCCGTACCGATGATAATAGGGGAAATAAGAAGATATTTAAGGGACAACAATTCAATAAGGGTAAGCCGATCCATAAAGGATACCGCATATAAAGCAATGCAAGCAAAGGAAAGCCTTTTGTTAGAACTTAAAACCGAACCGACCGTTAGTCAAATCGCTCAAAAAATAGACCTGCCGGTTTGCGATGTTGTTGTAGCATTAGAAAGCACCGTTGCGCCAATATCACTATATGATCCCGTCTTTTCCGACGGCGGCGACTCGCTTTATGTATTGGATCAAGTAGGGGACAATAACGACGACAAAAACTGGCTTGGCGAAATAGCTTTAAAAGAAGCAATCAAGGAACTTTCACCCCGTGAGAAAAGCATACTGTCTTTAAGGTTTATCGAGGGCAAAACACAGATAGAAGTTTCTGATAAAATCGGTATTTCACAGGCACAGGTTTCACGCCTTGAAAAGAGCGCAATCGCCAAAATCCGTGCATATTAGACAAGAAAAGCAAGGTAAATTTATGAAAAGCATTCAAAATGTAAAGATTTTACCCTAAAATGTAAACTTTTCGCACTTTTATTGTTTCAATAAATAGTGTATTATATTTACAGATTATTATTACATTGCTTTGAAAGGAGAATTGTTTGATGAAGAAGACTTATAAAAAGCCATCCTTTGCTGTGGCTGATTTGTACGAACCAAACGAAAAAATTGCTGCTGATACAATCAGCACCAACCTTGAAAGTATTGATATGGGTTCGGAAGAGAATGAGCCTTGGTAATCAGCACAAAAACAGTTTGACCTTTTTGCGCAACGGTTTTGCGTAAAGTACTATTATTGAACCGAAGGAAGATGTTTATGAAAATCCAAAAAGAAAGTCCCTTAATGACTAAGGTGCGTAATAACGTTCCGTTAGTCTTCATGTCATTACCGGCTTTAGCTTATGTGTTCTTATTTGCTTATTTGCCGATGTTCGGTGTTGTTATCGCATTTAAGGATTATAACTATGTTGACGGTATTATCGGAAGCCCTTGGGCAGGTTTCAAGTATTTTGAATACTTCTTTAAGTCGGATGCTGCCGCAGTAATTCTGCGTAATACGATTTTGTACAATGTTGCATTTATCATTTTAGGCACATTGTTAAATATTATTGTTGCTTTGCTATTGTACGAAATTACAAGTAAGGCACTTTTGAAGATTTATCAAACATCAATTATTTTACCTAACTTTATTTCTTGGGTACTTGTAGCTTACATAGGTTATGCCCTCTTCTCAAATGATAACGGTTTGTTTAACGCTGTTCGCGCATCGTTCGGCGCAAAAGCAATTCCGTGGTATAGTACTCCGAAATACTGGCCGTATATCCTTGCTTTCTTCCACTTCTGGAAGGGCACAGGTATGGGATGTATCATTTACTATGCTTGCTTAATGGGTGTTGACCACAGCCTTTATGAAGCTGCTGAACTTGACGGTGCAAACCGCTTTAAGCAAATCATTCACATTTCCATTCCGTCAATCATGCCGACAATCTGCATCTTGCTTATCATGAGTGTTGCAGGTATCTTGGGCGGTGACTTCGGTCTGTTCTTCCAAGTACCGCGTAACTCCGGTGCACTTTATCCGGTGACCGACGTTATTTCAACCTACACATACCGTGGCTTGCAGGCCGGTAATATGAGTAGTACTGCCGCTATCGGTTTGTTCCAAAACGTTGTTGGCCTTATTTTAACACTTGGTACTAACCTCTTCATTAAGAAGGTTAATCCAGAAAACGCATTATTCTAAGGGGGTGCACAAAAATGAGAAAAAATGGTTACAAAATACCGATTCACATCTTCTTTGTTCTATATGCAATTTTGTGCATACTTCCTTTCTTACTGGTTGTTAGTATTTCGCTTTCTAACGAGTATGATGTTGTAAACAATGGTTTTAAGCTTATTCCTGAGCATTTTGACGGTGCCGCTTATTCACAAATTTTCCAAGCACCTCAAGCTCTTGTTAAAGCTTACGGTGTAACAATCTTCTCTGCATTTGTTGGCACCGCTGCTTCCATTCTTTCAACTGCAATGTTAGGTTATGTTCTTTCCCGTGACACCTGCTCTTTCAAAAAGCCGGTTAATGTTATTTTGTTAATCACCATGTTCTTCCACGGTGGTATCATCCCTTCATACGTTATCAATACTCAAGTTTTCGGCTTGGGCGATAACATTTGGATGTATGTTATTAGTGGTATGGCGGGTGCTTACCAGATATTCGTGTTCCGCACCTTCTTCTCAACGATTCCGGTTTCGCTTATCGAATCGGCTTCGCTTGACGGTGCAACCGAAATGCAAATGTTGTTTAAAATCATTATTCCGCTTTCAAAGCCGGTTTTGGCAACCTTTACATTTACAGGTATCTTAAGCCGTTGGAATGACTATACCATTCCGCTTTACTACATAACCAATCCGGAACTTTATAACTTACAGTTCTTACTGCAAAAAATACTTAACGAATCCGATCAACTTAAGAGATTGCAGGAAATGATGCCTGCCGTTGCTGATGCCGTTAAGATCCCAAGTGAAACACTTAAGTTTGCAATGTGCGTACTTGCAGCAGGACCGATGGTACTCTTATTCCCATTCTTCCAGAAGTACTTCACAAAGGGTATGGTTGTAGGTGCAGTTAAGGGTTAATTTATACATAAAAGAATTTATATAGAGTAAGTATAAAGTCTTTTTTGCACACAATACTAACTTTACGGGAAGACTTGTGATTTAGTCTTCCCGTTTCTTTTCTATATTTGATTTAATTTTAAGGGGGTAGGGAAATGCGACCTTTTAATATAATTGTCGCTGATGACGAAAAGGTAATAAGCGACAATTTAAGCAAAATGCTTATTAACGAGTGCGAAGGTATCAACATTGTTGCTACCTGTTACAACGGTAACGAGGTAATTCGTGCTTTGCAAAACAATAAGGTTGATTTGCTTATTTCCGATATTCGCATGCCCGAAAGGGACGGTTTAGAGGTTGCAAAATATATTCAAGATAATAACATTCAAACAAAAGTTGTTATTATTTCAGCCTTTTGCAACTTTGAATATGCTCAAAAAGCGCTTGAATACGGTGTTTTTCGCATTATCTCTAAACCTATTGATACCGACAATTTATTAGAAGTTATTGAGAATTTAAAACAAAAAGTTTTAACTAACGAATCGGTTGAAGAGGAAATCCGTCATGCCAGAAAAATACTTGAAGAACATCAGTATTTTTGTAAGCAGTTACAACTTTTTGTCGGCGGAAAACTTGATTATAGCGAGCTTGATAAATTTTTCAATTCAATGGGTAATGAATATAAGCATTATCCCTGCGCTCTTGTCGAGTTTAACAGCACCGATAAAATGAATATGCCGGATGTTGGCGATAATTGGCGTTATATGTGCGAAACCACAAACAGTAATTCGGTTGCATTTTGTTTGGATGAGCGCATCACCGGTGCCACAATACTTTTGTTTGTTTTAAACGGCACAGCTTTGACCGAAGCCGAAGATTATGCTCAAAGCATTAAAACTCTGTTTAAGAAAGCCGCCAAAGCAAATATCAGTTATACAATTTCAACATATGAAAACCTTTTAAATACGGTAATTACAAGCATACATTCTATGGTTGAAATGTATATTGAATATTTAATGAATAACAACTTTGGCGCTATAAATGATATTGTTGATATTTTAGACAAAACATACAGCTTTGACTGGATAAAGAAGTTTGCATATTCGCTTATTAGACATATGAGCGATTATTTTGATATTGATACAGAGTATTATTTTTCAAAGTTAAGTTTCATAGATAATAAGGATGAACTGTTCGGTTTTCTTGCAAACCTAACTCAACAAATGTATCTTAATAGCGATAAGCGTATCCTTCAAATTAAATATTATATCAGTCAACATTATCAAGAGGGTATCACCCTTGGTATGTTGGCCGAAAAGTTCAATCTTAATCCAACCTATTTAAGCCGTATTTTCAGTCAGGATTCGGGCGAGAGCTTCGGCGAATATATTATGCGGTTTAGAATGAATAAAGCAAAGGACTATCTGGTTCGTGGTAAATATTCTTTGGAAGAAATAGCAGAGCTTTTAGGCTACAACTCAGTTCACTATTTCTTGCGCGTATTTAAAAACGAAACAGGTATGACTCCTAAACAGTATATTGCAACGGCGGTTCAGGAGAATGAAGAACAATAAACGTTTCAGAAAAATTTTCAGAAAGAACATGATACTAATTTCGGCGATGTTTTTGGCATTTGCCTTTATAGTTATGTCTTGTTTAGTTGCATTTAATATTTCAGTCAGAAAAGAAAAGATGAATATTCTTGAAACGGATGAAGCCGAAAAGACCGGCGCAGTTGCTTCAAACACCCTTTACCATATTGCTGCTTCTGCAGTTTATTTTTCAACGAGAAATTTTTCAATTTCAACGGATACTTTAAGCGACGATACTACACAAATATATTCAATTAAAAAGGAAATGCAAACTGTTTGCGCAACCTTTAATGCGGTCGAATCCATTAAGGTTATAAACAGTCAAAACGGTTATAGCATTTCAACCGGCACCGTAAATGCCAAGGGATATAAAAAAGGAAAATCATACGGTAAATTCGGCGATATTACACTTTATGAAAATCTTAATGAAGACGGCAGTAAGCTTTTTATGGTTACCGAAACACAGTCGGGCGGTTATGTCGGCAATAAGGTTTATATAGGTATCAATACCGAATATTTGGCCGAAACCGTTCTGTTAAGTGTTAACGACCTTAGAAATGAATATGTTGTTGATTCTAAGGGAAACATCGTTATCGCCAATAGCAGATTTCAAATTAACAACAAAATCAGCAAAGTGCTCGGCACAAAAATCAATCTTACCGATGGTAAAAGCTCAATTATCAGGATTGACGGCATTAAGACCATTGCTACTTGCAAAAAATTCGAAAACCTTGATTTCTATGTTGTCGGTTTGGCCGACGCTTCCATTTATAAAAATCTTGATTCTATCAATAATCTTTTAATCGGACTCATGGTATTAGCCTGTATTTCAGTCGGTTTTGTTATTACGTATATGATTTTGAAATTCACCTATAAGCCTGTTGAAAACATTCTGTCGCAGGTGGGCGATATGGCACTTATGGACCAAAAGAGTCTTGATGAAGTTGATTATATTAACGCTAAAATCAAAAAGCTTGCATCTTCCAACAACGAACTGTCAGAGCTTGTTGACGAAAAGATGCAGGAACTTACAAATCAACATATTGCGGCACTTCAAGCACAAATTTGTCCGCATTTTATTTACAATACTCTTGAAGCAATTAACTGGATTGCGTACAGAACTTTAAACGAGCGCAAAAACGATATTTCAAAGGCAATTTTAAATATGTCAGAGTTGTACCGTTCAACAATAAATATCAATGAAATTTTCAGGACGGTTGAAGACGAATGCAAGTTTACCGAAAGTTATATTGAAATTTTGCATATTCGCTGTCCCAATACCTATACAGTTTTGTGGGATGTTGACGAGTCGGTCAAAAAATATAACATTTTAAAATTAAGCATACAACCGCTCATTGAAAATATTGCAAACCACGCGTTAGGCGAGGGTGTCGAAAAAATAACTATTAAAATTTCTATTCACGATGCAGGCAGCACGATACACGTTTCGGTTTCGGATGACGGCATTGGTATGTCGCCCGAGAAGCTTCGCGAGATAAACACTCTTATTACTGATTTTGATTCGGGTGAAAAACATCTCGGTATGCGAAACATCAATGAACGCTTGCAACTTCTTTACGGCGAGGAATACGGTATTACCGTTAATAGCACTTTGGGAAAGGGAACGACCATTAAATTCCTTTATCCAAAGGGCGGTTTAGAGGAGGACTTTTAAATGTCTGTTATGATGCCGAAAGTCTTAAAAGGTCCTGCCGATTGGCAGGTTTTACAACAAAAAAACGGCTTTGCCGAAGTTAAAATTGAAGGCGTTATTGAGAACGCAGGTAAGGATTTTTGCTTTAAAAATGCAAAAATTTTAGTACGCACAACCTATCAGGATAGCGGACTTTTCGCAAACAAGCTTTTGTATTTTAAAGTGCAGGAAGACGGTACTTTTATTGCAAAATTCAATTTAAAAGTCGGCGGGCCTTATAACATTGCGCTGACTGTCAGACACGGTATCAGGGAAGAAAGCCCCGCTTATACTATATCTAATGTCGGCGTTGGCGATATTTTCTTAATTTCGGGTCAAAGCAATGCCGTCGGCACCAGCAAAAGTGTTTTAAGTGATGAACTCAATCCTAATGTCAGAGTCTTCGCTTTAGACGGAAAGTGGAAAGTTGCAAAACATCCTTTAAGCGACCCTACTAACAGCAAGTACGAATGTTTTCTTAAAGGTACCGCACATTCGGCGTGGATTCGTATGGCATCCGATTTAAGCAAAGTGTTAGGCTATCCAATCGGTCTTATTCCTACCGCAGTTGGCGGTGTGCCGATTTCCAAATTTGATAAAACGAAAGACGGCGAACTGTTTGATGTGATGTCGCAAATGTGCGAAGAAAGCGGTAACGGAATTCGTGCTGTTATTTGGTATCAGGGCGAAAGTGATGTTGGAAGCATAACTTATGAAGAAGACTTTAAACGCCTTTATTCTCAGTTTGAAAAACGTTTCTTTAAAAATATACCTGTATTTACAGCGCAAATAAATAAGCAGACATTTATTCACAGCCCTTCACCCGCCATACAGGTAAAATACTGGTCCGAAATGCGCGAAACACAGCGCAAGCTTATGCACGAAATGAAAAATGTGTATATGATACCGACTTTGGATTTGCCTGTCGGTGATACGATACATAACAGCGATTATGCCAATTATATTATTGCTTGGCGAATGTCTATGTTAATTTTGGGAAAACTTTATGGTATAGCAGAAGGCTATGAAGCACCCGATATTATTAAAGCAAAGCTTAATGCTAAAAATTCGGTTTGTCTGTACTTTAATAATGTTATGGACAGCATTAATACCGAGGCTTGCCATTATTCACTTTTGCCGTTTATGGCTTATGATGAAGAGGGAAATGGCATAGCACTTTCCGGTTATGAGTGTATGGGAAATAAGACCATAACTCTTACATTCGAAAAAAACATTAAAAAAGGTTATACAATCGGTTGTTCGGCACCGTCAATGCTTTATACTTTACCGTATGACTTAATGACAAGACTGCCGATTATGCCGTTTGAAAATGTTGTAATTGAATAAAAGGAGTTTTTGTTATGCGTAAAATTTTAACTTTATGTTTAGTTCTTTTGTTAATGTTAACCTGCTTTGCGGGTTGCAAGAAAAAGGATAAGGAAAATGTTAAAAAGCCAAAAGCAACCTCATCTTCCAATATGACTAAAGAAGAGGAAGAAGCTAACTTAACAAGCAGTGACATTGCTGCCGGTAAAGACTCTTCAAGTTATAAAAAGAAGATTGAAGAAGATAAAAAAATGATGGACGGCTTAACTGTTGGCTTTACCGAAAAAAAGGACGGTCAAGTAATTGACAGTCAAGAAGCATCGTCCGGCAAAACAAGTTCAACTGACTCTTCAAGCAAAAAGACTGAATCTGAAGATGAAACACTCGACATTCGTTATTAAGGGGAAACATTGATGGAAAAATTCGAAAACAGATACTTTTTGTACGACTATGCGCGTAGCCGTTCAATCAATAAAGCAGAAACCGTAAAACTACTTGATGTTTTAAAGAAAGCCGGTTATAACGGCATTTTGCTTCACTTAGAAGGCTTTTTTGAGAGAAAAGCTTTTAAGGGTATTATGCGCGAAGGCTGTATTACATTAGAAGAAGCCGCTTGGATAAAAAACGAAATTAAAAGTAGGGGAATGGAGGTTGTTCCCGTTGTTAACCTTGTCGGCCATGCCGAATCGTTTGTTTATTATCAAGAACGCTTTGCAGATATGCGCAGAGATAATAATACTAACCAATTTAGTCTTTTTGACGATAGATTAGAAGATTTTGCGTATAAGGTTATTGATGAATTGTTAGAAATCTATGAGCCGGAACTTTTACATATCGGTGGCGACGAATGTGCTTTAAACGACCAAGAAAAACCGCGTTATGTTAAATTTCTATCTTCTCTTTGCGACTATGTAAACAGCAAAAACGTTACCCCTTGCATTTGGGGCGATATGCTTTTCGGCGACCAAAAATTAGCCGAAGATTTTAATAAAGATGTTATTCTTTTTGACTGGTTCTATACCGGCCACCGTAACGACAGTTTAGAGTTCTTTAAATCTAAGGGCTTTAAGGATATTTTTGCCTGCAACAGCGATCAGGGTTGGGACGGTTTTATCGGTTGTAACCGCTTGTGCCCGTGGCCGCATGCTCTTCCGAAAGATCAACGCCCCGTTGCTTGTGATGAGATGGAAGCATTTTTAGATGATGCTTATAATCTTGATATTAAAAACGGCGTCGTAACCGACTGGGAAAATACAAGCGGACATAATTTGTGGTTGCAAATGTCGGCTATTGTTCGTTGCGGACTTTATATGACTGGCAAAGATATTAGTGAGGAAGCTATCGAAAAGACTCTGTTTGGTCGTGTAACACCTTTCACAAAAGCAAGCGTGCTTCTGCAAGAGTTACAAACAAAGGTTTATGACGCTGCACTTGCTGCAAAGGTTGATGAGTCGCTGTTCTGCCGAATTAGTGATGTTGTATTTAATCGCACCGCATTTAAAAACTTTATTTTAAATTCAAAAGTTATGGCCGGAAATTTAGGCAACGACATCGTTACATATACAGATAAGGTTATGGCTTTAATGGATGGTTGGAACGCTAATAGCGATATTGAAGTGCTTTGCAAGGCTTCAATTAAGGCCGCTGCCGACTATGCATTAACAAGTCATTACATTTTAAAACTTGGTAACGCAGGTTACGAGGCTTATCATAAAGCAGCACTTTTACAATTTGAAGACAGTGCTAAAGCTTCAAAGGAACTTACAATCACTTCAAAATGCGTAAGCGAGTTAGTTAAGTCCATTAAAGAATTTTCACTTTCACAATCGGCCGCTATTGCTGAAACCGGTCAAACTAAACGCGATATGGCAAAGCTTGCCGCTACGGCGGATAGTCTTTTGGGCTTAAAAGCCCGTATTGACGGTTTTGCAACCGAAATTTTGACAGGTGAAAACACAGCATACGCTATCCCGAGCTTCAGAATGTTGCTTAACGAACTAAAAGAGTTTTAGTAAAAGAAATTTATAACTAAAAAAGAATATAATTAGATTATACTTTAAAGCATTTTTTACATTTTCAATAAAAAAAGTAAAAAATTTTAAAAAATAAACAATTTTTACTTTACAAATTGAAAATTTATGTTATAATATACATGATTATGATATATGAGTTTATTGCGCCTTTTTTATAATACATCGAGGAGGAAAACAATGAAGCATTACGAAAAACCAAGCATTGCCGAATTGTTAGCAATTACCAGTAGTTTTATTTCCGATGATTCTGCATTGATTTCCGGAACTGAACCGGAAAGTAGTAATCCTATCGAAGAAACAAAAAAAGATGATGTTATAGACATCCGTTTCTGATTAGTTCTTAGTTATATTCTAATTCGGTACTAAACTTTTATTAGATTGTTTAAGTTTTTTTCAAGAAAGGATGATATTTGATGAAAAAAACATATAAAGCACCTTATATTTCTCTTTCGGAAGAATACAATCCTTTCGAACCGTTAGCTGCTGATAATGTTATCAGTAAAGCTGACGATGATACTGATGTAAGTGGTGTTGATAGCAAATTCCTTCCCGGCGACGATAATGAAGAATGGGAATTCTGATTTTTAAAAATTTCACCCGACCAAAAGGTCGGGTGTTTTTTTATGTAGAATAAAAGCACATAGATTTTTCTATGTGCTTTTGTTTTAATCTTTTTTATTAAGTTTATGCTTTGTGCCGTCCGGCTCGACAATATATGTGTTATCAAGTTGCATTGTTAAACTGCGCTTGTAACTTTCAATATATTCGCGCCTTAAAACTTGTTGTTCGGCTTTTTCTTCATCGGTCAAGCCTTCATTCCTTTGCTTTTTAGCTAAAAAGTTGATGCGGTCAATTTTTGTTTGTTCCATATTAAATCTCGTTTCTGCCTTCTAACGCTCTTGCCAGAGTATATTCGTCGGCGTATTCAAGGTCGCTGCCGACCGGAATGCCGTAGGCTAATCGTGTAACCTTAACACCCATAGGTTTAACAAGTCGCGAAATATAACTTGCGGTTGCTTCACCTTCAACGGTCGGGTTAGTTGCCATTATTATTTCTTTTACCGTGTCACCTGCAAGGCGTGCCATCAGTTCTTTAATTCGTAACTGTTCGGGGCCGATACCGTCCATAGGGGAGATAACACCGTGCAATACGTGGTAAACGCCCTTAAATTCGCGCGTGCGCTCGAATGCCATAACATCCTTAGGCTCAGCCACAACACAAATAATACTGCTATCACGCTGATTATCCGAACAAATGCTGCAAAGCTCATTATCGGTAAGGGACTGACAACAACTGCAAAAATGAATTTTCTTTTTCGCATTAACAATAGCATTTGCAAATTGTTCTGCACCTTCTAATGTTCCGGAAAGCACGCTCATTGCCAAACGCTGTGCGGTTTTCTTACCAATGCCCGGCAAGCGTTCAAACTGTGAGATAAGTTCGTTAAGTGGAATAATATTATAAGCCATAATTAAAACAATCCCGGCATGTTTAGGCCACCTGTAATAGCGCCCATTTCGTCTTCTGCGGTTTTAATAGCGTTAGAAATTGCTTCGTTTACCGCAACGGTGATTAAATCCTCAAGCATCTCGCTGTCATCGGGGTCAACAGCATCGGGTTTAACGGTTAGTTTCTTTATTAAGTGCTTTCCGTCAACGGTAACTTCAACAAGTCCGCCACCGGAAGTAGCAGTGTATTCGCGTGCTTCAAGGTCGGTTTGCAAATCAGCCATGTCAGCCTGCATTTTTTGTGCAGTTTTAAGCATTTGATTCATATTGCCCGGTCCGCCGGAATTTGGAATTCTTACTTTCATAAATATCTCCTGATTCTATATTTCAAAGTTTTTAAGTTTGTTTGCAAAATCGGCTAATGGATCGCCTAAAGGGTTGCTTTCTTTCTTTTGATAAGGTCCTAATTTATAAACTTTACCCAAAACGGTTTCAGCCGCTGTTCTGATGGCGTTTCTATATGATTCGCTGCCGTTTATCATTGAACGGAACTGTTCGTTAGGCGCGTCAATAAGTAATAGGTCACCTTCAATAAAAGCGGAAGAGCCGTTAAGCACCCCTGCAATCAGCGGGTTTTTCTTTTTTAGTAAGCCAATTACTTGGGACCAGTTGTCAACGGCACAAAGACCGCTTTTGCTTTCCTTTGCAACACTTTCAACCGCTACCGCCACGTCATTTTCAATTGCTTCGTCGGGTGCTTCGGGCAAAGGAATTTCATCTTCTGCCGGTTTTTCATACTTTTGTGGTTGAGCCTTTTTAACAGAAGCTTCTTCATTAGGCTTTTTAACCTTAACAGCACCGTTTTCAAGTGCAGAAACCCTTGCTTCCAATGCCGAAAGGTCCTTGGAAATTTCAGGGTTGCAAAGGCGAATAACTGCCATTTCCATTTCACATCTTCGGTTGCCGGTTTGCATAGCCAAGGTTGAATTCTGTAAAACACTTAAAGCATACATAATGCTTTGAAGTGAGTAATTTTCGGCTTGAGCCTTTAATAATTCTAACTGTGCGCCACTGCAAACAATAGGCAAGTTTTTACCCTTAACTGTCTTTAAAATCATAAGATTTCTATAATGTAAAATAAGTTCACCTAAAAGGCGTTGCATATCAACCGAAGAACGATGCAACTCGTCAAGTGTTAATAAAGCCTTTTCACAGTCGCCGTCTTTAATAAATCCTGCAAGTTTAAGAAGATAGTCGTTACCGGCCATTGCGCAAACTTCTGAAACGGTTGCTTCATCAATGTTTTTTGTAGAAGAAGCACAAAGATCTAAAATCGATAGGGCATCGCGCATACCACCGTCGGCCGCGCTTGCAATAAGTGTAGCCGCCTCATCGGTAACGGTTAAGCCTTCATTCTCTGCAATGAATTTAATACGCTCACAAATTTTTTCCGGCTCAATGCGTTTAAAGTCAAACCTTTGACAACGCGAAAGAATAGTTGCCGGCAATTTGTGCACTTCGGTAGTAGCAAGAATAAATACAACATGAGCGGGGGGCTCTTCAAGAGTTTTTAAAAGGGCATTAAATGCGCTGATTGAAAGCATGTGAACCTCATCTATAATATAGACACGGTATTTACTGTTGGCCGGCGTAAAAGCCACCATATCACGCAATTCACGAATGTTTTCAACGCTGTTGTTACTTGCAGCATCTATTTCAACAATGTCTGTGTTTTCACCGCTTGCAATAGAATTACACGCTTCGCATTCAAGACAAGGGTCACCGTTTATCGGATTAAGGCAGTTAATACTTTTCGCTAAAATTTTAGCACATGTTGTTTTACCTGTTCCGCGCGTACCTGTAAACAGATAAGCGTGAACGGTAGTGCCGGTTGCAAGCTCGTTCTTCAATGTTTCGGTAATGTGTTCTTGACCGACAACATCTGAAAATTTTTGCGGACGGTATTTTCTGTATAACGCCTGATATGCCATTTACTTTCCCCCTTAAATGTGATATTAAAAAATTGCGTACTAAAGTGTACGAATGAGCCGATTTACTGCGGCGCGCAGAAAAAACTACTTAATGCTGCTCGGTTCCCCGCCTGACATGGTTCATAGAATCCTGCCGCACAGGACCCGCCCATTCGCACGCTTTAATACGCAAAACTTCTCTAATAAGTATTATAATATATTTTATTAAATATTACAATACTAAATTATATTAAAAAGTTGAAAAATAGTAATAGTTTTGTTATAATTATGTTGTATAATTCTATTTTAAGGGTAGGCGAGAAAGTAACGCCTATATAGAAAGGTGGTGCACCTGTTGTGAGTAGCGAAAAATGGGACATTTTAGATGCCAACGGAAAACCCACCGGCAGAACGACTTTTAGGGGACGATGTATCCTTAAAAACGGTGAATATCACTTGGTTGTTCATATTTGGGTTGTGTCGGGCGACGGGCGTGTGCTTATTCAAAAACGCTCGGACAATAAAAAACTCATGCCGGGTGAATGGGCGGCTACCGGTGGTGCTGCTATTGCGGGGGAAACATCCTTTGCAGCGGCTTCAAGGGAACTTTTTGAGGAATTGGGAATTTCCTCAACGCCGAATACTTTAACTAAGTTAATGCGTATAAAAAAGCGCAATTCTTTGCAAGATATTTGGGTAATAACAAACAGCACACCGGCCGATGAACTGGTGCTCCAAAAAAGCGAAGTTGCCGAAGCAAAATGGGTTACTGTTGATGAGCTTTTGGCTATGATAGATAACGGTGAGTTTCACAATTACGGTAAAGAGTATTGCACAAGGGTTTTCCCCGCAATACAAAAGAAATCATACGCAACGGTTTAGTTGCAGAGGGAACAAATTATGGGTATAAATTTAGAGGGACAAACTTGTCCTGTTTGCCATGCTTATTTGTTTAACGAGGACGATGTTGTATTTTGTCCTACCTGCGGTGCACCGCATCATAGGGAATGTTACAATAAATCAGGTCATTGCGCTTTAGAAGAATTTCACGGCACAGATAGGGAATACGACCGCAATAAGTTCGTAAAAGAATCTGCCAAAAAAGAAAAACAAAGCGAAAACAAAATCAGCGAGACCGAATGTGTGGTTTGTCATAAAAGCTACGATAAGGAAGAACAAAATTGTCCGCATTGCGGCGCGCCCAATGTTTCGGGTTTTAACGCTAATTTTATTGCTTTTGACTTTTTAGGCGGCGTGCCTGCCGATTACGATATCGGCGAAGGTGTAACCGCCGATGAAGCAAAGCGTTTTGTCGGTACCAATACGCCTAGATATGTACAAAAATTTTCGGTCCTTAATAAAAGAAACAAAGCTTCTTGGAATTGGTTGGCATTTTTGCTGCCCGGTTGCTGGTATTTAACAAGAAAAATGTATCTAAGGGGCATTATATTCACCTGTTTACAACTTTTATTGACGCTTTTTGCTTTGCCCGCCTCAACTAATATGCCTGAAATTATGGGTACGGGTTATCTTGATGTCTTGGAAAGTTACAGTAATGCCATAACATCTATTGATATTAAATGGGTGATACTTTTAACTGTCGGCGCCGTAGGTATGCTGGCACTTAGACTCGTTTGCGCTATTACTGCCGATTACAGTTATAAAAAATTCACCATTAAAAATGTTTTGGATATTAAGGCAAACAGTGAAGATATTGACGCTGATTTCAGAAAGCGCGGCGGTATCAATGTTATTGCAATGACTATCGGTCTTGCAATACTTCTTAATGCCGATTTTATCATTTCATATATTTACAGTCTGTTTTAAAGGGAAGTGTTTTTGTGGAAGAAAAGATTTGCAGAGAATGCGGAACGGTCAACGAACCGGATTATTTGTATTGCAAAAACTGCGGTACTGCACTTACTAAGAATGCAAATACAGTAAACGAAAATACCGAAAATTCTAACTTTTCGCACCATGAAAAATCTTATAATTCTAATTTTTCTCACGAAAACAGTTATAAAAGCAACTTTGGCATACCCCAAGAGCCGCAAAATGTACCGACCGGCAACCCTTATTGTGTAGTTGACAATATAGAGGGGGTGCCGATGGAAGAAGTTTCCATTTATGTCGGTAAAAACGCACATAAAATATGTCCTAAGTTTGAAAAAATGGAGTTTTCCGGTTCAAAGACTTCGTGGTGTTGGCCGGCTGCTGTTTTAGGTTTTTTGATGGGGCCTTTTGGCTCTGCACTTTGGTTTTTTTACCGGAAAATGTATAAAATAGCCTTAATATTTGCAGCAGTTGGTGTTTTGGTTTCAGCCCTTGCTTCAATTACTACGACCGACTCGGTAAGCAAGTATGCTCAAAAATTTTTATATTCAGAAAGCATATCGGCCTTTATTGAGGATTACAGCAAAAGCGAAGCAAACGAAGCCAAAACTGAAAACGATGTTAAGACACTTTTATCCGGATGGTTAAATGATATTTCAAGAATCGGCAGCACAATAATTGCAGGTATATTGGGATATTATTGGTATAAGAAAAAAGTTATAAGAGATATTAAATACTATAAATCTAACGCAATTGACAGTCGATATTACAAAATCGGTCTTTCGGCGGTTGGCGGAACTTCGGGCGGTATGTTAGCGCTTGGAATAGGTATAATTATCGCCAATGGCGTTATCTCATCCATTATTCAAGTTGCTTTATCAATTGGCGGTTAAATTATGAAATATACTTCACTTTTACTTGATATTGACGATACTTTGCTCGATTTTTCTGCGGCTGAAAAAAGTGCCGTCAGCGCTGTTTTAAAGAACAATAATTTACCGTTTGATGACGCTACCGTTGCGCTTTACTCTAAAATCAATTTAGAGTTTTGGGAAAGATTTGAGCGCGGTGAAATTTTGCGCGAAGATATTTTTGAAGGCAGGTTTAAAAAACTGCTTTCAATAATTAAAAAAAGCGGGGACACCAAAAAAATTGCGGATGAATATTTTGTTGCATTGGCAAATGAACATCAGCTGATGCAGGGTGCGACCGAGATATTAGATTATTTGAGCCAAAAAGGCTATAAGCTTTATGCCGCAACAAACGGACTTTCAAAAACTCAGTTTAAGCGTATAAGGGAAGCAAATATCGAAAAGTATTTTGACAAAATTTTTATTTCCGAATCGGTCGGTTTTCAAAAGCCGCAAGCCGAATATTATAATTATATAGTAAAAAACATTCCTGAAAAGGATAAATCTAAAATACTTATCATCGGGGATAGTCAAAGTTCCGATATTTTAGGCGGAAAAAACGCCTTTATTGATACCTGTTTTTTCAATTTGAAAGGCAAAGAAAACAAGTACGGTGCTGAGTTTGAAATTCACACATTAGCACAAATAAAAGACATTTTATAATATAAAAGGCATCATTTGATGTCTTTTTTTAAAATATTAACAAAAAGTTTATATAAGTTAACAAATTGTTTAATAATATTATTTATAATGGTGTTGTCAGGAGGCAATATTTATGAATGATTTTTATAATAACGACGGTTTTTACAGCCACAGTAAAGACGATATAGTACAAGACGAAATCAACAAAGGGACATTTGGCGAAGACTATAATAAAGGCTTTTATCCGCGACCTAAAAGAAAGCGCAAAAAGAAAAAATACAGTCTTGGCATAGTAATAATTTCGGTTGTTCTTGCCGCTGTTGTCGGCGCGGCAAGCGGTATATATGTCACTAATAATTTAAAAAGCACCGGTACAAAAACTATTCTCGGCAAAAGGTCAAATGTCAGCATTAACGTTGACGAAACGGTTGAATCGGTCGTTGAGGCGGTTGCCGAAAAAGCATCGCCGAGTGTTGTCGGCATCAGAACAACCTCTGCCATTCAAAGCTTTTTCGGTGGCACAAGTGAATCTTCGGGCGAGGGTAGCGGTGTTGTATATTCAACCGACGGTTATATTATTACTAACTACCATGTAATTTCGGGCGCCGCTAATCAAGGCAGTAAGATAGAAGTTTTTTTAGATTCAACCTTGTCCGACGCATATAAAGCAACCGTTGTAGGTTATAATATTTCAGCCGACATTGCGGTTTTAAAAATTAATGTGAACGGTTTAACGCCGGTTGAACTCGGCAATTCCGATGAATTAAAGGTCGGTCAGTATGCAATTACAATAGGCAACCCCGGCGGACTTGAATTTATGAAAAGTGTAACATACGGCGTAATCAGCGGTCTTAACCGTGTTGTTTCGACCGACTCTAATGTTGAACTTATTCAAACCGATGCTGCAATAAACCCCGGTAATTCGGGCGGTGCACTTCTTAATACAAGTGGCCAGTTAATCGGTATTAACAGTTCAAAAATCGTTTCGGAAGAATTTGAAGGCATGGGATTTGCAATACCCGTTAATACCGTAAAAAAACTCTGCGATAATATTATTGCAAAGCAAAACAGTCCCGAACCGTATATAGGTGTAACAATAAGCGAAAAATATACAGCAAGCGTTTTAGAATACTACGGTTATCCTGCGGGTGCGGTTGTGCTTATGGTTGACTCTGACAGTCCGGCATATAAAGCGGGAATTAGTAAAGGTGATATTATTACCGAATTTAACGGTAAATCAATAACAAATTATAATAAATTGGATGAGTATTTATCCGACTGTAACCCCGGTGATACCGTAAATGTTAAAATTTACAGAAGTGGAAGAATTTACACTGCGGATATTACTGTCGGCTCAAATTCGGCACAGTAAAATATAGGTAAAATTAAAAATCCCTGTTAAGCAAAACTTAACAGGGATTTAATTATTCGTAAGTATTATTCGTCGCCTTCTGTTTCTTCGGGAATAGAATCATTTTCAAACTTAATGTCGGTAACGACAACATTGATTCTCGTAACAGCAGTACCGGTCATAGTTTGAATTTTATCTTTAATGTTTTGTTGAACCTTTTCGGAAACTTCTTTAACATTGGCGCTTTCATCGGTACAAATAT
This sequence comes from Acutalibacteraceae bacterium, assembly GCA_045642065.1. GTDB lineage: Bacteria > Bacillota > Clostridia > Oscillospirales > Acutalibacteraceae > UBA737. The sequence continues at coordinate 169,035 of JAZUID010000017.1, forward strand.
AAACAGTAATGTCAATAGCACCGTTTACATTTTCAACCTTTACACTTTTTAGCGGAGTTTTTGATTTTACAATTCCCTTAATATCAACAGATTTTTTTGAAAGATCAGCAACGCCTTCGACTTCTCTGGCAGCGATTTCTGCAATTTTTTCAAAAACATCTGTATTAACAGAAAGTTGAGTTTGTACATCAGCCATAAATTTTTACCTCCGTAATATAACCTTTACACTCATTATACCACATTTTATAAAAATAACAACTATTTTACAGTAATAATTTTAATGTTTTTAATGGCAATGTCGGTTTGGGAAGTAATGATATCTTGTATTTGCAATGTTTGTGCCGAGGTTAAATCTTTTGATTTTACAACTACAATAATTCCGCCGTCATTTATAAATGCTACCGATTTGTTAAAACCTTTTGCTTTTAAAAGGGATTCAATGTTGGCCTCTTTTTCAAGCCTGTCGGCAAGGTTTGTTGTTTTGTTTGTTAAAGTGTTTTTTTGTTCGTCGGTCAGATTTTCACTTTTTAAAGTTTCTTCAATTACTTCGCTTTCTTCTTTTCTTGCTTGTTCGCGTTTTTCTTTAACTTCGTCAAAATAGTCACTTTCTTTTACTTTGGCCGACGTTTCGGCGGCTGATGCGGTGTTTGCTTTTTTGCTTACATATGTAGCCTGACCTAAATATTTTGTTGTGTCTGTATATTTCATATTAAGCCAAATAGCACCGCCAAGTGCTATAAGCATCGCAATAACCGCAATTTGACTTTTACCTAAAACTTTACCTTTTTTCATTTAATGTTGCCTCCTGCAATATATACTCTTTTTGATGTTATATCGAGCGCCGCCATAACAGCACTTTCAATCTTTTCTTTAATAATTTCATTGTCGCCCCCTTCGCAAATAATGGCAACGCCCTTAACCTGTGGCATATATTCGGCAACAATAAGTGCCTCTTCGCCACCGTCGGCTGATTTTACGGTAATGTAACTTTGCTTTGTGTCACGACTTTTGCTTTCTCGCTCGCTTTCGGTTTTTTGATCGGTAGAATCTTCGTTAATGTCGGCATAAGAATATTTTATGCCGCTTTCGAGCGTAATCATTACCGAAACATTTTCGCTGCCCGTTATGGTAGCCACCGTATCTTTAACTGATTTTTCGAGACTTTCTTTATATTCTTGGGCACTCATGGCAGGCGAGTGGTCGGCGCTTACTTCGGTTTTTTTACTGCCACCGAAAAAGCTTGAAGCAAAAATTAACAATATACCCGAAACACCGATTATTATTAGTATTTTGGGCTCTTTGATTTTTTCTATTATGTCTTTTATTTGCCTATTCATTTAAAACCTCCACAGTGTATTGAGCACCCTTAAATATTTTCAGAACTTCGTTTTTTTCGGCGTCGGTTTTAATAATAACTTTACTAATAAATATGCCGTCTTTTTCACTTTTATCCGTACAAACCGTTATTTCTTTAAAAGTAATTTCATTTTGTGATAAAGCCGATTTTATTGCTATCTCTGCAGAAACCGACAACAGCCTTTCGCTGTCTAAATTGTTATTTAGGTTGCTTTTAAAATCAATGCCGTCAAAGTTAACTATTTTACCTGCCGATAAGACAATAACTAAAAATGCCAAACAAAAAGCGTATTTAACTTGTCTTTTAACATTTCCGTTCGGGACAATAATATAAAGTGCACCAAGCATGACAAGTCCTGTGCAAAAAGCTGTTATAAATGATCTGATTTCGTTCATTATGCTTTACCTGTAAAAGTTAAAATAACAGTTATTGAAATGATAAAAAGTGCGGCACAAAGAAGTACAATTCCGACTAAGATGCTTAACATATCATCAAGAGATTTTGTAAGCGCACCCACCTTATTGACGGAAAATAGCTCGGCACAGCAACCAAGCGAAACAAGGCATAACCGCCAAAGAAGAAGTTCAACAATAATCGGTAACAGTATTGTAGAAACAGCAATAATGCCGTATATTGCTACACTTGTTTTTAATAGCGAAAGAGAAGCAATAACGGTTGAAAATGTTTCGGATAAAACTGAACCTGCAACCGGCACAGAGCTACCTAAAATAAAACGCGCCGTTCGCATATTTACAGAATCACTTGCGCTGTTTATAGCGGTTTGTATTTCGAGCACACCTAAAAAAACCGTTGATATTAAAGAAAGTGACCAAATGGCAATCTTTTTAACGGCGCTTGCAATTCCCGAATTTTCGACAAGGGGTGACGCCGAAACCCCGATGCTTAATGATAAATACCCACCCATAAGCGGAAGTATTATAAAACTTGCAAGGGTTGAAAGTCCTTCGGTGGCAAGAAGTAAAACCCCGCTTGAGGCGGCAGCGGTCAGTGCACTACCCGAAGCGGCGGTTATTCCCGAAAAAACGGGGATAAAAGAAAGCATAAAAACACTTAACCCCTTTAATGCGTTTGTTGTGGCGGAAATGGTTTTATAGATAGGAACTACAAGTGCGGATATTACCGCAACCGCGCAAACGTAAAGAGCAATATCGTGCATTTTGCTTTCCTGTAACCCCGAAAGTGCTGCCGAAACAATAATTATGCTAAGTACGGTAGCGCAAACGGTTAACGGAGTTTTAAATCCCGATTTAAAAAGCCCCCAAATATGTTTAAAGACATTTTCGCTTTTAATGTTTTCCGAAAAGTTTTCACTGTTTAATAAAATCCCGTTTTGCTCTAAATAATCCCGCGTTTCTTCCGGCAACGAATCCTTTAAAGAAAATGCGCCACTATCTTCTAAAACAGCGGAATAGTCTTGGCCGTCTTCTGCACTTACCGGTAATATAAAAAGAAAACAAAGAACAAAAATAGTTATTATTTTTTTCATTTTAAATAAATTTAATTGCGGTGTTTAACACGCTTATTATTAAAGGTAAAGATATTAAAAATATGGCAAACTTTCCAGCCAATTCTGCTTTGTTCGCTATTGAGGCTTCGCCGCTGTCACGCAAAGCATCGGCAATAAATTCGGTTATATAACTGATTCCGAGCGCTTTCAGCGCGACTTTAAAGCATTCGGTGTTAGCGCCACATTCTTCTATTATGTTGAAAATGCTTAGTAAGGGAGTATAACTTTCTCTTGCTAAAAATAAAACTATAACAGCGCAAGTTGTAATGGCCGCAGCGAAAGCATATTCCGACTTATATTGCCTTAAAATAAGGCTTACAAATCCGCCGGCAAGACAAATCCCCAAAACCTTGATAATATCCATTTTTATAGCCCGAAAAGGTCTTTAACCGTTACAAATAAATCGGATATCGCGTTAACTATCATCAAAAGAACAACAACGAGCCCCGCAAGGGAAGTAAGCATTGCTTGTTCTTCGCGTCCGCTGCGAACCAACAACTGATGAAGCACCGTAACGATAATACCTATGGCGGCAATTTTAAAAATAAAATCAACATCCATAAAAAGCTATCCTTTCAAATTTATAAAAGCATAATGCCGATAAAAGCACCGCATAAAAATCCCAATGTGCGATAAAGTCTGCAAAGCCGTTCGCTTTCGCTTTTTGCTGACTCGTAACGGCATTCTATAAGAGAAATGTATAAATCGAGCCGGTCACATTCGGCATAAATGTCGGACATACCGGCATTTTTAAAATATTCGTTAATAAGATCAATATCATCCGGCTTTAGCCAATTAGAATTAACGCACAAATTTTCACCGATATTAAGTATTGTACTGTTAGTAAAGCTCTTTTTTAAAAGACCGTTTATCTCTCCGCTTTCAAGCCTTATTCGGCTTTTAAGTTCTTTAAGACAACCAATAACATATAAAAGTGCTTTTTCTCTCTTTTTTAACCTGTCAGACAGCATAAAGCCGTACGCCGAAGAAGAAAAAAGCAAAATTGCCATTCCGATAATTTTGGTTTTCATAGTTCGTTCAAAGGTACAATAATGGGCTCAGAATGATTGTCTTTTAAAAATACAACCATATTAACGGCTCCGCTAAGCAATAGATTTTTTGTTATACTTCTAACCTTTAATTCTTCTAATTTGCCGATGTGTGCCGTTGTAATAATATCGACCCCCGAACAAAAGCTTTGGCTTACTAACGAAAGCTCCTTCGCGGTGCCGATTTCATCAAAGGCAACCATTTGCGGAAACATAGTTCTAACCGAAATTTCAATGCCTAATGCCTTGTCGTGCGTAATTAAAACATCGGTGTTTTGACCTAAATCGTTAAAGCAAAGCCCGTTATAACTGCCCGAAAGCTCGCCACGACTGTCAACAACGACAATTCTTTTTGAAAGCGTGTTTTTTCCGTTAGAGATTTGCCTGATAAAATCTCTCAGAACGGTAGTTTTTCCGCTACCGGGAGGGCCCGCAATCAAAACTCCGCCACTTTTATATTTTTCAATAAGTTTATCGGCGCTACCTAAAATTTGGTGCGAAATTCTGATGTTCAGAGAAGAAATATCGTGCGGAATACCGCTTTCGCCGATTCTTCCGCAAACTCCGACACGGTGACCGTTTTTAATCATTATGTAACCGTTTTTCAGCTCGTTTTCGTGTGCAAAAAGAGAATTTGAAAGTAACAGCTTAAAACTTTCTTCCAAATCTTGTTTGGTGGCTTTAACTAAGTCAGAAGAAATCATTGTGGATGTTTGTCCGCTATTTAGAATAAAAACGCTTTTGCCTTTAATTGTTAAGGCGAGGGGCAGACCAACCCTTATTCTGATTTCTTCGGCAGAGCTTTTAATACTTAAAGGTAAATTTTCTAAATAAGGCCTAAGACGACCGGAAATACCATACAAAATATTTTCAAATTCTAATACGGTTTCCATTTTTTTCACCTCAATAACACTTTATGAACGCCTTGTCCCATTTAGAACAAAAAAGATAAAAAAAGAGCAATGCGATAAAAATCACATTGCTCAAAATTCAATTTATTTTTATTAGTAAGCAATACCTTGCGCCAGCATTGCATTCGCAACCTTTTCGAAACCGGCAATATTTGCACCGGCAACCAAGTTGCCTTTCATTCCGTACTTTTCGGCAGCATTGTAAGAATTGTGGAAGATGTTAATCATAATGTTTTTAAGTTTAGCATCAACCTCTTCAAAGGTCCAACTGTATCTCATAGAATTTTGGCTCATTTCAAGTGCGCTTGTTGCAACACCACCGGCGTTGGCAGCCTTTGCGGGTCCGAATAAAATGCCTGCGTTTTGGAAAACAGCAATGGCTTCGGGGGTAGAAGGCATGTTGGCGCCTTCGGCAACTGCCATAACACCATTAGCAACTAATGCTTTAGCACTTTCTTCGTTGATTTCGTTTTGTGTTGCACATGGCAAAGCAATATCACACTTAATTGTCCAAATTCCCGAACAACCTTCGTGGTATTCGGCACCGCTTACGCGATTAACATATTCTTTAATGCGTCCGCGTTCAACCTCTTTTATCTGCTTAACAACATCAAGGTTAATGCCGTTTTTATCATAGATATAACCGTTAGAGTCGGACATAGCAACAACCTTACCACCAAGTTCGGTAGCTTTTTGGTTAGCATAAATAGCAACATTGCCCGAGCCCGAAATAACAACAGTTTTACCCTTAAATGAATCGTTCTTCATGCATTTTAGCATTTCGTCTGTATAATAGCAAAGGCCAAATCCCGTAGCTTCCGTACGTGCTAGGGAACCGCCGTAGGGAAGACCCTTTCCGGTAAGAACACCTGTGAATTCATTACGCAATCTTTTGTATTGACCGTACATATATCCGATCTCACGGGCACCGGTACCAATATCGCCGGCAGGAACGTCTGTGTCAGCACCGATATGCTTAGAAAGTTCGGTCATAAAGCTTTGGCAGAAGCGCATAATCTCACCGTCCGACTTACCCTTAGGATCAAAGTCGGAGCCGCCCTTACCGCCACCGATAGGAAGACCTGTAAGACTGTTTTTAAAGATTTGTTCAAAGCCTAAAAATTTAATTACCGAAGCATTAACCGACGGGTGTAATCTGATACCGCCCTTATAAGGACCGATTGCGGAGTTGAATTGTACGCGGTAACCGCGATTAACCCTAACTTTTCCGTTATCATCAACCCAAGAAACTCGGAAGAAAATTTGTCTTTCGGGTTCAACTATTCTTTCAAGTACGCCGTTTTCTTGTAGCTTTGGATTAGCTTCAACAACCGGTTCTAGCGATTCAAGGACTTCGTAAACTGCTTGTAAAAACTCTTTTTCGTCCGGATTGCGTTTTTCGACTCCGGCATACACTTCTTTTAAATACTCTGATTTAATCATAATTGTCCCTCCATAATATTTTATAATAAAAATGATACTACTAATTTTTTTTGCAGTCAAGCAAAATATCTTAAAATAAGGCATTTTTGAAGTTTTTTGTTGCAATAAGGGCGCATTTAATGTATAATATCATTGTTATTTTTATTTTTGGAGGGAAAATATGGACTTATTCAACAGCATTGTAGAAACCGTTGACGGTTACGTATGGGGTTGGGTACTTATCGTTTTAATTATGGGTACCGGTCTTTTGCTTACGGTCCGCACAAAGTTTGTACAAGTATTTCATCTTGGCAAGGCCTTAAAATTCATGGTTAGAAATGAAGAGGGTGGCCACGGTGAAGTAACATCGTTTGGTGCACTTTGCACAGCCCTTTCCGCCACTATCGGTACCGGTAATATTGTCGGTGTTGCAACTGCTATCGCAGCCGGCGGCCCCGGTGCACTTTTGTGGATGTTGATTGCCGCATTTTTCGGAATGGCAACAAAATATGCCGAAGGCTTTTTAGCTATTAAGTACCGCACGGTTGATGAAGACGGTCACGCGTTGGGCGGCCCTTTCTATTACATTGAACGCGGTCTTAAAGAAGTGCTTGGCGGCAACTGGAAATGGCTTGGTAAAACATTTGCTTTGTTTGGCGCCGTTGCCGGTGTAATGGGTATCGGTACCATGACACAAATTAACGGTATTACCGAAGCGGCTGACCGTGTGTTTGCAAGTAATACTGCCTTTACAATCGGTGGCAATAAAATCAGTTATGCAACCGTCATTTGCGGTGCCATTGTAACTATTCTTTCGGCGCTTGTAATTTTGGGCGGTATTAAGCGAATTGCTAAGGTGTCCGAAATTGTTGTACCGTTTATGGCTGTGGCTTATGTATTGTTTGCCCTTGTAATTTTAGGCTTTAATGTAACTAAAATTCCGTCTGCTGTTGTTTTAATTTGTAAGTCGGCATTTAACGTTAAAGCTATTAGCGGTGCGATTGTCGGCATTACCCTAAAAATCGCTATTCAAAAGGGTGTAGGCCGCGGTATATTTTCTAACGAAGCCGGTTTAGGCTCTGCACCGATTGCTGCCGCAGCTGCACAAACAAAGTCACCTGTACGCCAAGGTCTTGTTACTATGACAGGTACTTTTATTGATACGATTGTTATTTGTACAATGACCGGTTTAAGCATTGTTTTGACAGGTGCGTGGGACCCAACTGTTACCGGCCAAAAGTTAGAAGGTTTTAAGATTACTTCTTATGCATGGGAACACGGCCTTCCTTTTGCTAATAATGTTTGTGTTATTATTCTTTCGGTTTGCCTTTCGTTCTTTGCATTTACAACCATTCTCGGTTGGGACTATTATTCCGAACGTTGTATGGAATACTTAATCGGCGGAAACAAAAAAGGTGTATTGATGGTTTTCCGTATTATCTACATTTTAGCAGTTGCCATTGGACCGTACTTGACGGTTAGCGTTGTTTGGAATATTGCCGATATCTTCAACGGCTTAATGGCATTACCGAACCTTGTTGCACTTGTTTTCTTAAGTGGCATTGTTGCTAAGGAAACTAACGAATACTTTAAATCAAAAAGTCACAAATTAAATTAAAAGGTGGAATAAAAAATGAAGAAGTTTTTTAAAGAATTTAAAGAATTTGCACTAAAAGGAAATATTCTTGATATGGCTGTCGGCGTTGTTATCGGCGGTGCTTTCGGTAAGATTGTAACATCACTTGTAACAGACATTATTACACCTGTTATCAGCCTTTTAACCGGTAAGGTTATTTTAACTGATTTGAAGTGGGTAATAAGCCCCGAAGTTCTTGACAAAGCCGGTAAGGTCGTTAGGGCAGAAGCAGCTTTAACATACGGCAATTTTATACAAAGTATTATTGATTTCTTAATTATTGCACTTTCAATTTTCCTTGTAATCAAGCTTATGATGGGCGCTTCAAAGAGACTTGAAGAATTAAAGAAAAAAGAAGAAGAAAAGCCTGAAGATACTGCCCCTGCTGAAACCGAGCTTTCTGTACTTATGGAAATTCGCGATCAGTTAAATTCAAAGAAAAAATAAGATTTTAAAGCTTTAAACGGTCCGCTCAAAAGCGGGCCGTTTATTTTTTTGCATATTCATTAAATTTTTGCATATTTTTCTTGAAAAACGGGGGATAATATATTATAATAAATATAAATATGTATATTTATAGTCAATGCATAAAGGATGGTTTAGTATGACAAGAAAACAGGCTCGTGAAGAAGCTTTTATTCTTATTTTTGAAAAGCAATTTAATGATGACGAGTTGGAAGATATTTTATCTTTGGCTACCGAAGTGCGTGAACTTGAGCCGGATGATTACATTAAAGAAGTTTTCTTTGGTGTTTACGGTAATTTAGAGGCGCTTGATAATAACATTTCAAGCCTTTCAGTCGGTTGGGGATTAAACCGTATTTCTAAATCCGCCTTGGCTGTTTTAAGACTTGCAATTTATGAAATTAAGTTTATGGAAGATATACCCGAATCGGTTTCAATTAACGAAGCGGTTGAACTTTGCAAAAAGTATGCAACCAAAGAAGACGCTTCTTTCGTGAACGGAATTCTTTCATCGGTGGTAAAAGCTTAAAATGGCTGCTACCACACTTTCGGTGAAGCAACTTAACACCTATGTTAAGTCTTTACTTGAATCTGACGTGCGCCTTAGCTTTATAACGGTTAAAGGCGAAATATCAAACCTGAAAAATCATTATTCCAGCGGGCATATTTATTTTACCTTAAAGGATAATGACGCCGCTATTCGCGCGGTTATGTTTAAGGGCTATGCAACTACTTTAAAGTTTAAACCGGAAGACGGTATGCAGGTTGTTGTAACCGGAAGAGTTTCGCTTTACGAAAAGGACGGAAGCTATCAATTTTATGCCGAATCTATGGTTCCCGATGGTATAGGTGATATTGCGGCTCTTTATGAAAAGGTTAAAGAAAAGCTTCAAAAAGAGGGGCTTTTTGAAGCTGAAAGCAAAAGGCCTATCCCGAAGTTTCCTAAAACCGTTGCTGTTATTACTTCTGATACAGGTGCTGCCGTTCGCGATATTTTAAATATTTTGAGTCGGAGATATCCGCTTTGCGATATTTTGATGTGTCCCGTTGCGGTGCAGGGTGAGAATGCAGTGCCAACCATGATTGACGCTCTTGACAGAGTTTATGCGTTATCTAAGGCAGATCTGATAATAATAGGCCGTGGCGGCGGCTCTATCGAAGACCTTTGGGCATTTAACGATGAAAGGCTGGCGCGTAAAATTTACGAATCGCCGATTCCGGTAATCTCGGCGGTAGGGCACGAAACTGATTTTACTATTTGCGACTTTGTCGCCGACCTGCGCGCGCCTACGCCTTCGGCTGCTGCCGAGCTTGCCGTCCCAGATGTTGCTGAATTAGGCAATAAAATAAACCGCTTTGAAAACATCATTTTAAACAATCTTTTATCTAAGTATAAGTACAGTAAAGCGCGGTTGGATGCCGTTCTTGAAAACGGCTATTTTAAAAATCCGCTTGAAAAACTTGTTTTTTACAGAAGCGAAATGTTAGATAAATTAACCGTCCGTGCTTTTGACAGCATAAGAGAAAGGGTACTAAAATCTGAAAAACAGCTTATTTCGAGTGTTGCGAGATTAGACACTTTAAATCCTGCAAAGGTAATGCTTCGCGGTTTCTCGGTTGTGAAATCTAATGAAAAAACCGTAAAAAGCGTGAATGATGTAAATCTCGGCGATGATTTAAATATTACATTAAGTGACGGAAACATAAATTGTAAAGTAACTGATAAGGAGAAGAAAAATGGCTGATAATAGTTTTGAAGCTTCTTTAAATAAACTTGAAAAAATTGTTGAAGAACTCGAAAAAGGCGAAATTTCTTTAGAAGATTCTATAAAGCTTTATGAAGAGGGAATTAAGCTTGCAAACAATTGCAAGACAAGTCTTAACAACGCAAATCAAAAAATCATAACCTTGACCGAGGCTGAAAACAATGATTAAAGAAAAACTAATTGCCGTTAATAACGAATTAGAAGAATTTTTACATAACAACTTAAATTACGACGGTACCGTCGGCAAAGCCATGAATTACAGCATAATTGACGGCGGTAAGCGTATAAGACCTTTTTTACTTTTGGCTTTTTACGAATTGCTGGGCGGTAAAGACAGAAAATCGGCTTTGGGCTTTGCGACTGCCCTCGAAATGATTCATACTTATTCGCTCATACACGATGATTTGCCTTGTATGGATAACGACGATATGCGACGCGGCAAGCCTTCTTGTCACAAAGTGTTTGGCGAAACCACAGCTTTGCTTGCGGGGGATGCACTTTTAACAAATGCTTTTTCTGTAGCCGCCAATAATTCTAATGGCAACAAAAACGCTGTCATTGCTATTGCCATCTTGTCCGAAAGAGCAGGAGTAGCGGGAATGATAGGCGGTCAAGAACTCGATTTAGAGTTTGAAAAGCGCGAAGCTTCGTTAGAAGAAATTAAAACAATGTATTTAAAAAAGACGGGGGCATTACTTTCGGCCGCAACCGAAATCGGTGCTGTTTTAGCGGATGCCGATAAAGAGCAAATCGCCCTTTGCAAGGAATATGCCGAAAACGTCGGACTTGCTTTTCAAATTATAGATGATATTTTGGATATTACAGCTGACGAACAAAAGTTAGGTAAACCCGTAGGCAGTGACAGCAAAAACAATAAAAGGACTATTGCTACGGTTTTGGGGCTCAAAAAAGCGCGCGAATATGCGGCAGAGCTTACAAACAACGCTTTAACCGCTTTAAATAAACTCGGCGGTGACAATGAAACACTCATAGAACTTACAAACTATTTACTTAATAGAGATTATTAAAAGGGACTGTAACTTAATTGGAATATAAACTGTTGGGAAATATTAAATCACCAAGTGACATTAAAAAATTTAATAACGAACAGTTAAATTGCCTTTGTGAAGAACTACGCAATGAGATTATTGAAACTACGTCTAAAAACGGGGGCCACTTGGCTTCTAACTTGGGTGCGGTTGAATTAACGGTTGCACTCCACAGGTCTTTTGATACACCAAAGGATGCTATTATTTTTGATGTTGGGCATCAGTCTTATGCTCATAAATTACTAACCGGCCGGTTTGACAGTTTTAAAACCATCAGAAAAAAAGACGGACTTTCGGGCTTTATGCGACCGGATGAAAGCGAGCACGATGCTTTTATTACAGGGCACAGCAGTAACTCAATTTCTGCCGCTTACGGTATTTATAAAGCCAAAAAAATACTTGGTGAAGACGGTACGGCCGTTGCTGTCATCGGTGACGGTGCTTTAACCGGCGGTATGGCTTACGAAGCTTTAAACAATGCTGGAAGCGGTAGAAGTAATTTTATTATTGTACTTAACGATAATAAGATGTCTATTTCACGCAATGTGGGTGCCTTAGCACGCAGTTTAACAAAAATGCGTAACAAGCCGAAATACCACCATGTAAAGCTTGTAATAAGTAATGTTTTGTCAGCAATTCCGTTGATTGGCGAACCTTTAAGCAAATTTGTTGTCAGAGTTAAGGAAGTTTTAAAAACAGTTGTTTATCGTGACAATATTTTTACAAGCATGGGCTTTAATTATTTGGGACCTGTTGATGGGCATAATATTGCTCTTATGGAAGAGCTTTTTAACATCGCAAAGTCTTACCAAAGACCGAGTGTTATACATATAATCACAACTAAAGGCAAGGGCTATTCTTATGCCGAAACAAGTCCAAAAAGCTATCACGGCGTCAGTCCGTTTGATATTGAAATGGGTGCCGAAGATAGCGGTAAAGCAACCTTTTCGGATATTGCGGGTGGTGCGCTTTGCGAACTGGCAAGGTCTGATGATAAGGTGTGCGCTATTACTGCTGCCATGGCAAGCGGTACGGGGCTTACCAACTTTGCCGCTCTTTACAAATCGCGCTTTTTCGATGTCGGAATAGCCGAAGAGCATGCAACAACTTTTTGTGCCGGTCTTGCCAAAGGCGGTGTGAAACCATATTTTGCGGTTTATTCAAGCTTTCTGCAAAGAGGAATTGACCAAGTTATTCACGATGCGGCTATTCTTTCTTTACCGATAAAGTTACTTGTTGACAGAGCCGGCATTGTAGGTGAAGACGGAGAAACCCATCAAGGTATTTTTGATGTTGCTTTATTAAGCGCAATACCTAATATGACAATTTACTCACCATGTTATTTTTCCGAACTTAAAGCCTTAATAGAAAAATCGGCTGATTTTAACAGTCCACTTGCTATTCGCTATCCTCGCGGTGCCGAAAAGCCTAATGAAAATTATAGGTTTGACGACAGCGATTATACCGTTTTCGGAAACGGCGGTAAAAGTGCTATCATTACATACGGAAGAATTTTTTCAAATGCTTTAGAAGCACAAAGCAAATTAGAAAATGTTGACTTGATTAAATTAAATAAGATTTATCCGATAAATGAAGATTTAGCAGAAAAATTATCAAAATATAAAAATCTTCATTTCTTTGAAGAAGGTATTTTGAACGGTGGCATCGGTGAACACTTGCTTAACAAACTTAATGAAAAAGGCTTTAAAGGCAAGTATAATATCCATGCGATAGAGGAATTTGTACCTGCCGCAAAGGTTGATGAAGCTTTGAAATCATATAAGTTAGATGCTTTAAGCATAACTGAATTTTTTAAATAATTAAACGGAAGTGTAAAAATGTCAGAAAAGACAAGACTTGATGTGGCACTCCTTAACGGTGGTTTTGCCGAAAGCCGCGAAAAAGCAAAGGCGCTTATTATGTCGGGAATAGTTTATGTAAATAATCAAAAATGCGACAAAGCAGGGGATACGGTTAAACCCGAAGACCTAATTGAAGTTAGGGGTAACACTTTAAAATATGTTAGCCGTGGCGGTTTAAAGCTTGAAAAAGCCATGAAAAGTTTCCCGATTGATTTAAACGGATGCATTTGTGCCGATATTGGTGCTTCAACCGGCGGATTTACCGATTGCATGTTGCAAAACGGTGCTTCTAAAGTTTATTCTATTGATGTAGGTTACGGTCAACTTGCATGGAAATTAAGGCAGGATGAACGCGTTATTAACCTTGAAAGAACTAATTTCAGATATGTAACGAGCGAACAAGTACCTGATTTATTGGACTTTGCATCGGTTGATGTTTCCTTTATTTCGCTATCGCTGATTTTGCCTGTTATGCGAACTCTTTTAAAGGAAAATGCAACAGCAGTTTGCCTTATTAAACCACAGTTTGAAGCGGGCAAAGAAAATGTCGGTAAAAAGGGCGTTGTAAGGGATAAATCGGTACATATTGCCGTTATCGAAAAAATTATAAATTTGGTTAGGGAAAATAACTTTTCTTTATTAGGCCTTGACTTTTCGCCTATTAAAGGTCCCGAAGGAAATATTGAATATCTTTGCTATATAAGAAAAGACGATAAAAGTGATAATTTAGCTGAAATTACAGCTGAAAAAGTAGTTGAAAAGTCCTATGAAAACTTGAAAGGGTGAAAAATAAATGGTTGTTTCGGTATTGCCTAATCTTGATAAGCGCGGTTCTTCAAGTACTGTCGAAAGATTGGGCGAAATATTAAAAGAAAACGGAATTACGGCATATCTTCCCGACAGTGTTTGCAGTCCTAACTTTTTAGTGGCTCCTGAAGAAGAACTTTTTAAACTTGCCGATGTTATTATAACGATTGGCGGTGACGGTACCATTATCCGTTACGGAAAGCTTGCCGCAATCGAAGATAAGCCGATTTTGGGGATCAATGCCGGAAGAATGGGATATCTTGCCAATATGGAACAAGGCGAGCTTAATCTTCTTTCTAAATTAAAAACCGGCGACTATACCGTTGAAGAAAGAATGTTGCTTTCGGTTGCAGTTAAAGAAAACGGAAAGGTAATCGGTGAATACACCTCGGTTAACGATGCTGTTATTACGAGTGGCTATATTTCGAGAATAATCGATGTTTCAGCTTCGGTTTCGGGGGACAGCATCAACTACCGCGCTGACGGTGTTATTGTTTCAACCCCAACCGGTTCTACCGCATACTCAATGTCGGCAGGCGGACCGATTATTGACCCGACAACCGAAAATATGTGCTTAACCCCTATTTGCTCACACTCGCTTTCGGCAAAACCGATTATTTTAAATGCAAACAAAAAAGTAATCTTGCGCGCCTTTTCAAAAAAGCGCACCGATATTTTCTTAACGATAGACGGGAGAAAGGTTGCTAACGTTAAACCCTATACAGAAATAATTATTACAAAGTCAGACAAAAAGATAAAACTTTTGCGACTTAACGAAAAGTCTTTCTATAAGACTCTTTCCTATAAGTTTGCGGATAGTAGGAGTTTATATGGTGAAAAATAACAGACAACAAGAAATTCGTCGTTTAATTGAAAATAAGATTATTGTGACTCAAGATGATCTGCAAGCAGAACTTGTAAATCTCGGCTACAAAATAACACAGTCAACTATTTCAAGGGATATGAAAGAATTGCATGTTGTTAAGGGCCACGACCAAAGCGGAAATTACCGTTATATTATTTCCGAAAGTAATGCGTTAAATTCTAACGAATTAAACCAATACCGCGAAATGTTTGCGCGTGCAGTTAAAAGTATTGATTATGCGCTTAATACGGTTGTTGTTAAGTGCTATAACGGTATGGCTTCGGGCGCTTGCGTTGTGCTTGACAAGCTCTTTTCCGATTATACCCTCGGTACCCTTGCAGGTGATGATACTATTATCGCTGTTACGAGAAGCGAAGAAAAATCCGTTGAACTTGTTAAAGAAATTAACAAAATCTTGTAAGGAATTATTATATGTTAAAATATTTGTATATTGAAAACATTGCAGTAATTGAAAAAACTAATATTGATTTTGGCTTAGGGTTTAATGTTCTTACGGGTGAGACAGGCGCAGGCAAATCTATCGTAATTGACGCTATTAACGCGGTACTCGGCGAACGCACTTCTAAGGAGCTTATCCGTAATGGGTGTGAAACGGCAACTGTTTCAGCTGTTTTTGAAAATGTCGGCGAAAAGGCGTTGGATGTTTTAAAGGAAAACGATATTTTGCCGATTAACGGTGAAATTATTGTTAAGCGTGTTTTAAGTCTAAAGGGAAGCGGAAAGGTGATAATCAACGATACCCCTGTTACAGCATCTCTTTTAAAGAACATTGCCCATTACCTTATTAACATTCACGGTCAGCACGATAACCAAGCACTGTTAAATCCTGATAATCATATTGATTTTATTGATGCCGTTGCTGATGTTGATAATTTAAAGGCAGAATATTTAACCGAGTTTAAACACTTAAATTCCGTTCGTAAGGAATTATCTAAGCTTGAAACCGATGAAGACGAAAAAGCAAGAAAAATTGAGCTTTTAGAATATCAAATTGAAGAACTTAAATCCGCCGATATAACGGTTGGCGAGCAGGAGCGTTTAAAAAAGCAACTACTGCTCGTAAACAATTATGAAAAAACCCTTTCGGCACTGTCATCCGGCAGAGAACTGCTTAACGGTGATGATAATGCTTCGGGAATTATTTCGCTTTTGCAAGCCGTAAAAAAGCATTTATCAACCGTAAAGGATGAAAGATTTGAAGCTTCGGTTGAAAAGTTGAATGAGGCTGAAAATTTAATATTGGGCGTAGATCTTGATATAGCCGATTTTTTGGATGACAGTTCGTTAGGAAATTTAAATCCCGCTGAAATTTCCGACCGACTGGATTTACTGCATAAGCTTATGCTAAAATACGGTGACAGTGAAGAAAAGCTTTTAAACTATTTGGCCAATGCCGAAGAAGAGCTTAAACGCATTACATTTTCGGACAAGTATGCAGCTGAACTCGGTGAAGAGCTCGATGCTTCAACTTTAAGGCTTGTTGCTATTGCCGAAAAATTAACCGCAAAAAGAAAAACGGCGGCTGAAAAGTTTTCCAAAGATGTTTGCGAGGTGCTTAACTACCTTAATATGCAAGGCGTTAAGTTTACGGTTAGCATTCAAAAAGGCAAATATACAAAACGCGGTTGCGATGAAGTGGAATTTTTAATTTGTGCCAATAAAGGTGAAAAAGAAAAACCGCTTTGCAAAGTGGCGTCGGGCGGTGAACTTTCCCGCATAATGCTTGCGATAAAAAGCGTTTTGTTTGATAAGGATACGGTAGATACCCTTATATTTGATGAAATTGATACGGGTATAAGCGGTTTTGCAGCCGATAAGGTCGGTGTTCAGCTTAAAAAGGTTTCGAGCGCCCGCCAAGTAATATGTGTTACACATTTAGCACAAATAGCGGCTTATGCCGATAACCATTTGCTAATAGAAAAGCAAACCGACGAAAGTCGTACTTTCACGCTTGTTAAGAATCTCGCTGGGGAAGACAGAATTGTCGAAATTGCCCGTATTATGTCGGGCAGTGAGATGACCGAAAGTATATATATTTCCGCAAAGGAATTGTTAGATAGGAGTTTTAAAAATGGAAATTTATGATGAACTTGTAGCTCGCGGACTAATAGCACAGGTAACTGATGAAAAAGAAATACGCGAGCTCGTAAATAGCGGTAAAGCCGTATTCTATATAGGCTTTGACCCAACTGCCGATAGTCTGCACGTCGGCCATTTTATGGCACTTTGCTTAATGAAGCGTCTTCAAATGGCAGGCAACCGCCCGATTGCACTTATCGGTGGCGGTACAGGTCATATAGGTGACCCTTCCGGCAGAAGTGATATGCGCACTATGATGACGAAGGAACAAATTGACCACAACTGTGAATGCTTTAAAAAGCAAATGAGCCGTTTTATCGAATTCGGCGAAGGCAAAGCACAAATGGTTAATAATGCCGACTGGCTTTTAGACCTTAATTATGTTGAATTATTACGCGATGTCGGTGCTTGCTTCTCGGTTAATAATATGCTTCGCGCCGAATGCTATAAACAGCGTATGGAAAAGGGCTTAAGTTTCCTTGAATTCAACTATATGATAATGCAAAGCTATGACTTCTATCATCTTTATAAAAACTACGGCTGTAATATGCAGTTTGGCGGTGACGACCAATGGTCTAATATGCTTGGAGGTACCGAACTTATCCGTAAAAAGCTCGGTAAAGACGCTTATGCTATGACAATTACACTTCTTCTTAACTCTGAAGGCAAGAAAATGGGTAAAACTGTCGGCGGTGCCGTTTGGCTTGACCCTAAAAAGACTTCGCCTTATGAATTTTATCAATATTGGCGTAATGTTGGCGATGCCGATGTTTTAAAATGCATCCGTATGCTTACATTCTTACCGCTTGAAGAAATTGACAAGATGGATAAGTGGGAAGGCAGTCAACTTAACACTGCTAAGGAAATTTTAGCTTATGAGCTTACTAACCTTGTTCACGGTGAAGAAGAAGCAAAAAAAGCGCAGGAAACTTCGCGTGCTATATTTGCCGGCAAGGGTGACAGCGAGAATATGCCTTCGACCGCATTAACAGAAGATAATTTTAATGACGGTAAAATCGGTATTTTGGATATGATGGTTACAGCCGGTCTTGTTGGTTCAAAGGGCGAAGCCAGACGCCTTGTAATCCAAGGCGGTGTCAGCGTTAACGATGAAAAAATGACCGACCCGTCAAAGATGTTTGAAAAGGCAGATTTTGCCGATGGCGTTATTGTTAAAAAAGGCAAAAAAGTTTTCCACAAATTTACTGTTTAATAAAAATGGGTAAGTCGGCAGTTTTGCCGGCCTACCCCTTTTATAAAGGGTGCGAATTATGTATAAAGATTTTGCGCAGTTCTATGATATTCTCATGGATAATGCCGACTATAAAAAGCGTACCGATTACTTATTAAAGCTTTTCGGCAAGTACGATAAAAAGCCGACTCTTTTGTTGGATTTTGCTTGCGGAACGGGTGAGTTTTCTATTAGACTTGCCAAAAAGAAAATTGAAGTTATCGGAGCGGATATTTCGGAAGAAATGTTAGCGGTAGCACGCGAAAAAGCTGTAAAATCTAAAACCGATGTTCTGTTTTTGTGTCAAGAAGGTAAAGATTTAGACCTTTACGGCACAGTTGACGGCGCAATTTCCTGCTTTGACAGTTTAAATCATATTGTAAGTAAATCAGAGCTTCAAAAAACTTTAAACCGAATTTCGTTGTTTTTAGAGCCTAACCGTCTTTTTCTTTTCGATGCTAACACCGAATATAAACATAAAAGCATTTTGGCCGACAACTCTTTTGTACTTGATAAGGGCGATGTAGTCTGCACTTGGCAAAACCGTTATCACAGGTTTAAAAACATCATTGATATTTCGCTTGATTTCTTTCTAAAAGATAACGGTAAGTATATAAGGAAAAGCGAAAGCTTCAAAGAAAGAGCATATTCTTTAAAAGAATGGACAGCCATGCTTAACAAAGCGGGGCTTGAGGTTATTGAAATTTTAGGGGATATGAGTTTTAAAAAACCTACGGAAACCGAACAACGCATATATTTTGTAACAAGGAAGAAAAACTAATGGCAAAACTTATTAGATGTATTACGAGTGACGGCTCCATTATGGCTACCGCTATTGACAGCACCGATATAGTATCGGCGGCCGAAAAAATTCACGGCACCTCTGCCGTTGTTACAGCGGCATTAGGCAGGCTTTTAACCGCTTGCAGTATGATGGGTAATATGTTAAAGGGTAAAGATTGTTCTATCACCTTAAAACTAACGGGGGACGGTCCTGTGGGCTCGCTTGTGACTGCGGCTGACTCTGTCGGAAATGTTCGCGGTTACGCCGTTAACCCCGTTGTTGAATTACCGCTTAAAGAAAACGGTAAGCTGGATGTCGGTACTGCTGTCGGTAAAAACGGTGGACTTTATGTTATTAAGGATTTAGGACTTAAAGACCCTTATAACGGTTATATCCCTATCGTTTCGGGTGAAGTGGCAGAAGATATTACTGCTTACTACGCTATGAGCGAACAAATACCTACCGTTTGCGCTTTGGGTGTTTTGGTTAATCCTGATTTAAGTGTTAATTGCGCCGGAGGGTATATCGTTCAGCTTCTTCCCGCGGCAGAAGAAAGTTCAATTTCCAAGTTAGAAGAAAACGTCAAAAAGATAGAACCTGTCACAGCCTTGCTTTCTAAGGGTATCAATATTGAAGACATTGTAAAGCAAGTTTTAGACGGTTTTGAAACCGAAGTGCTATATACCGAAAATCCTGAATATAAATGTAAATGTAGCAAGGCAAGAGTCGAGAGTACTTTAAAAAGTTTAGATAAAAAGGAATTGGAATCCATGGCAGAAGAAATGCCCGAAATTGAGGTAAAATGCCACTTCTGCAACACTAAATATACCTTTACTCCCGAACAAATTAAAAAAATGATAAAAAGTTAAAAAAAATGAAAAATATGCTTGACAAATATAACCTTTTATGGTAGTATAGTCATTGTCGCCGGTAAGTGAATATACTAGCCAGCGCAGACACGATGATGGGAGCATAGCTCAGCTGGGAGAGCATCTGCCTTACAATTTAATGTTGATTATTAAGCCAATCGTAAGATTGGCTTTTTTGTTGCTTAAAAAATGAACTCGGAAAAGGAGTTTATTATGAAAAAAGCAAAAGTAATTGCATTTTGCAATCAAAAGGGCGGAGTAGCAAAGACTACTACTACATTTAATTTAGGTGCTAGATTAGCACAGCTCGGCAACAGAGTATTATTGGTGGATAACGATCCACAAGGTAACCTTACTAAATATATGGGGTTCGATCAGGAAGCATTAATGGCTACAATGTCAGATGCTATATTAGCTAATATTAATGGTGAAGATATTGAATCATTATTAATCCACCATAATGAAAACATTGATCTGATTCCTGCTGACATAACACTCGCATTTGTATCAGAATCACTGTTAACAATTACTGATATTGAAACACATACAATTTTAAAAAATATCCTTAACAAATATATAGAACAGTACGACTACATCCTTATCGACTGTGCTCCAGCACTAGGTATTCTTAAAGTCGGATCGTAGCCATG
>JAZUID010000018.1:0-71949 GCA_045642065.1 Acutalibacteraceae bacterium
CTTTTTTATTGGTCGAGGTGACAAGACTTGCCCGACAAAAATGTTTTGTCGGCACGAACGCGGACTCATCAAACGTCCACCGGAAGTTTGATGTCGGTAAACCGACCGTCCTTTTCAAGTCTTGTATCAAAGAATAAAAAAAGAGCATCCTTTTGGATACCCTTTTTTTATTGGTCGAGGTGACAAGACTTGAACTTGCGGCCTCTGCGTCCCGAACGCAGCGCTCTACCAAACTGAGCCACACCTCGATATGAATATTAAGTTTTTAATATACTTGATTTTTGTGTTGTGAATTCGCGCTGCTACTCCGCTTACTCTTAAAACATTGTCGCACTGCGCACTACCGTTTGCATTGCTCGTGTTTTTGCGCCTTTTCGTTTTCCCTTCTTCTGCCACCGGCAGCGGTCAAACTCAAAGCTACCAGAACTTGAGCCACACCTCGATATGAATATTAAGTTTTTAATATGCTTGATTTTTGTGTTGTAATTTCACGCTGCTACTCCGCTTACTCTTAAAACGTTGTCGCACTTAAAAACAAATTACTAAATTATCAAGCCTTTTAATTATATATAAAAAGTTCCGAAAAGTCAATACAAAATTGAAAATGTTATTTGTTGCCTTTTAAAACCTGCTGTGCTATAATTTTTTTGTTAGAAGGTGTTAAGTATGAAGAAATCAGAAGCGTTGGCATTGCTTAAAACAAACCCCGTTTTTTGGTCGCGTCTTGGGTTTTGCTATGACCCACCTCTTGCCGACGAAAGCGGTGAGCCACTTGTTTTCGAAAAAGATTTTTCTTTTTATCTTGATTCGCACGATATGTTCGCCGACAACGGCATAAAACTACACACCTCCATTTTACACAGCGGTTGGGTTGGCATTGACAAGTACGATTACTCTCTATGCGACCGCGTGCTTGACAGCATCTTTGCTTCCGGCAAAGTAGATTACTATATTCCGCGTGTCAAACTGAATGTTCCGCTTGACTGGTGCAAAAAGTACCCCGAATGTGTTTGTGTTTATGAAGACGGTCCGCGCACTGCTGCTGAAATTGAAAATTTAGTCGGCACTTTAAAGCAAGATTATTTAGGCTATGACTCCGAAAAAGGTTACTATAACGCCAACGGCTACCAAGATACAAGGCCCAATGTCGGCGGTGTAATTTCCTTGCAAAGTTTTTCTTCTAAACAATGGCTAAAAGATGCCGGCAAAGCTTTAAAAAACCTTGTATTACACATTGAAAACGGAAAATATGCCAACAAAATTTTAGCGTACCATATTGCTTTTGGTGCCTGTGGCGAAAGCATGCCATGGGGCAGACAAAGTGGTAAGTTTGGCGATTATGGCATTGAAAACAGCCAAAACTTTTTAGAGTGGGGCTTAAATAAATATGGCTCTGAAAAAGCTTTAAAAGATGCTTGGCAAATTGAAAACTTTGAAAATATTGTTCCACCGTCAAGCCTTAGAAGCTTCGGCACAAAAAGTGAAGAAGAATGGTTTAAAACCGACAAAAAGTTTACCCCTGCTGCCGATTATGACAAATTTACAGGTGACTGCAATATAAATGCAATAGCACACTTCGGAAAAATAATTAAGGGCATTGCACCCGAAAAACCCGTTGGCGCTTTTTACGGATACATATTACACATGGACCGTTCGGCGTATGCGGGACACGCATCTTGGGACAAAATGTTAAATAACCCGTATGTTGATTTTTTTGCCGCGCCAAAATCTTATTGGCGTTGCGAGCCGGGCGAACCGGGTGGCGAAATGGCCCCAACCGTTGGCATTAACCGCCGAAAACTTTGGCTTGATGAATGTGACAACCGCACCCACCTAACCGTAGGTGATATTATTAACGGCGCCGACACCGCAGAAGGCACATATACCGTTCATCTTCGCGAGCTTTGTAAAAACATATCACACGGCTCCGGACTTTGGTATATGGATTTAGGTCGCGGTTGGTTTAACGACCAAGGGATTATGAATAATATTAAAAAGGTAACCTCTTTTTCTAAAAAGGTGCAACGCTTACCCCACCGTTCGGTGGCGGAAGTTTTACTTGTTGCCGACGAAGAAAGTTTAATTCATTCGACGCCAAACATTATTCCTGCCATTGAAAGCAGTATCAGAAATATTCAACTTTGCGGTGCCCCTATCGACATTGTTTTTAAAGAAGATTTACCGCATATTGACCTTAAAAAAATCAAACTTGCTGTATTTTTACACACCGTTAAGATGGGAAACTGCGAATTTAACAGTTTAAAAAAATTGTTTCCGAACTCGTGTAAGTTTTTAACCCTTTCTAAAACAGGCTTTGACAATGGGATTAAATACACATATAACAAACAAGGCGTTGTCCCCGACTTTACATTAAGCGGTAAAATTAAAACCGTATTATGTGAAGGTGAAGATAAAAAACCGACAGTTTGTGAAACGGATGATGGGGATTTTGCCGTAGGAAAATTACCCCTTTCTGTTGAAGTTGCACGCAAAATTGAAGAGCTTTGTGGCATTAACTTCTATGCACCGTGCGAATGCGCTGTTTATGCCGATTCAAGATTAGTTTCCTTCTTCCCGCGAAAAGATATGAGTTTTACTTTTGATGCAGGAAGTGGCAACCGCCTTTTAGAGTTTGGGGAAGATAAGCCGACAAACAGTTCTGAAATCACCCTCAATTTAAAAGCCAAAACAGGCAAAGCGTTTATAATATTAAGTTAATAAAAAACTCCGACCAAAGGTCGGAGTTTTATTTTTACAGTATATCGGATAAAGTCCAGAGCATGCGTGAAACCGGATGCACCCAAACCTCATAATACGTTGCTTGGGTTGTAACCGGCGCATAAGGCGCATCTTCATAACCGTGGCAGTTAATGCCAACCGGTATTTCGCCCACCATGTCGGGTGAAAAGCTTGTATAAAGATTCGGGTTGTCGTAACCCTCGCCATACATAAAACTACGCGAAAACGGATTGTTGCCTAAAACCCAATTCATTTGTCTTTTGGCAATTTCCAAAAGCTCTTGGTCATTAAGCGCTTTTGCGGCGGCTGAAATTGATTTTGCGCGGGAAAGCATCACACCGAAATTTCCGCGGAAAGATTCCCAAATCGGAAAATATCTAAGGTAAACGCCGTCACCTAATTTAATGCCGTTCTTGTAATACTTAATTGCCTCTTCTTCGCTTAAACGCGGTTTTCCCTTTTTGCCGGTTGCCGCGCCGTCTTTATGAATGCAGGGTCTGTTTTCCGAAAAATAAATTGCGGTCGGCAAATATCCGTAAGGCTTTGCAAATTCCTCTAACGATAAAATGTATTCCTTATAAAGCTTTAAACAGTTTTGCCACTTTGCAAAATCCTTGTGGTTGGGCGCTAACATAATTGCCTTTGCAATTGGCATTGTAATAGCTTGGTCGTGTCCCCTGTGTTCGTGCACAACCGGTGTTTTCCGGTCGGCATTTTCGTAGAAGAAACCGCGAATCGGCTTTTCCCAGTCGGGCATTTCTACCTGTTGACAGGACATTATGTATTCAATTTTTTGGGCGGCGATTTCTAAATACTTTTCTTCGCCCGAAATTTCATAAAGTGACAATGCGGCCAACGCACACTCGCCCATTGCTTCAACCACAAAGTTGAGTTCATTTTCTTCCATCAAATCGCGGTTATTCATTTCTTTTAAAGAAACTTCAAAGTCAACCTTAGCGGCATCTAAGCATTTTTCGGCGAAAGCCTTATCGCTGTCCTTAAACGCTTTGTATGCTGCGGCTTCGCTCGCTACCGAGCAGAAGTTTTCAAAATGATTGTTAAGCGCTTGTGAATTGCAATAATCTTCTTCGCCGGTCAAGTCGTCAGTCCAATTTCTTGCGGTATTCCAAACCGAGCGGTAACCGTCGCCGAAACGGGTTTTAAGCAACCATTCGGTACCGTGTCTGCCTTCTTTAATAAGGCGGTCGGCTAAATCAGCGTCTAATGTTTTCACGCTTTCGGCGGCATCATAAAAAGAGTTGGCCGCTTCGGCTGTGTTGCAAAGTCCTTGCGAAAGGTCGCCTGCGTCGTGCCAACCACCCGAAACCGAAAGCTTTTCGCCGGTCTTGGGGTGAACAACATACATATTGGTGTGACAAACACCGTGCACGCCTTCAAGCTCGTATCCGCAACGCTCACAGTAAAAGAAATTGCGGAGTTTATCGGCTATATGCAAAAGATTTTGCTCTTCAATTTTAAAGCTCGGTGTCTCTTTTCCGGCAAACAAAATTTTGTATTCACCGCAGGTGTTAAGCGCGGTAAAATCAAGCACGGAATATTCGTTATCATGATTTAAAACAAGGTTTTGTTTTGCACTAAACACAACTTTGTTTGTTTTAGCATCAACAACCTTAAATTCTTCTGCGGTTTCTTTTGAAGAAACGGCTATCTTTTTATCTGCCGGTGCATAACCCGAATGGCAAAACGCGATACGGTTTTTATCCATATCCCAGCCCTTTGGCTTATCCGTTTCAACCGTTTCGAGCTTTAATTCGGCAATATAGACTTCGCCGAATTCGGGCATATTCGGTTGACGGCCCGGAACTGTAAAGTTAAATTGGAAAAAGGAAACACAGTCACGCGGTAATTCGGAAAATTCCCAAACAATTTGATTCCACTTGTTAGGCTCCACCGTATAATTATGAATACCGCAAAGCCAGTTTCTGTCAGGGAACGGGTGCTCTCCCCCGTTTTTAAATTCAACGCAGGCGCTGTAAAAATTTAAAGCATCGCTTTTAGGGTATATCCAAAACGAAAGACGGTTATAATTTGACCAGTCCGCTTTATCAAAATTAAGGCGCAAGCGCACACACTCAAAAATATCCGGTTCTTTAACTTCGTTCGTGTATTTTATTTTTAGGTTTTTTTGACCTTCAAACAAAACCTCGTCGCTTACTTGGGCGGTACCTATTGTACGGCCTTTTTTGCTTTCTTGCAAAATTTCAATGCCGTTAAGGTTGTCAAGACTATGCAAAACCTTGAAATCTTTAACCGGCTTTTTAATTAAACGCTCTTGTTGTTTGCCCTCATAAAAAACTGACATTTTTATTCCCCTTTAAGTGAATGTTTGTTATGGCTATGATATCGCATCAAATTTGTATTGTCAAGCGATTAAGCCAAAGTAAGCAATATGGATAAACCGTACCGCAATTTTTATAAACAAACATAAAAGCAACTTGAAAAAAATGTAGAAATAAGATATACTTATATAGGTATCCTACTTATTGAAGGAGAGAAAAATGAAAACTTTACTGATTATTCCCGCTTATAATGAAGAGGGTAATATTGCCCGTGTTGTTGATAATATTGTCAACAACTTTCCGCAATATGATTATGTTGTAATTAACGACGGCTCTAAGGATTCAACCGAAGCAATTTGCAAAAACAACGGATATAACTATATTAGTCATCCCATAAACTTGGGGCTTGCCGGCGCATTTCAAACCGGCATGAAATATGCATTTTTTAATGGGTACGATGCCGCCATTCAAATCGACGGTGACGGTCAGCACGACCCAAAATATATTAAAGGTATGGAAAAAGCTCTTGAAGAAGGTAACAACATTGTTGTCGGCTCTCGCTTTGTTAATGAGAAAAAGCCTTTTTCAGCAAGAATGTTAGGCAGTAATTTAATTGAGTTTGCAATTAAAATCACCACCGGAAAAACTATTAAGGACACAACTTCGGGCATGCGCCTTTTTGATAAAAAGATGATTGAAAAGTTGGCCTTTGGTTACGACTTGGGGCCCGAGCCGGATACCGTTGCGCTTTTGTTGCGTAAGGGTGCAAAGGTGAAAGAAGTCGAAGCTAAAATGAGCGACAGAATATCCGGCGAAAGCTATTTAAGCTTTTCAAAATCAATCGAATATATGGCAAGAATGTTGGTTTCCATTTTGGTTCTGCAATGGGTTAGAAAGGGGTAATTTTAAATGAGTGTAGGTTTAAGAATTATTTTTATTGTGGCTTCCCTTTTAACTGCCGGTTTTGTACTTGTTAAAATAAGAAAATCGCAATTTTCTATTTCGGATACAATTTTTTGGCTTCTTTTCAGTTTGCTTTTGCTTGTTTTAAGCATTTTTCCGCAGATACCGATTTTCTTTGCGGAGCTTATCGGGTTTGTTTCCCCCTCCAACTTCATTTTCGTTATGTTTATCTTCCTGCTGGTAATTAAAATTTTCTTGCTTTCTTTGAAAATTTCAAAGTTAGAAAGCAAATTTACAACCTTGGTACAAAACGAAGCGCTTAGAGATGAAAAAAACAGTTAAAACAAAAACTCCCGACAAAGTCGGGAGTTTTTTATTTTGTGTTGCCGATTATTTGGTTGCCGGCGCCGAGCCTTAGCATACTTCTTCGCCGTTTTCGATTGCGGTTATAATATCCACGCGCTTTTGGTGGCGACCGCCTTCATACTCGGTATTTAAAAATTCGTCAACTATCATTTCGGCAACTGCGGGTCCTACAACTCTGGCGCCAAAAGCAATTATGTTTGCGTTGTTGTGCATTCTTGTAAGGCGCGCCGAATACGGCTCTGAGCAAACCGCCGCGCGAATACCCTTAACCTTGTTGGCGGCAAGAGAAATGCCAATGCCTGTACCGCAAATCAAAATACCGCAGTCACATTCGCCGGCCGCTACCGCTTTTGCCACCTTATATCCGTAAATAGGATAGTCGCATCTTTCGGAAGAGTCTGTGCCGAAGTTAACGACGGTGTGACCTTTCGCCTCAACATATTTCTTAATATGATTTTTAAGCTCGACCGCTGCATGGTCGTTACCTATTGCAATTTTCATGATTTATCCCTCCAAAATAATTATACTGTATTTCTGCTAAAAATCAAGCAGAAATAGCCTTAATTGCCCGTTGTTTTTTGCTTTTTCGCCTTTTTACTGCCTTGACTTTTTGAGATTTAAAATGTATAATTGTTTAGTAACAAAATGTCGGGCACCGCAAGTGTTATCGCGAACGCGGCTGCCGTTTTTACAATTAAATATGCACCCATGGCGGAACTGGCAGACGCGTTAGATTCAGGTTCTAATTTTCGCAAGAAAGTGCAGGTTCGATTCCTGTTGGGTGCACCAAAAACGCCCCTCTTTTGAGGGGCATTTTTTATTGCCTTTCTTTTCTGAACTTTGCGGGGGTAACGCCAACGGCTTCTTTAAATTTTTTAATGAAAAATCCTATGTTCTCAAATCCGCAATTATAGGCGATTTCGCTTATTCTCAAATCGGTGTATTCTAACTGCGTTTTTGCGTTTTTAATTCTTATTTCGTTTAAAACCTCAAAAATCGTGTTGCCGGTATCTTTTGAAAAAACGGTGCATAAATAGTTTTTTGTCAAGTGGACTTTTTGCGCTATTTCTTCAAGATTTATTTTTCTGTGGTAATTTTTATTTAAAAACTCCAAACAAAATTCTGTTTCGGCACGAACGTTGTTTTTTGTTGCTTCTTCTTTAATATATCCGTTTTGATAAAGCGAAAAAAACAAAGCGAACAGGCTTAAAAATATTTTCTCTTTGTTTTCGCTGACGGGTAAACATAGATTTTTTACATTTTTTAATATCTCGGCATATCCCTTTTCGCCAATGGATATTTTTCTTTTTAACATTAGCTTGCCGTTTTGCAAGGGCTCGGTAATAAGTTTTTGAAAAAAGTGATCTTTTTCGAAGGTTATAAGATTGTTATTAAAGACCACCGCTGTGTAACCCGCAGGTATTTCTTTCGGTGTTAAGCTATGGCTTTCTTTCGGTAGGATAAACATAATATCCCCCGCCTCTAAAACATTTTCTTTACCGTCAACAGTTACAAGCGTTTTTCCCTTTTGACCCAGCAAAATTTCGGTATCATAATGCCATTGAGTAGTAGTTAGAACTGTTTTCTCTCTTTCGCGCGACATATAGTAGCTTGAAAGTTGAAAACCGTTTTGCCCGCGTGAAATGTTTTCAAATTCCATTTCTTTCCCCGTTTCTTAAAATAGTGTAATTTTTTCGTAATATTAGCGGTTGAAAAGCATAAAAACAAATAATATACTGTAATTATAGCATAAACTCTGACTTTTTCAAGGGGATGTTTTATTTGAATAACCGTTTTTGTTATGACACTAAGCCCAAGGCATTAAAAACGAATATTGTATTGGGTGAAAATTACCGGTTCACCATTCTCACCGACCGGCTTATCAGAATGGAGTTTTCCGCCGGCGGCGCTTTTGAAGACCGCGCAACACAGTCGGCTTTCTTTAGAAATTTTGCGCCCGTAAAATATACCGCCGAACGAGAAAACGGCATTTTAACCATTACCACCGAAAACCTTAAACTGACCTATAAAGAAGGTAAGCCTTTCAGTGCTAAAACTTTAAGCATTAAGTTGTTAAGCGAGCCTACTACTACCTATCATTACGGAGAAGAAATCGAAACCTTAGGCGGTACCGCAAGAACGCTTGACAATATTAACGGCGAAATTGACCTTTGCGACGGTGTTTGCTCTTTAAACGGTTACGCCGTTATTGACGACAGCAACACCCTTGCCTTAAACGATAAAACCGGTTGGGTTGAGCTTCGCGAAAAGGGTGCCGTTGACCTTTACTTCTTCGGCTACGGCTATAAATATCTTGATGCGGTTAAGGATTATTACCGCTTGACCGGTATTCCGCCCATGTTGCCCGACTATGCTCTCGGCAACTGGTGGAGCAGATACCACAAATACACCGATAAAGAATATATCGACTTAATGGAAACCTTTAAGGCGAAGAACGTTCCGCTTTCGGTCGGCGTTATTGATATGGACTGGCACATTGTTGACATTCCCGAAGCCTTAAAAACCGATGAAAAGAATTTTGAAGACGGTTGGACGGGCTACACTTGGAACAAAGAGCTTTTTCCCGATTACAAAGCATTTTTAAAATATCTTCACGACAACAACATTCACACTTCTCTTAATCTGCATCCGCACGCAGGGGTGCGCCGTCACGAAGACCAATACGAAGAAATGTCGAAGGCCTGCGGAATTGACCCGAAAACCGGAAAGCGTGTTCCTTTTGATATTCTAAACCCCGATTTCATGGAAAAATATTTTGATATTTTGCACCACCCGTACGAAAAAAACGGTGTGGATTTTTGGTGGATGGACTGGCAACAGGGCACTAACTACTGGTGGATTCACGACGAAAACAAAAACGGCAAGCTTAAAAACGAATTGGAGGTTTTAGACCCGCTTTGGATGCTAAATCACCTGCACATTAAAGATATTATGCGAAACGGCAAAAGGCCGATGTTCTTTTCGCGCTTCTGCGGTGTCGGCGCGCAACGCTATCCCGTCGGCTTTTCGGGAGATACCGTTATTTCGTGGGAATCTTTAAACTTCCAACCCTATTTTACCGCAACCGCTTCTAACGTCGGTTACACTTGGTGGAGTCACGACATCGGCGGTCACTTCGGGGGTTATTATGACGAAGAGTTGACTACGCGTTGGATACAGCTCGGCGTGTTTTCACCCATTAACCGATTACACAGCACGAACGATAAGTTTATTCACAAAGAGCCTTGGGCTTTTGCGCCCGAAAAGGAAAAAATCGTTTCGGATTACCTTAGATTAAGGCACGAGCTTTTCCCTTATATTTACACGATGAACTACCGCACACACACTTTTTTAGAGCCGTTAATAAAACCGATGTACTATGATTATCCTAAATGCCGTTTTGCTTACGACAACAAAAATCAGTTTATGTTCGGCAGCGAACTATTAGTGGCGCCAATCACCGAAAAGTCATCATCTCTTGACAAGCTCGGTCGCGCAGATTTATTCTTACCAAAAGGCATTTGGTTTGATTTCTTTACGGGCACCCCTTACCGTGCCGAGAAAAACCGTAATATGCGCGTATTCAGAACATTAGACAAATACCCCGTCTTCGCACGCGCCGGTGCCATTGTGCCGATGCAGAAAACAAAATCCGGTGACAACCGCCTTGGCAACAGCGAGAATTTGAAGATTAACGTTTTTGCAGGCGGAAGCAACACCTTTACCTTGTACGAAGATAAGGGCGACTATATGAATTACCAAAACGGCGAATTTGCCAAAACCGAAATGTCGGTTAAGTTCGGCAAAAACTGCACCTTTAAAATTTCCGCCGCCGGCGGTGACACTTCTTTCCTACCCAAAGCAAGGAGTTTTGAAATTTGCTTGAAAGGCTTTGGCAAGGGGCTTAACCTAACCGCAACAGTTGACGGTAAAAAGATTAAAATTTCTCCTCTTTACAACGCGGAAGAAAACTGCTATAATGTGCTCGTTAAGGCAAAAATCAAATCTGAAATCGTTATTGTTGCCGAAGGTGAAAATCTTATTGCCGACAATTCCGACCGTTTTGATGCTTGCTTTAAGATACTCGATAGCTGTGAGCTTTCCAACTGCCGAAAGAATGCTGTTTTAAAGGTGTTTAACGAGAACAGAGAAAGCCCTTGCCGTATTCTTAACAACATTCATGTTGAGTCGCTTGAAGAACAGCATTTTTATGATGCGATTAAGGAGCAGTTGTCTTTAAACAAATCTGTTTTTGAGGGGTAATTAAAATGGAGCTGAAAATTATAACTTTTAATATCAGATGTTGCGACGATGTAAACGGTCACAGCATTCCCGAACGCGCCGAACGCCTTTTTAAAATTTTGGAAAGAGAAAACGCCGACATCATCGGCTTTCAGGAATACACCGACAAATGGGAAGAAGCGGTATTAAAAACCCTTTCAGAAAAATATACATTTTATAATGTTTGGCGCGATGACGCTTGGCACGAATCTTCACCCGTTCTTTATAAAACCTGCCGTTTTGACGAAATCGAAAAAGAAGCTTTTTGGCTTTCGGATACACCCGAAAAAATGTCAAAGGGTTGGGACGAGCTTTTTGATTGTCCCCGTATTTGCGAACGGGTTTTGCTTAAAGAAAAGTCGAGCGGAAAAACAATTCAGTACCTTAACACCCACTACGGCTTCGGCGACAATTGCCAACAAAAAAGCGGCCGCTTAATTACAAAATACTCTGAAAAATCAAATGTCCCGACATTTTTAACGGGCGACTTTAATATGGAGCCCAATTCGCTCGGTTATAAAACAATACTGGAAAACTTTACCGATGCAGGTGTTGATTTTAGCGAGCCGACCTTTCATAATTACTATAATGATTTTGAGAACAAGAAAGAGCATATTGATTACGGATTTTATAAAAACGGCGTAAAGGTTCTAAGTAAAAAGGTTTTAAACGATAGTTTTGACGGAAGATACCCTTCCGACCATTTCGGTCTTTGCTTTACTATAGAGATATAAATAAAAGAAGCACAGTGTTAACTGTGCTTCTTTTAGTTTGTTTTTACCTTTATTCCTAATTTTTTAATATCCTTAAAATAATCGGGGTAACTTTTTTTAACCGCTTCGACACCCCTTATTTCACCGCCCGTTAAACTTAAAAGCAAACAAAGCGCCATTACTATTCGGTGGTCGTTATGTGAATTTAATGTTTCTTCGGGCTTTTTAATTTCGCCCTTAATAACCGTTACGCTATCTTCTTTTGCGGTTAACATAATCCCGAACTTTGCAAGCTCTTCCTGCATTGCTTTGACGCGGTCGCTTTCTTTATCTTTTAGCCGTTTTGTTCCTTTAAATGTTCCGCCGTTATGTGTGGCGGCAACCGCAAAAAGCAATGGTGCCAAGTCGGGGCAGTCGTCTATGTTAATTGTAGCCGCGCCATTTTTAAGCATTGTAAAACAGTCTCTGAAAACCTTGTCACCCTGCAAGCTGTTAATCGCAAGTCCCTCGACAGTAACTTTACCGCCCATCATATTAAAACCGGCAAGATTGGCGGCGGAGGAATAATCCCCTTCTACCACCATATCATTGTTTCCGAAATACTGACTGCCGAAAACTTCAATCGTGCGCTTATAAACTTCAACATCAACGCCGAAATTTTCAATCGCTTTTACGGTTAAATCTAAATACGGACGGCTTGCAATTTTACCGCGCACTATTATTTCGCTGTCACCCTTTATAAGCGGAAGTGCAAACAAAAGTCCGCTTAAAAACTGGCTCGAAACCGAAGCGTCAACAAAATACTTTCCGCTTTTTATCGGCCCCGTAACAGTAAGCCTGCAATTTTCTCTGTCAAGCTCTAAAACCTCGTTTTCAAAAACGCGTTCGTAAACGCCAAGCGGTCTTTCAAAAAGCTTTTTACTGCCGGTGAAGACAACCTTTGTTTTAGTCAGCATACAAAGCGGTATTAAAAACCTTAATGTAGCACCGCTTTCTTTACAATCTACAATTAAACCTTCTTTAATATTAAAGGGGTCTAAACCGCCTATTGTAACGGTGTTGCCCTTAACTTCCGCCTTTGCGCCCAAGGTTTTTAAGGCTTCAAAAGTCGCCGAAACATCGTCGCAAAAATCTACATTTTCAATAACGCTTTTTTTGCTTAACGCCCCGCAAATAAGCGCCCTGTGCGCAACGCTTTTTGACGGTGGCGCGACAACCGTACCTGCGGCTGTGCTTTTTTCAAATACTGCATTCATTATTTTTTACCCATTAAAAAATCTATTGCTTCCAAATAGCCGTCAAGTCCTTTACCGCTGATTGTCTTTTGTGCGGCAAGCCCGATATAGCTGGTTTTTCTGAATTTGTCCCTTTTTGAAGGCTCTGAAATATGAACTTCAACTAACGGAAGGCCGACCGCCTTTGCCGCGTCTAACAAAGCAATGCTTGTGTGGGTATAAGCGGCAGGGTTAATGACAATTCCGTCTGCGTTTCCAAGACACCATTGTATTTTATCGACTAACTCGCCTTCGTGATTTGACTGAAAAAAATCGACTTCTATTCCCTTTTCCTTGGCATATTCCTTAATCATATTAACAAGATAATTGTAATCTTTGTTTCCGTAAATTTCGGGTTCCCTAATACCAAGCATATTCATATTGGGTCCGTTAATTATTGCAATTTTCATTGTCTCACCCTAATTTTTGTTTTATGTTTTTAATGTTCTTTTTAATGTCCTGAACACAATGGACGGTAACATCTGCCGCCCCGCAATAAAGCGAATATCTTTCGGCTAAAACTTTATTCAGCAATTCTTTGTTTTCAGAAAGCGGTCGGTCTTTTGTGGCCGCCAACATATCAAGCGGTCGGTCTAAAAAGACAAGAACACCGTTTCTTGAAAGTTCTTTTATGTTGTTACTGTTTAAAACCGCGCCGCCACCCGTTGCAATTACTAATCCGTTTTTTAATGAAAGGTCTTTGATGACTTCGGCTTCTGTTTTTCTAAACACCGCTTCGCCTTTTTCTTTAATTATCTCGTGCGGTTTTTGGTTTGCTTTTTCTTCGACAAGCTTGTCGGTATCGACAAATTTCAGTTTTAACTCTTTCGCCAAAATTTTACCGAGGGTGCTTTTTCCGCAACTCGGCATGCCGATTAGTACAATATTGCGTTTTTTCTCCAACGCCTTTTTATAGCATATATCGGTTTTCTTTTGGCATATTTTTTTGCCCGAAAACAACTCGGCACTTTTTGCCGCTTGGCTAACCAGCATATAAAGTCCGTTTGAAAAAGCCACACCCTTTTGCTTTGCTTTTAGCAAAAGTTCGGTGTTTAAGGGATTATATATAACATCAATTACGCCCTTTAATTTTTTAAATTTATCCAAGTCAATCGGTGCTTCTTCTACATTCGGATACATGCCGACAGGGGTTGTGTTAATTATAATTTCGGCGTTAGGGTATTCTTTGTATGCTTCTTCATAGGTTATTGTTTTATCGGTTTTCGTGCGCGAGACAACCTTTATTTCTTTGGCTTTTAAATGTTTTAAAGCGCAGACCGCCGTTTTAGAGGTACCGCCGCCGCCACACACCAAAACCGTTTTGCCCGAAACATTTATTCCGCTTTTATTTATAAGTGAAATAAGACCGTAAAAATCGGTATTGTACCCTTTTAATTTTCCGTCTTCATTTATTACCGTGTTAACGGCACCCGACTCGCTCGCAATTTCGTCGGTAAAGTCAATAAACCTTTTTACACTTTCCTTATAAGGTACGGTCACGTTAATGCCTTTAAAACTTTTTGCTTTGAAAAAGCCTTCAAGCTCATTTTCATTTAACTCTTTTAATTCGTAATTGCAGTCGGTAAGTTGCGAATGTATTTCGGGCGAAAAACTGTGGCTCAGCTTTTCGCCGATTAAACCGTATTCCATCAGTTCACCAACCAGTCTTTACCAAAATAAGCGGATAATAAGTCGGCTAAAACAAGCGCAGTTACGCTGTCAATAACCACTCTCGCACGGTTAGCTATAACGGTGTCATGCCGGCCCGTGCAAACAAGCTCTTCCATTTTGCCCGTTTCAAGATTTAATGTTTTTTGCGGTTTAAGTATTGACGGCGTCGGCTTAATTCCACATCTGAAAACAACCGGCATGCCGTTTGTAATTCCGCCGTTTATTCCGCCGTTATGATTTGTTTTGGTTTCGATCCTTTCGCCGTTCTTAACAAAAACGTCGTTAGCGGTACTGCCAAACATTTTGGACACTGCAAAGCCGTCTCCAAACTCAACCGCCTTTACACTGGGTATGGAAAAAAGTGCGTGCGAAAGCATACTTTCTACACTATCAAACCAAGGCTCACCTACACCGACAGGCAAACCTAAAACGGCGGTTTCTGAAATTCCGCCCACGCTGTCATTTTCAGCCTTTGCTTTTAAAATGCGCGCCTGCATTTTTTTGGCTTTTTTAAGATCTAATACCGCAAAATCCATATTATTTAAAGCGGTAATGTCGGCTTTTAAATCTGAAAAGTCGCGGTCGCTAACACCGGCGATTTCTTTTAGGTGGGTACCGATTAAAATCCCCTTTTTAATAAGGGCGGGCATAATTATCGCCCCCGCAGCGACAAGTGGCGCAGTCATTCTTCCACTCGCAATTCCGCCGCCTGCCAAATTTGCTTTTTTGCCGTATTTACACATGCTTGTATAATCGGCGTGGCTCGGTCTTGGCGTGGAATAGAACTTTTCATAATCTTCGCTTTTTTTGTTATTGTTTTTAATTGAAAGTTTAAGCGGTTCGCCGTTTGTAACGCCGTTTTCCACACCGCTTTCGATAGTATATTCATCGGTTTCGACGCGGGCAGTATTCATATTTTCTTTCGGTCGCCTTTTAGTTAACATTTCGGCAATAAACCCATTGTCAACCGTTAAGCCCTTTGGCAAGCCCTCTAAAATAAACCCTAAATTTTCAGTGTGACTTTCGCCGAAAAGGGTTATTTTAATTAAATTACCAAAAGTATTATTCATTATAACCCTTCCTTTATTTTTGCCGTTATTTCTTCTATCGTACTGTCTTTAAATTCAAAACTGCCGACCAGATTTACAAAAACGGTGGTTATTTTTTCACCTTTGCTCTTTTTATCGTGACATAACGCTTCGGTCAACTTTTCTTTGTCGCAGTTAATTTCTGTTGGTAAATTAAGTCGCTTTAAAACCGGTAAAAGTCGGGATTTTACACTTTCGCTGCACATATAAAGCATACCAACAGCCACGCATTCGCCGTGGTAAAGCTCGCCGCCCGTTACACTTTCAATCGCGTGCGCGACAGTATGCCCGAAATTTAAAGCCTTTCTAAGCCCGTTTTCCTGCTCGTCGGATTCTACCACACTTTTTTTAATGAGTAATGCTCTTTTTATTACTTCCTCGGTTTTTTCCGATTCTTTACCGTTTTCAAAAATTTCGAACAATGCTTTATCGTGAGTTAGAGACATTTTTATAACCTCGGCAAATCCGTTAGAAAGCTGCCGGCTCGGCAAAGTTTTCAACGTTTCGGGGTCAATTAAAACGGCCTTCGGTTGCCAAAAAGCGCCCACGATGTTTTTAAAGCCCAAAAGGTTAATTGCTGTTTTTCCGCCGATTGAAGAATCGACCTGCGCTAAAAGTGTTGTCGGGACATTATAAAAATCAATACCGCGCATATAAAGCGACGCGGCAAGACCTGCAATATCCCCGACAACGCCACCGCCAACGGCCACTATACAATCACCGCGAGTAAACTTGCTTTTTGCCAATGCTTCTAATATTTTAAATAACTGCTCTTCTGTTTTATTTTCTTCACCCTGCGGTATTATGTAAACCGTTGGGTCGGCAGAAGCTTTTTCTATTTCCTTTGTGTAATTTTCCGGCACACCGCTGTCGGTAACTATTAAAACCTTCCTATTTAAATTGAATATTTTATCGGCGTTTTTAATCGCACCGTTTTTTAAGGTTATAGTATATGCACCATTGGCGGTTTTAACCGAAATGTCATCCTTTAAACTAAACTGATATTGTTTAGAAAGCAACATATTTTTTCTTAAAAAGCTGATGTAATACGGGCGGTATTCTTTTGTTTTTATAAGCCCTACATTCTTTTCGACAACCGCTTGCTCGCGCGCTTTATCAAAGACGGGTAAACCGTTTTTTTCTTTGTATTCGGCAATGCTTTTTGACAAATCCATTCTTTTGCAAAAGAGTTTTGCAAGGCGCTTATCCACCTTATCAATTTTTCGCCTTATAGCCTTAATGTTAAGCATTTTTACCCCTCCCTTAAAGAAAAAAGCCGCATTTTTTCTGCAACCAAAAAGTATGCCGAAATGCGGACAGATAAGTATTAAAACCTACGCAAACATACCTTGCGTCCTTTATTTTTACACCTTAATTTTACAACTTTTGCAAATTTTTGTCAAGCACTACTAAATGCCTATTGCATTATGAAATTTGCTGTGTTAAAATTTAAATATCTCAATT
The DNA here is from genome assembly GCA_045642065.1 of Acutalibacteraceae bacterium. GTDB lineage: Bacteria > Bacillota > Clostridia > Oscillospirales > Acutalibacteraceae > UBA737. Next base: position 16,800 of record JAZUID010000018.1, read on the forward strand.
AAGGAATGATGAAAAATGTCTGAAAAAATACTGTTTCAAGGGGATTCCATAACCGACTTTTTCAGAAGTCGCGAGGATGATTCAAAACTCGGCATGGGCTATTCTTTGCTCGTTTCTTCTGAACTTGGTTTTGAAAACCCCTGCAAGTATGAATTTATTAACCGTGGCATCAGCGGCAACCGTATTGTTGACGTTTATGCCCGAATGAAGGTTGATATTTTAAAGTTAAAGCCCGATTATATGAGTCTTTTAATCGGCGTTAACGACGTTTGGCACGAAAACTACGGCAACGGCGTTAGCGAAAAGAAATTTGAAAAGATTTATACGATGCTTTTGGAAGAAATCTTTGAAGAATTGCCCGACATTAAAATAATGCTTTTGGAGCCGTTCGTTTTAGAAGGCGTTGCAACCGAATCTACCGAAGAAAACCCGACAAGATGGGAAACCTTTAATAAAGAAGTTCGCCTGCGCGCCGCAGCGGCAAAGCGTGTTGCCGAAAAGTTTAACCTGCCTTTTATAACTTTACAAGACAAGTTTGACGAAGCCTTAAAGCAAGCCCCGTCAAATTACTGGCTATATGACGGCGTTCACCCGACACCGAACGGTCACGAGCTGATTAAGCGCGAATGGATAAAAGCCTTTAAAACTTTATAAAACAAAAAACACTTATAATTTTTAAATTTTAGGTTATTCTAATTTTTAGAAAGGATAGGTGTTTTATTATGCAAAAAAGCAGTATGTCGTTTATTAAGGGTATGGGTGCCGGCATGGTTGCAGGTGCCGCCGCATTTGCCGCCGGCAAGTATGCATTAAAAAACAGTCACAACGTGCAAAAAGGCTCGGCCAAGCTTATAAAAGCGGTCGGCGATGTTGTTGACGGCGTTCAGACAATGTTTAAGTAATTTTACAGCAAAAAAGAAAAGCTATCCGAATTCTTCGGATAGCTTTTTTGTTTTATTATTTCTTTGCTTTTGAAGCTTTGTTTTCCTTGAACTTTTTGTAAACAACCCAAAGTGGAGAAGCAACAAATACAGAAGAGAAACAACCCGAAAGCAAACCGAATGCCATAGGAATAGCAAAGGTGCGTAATGATGTAAGACCGTAAATTTCGGCAACAACAATAATTGTTATAACCGCAATAATTGTTGTAACAGATGTTACAATATTACGAACCAAAACCTTTTTTATGCTCTTGTTAACAATTTCGGCAATCGGAAGTGTCGGTTCAAGACGCTTGTTTTCACGGATACGGTCGTAAACAACGATGGTGTCGTTTAAGGAGTAACCTAAAATTGTCAAAACAACCGCAATGTAGTTTGAGTCGATTTGCAATCTGAATATAACGCAGACAAAAAATGTAACTAAAACATCAAGTACCAACGCAACGAGTGCGGTCAAAGCGGCGGAAATACCACCGATGTTTTTAAATCTCAATCCAACATAAATTACCACGAAAATCGCAGTAATGATTACGGCAACCAAGCTCTTTAAGAGGAATGTTCCCGCAACGGTAGGGCTGACTGAGTTTGAGTCGTAAATTTCAACCTTGTTTTTTTCGAACTTCTCTTGCAGTCCCTTTAATAAAGAAGACTGCGCCGAAGAAGAAAGCGACTTGTCGCCTGCAAGGTTAATTGTAAAGGTCTTTGTGTCACCGGCTAAAGCCTTACTCTTGGAAACGGTGAAGGTACCCTTGATGTCATTATCCTTAACAACCTTTTCGATATCCTTTTCGGAAATGTTACCGCTGTAAGAATAGGTAAGTCTTGTACCGCCCTTAAAGTTGATGTCTAACTTAACGCCGAAGACGCAAGCAATAATAACACCGACTAAAATAAGTGCCGCATAAACGATTAAAACATTTTTAAGTGCTTTATTAAAATCAATTATCTTAGCCATTGCTCTTACCTCCGTAAAAACTGGGCTTTCTTAAGAATTTAAGTTGCGAAACACTCTTAAGCATATACTTGGAAGCAAGAACGCCCATGATTAAGTTGAATATAACACCAATTAAAAGTGTGTAACCGAACGAGTAGATTGAACCGGTAATTGCGCTGCCGAACAAGGACATAACCGGTGAGAAGATTTTAGCAATAATGCTGTCCGGTGTGCCGAACGCACCCATAAGCACTAATGATACAATAACGATTGTTACGTTACCGTCGATAATAGCGCTTAACGCGTTCTTGTAACCGCTGTCGATAGCACCGTCTATTGTCTTGCCCTTTGCAAATTCATCCTTAATGCGTTCGGAAGCGATAACGTTACAGTCAACGCCGACACCGATTGAAAGGATAATACCGGCAATACCCGGAACGGTCAAAGTAAAGCTTGAAACATTCGGGAAGAAACCTGAAATGCAAGCAATGGTACCTGCCAACTGACCAAGCAGAGCAATAGAAGCAACCACGCCGTTTACTCTGTAACGCAAAATCATAAGCAAGCATATAACGCCAAAGGCAATTGCGCCGGCAATAAGCATAACATCAAGTGCGTCAGAACCGAGTGACGGTGAAATTACCTGCAACTTGCTGTCATCCGCTGTAAGTGCAAACGGCAGTGAGCCTGCATTGATTTTGTCAGCCAATTCTTTACATGAATCTTCTGTAAAGTTGCCGTGAATAATAGCTTCGCCACCTGTTATAGCTTCATCACAGCTTGCAGTGGAAATGTTTGTACCGTCCATATAAATGGAAATTTGTGTGCCGTTGGTTGCCGCATTTTGTGTTGCGACTGCAAAAGCAGCTTTGCCGGTGCTGTTCAATTTTAACTGAACAACGTAACCGTACTCTTCGGTATATTGTGCAGTTGCAGATTTAACAACTTCACCCGTCATAAACGGTGTACCCGAAGAATTGTCACTGCCGGCATAGAAACCGAGCTGTGCGGTTTCGCCGAGTTCGCTGACTGCCGAAGCTGCGTCAAAATCACTTTCATCAGCAGCCCATGGGAAACGAACGATAATTTGATGTGTGTTGTTGTCGGTATAAACTTCGTAGTCGGTAATATTGTTGTTTACAAGACGCGTTTCGATAATGGCCTTTGCAGAGTCCATATCACCGGAAGTTACCTTTACGCCTTCTTTGTCGGGCGAGAAAACTGCTTCAACACCGCCGCGGATATCAATACCCCAACGAATGTCAGAAGCGCCTTTTACATAAACCTTGCGCGTGTCGCCGTAATAGTTTTCAATACCGAAGAAGGCTGTGTAGGTAAGCGCCAAAATCAGTACCAATATTACGAAGAACACCGGTTTACCCGTTCTTTTATTCTTCATTAACTAATCTCCACCTTTATAGGTTATCCGAGCAAAGGTTTGCCCGTTTTGGTTTGCTAAACCGATATGCTTATTATACAAAATTTTTGTATTAAAGTCAATCTTTATCAGCAGTGTCAATCAATTTTTCAAGCGCCGCATATTTAACGGCAACGGCTAAAACTTTTGCCGCTTCTTTAATTTCTTCAACCGAAGGATAAGAAGGTGCAACCCTTATGTTTTTATCCTCAGGGTCAACACCGTAAGGATAGGTAGCGCCGGCGGCTGTTAAAATCATACCCGCGTTAGCACAAAGTTCAACCGTTCGCTTTGCGCAACCTTCCATAACATCAAGGTTAATAAAGTAACCGCCCTTTGGAGAAGTCCATTCTGCGACGTTTAACCCTTTTAATTTGCTGTCAAATTCATTGAGTACCGCTTCAAATTTAGGCCTTAAAATTTCGGCGTGACGCTTCATGTGATTTTTAACGTCTGCCGCATTTTTAAACATTCTTGCGTGCCTTAATTGGTTAAGCTTGTCGGGGCCGATAGTTTGGAACTTCATTCTTTCCTTAATAAGTGCCACATTGTTATGGCTTGCGGCTTCGGCGGCAACGCCGGCACCGGGGAAGCTTATTTTTGAAGTTGAAGTAAAGATAAGCGGCAGGTCGGGATTGCCCGCTTTTACACATTCATCATAAATGTTTAAAAGCTTGTCGCCTTCTTCATAAAGGTCGTGAACACAGTACGCATTGTCCCAAAAAATTCTAAAATCACCTGCGGCAGGCTTTAACCTTGCCATACGGCGAACGACTTCGTCCGAATATGTAATTCCCGACGGGTTAGAATATTTCGGAACGCACCAAATACCCTTAACGCTGGGGTCCTTAACGAGCTCTTCAACAATATCCATAACAGGGCCGTTTTCATCGGTCTTAACCGGAATAAGCTTAAAGCCGAAATATTCGGTTATGGCAAAATGCCTGTCATAACCGGGTACCGGACACAAAAACTTTCTGTCCTTGCAGAAAGACCAAGGCTCGCCACCCATACCGTGTGTCATTGCTTGCGCCACGGTGTCAAACATCATATTAAGCGAAGAATTGCCGCCGACAATAATTTGTTCTTCCGGCAAGCCTAAAAGTTCGCCGAACAAGCTTTTAAGTTCTGCAAGTCCGTCAAGCCCGCCGTAGTTGCGGCAATCAATACCGCTGATGTTTTTATAGCCTGTGCTTTTGCCGACAAGGTCGAAAATGTCAACGCTTAAATCCATGTTGTCAAAGCCCGGCTTTCCGCGCGACATATCAAGCGATAAATGGCGGGAACAAAGTTGTTTATATTCGGCCGAAACCGATTTAAACTCCTCTTTAAGTTGGCTTGCCGACATAAGTTTATATTCTGTCATAAACGTTTGCCTCCTTTAAAATCAAAGGAAATATGTAAAAAGTCTAACGACTTCATTTTTCAAATTTAATGCTTTTAAAAGTCTTAAAAGCGGAGGGAAAAGTCCCCTCCGCCTTCGCTTATTTAGCACACACATTATCGGTGCTGACAGCACCGGACATTGAGTCTTTATGACAATGTGAGTACTAAATTGAAAATTATACTAACTCGATAATTGCCATTTCGGCAGCATCACCGCGACGCGGACCTGTCTTAATAATACGGCAGTAACCGCCGTTAACATCCGCATACTTAGGAGCGATTTCGTTGTAAAGCTTTGCAACAACATCTTCCTTAGTGATAAAAGCCATAGCTTGGCGCTTGCTGTGCAAGCTGCTGTCTTTAGCGAGTGTAATATACTTTTCTGCCATTGACCTTACCTCTTTGGCACGGGTAACGGTTGTTTCGATTTTGCCGTTTTCAAGCAAATAAGTAACCATTGCGCGTAACATAGCGGTTCTGTGGTCGCTGGTTCTTCCGAGTTTACGGGTTCCTGGCATTTCTATTCACTCCTTACAAGTGGTTTTAATTAGTCTTCATCACGTTTAAGGTTAAAGCCGAAAGAATTTAACTTTGCGATAACCTCTTCAAGTGATTTACGGCCGAGATTTCTAACCTTCATCATGTCTTCTTCAGACTTGTTGATAAGGTCTTCAACCGTATTGATTCCCGCACGCTTTAAGCAGTTAAAGCTGCGAACCGACAAGTCAAGCTCGTCGATAGTAAGATCAAGAACTTTTTCCTTTTCGCTGTCTTTCTTTTCGGCCATAATGCTTTGACCTTCGCATCCACCTTCGGTGAGATCCAAGAAAAGTTCAAAGTGTTCAATCAGAACCTTTGCAGACATCGAAACGGCTTCGTTTGCTCTTATTGAACCGTCGGTCCAAACTTCAAGAGTAAGTTTGCCCTTGTCTGTAACATTGCCAACACGGGTATTGTCAACCGTGAAGTTAGCTTTAAGAACCGGTGTGTATATTGAGTCAACCGGAATAACACCGATAACGCTTTGAGCAGGCTTGTTTTGTTCAGCGGAAACATAACCGCGACCATGGTCGAGTGTCATTTCCATTGAAAGCTTTGCGCCTTCGTCAAGAGTAGCAATATACATGTCCGGATTTAGAATTTCAACCTCTGAGTCTGCCTTGATTGAACCGGCAGTAACTACACAAGGACCTTCTGCTTCGATGTAAATTTTCTTAGCGGCATCTGAATGAAGCTTTGCAATAAGACCTTTGATGTTAAGAATAATTTCGGTAACATCTTCCTTAACGCCCGGAATTGTTGCAAATTCATGCACAACACCGTCAATCTTTACATTGGTAACAGCAACGCCCGGTAGGATGGAAAGCAACACGCGTCTCATACTGTTGCCGAGAGTTGTAGCATAACCACGCTCCAAAGGTTCCATGACAAACTTGCCATAGGTACCGTCTTGTGTTAGTTCTAAAGTTTCTATTCTGGGCTTTTCAATTTCTATCATTTAAAAGCTCCGTTTCTCCGCACTCTAAATATTTTGTGCCCCGTAATAAGCCACATGCGCGGTATGTGGCCAAGGCAAAAGTTGAAACTATTACTTAGAATAGAATTCGACAATAAGTTGTTCTTCAACAGGAGCTTCAATTTGATCTCTTGTGGGAAGAGCAATAACCTTAGCAGTAAACTTTTCACGGTCAACGTCAATCCACTGCGGAACAGGTCTTGCACCGTTGGCTTCGATAACAGCTTTAATCTTTTCGCTTGAACGACTGCCTTCACAAACTGTGATTACGTCGCCTGCTTTAAGTAAGTAAGAAGCGATATCAACACGCTTACCGTTTACTTCAAAATGACCGTGGCCTACAAGTTGTCTTGCTTCTGCTCTCGAAGAAGCGAAACCTACTCTGTAAACAACGTTGTCAAGACGGCTTTCCAAAATCTTTAACAGGTTGTCACCGGTAACGCCTTGTTTCCTTTCGGCAACCTCAAAATAATGACGGAATTGTCCTTCTTGTACACCATAGAATCTTCTTGCAGTTTGCTTTGCGCGAAGCTGCAATCCGTATTCAGATGACTTTTTTCTACCTTGTCCGTGTTGACCCGGAGCGTATGCTCTGATACCTACGGAACACTTTTCAGAATAGCAGCGCTCGCCCTTTAAGAAAAGCTTTTGACCTTCGCGGCGGCAAAGTCTGCAAACTGCACCGGTATATCTTGCCATCTATTACACCTCCATGTTTTTTGTGCTTTGCACTTAAATAATTTAATAATGGTTATACACGTCTTCTCTTTGGAGGACGGCAACCGTTGTGAGGAATCGGAGTAACGTCTTTAATAAGACTAACTTCAAGACCTGCAGATTGTAACGCACGGATAGCTGCTTCACGACCAGCACCCGGACCCTTAACATATACTTCTACGGTTTTTAAACCGTGTTCCATAGCAGCCTTAGCTGCTGTTTCTGCTGCACTTTGTGCTGCGAACGGAGTGGACTTACGCGAACCTCTGAAACCTAATTCACCGGCAGATGCCCATGAAAGAGCGTTGCCTTGTGTATCGGTTATGGTTACGATAGTATTGTTGAAGGTGGACTGGATATGAGCTGCACCGCGTTCAATGTTTTTCTTTTCGCGACGACGGCGTGTAGCGGTCGTCTTGCCCTTAGCTGTAGCCATATTTTACTCCCTCCGCTTACTTCTTCTTGTTAGCTATTGTCTTCTTAGGACCTTTGCGTGTGCGCGCATTGGTCTTTGAACGCTGTCCTCTTACAGGAAGATTCTTGCGATGACGAAGACCGCGATAGCTACCGATTTCAATAAGTCTTTTGATATCAAATGCGATTGTACGACGACGGTCACCTTCAACTTGAAGGTTGTGGTCGATGTATTCACGTAACTTTGAAATGTTTTCTTCAGTTAAATCCTTAACGCGAACATCAGGATCAATACCTGTGTCGGCAAGAATTTTTTTAGATGTTGTTAGACCGATACCGAAAATGTAAGTAAGTCCGATTTCAACTCGCTTTTCATTCGGAAGGTCAACACCAGCAATACGTGCCATTTATCAAAGCACCTCCATATTTTTTTCTTGCGCTTTTTAGCCCTGACGCTGTTTGTGCTTGGGGTTTTCGCAGATTACCATAACCTTACCCTTGCGCTTTATGATTTTGCATTTTTCGCAAATCTTTTTTACAGAAGGTCTGACTTTCATTTGGATTATACCTCCTAAAATTTTTTCTGTTTACTTAGAACGCCAAGTGATGCGTCCCTTTGACAGATCGTATGGGGACATTTCTACTGTAACCTTATCGCCGGGGAGAATGCGGATGAAGTTCATACGCAACTTGCCGGAAATATGGGCTAAAATAGTGTGTCCGCCTTGAATTTCTACCTTGAACATTGCATTAGGCATTGCTTCAACAACGGTGCCTTCAAGCTCAATCATATCCTCTTTTGACATTAACCTTTTCTCCTTACTCTAAGCATTGTAATCATACAAAGCTTTTTTAAGTGATTTATTAGTTTTTAAACTGCCTTCCGGTAAATAGTCGTTTGTAAAGCGCAAATGCTTAATGTTTTTAAGCTTTGGCCTTTCAAGCGGTCTTTCTTTACCGTCACAAACCAAAAGTTTGTCACCATCAGTACCGACAACGACTAAGCATTTATCGGCATCTCGACCTTTTAACGAATAAACGATACGCCTTCGCATTTCGCACCTCAAATTACAGTCATAATTTTAGGTCCGTCCGCAGTAATGGCAACCGTGTGCTCGAAATGAGCCGAAAGTGAACCGTCAGCCGTTAAGACAGTCCAGCCATCCGGCAAAACCTTTACATCGGGTTTGCCGATGTTTACCATAGGCTCTATGGCAATGGTCATACCGGGTAAAAGACGGATTCCGCGACCCGCCGTACCAAAGTTAGGCACTTCGGGTGCTTCGTGCAGGTCTGTGCCCACCCCGTGTCCGACAAACTGACGGACAACCGAGTAGCCGCGTTCCTCAACATACGCCTGAACCGCGTGGCCTATATCGCCGATTCTGTTGCCTGCACACGCGGCGCGGATGCCTTCGTAAAGACTTTCGCGTGTTGTGTCCATCAGCCGCTTTGCTTCGGCGGAAACATCTCCGCAAGCAAATGTGGCAGCATTATCGCCGTGATAGCCCTCAAACTTGGCGCCCAAGTCAATGCTGACTATGTCGCCCTTCATGATTTTACGCTTTTCGGTGGGTATGCCGTGAATAACCTCGTTGTTAATTGATATACAGGCGGTGGCGGGATAGCCCTCGTAATTTTTAAAATTAGGTACTGCGCCTTGTGAACGTATGTACTTTTCCGCTATCCTGTCAATTTCGGCCGTTGTAACGCCCGCTTCTACCGCCTTGCCTGCTAATTGTAATGCTCCGGCCGATATCCTGCAAGCTTCCTTCATTATGTCAAGCTCGCGGCCGGTTTTAAGCACTATCATATTTACATCTCCAACGCTTTAAGTACAAGTGCGGTTGTTTCTTCAACCTTGCCTTGACCTTCGGCGATTCGTAACTTGCCGGTTTTGGCATAGTAATCTTTAAGCGGCTCGGTTTGCTCGTGATAAATCTTTAAACGGTTTAAAACGGTTTCCGGTTCGTCATCCTTTCGGATAACAAGCTTGCCGCCGCAAACATCACAAACGCCTTCCTTGCTGGGCTTTTTGTACTCAACATGGTAGCTTGCGCCGCACTTCTCGCAAACGCGACGACCTGACATACGGTTTACAATCTCGCTGTCGCCAACCTCAATGGAAAGGGCACAGTCAATTTCTACCATAGTGTCAAGCGCTTCGGCTTGCGGTATTGTGCGCGGGAAGCCGTCAAGGATAAATCCGTCAGCGCAATCGCTTTCGGAAATGCGTTCCTTAACTATTCCGATAACTACCTCGTCCGGTACAAGCTCGCCGGCATCGATGTATGATTTTGCTTTAAGTCCCATTTCGGTGCCGTTTTTAAGTGCAGCACGGATCATGTTGCCGGTCGAAATGGTCGGAATATTAAATTTATCAGAAATAATTTCTGCCTGTGTGCCTTTGCCGGCACCCGGGGCTCCTAATAATATGAGCTTCATTAGTTATACTCCTTAATTGTTAATCAAGAAATCCCTTGTAATGACGCATCATCATTTGAGATTCAAGATTGCGTACTGTATCAAGAGCAACACCGACTAAAATCAAGATTGATGTACCGCCGAGCGAGATGTTAATCTTGCCAACGTTACCAATGATAATCGGTAAGATTGCGATAACACTTAGGAATATCGCACCCATAAGAGTTATTCTTGAAAGTATCTTAGAAATGAAATCCGATGTTGGCTTGCCCGGACGAATACCCGGAACAGCGCCGCCATTCTTTCTTAAATTGTTAGACATTTCTACCGGATTAAATTGGATTGTCGCATAGAAATATGCGAAACCGATAATCAGTAAGAAATACATAACTGCATAGAAAGTACCACGCACACTAAACAAAGATAAAGCTTTATATAGTGTTGTGCCCTCTTTCTTCATGAAAGAAAGAACCATGGTAGGAATCATAAGAATTGAGCTTGCGAAGATGATTGGCATAACACCCGACATATTAACTTTAATCGGAATATGTGTGTTTTGACCGCCGTACATCTTGTTACCAACAACACGCTTTGCATATTGAACAGGAATTCTACGCTCAGCCTCGGTCATCCAAACGATGAAGCCGATAACGACTAAGAACAGAAGAACTATTGCAACAACTGCAAACTGTTGGTCTAACTTCCAATAGGAAACAAGTGTGTTGAACGCTTGTGGTCCACGCGAAAGAATACCTGCAAATAATAAGATTGAGATACCATTGCCGATACCCTTAACATCAATTTGTTCACCGAGCCACATTACCAAGGCAGAGCCTGCGGTAAATGCGAGAACTATAACGAACGCAGCGAAAACCAATGCACCGCCGCTTACGCTTAAATAGTTGCTGTTTTTAAGGTAGAAGAAGTAAGCAGTACCTTGAAGCAAACCTAAAATAACGGTTGCATAACGGGTAATTTGAGCTAACTTTTTCTGTCCCTCTTCGCCTTCCTTGGAAAGTCTTTCCAAAGCCGGAATGGCAACGCATAAAAGCTGAATTATAATTGAAGAGTTGATGTACGGGGTAACCGACATAGCGAAGATTGCGCCGTACTCCAAACCACCACCGGTGAGAATTGAAAGATAACTAAAGAATTCGTTAGTTGTTCCGGAAGCTGTTGCAGCCTTTAAAGCGGCTACATCAATGTACGGAACAGGAATAACCGAACCTATGCGGAAAATAAGAATAATGAAAATTGTAAACAAAATTTTGTTACGGATTTCCTTTACCTTCCAAGCGTTTTTCAATGTCTCTAACATTAAATCACCTCAACCTTTCCACCTACTGAAGTAATCTTTTCAGAAGCGGCTGCCGAGCAAGCATTAACCTTAACTGTAAGCTTCTTTGTGAGCTTACCGTTGGCTAAAACCTTTACCGGAAGATTTGCTTTCTTAATTATTCCCTTTTCTACAAGTGCTGCAGCGTCAACAACTGCGCCGTCCTCGAATGCTTCAAGAGCAGCAACATTGATTGCAACCCACTCTGTAGCAAAAATATTATTGAAGCCACGCTTAGGAAGTCTTCTTTGCAAAGGCATTTGACCACCTTCAAAGCCCGGTCTCATTCCGTGACCTGCACGTGCTTTTTGACCTTTATGGCCCTTTCCGGCAGTTTTACCGTTGCCGGAGCCATGACCTCTACCTATACGCTTTGCCTCTTTTGTAGAGCCAATCGCCGGAGATAATTCATGTAATTTCATAGTTTGCACCTCCTTGCTTAATAACGCGGTATAACCGCTGCCGCTTGTGCGGCTTTTTGGGATTATTAACCCTCGATAATCTTAACGAGGTGACTTACCTTTTTGATCTTACCCAAAGTTTGAGCGTTGTCAGGCTGCACCTTAATGTCGCCAACCTTGTGAAGACCTAAGGACTCAACTGTTGCGATCTGGTCTTTCTTGGAGCCGATTACGCTTTTAACAAGTTGAACCTTTAATTCGGTTTTCTTCTTTGTTGCCATAATCTTGCTCCTCCTTAACCTAAAATTTCCTTTACGGACTTGCCGCGTACGGCAGCAACTTCCTCAGCGCTGCGTAGTGATGCTAAACCTTGAACGGTTGCACGTACTACGTTGCAAGGATTGTTTGAACGCAAAGCCTTAGTACGAATGTCGGTGATGCCGACAGTTTCAACAACTGCACGAACTGCGCCGCCGGCAATAACGCCGGTACCGGGAGCAGCCGGTTTCATAAGAACGCGACCTGCGCCGAATTCACCGATTACTTCGTGTGGAATTGTTGTGCCCTTTAACGAAATCTTAATAAGATTTTTCTTAGCATCTTCAATACCCTTGCGGATTGCATCCGGTACTTCGCCTGCTTTACCGAGACCGTAGCCTACAATACCGTTGCCGTCGCCTACTACAACTAAAGCTGCGAACTTCATAATACGTCCGCCCTTAACTGTTTTGGAAACGCGGTTAATGGAAACTACACGCTCTTTTAAATCTAATGTTGATGCATCAATATTTGTAGCCAAAAGTATTCCTCCTTTTTAAAACTTGAGGCCGCCCTCACGGGCACCTTCGGCAAGCTCCTGAACGCGACCGTGATAAATGTATCCGCCGCGGTCAAAAACAACCTCGGTGATGCCTTTTTTAGCGGCACGTTTAGCAATTAACTGTCCAACCTTACGTGCACCCTCTTTGTTGCCGCCGTTTTCGCCGAAATCTTTTTCGTTTGAACCTGCTGCAACGAGTGTAACACCGTTTACATCATCGATAAGCTGAGCGTAAATGTTGCTGTTGGAGCGGAATACATCAAGTCTTGGGCAAGCTGCTGTGCCGCTGATTTTTGCGCGTACACGAGCGTGACGTTTAAGTCTTGCCGCATTGCTGTTTGGTTTAGTAACCATAGTTTCTTTACTCCTTTATTATTTCTTAGCACCCTTGGCCGCCTTACCTTCTTTGCGGCGAATGTGTTCGTCAACGTATTTAATACCTTTACCCTTGTATGGTTCCGGTGGACGTTTTTCGCGAACTTCTGCTGCAAATTGGCCAACCTTTTGCTTATCCGGACCGCTGATAACAATAGTGTTAGCATTCGGTACGTCGATGGTGATTCCTGGTATTTCAGGCATAACTACCTGATGAGAAAAACCAAGATTCATTACAAGATCCTTGCCTTGCTTTTGTGCACGGTAACCAACACCGTTTACTTCTAATTGCTTAGAATAACCGTTTGTTACACCTTCAACCATGTTGGCAATAAGTGTACGGGTTAAACCGTGTAATGAACGATGTGTCTTGTCGTCGGACGGACGGGTAACAGTGATTTCCGTTCCCTCTACAGCTATTTTCATATCTGCGTTAAAGGTGTTTTTAAGTTCACCCTTAGGTCCCTTTACTGTAACTTCGTTGCCGTTAACCTTAACTTCAACACCGGCAGGGATTGTTATAGGCTTTCTTCCTATTCTTGACATAAAATAGCACCTCCTTACCAAACAAATGCGAGGACTTCGCCGCCGATATTAGCTTTGCGAGCCTGCTTGTCTGTCATGATACCCTTAGAGGTGGAGAGGATTGCTATACCAAGGCCTCTCATAACCTTAGGCATATCCTCTACGTTTGTGTAAATACGCAGACCCGGCTTTGATACCCTGCGGATACCGGTAATAATCTGCGATTTATTTGGGCCATACTTCAACTGAATGTGAATCATGCCCTGTTTACCGTCTTCTTCAACGGTAAAGCTGCTAATATAACCTTCATCAAGTAAGATTTGAGCAATTGCGCTCTTAACCTTTGATGCCGGTACATCAACCGAATCATGTTTTGCTGAAGATGCGTTACGAATTCTTGTAAGCATATCTGCAATTGTATCGGTGATTTGCATGCCGTAAACCTCCTTTGCGTATGTGCCTTACCAACTGGCCTTCTTCACTCCGGGAATCTCGCCCTTATAAGCGAGTTCTCTGAAACATATACGGCAAATGCCGTACTTGCGAAGATAAGCGTGTGGGCGGCCACAGATTTTACATCTGTTATATTCTCTTGTTGAAAACTTTGCAGGACGTGCCTGTTTAATCTTCATAGCTGTTTTAGCCATAATTCCTTCTCCTTACTTCGCAAACGGAGCGCCCATAAGAGTTAATAACTCACGAGCCTCTTCATCTGTATTTGCGGTTGTAACAAAGATGATATCCATGCCACGAACCTTGTCAATTTTATCGTATTCAATTTCCGGGAAAATAAGTTGTTCCTTAACGCCCATGGCATAGTTACCTCTGCCGTCAAAAGCGTTGGGATTGATTCCGCGGAAGTCACGTACACGTGGTAAAGCTGCGTTGAACAGTCTTTCAACAAATTCGTACATCTTTTCTCCACGAAGTGTAACTTTTGCACCGATCGGCATTCCTTCACGAAGCTTAAAGTTAGCAACTGATTTCTTTGCTCTGCAGCTAACTGCCTTTTGGCCGGTAATTAAACCTAAGTCGTTGATAATAGCATCAATAACCTTGGAATTATCCTTAGCTTCGCCGGCGCCAACGTTAATAACTACTTTCTCGAGCTTCGGAATTTGCATGACGCTCTTGTAGTTAAACTTTGTCATCAATGCAGGAGCGATATTCTTTTTATATTCGGTCCCAAGTGTTGACATATTGTCATGTCCTCCTTACTCTTAAAAAGTTTCTTTGCACTTCTTGCACATACGGTCTTTCTTGCCGTCTTCGTAAATCTTAACGCCTACGCGGGTCGGCTTGTTGCACTTAGGACAAACAAGCTGAACCTTTGAAGCGAAGATTGCGCTTTCGGTTTCGATAATACCGGACGGGTCGCCCGCCTTTTTCGGCTTAACGTGCTTTTTTACTTTGTTTAAACCCTCAACGATTACTTTGCCTTCCTTAGGGCTAACCTCAAGAACCTTACCGGTCTTCTTGCGGTCTTCCTTATCTCCTGTTAGAAGGATTACAGTATCGCCTGTTTTAATGTGAAGCTTACTCATTATTCTTTACCTCCCATTAAAGTACTTCCGGAGCAAGGGAAAGAATCTTTGTGTAATCCTTATCTCTTAACTCACGGGCTACAGGCCCAAAAATACGTGTGCCACGCGGGCTCTTGTCATCACGAATGATAACAGCCGCATTTTCGTTAAATCTGATGTATGTGCCATCATTACGGCGTAGGCCTTTTGCAGAACGAACTACAACTGCCTTTACTACATCGCCCTTCTTTACGGTACCGCCGGGTATCGCTTTTTTAACAGAAGCAACGATAACATCGCCGATGTTGGCATACCTCCTTTTGGAGCCTCCAAGAACACGGATGCACATAATTTCTTTGGCACCTGTGTTGTCAGCAACCTTGAGGTAACTCTGTTGTTGTATCACAGTGGTTTCCTCCTTGTAAGACTACTTAGCCTTTTCAATAATTTCGACAACTCTCCATCTCTTATCCTTGGAAAGCGGTCTGGTTTCCATAATAAGAACTCTGTCGCCTACGCCACAGCTGTTGTTCTCATCATGAGCCTTTAATCTGATTGTGTTCTTAATGATCTTCTTGTAAAGGGGATGCTTTACGTTGTCTTCAATGGCAACTACAACGGTTTTATCCATCTTGTCGCTTACAACGCGGCCTACCCTTGTTTTACGAAGGTTTCTTTCACTCATTTTCAGCTACCTCCCAACTTTAAGCGTTTGTGCTGTCTGCGATTTCTTTCTCGCGGATAATTGTCTTAACGCGAGCGATATCTTTCTTGACAGCAGCAATGCGCATGGGGTTTTCGAGCTGATTAATGGCGAGTTGGAAACGAAGGTTGAATAATTCTTCCTTTAACTTTGTTAGTTGCTCATTAAGCTCCGGCAAAGTATTTTCTTTTATTTCCTTAGCTTTCATTACTGCTCACCACCCATTTCCTGTTTGTTAATAAACTTGCATTTAATAGGAAGCTTATTAGCTGCGAGACGCATAGCCTCACGGGCTAATTCTTCGCTTACTCCGCCGATTTCGAACATTACGCGGCCCGGTTTAACTACGGCTACCCAATATTCGGGCGAGCCTTTACCGGAACCCATTCGAGTTTCAGCCGGCTTTTCAGTAATCGGCTTATCGGGGAATATCTTTATCCATACTTGACCGCCACGCTTGATGTAACGAGTCATAGCAATACGTGCAGCCTCGATTTGGTTAGAGGTGATCCATGCCGGTTCAAGTGCCTGCAAACCAAAATCGCCGTGTGTTACGGTGTTGCCGCGTAAAGCTGCACCTTTTAATCTACCACGATGAACTCTGCGGTATTTAACGCGTTTAGGCATTAACATTAGCGGGATCCCCCTTCCTTCTTCTCTTTGCGACGGTTGTCTGTGAGAACTTCGCCCTTGTAAATCCAAACCTTAACACCGATGCGACCGTATGTAGTGTTTGCTTCTGCAAAACCGTAGTCAATATCAGCTCTCAAAGTTTGTAGCGGGATTGTGCCCTCGTGATACTGTTCGCTTCTTGCGATTTCAGCACCGCCTAAACGGCCTGAAACTTGTGTCTTGATACCCTTAACGCCAAGACGCATTGCTCTACCGATAGATAGCTTCATTGCGCGGCGGAAAGAGATACGCTTTTCAAGTTGTGTAGCAATGCTTTCTGCTACTAACTGAGCGTTTGTGTCGGGATTCTTAATCTCAACAATATTGATGATAACCGGCTTGCCGAGTCTCTTTTGGCAATCGGCGCGAAGTTTTTCAATTTCGCCGCCGTTGCGACCGATAACAATACCCGGCTTAGCGCAGTGAATGTGTAATCTTACACGCTTCTCATCACGTTCGATTTCGATTTTTGCAATACCTGCAGCATATAATGCTTTTTTGAGGTATTTACGGAGGTTATAGTCCTCAACCAATGTATCACCGAAAACGCTGTCATTGGCAAACCAACGTGAGTCCCAGTCTTTGATTACACCTACACGTAAACCGTGCGGATTAACTTTCTGGCCCATAACTTAACCTCCTTCTTAAATATCGCGTTCTTTAAGAACGACCGTAATATGACTTGTTCTTTTTAAGATGCGGTGTGCTCTGCCGTGGTCCTTCGGACGGATTCTCTTAAGAGTAGGTCCGGGGCCTACAAAACATTCTGCAACGTAAAGTCTTGAAACATCCATATTGTGATTATTTTCAGCATTCGCCATAGCTGATGCTAAAAGCTTCTCAACGTACTCGCAAGCTGACTTAGGAGTAAATTTGAGTATAGCCATAGCTTTGTCAGCATCTTGATTGCGGATTAAATCCAAAACAATCTTCACCTTACGGGGTGAAATACGGGCGTATTTAAGTGTTGCCCTTGCTTCCATTGTTTACTCTCCTTTCAGCTGCTTACTTACCGGTGGTCTTTGCACCTGCGTGACCCTTAAAGGTTCTTGTTGGTGCGAATTCACCGAGTTTATGACCAACCATATCCTCCGTTACATAAACCGGAACGTGTTTGCGTCCGTCATGTACTGCAAAGGTGTGTCCGACGAAATCGGGGAATATGGTGGATGAGCGGCTCCAAGTTTTAAGAACTCTCTTTTCGCCTGCTTCGTTCATTTGTTGAACCCTTTTAAGTAATGCTTCTTGCACATAAGGGCCCTTTTTAACGCTTCTTCCCATAATTCTTCTCCTTTCGTCTTATTACTTACGGCGTTTTACGATATACTTATCGCTGGCCTTATTCTTCTTACGGGTCTTATAGCCCAAGGTCGGTTTACCCCATGGGGTAACAGGACCGGGACGACCAACAGGAGATTTACCTTCACCACCACCGTGAGGGTGATCGCATGGGTTCATTACGGAACCGCGTACGGTAGGTCTCCAACCCATGTGGCGCTTACGACCTGCTTTACCGTAGTTAACGTTTGCGTGTTCCGGATTGGATACAACACCAACGGTAGCCATGCAGTTTTCAGGAACGTTACGTAATTCACCTGACGGTAAACGTAAAAGTGCCATGCCGTTTTCCTTAGCCATTAACTGAGCCATGTTGCCGGCTGAACGGGCAAGCTGTGCGCCCTTGCCGGGGTAAAGCTCAATATTATGAAGGAATGTACCTACCGGAATGTTTGCCAATGGCAAAGCATTGCCGGGTTTAATATCAGCTGTGGTACCACTTACGATGGTATCACCAACCTTTAAGTCTTGAGGAGCGATAATATAACGCTTCTCGCCGTCCTCGTATTGAACAAGGGCGATAAATGCAGAACGGTTAGGATCGTATTCAAGTGTCTTAACTGTTGCAGGAACGTCAAAACGCTCTCTCTTGAAATCGATTACTCTGTACTTTCTGCGGTTGCCGCCGCCTCTGTGACGTACGGTAATTCTGCCGTAGCTGTTGCGTCCGGCATTTTTCTTAATCGGCTCAAGCAAACTTCTTTCAGGTGCAACCTTTGACAATTCGGAATAATCCATAGTTGTCATATTACGGCGACCATTAGTAGTCGGCTTGTAATGTTTAATAGCCATATTGTTTCACTCTCCTATTTAGGCTTAGCGAAGCGTTCTGAACGCTTCATACATCACCGGAAATTCTCTCAATTTCCCTTCGTAACTTAGATTAAACCGTCAAAGAACTCGATCGGCTTAGAATCTGCTTTAAGGGTTACAATGGCTTTCTTCCAAGAAGAAGTGTAGCCGCTGTAACGGCCCATGCGTCTTGCCTGACCGCGTACGCTGATTGTGTTAACCTTAGCAACATCTACCTTAAAAAGCTTTGCAACAGCATCTGCTATTTCAAGCTTGTTGGCATCCTTAGCTACCTTAAAGGTATACTTTTTGGAAGCAATGCCCGACATGCTCTTTTCGGTAATAACCGGAGCAAGAATAATATCCTGTGGAGCTTTCATTATGCGTACACCTCCTCAAGCTTAGCTACGGCACCCTTTAAGATAACAACCTTATCGGCATTGATAACGTCGTATGTATTAAGGGTATTAACCTGTGTTGCTTTAGCACCGGCAATGTTTGCGATGCTCTTTACAGCAAAGGCGTTATTGTCTTCAAGAATTACAAGAGTCTTCTTTGCAGCACCGATTGCGTTTAAGCAGTCAGCTACAACCTTTGTCTTGTAGGTTTCAAGCTTTAATTCGCTTAGCACGATAATGTCATTGTTAATGAACTTATCGGAAAGAGCTGAAACAAGCGCAAGCCTGCGAACCTTTTTGTTAAGAGAATAAGAATAATCTCTCGGCTTCGGTGCGTGAACGATACCGCCGTGTCTCCATTGTGGTGCTCTGGTCGAACCCTGACGGGCGTGACCTGTACCCTTTTGTCTCCACGGTTTCTTGCCGCCGCCCGAAACTTCGGTACGGGTAAGAGTGGACTGTGTGCCCTGACGTTGATTTGCAAGGAAGTTTACAACTGCCATATGCATAACAACCGCATTAGGGGTAACGCCGAAAATAGCATCGCTAAGATCTACCTTACCAACCTTCTTACCGGTCATATCTACTACTGATATATTAGGCATAATTCAAACACTCCTTCCCTTAGGCTTTAACGCTGTCGAAAAGAACTACGATTCCGCCCTTAGGTCCGGGAACGGCACCCTTAACGGCGATGATATTCTTTTCTGCGTCAACCTTAACTACACTCAAGTTCTGAACGGTTACACGTTCATTACCGAGATGGCCTGCCATCTTCTTGCCCTTGAATACACGTGAAGGACTTGAGCAAGCGCCCAATGAACCACCGTGACGTGCAACAGGACCTGTACCGTGGGATTCTTTTAGGCGGTGGAAGTTCCAGCGCTTAATTGTGCCGGCATAACCCTTACCTTTAGAAGTACCACGTACATCTACTGAATCACCTTCAGCAAAAACGTCAGCCTTAATAATGTCGCCAACGTTCATGGCGCTGATGTCTTCAAAGCGGAACTCTCTGAGTACCTTCTTCGGAGCAACATCGCCCTTGGCAAAGTGTCCCTTCATAGGACCGTTTACCTTAGAAGCCTTCAAGTCGCCATAGCCTACTTGAACTGCTTCATAACCGTCGTTCTCAACTGTCTTCTTTTGAGCGATCACGCAAGGACCTGCTTCAATTACAGTTACCGGAACTACGTTACCGTTTGTATCAAAAAGCTGTGTCATACCGAGCTTTTTGCCAACGATTCCCTTTTTCATAATAATTTCCTCCTTTGGTTATTGGTTGGTTTCCCAACTTGACCACACTGTGTAAATTGAAATTAAAGCTTAATTTCGATTTCTACACCAGCGGGGAGCTCAAGACCTGTTAAAGCTTCAACAGTTTTGTTGGAAGGTCTGATAACATCGATGAGCCTTTTGTGTGTCCTCATTTCGAATTGTTCGCGGCTGTCTTTATATTTGTGAACAGCGCGTAAGATTGTTACAACTTCCTTTTCGGTCGGTAGCGGTACGGGACCGGATACACGAGCACCTGTACGTTTAGCGGTTTCTACAATTTTTTCTGCAGACTGGTCTACAAGCGCATGGTCGTAACCCTTAATACGAATTCGGATTTTTTCTTTCACTGCCATGTGAAATTCGCCTCCTTAAATAGTTGGCGGGCAAAACTTACACCGCACCGTGTTTTTCTTTTCGGTGCAATATAAAACCGGCAATTGCTGGGGTCACAGACAATTCCGGACAGCAGGACTTACCTGCCGTGTACATACGGTCGCAAGTTTCCGTTATGTACCTCCATGTTCTTTCGCCCGGTTTAAAATCGGACATACTCCGCAGAAATTTCCCGACTCGAGGTCGGCCACCTCCTGCATCAACGCATGTTTTCACGCCATATTTTTACAGCGTACCTTAGAATAATACCATAATAAACCCCAAAAATCAAGTGTTTTTTGCAAAAAAATCGTGCTTTTTTTAAAGTTTTTTCGGCGCCACAAAATATGGTGTTTTTAATGAAAATCCAACCGATATATAGTCGCTTTTATCGCCCTTATATATTATATATATTTATATAAGGTAGGCGTTTTACAAAAATCGGCCAAAAAAAGCAAAAAACGACCTCCGGCAAAATGCCGAAGGTCATAAATTTTTAAACTATTTTAAAATTTCTTTTTGAAGACTTATCAAATCTGCCGCTTCAATACTGCCGGTGTCGTTAAAGTCGGCAGTAAAATAATACGGCGTGTTGTTTTTGCCGGCTAAATATCTTTTAAGCGCCATTAAATCCAAAACGTTCACTTCGCCGTCGTTGTTAACATCACCTGCCAAGTATATTGTTTTACTGCAGGTTCCGCCCGAAACGCTTCGCTTTGTGAGCGTATTGTCAACATAATAAACATCATAAAGCGTAAAGCTGCACTCGCCTTTTTCTTTTGCCTTAAAATAGAAAGCAAAGGTTTTTAGCGTTCCGCCGCCGTCGCCTTGTACCGAATAAACATAATCACCCTTTGCCGATATTTCATCCGTGATTATGGGCTCAAGCTTGGTCGTATCGTATTTTAATTTTGCTTCTATTGCGTAAATGGGTGAATCGGTAAATACATTCACCTGAACGCAAAAAGTTTTCCCAGTCGCAACAAGGTCTTGCGTAGGAAGCATTTCGCTTTCGCTATTGGATGCCCCGACCGACAAAAGCGGTACAAAAAGGCATAAAGCCATTAAAAAAGAAAAAAACTTTTTCAAACCATACATCCTTTAAGAGTTTATACAAATATTATATTACATTTTTCAGAATAAGTCAAAGGTTGCAAAAAATTGGCAAAACAAAACCCTTTAGAAACACTCTAAAGGGCTTTGATTTTAAATAGTATTACTTGTTTAAAGCTTCGTTTACTGCAACCGCACAAGCAACGGTCATACCAACCATCGGGTTGTTGCCCAAATTAAACCCACTTATCAATGCGTGTTGTTATGTTTCAATTTGACTTAATATGTATAGTAAAAAAACGGTTTTTCCAAATGGTGCATATTGTTTTAAATCAATTTGTTTTAATGTGTATCTATTTGCATTTTCTTCATTTGTGCAACCGTTGTGCAATTTTGCACAGATTTTTTCTGCCACCTTTATTTGTTTAACAGTTTAACATAAATGCAGAAATAAATCAACATATATTTCAAGTTTAATAATTAAAAGCATTAAAGATACTGTTTACCGCCGTTTCGCCTTGCTCTCTTGATTGCTCGGTTAAATGTATATATACCTCTCTTGTAGTGCTATTATCTTTATGCCCTAATCGTTCTGATATGTATTTATCATTTAATCCCTGCTCATACAAAATTGAAGCGTGTGTATGTCTTAAAGCGTGAAAGGTAAATTTATCATATATGTTTGTTCTTATTACTCTTGATGTGTGTTGCATTGTTCGGCTTGATATGTATGTACCGTTTCCCCGAACACATACAAAGTTTATAGGGTTTCCGCTCTCGGCATTTATTGGATTTATAGCAATCGTATTTTGATTTGCTTTGCCACCAAATGAAATGGGGTATTTAGAGTAATACTGTGCATAATAACCCCTATAATATTCTTTCATAGCCGTTTGGCGTTCTTTTTCTCGCCTTAATAACTCGGCTAAATTATCACTTATTTTAACCGTTCTGAAAGAACTGTATTTAGGGTTAGTAAAGTACCAATAACCATTACCGCAATCTGCACTACCGTTTGATATTAGTTTTTCTTTTGTTGTCCGTGTATTATCCTCTTGCCATTGGATTTGTCTGTTTACGGTAATTGTGCCGCTATCCAAGTCTATATCTTCCCATACCAAAGCAAACGCTTCGCCGCTTCTTAAACCACATTCAAAACCCAATTTTAGCGGTATATGGCTCGGCTCGGTTTCGGGAAATCTTTTAAAAATTTGTCCTATTGCTTCAATAGGTATGGTGTTTCTTTCCGATTTTCTTGTAGGTGTTTTCGGCGTTCTGTTTCGTGGTATCTTAATTCTTACGGCGGGTGAATAAAGCAAATAATTATGGTCTACCGCATAATTAAAACTTTTAGACAGTATTCCAATTAGTGATGATAGCGTATTATAAGAATAACCGTCATCAAACTTATCAATAATAAATGCCTGTAAATCCTCTTTCTTTATGCTTCTAAGTCTATATGCCCCTAAATTTGGCTTGATATGATTATTTATTTTCTTTTGATAGTTTAATATGGTAGTAGGTTTTAAATCTACATTACAATCCTCATTAACCCATAAATCCAAATAATCAGAAAAAGACATATCAGACGGTGATACAACTTGACCTATGGTTTCATATTGTTGTAATGCGGTCATACCCGCTCTCAATGCTTCCTTTTTGGACTTATAACCGCTTTTACTTACTTGTTGCCGCTTGTTCCCTATGGGTGCAGTATCAAAACGATAACCCCAACTTATTTTGCCACTTTTCAATGTTCTGTTAAAGGTGCTAACGCCTTTCATTTTTTATACCTCGCTTTTGTATATTAAGTAAATTATAACAAGCGAAATTGAACTTGCACACTTCAATTTACTACACTGATTGCAGTTCGCAAACATTGGATATATCTTTAAAACTATATCCCGTGTAACTATCTATAAAACGGTTTATTTCAATATCAGATATTTTTAACCCGCCTAAATCCAACGCTTTAAGATAATTATTGTTTATAAGTTCGTAAACCTTTGCTTTGCCTATACCTAACAGTTTTCCTGTTTCGGTAACATTGTATAATTTTTTATCAACCATAAAATATAAAAATTCAATCCTTTAATAATAAATTTTCCCCCTATATTTTAAAAAACTTTCTTACCTAAAAATGCGGTTGCTATGGTATTTTCAACACTACTTACCTTAAAATCATACTACCTTGACATAATGAAAACTACGGTGGTTATGGAGTTTTCAACTGTCAAGTTCCTTTGTTTTGTGTGCTTTTACTATCCAAAATCATAGTATTTATGCCTTTTTATAACACTCAAATATTATCAAAATAGATTTTGACAAGATATTTTTTATTATATTATTTTTGAATGTATGGAAGAAAAACACGGTGGTTATGGCGGTTTTAATATCATTCTTTTTTATCGGTGCTTTCTGTTTCTTCTGTATTTATAGTTTTTGCTTCCTTTCTTTGCTTTTGGATTTTAGGTCTAACCAACAAAAATTTATATTCGTTTTCTTCTTGTTCTCCCGTAAAGATAGAATAACTAATAACGCCTATTTCGTTTTCGTGGTTGTACTGTATTCTTTTTATATGCCTTACGCTCATACAACATTTGTGGTTATACCAAAAATCTAATCTTTTAGTCCAATAATTATATTTTTTAGTTCCGCAATCAGTATAAACTAATTGCACATTATCAAAATATATGGTTGCGGTTAAATGCTCAATTTTGTTTTCCTCACTCTGACCTATAAGATATTTACCGTCTTTGTAAAGTTCAACATCTGCTATAAATTCCTTTTCACTTATTGTAATATTTTTCCCTTTTCTATGTTTAGCCATACTAAACCTCTTTTAATTTTATTTTTTTACATCTCTAATATCCGTTGTGTTTTGGCGTTCGTGTACTGTACTTTAAAACATTATTTATTTCTATTGGATAAAAACTTTGGTACACTCACTTATGCCGTTATTTTAATATATTAGAGATGGTTTTCGTCTTTTAAGGACAAGGCTGGAAACCCGCATAAATAAAGGGTTTCTGAAAAAGTTTACAACCTATTTGGTTGTAAATGATATAAAAAGTTGTAAATCGCTTAAAATGTGCATAAAACTTGCACCTCTGAAAATGCTTTTTAAATGCCATATACGGCGTTTTCGTTGTTGATATGTAAAGATACTAAATAAATACAAAAGCGTTAAATCAACCGTCCTGTGCCGCCATAGTTGCTAAAAACTCATCAAGTGATACAAAGTTTTCGTTTGGCTCTTTTGCCAACATTTCTGCAAAAAACCGTTTGTTTATAAGTCGCTCATTTCTTGATTTGGCTTCTTCTTTGTCTATTCTTTCGGGATATAGTTTTAAATATGCGTATAGTAAATCAACAACCGTTTTAAAGTCTTTGGTAATATATCGTTTGTCAACCGCTATTATTAAATCCTCTTCAAAATTACCTATTAGTATTTTAAAGAACTCGCCATTTGTAACCACTGTCATAAAATGAGGCTCTTTTATCTGTGAAATCTTATCGTTTTTTTTACTGTTTAATGATATAGGTACTAACGCAAGATTGTATTTATAATGACAATTAAAATCACCGTCCAAGTGTTCTATGCTGAAATCGTTGTCATTTTTATATTTTTTAAATTCTTTTATCTTTTCAATATAATTTTCCATAGTCAAATCTTCATAATATGAAAGATAGGCTAAATCAGATGCGTTAAAATCTGTTTCGCCCTTTACAAAACATTCTAATCTTCCGTTATCACGCCATTGTAAAACAATTTTTTCAGAATTTAATATATCTACTAATATAGGTAATGGCTCAAATTCGTCTCGGTGTGTTTTTGCGTTGGATAATGCAACAACACAGTTGTTTTTTCTATCCAAAAATACCGAAGCACCGCCCATATAAATATTATTTTTACGGCAATCTTCTATGTTGGAAAATATCCTTTTGTTTTTATGCCTAATTTGATTTGAAAATGATGCATTCTGTTTATGATATAAGCAGTATAAATATTTTGCCACAGACATATACTTTGTTTTGCCTTTAACGAATATCATATTTTTATCGCTACTATTACGGCAAACATTATAACCTGCATTTAACAAATCAACTATTTTATTTAATATACACTTTCTATGATTGAATATCGCCGCATATCCCGTTGACATCTGTTCTATGCCATAACATAAACTGTTTTGATAATACATTTCAAATATACGAATGCCATTTATGACGGCAATATCTTTGCCAAAGTTTTCCTTGATAGGTTTACTGATTTTCTTTCACCTCACTTAATTTATTGATAATTTCATATAATTTATCTGCACAATTAACACAAATGTTTAATGTCAATTCTTCACCGTCATACTTACTGCCGTAGCGACAACTTAATTTAAGTGAAGATAACACTAATTCGGACTTACCGCAAATATCACAGTTTTTGTTAATAAAACTATGATTTTGTATGCTCACATTTTTCACCACCTTTTTAACTAATAAATAGGGACACCCGACAAAACCACCGTGTCATTGTTTGCGGTGTGGCGATTGACCTATGTTCTTAACCGTAAAGGGAGGGACAAAAATTGAAAATAATATTTCAAAAGCAAAAAGCCGCACCACACAATAAAGGGTTATCCCTCTTGTGTAATGCGACTTACTGATACCATATCGGCTTTTGGCACATTCATATTTTCGTTTTCATTGTAACATACCTTTTGTGCCTGTCAAGGTAGTTTTGCGAAAAAAGTTTAAAAAATTTTTATTTGTTTTAATATGGCTCAATCATTACTTCAAATTGCATTGTTCCTGTGTATGTTCCTGCTTTTGCCTCTGCGTGTTCTGTAATCAATGCTTTAAAACTTGTTATAAAGTCGGTACTGTTGTTGTTCCCCGAAAAAGCAACATCAGTAATTTGTGCTAAAACATTGTTTCGCTTTGTTAAGTGTTCATCATTTTGTCCTATGATAGTGCAACCAATAGTTTTTTTCATATTTTCATTACTAAGGGTAATAGTGTCAGTTTCGCTTAAATTAGTAACTCTTATTACAATTCCATAATTTTCTTCAATATCCGCATTATTGATAGCAATTTCATTTATAGCATTTTCGCCTATATAAACTGTTTCGGGAATGGATATAGTACAAGAACTATAAATTTGACCGCTTATAGTTGCATCTGAATACCAATAATAAGGAATTGTATTATTGGTAGTTCCGTAACTTTCAGCAAAAGCCGTTGTTGACATACAACATACCAAAGCCACCGCTAAAACCAAAGCAAAAAATTTTTTCATTGTGATACCTCTTTCTAATATGAATTTATTTCTAAAACAACATTACTGCCGTTTAGTTTCGTTTTACCGTCCAAAGCAAAGCAAGAATAAACAAGCCTACAATTACGATATACACCTTTTTGTAATTCTTGCAATAATTCTATTTCGGTTATATGTTCGGACGGTGCAATCATATCTGATTGATAAATCAGTGTATTGTCCGAAAGATAAAGGGACAAAACAAAATAGCAATTATTCTCTTTTGGATTGTGAAAATCTACCGTTTGCCGTAACTGACCCGCTTTCATATTGATACCTGTAACGGCGGGTATCTTTATACTGCGTTCCTCTGCGGGTGTAAAGTCAAGTGTTTTTTCTTCCGCTTCCGTTGTGCCGCTCTCATTTCCGCTATTATCGGGGGTATCGTTCTGACAACACCGTAAAGATAAAACAATTACAATGATAACAACAATAGCAATTATAATTGTAAAAATCCGCCTATCTTTTTTCTTATCCATTGTAACGCCCTCTGCGTTCATTTAATTGTGCTATTTTCCTATTCCTTGCCGACATAGAAGAAACAAGTTCACACACTAATGTTGCTTCTGCCGCCGTTAAATCCGATAGGTCTATTGAGCGTGTATCAGTTCTTCCAAGCAGATAATCTGTTGAAACTCTATATAAATTGGCTAACTGCACCAACACATCAAAAGACGGTTGCCGTAAATCGTTTTCATAAGCCGATATTGCCGACTTTGTAACGCCTATTAAATCGGCAACTTGCTCTTGTTTTAAATGCTTATCCAAGCGTAATTGGCGAAGCCTAATAGATAAATCAATTATCATAATGGGTATCACCTCGTAAAGATTATACATATATTCAATTTCTTATTGAAAACTTTAAGATACATTTTGTTGACACCCCTTAATAATAAGAAAAGCCGCATAACCATTAAGGCTATACGGCTTTTTAATTTTAGATAGATATATTTACGCTTACTTAAATAATTAGTCCTCTATATACATTAAAAAATCGCTCGGTTGACAGTTTAACAATTTGCATATTTGAGATATGTTCGCCCAACTGATAGGTTGCTTATCCCTTAATTTTTGTATAGTGCTTTCCGCTAACAATTTATCTTTGCGTAGTGTATTAGTGTTATACCCTTTTTCCTTAATTGCTTTTAATACATCAATCTTATATTGCAGTGCCATATATAATAACCCCCAAATTATTTTTTATATTGTCTATGGAAGAAAAACCGACTTATACAGTAATAACAGACGAATAGCCGAAAAATACCATAACTACCCGCCGATATATAAGTACACCTTTTCTATTCTACATTATTATAGCATAAGCATTACACGAAAACAAGAGTAAAATATGCACAAAAAACAACACCGAAATTCGTGCAAATTTTACACGAAAAAAAGTGTAAAATTTTCTTGACATTACACGAATGTTCGTGTACAATGAAATTACGGTAAGGGACAACAACCCCCAAACCGAATATTAAAAAAGGGGACAAAAACAATGTCAACAATGGAAATGGAAAACAAAATCGCAAAATTACAGGAATGGGAAGCACTTGCAGAAGAAGCAAAGGCAGAAGCGGAAGCGTTAAGAGATGAAATTAAATCTGAAATGAACGCAAGAGAAACAGAAGAATTAGAAGCGGGACGCTTCATCATTCGGTGGACTTCTGTATTAAGTAACAGATTTGATACTACAACATTCAAAAAAGAACACGCCGAAATGTATAAACAATATACTAAACAGACCGCAAGCCGCCGTTTTAGTATTGCATAAGAAAAGTCCCTTACGCAACACGCCGACCAAAGCAGAGCATAAGAGACTTTAACCCACACCGCATAGGGCGGGTACATAAAATATTATACTTGTACTCGCCCTTAAAATCAATATCAAAATAATTGAATTTAAGGAGTATATGTATTATGAAACAAGTAACCAATATGTCAAGACTTGTAAACCAATTAGAAAAGATGTTCAGAGCGTTAAACGCCGATATGTTCAATAACGAACTTGACACGCCCGTTATAACCGTAACACCTACAAGTAAAGCATATGCACACTACACACCGTGGAACGCTTGGGAAGCGGGGGACACACACCGCAGAGAAATAAATATAGCAAGTGGAACGCTTAACAGACCGCTTGAAGCCATAACCGCATCTTTATTGCACGAAATGGTACATATGTATAATGATACTGTTTTAAATATACAAGACACATCAAGGGGCGGAACATACCACAACAAAGCATTTGCAAAAGAAGCGGAAAAACACGGCTTAATATGTACCCGCACAGATAGATATGGATATTCACGCACAGAGCCGTCCGACACTCTACTTGAATGGTTGTTAGAGCATAACGAATTAAGAGAGGTTGAAATGTGCAGAATAGAGCCGTCATATACATCTGTCGGTATCGGTACACACTCGGCAAGCGGTGGTATTACTATCATAGGAACAACAAATAAAAGTAATAGCCGCCGTTATATCTGCCCTTGTTGTCATACCATTATAAGAGCAACAAAGACCGTAAATGTGATTTGCGGGGACTGTATGGAACGAATGATAGAGGGATAACACAAAAGGCGGGGGAAACCCCGCCACATATCCAAAACGAAAGAGGTATTATTATGTTAGATTTTTTTATAGCATTATTTGGCGGTATGTTTCTTTTAGGTAAATATACAAACGAAAAGATACAGGACAAGAACGCAACAATTAGAAATAATAATTATATAACACGCACAAATTATATCAAAACGCTTTATAATGCAAATTACGATTTGGAAAAGGAAATAAAAGAATACATATTTTGCGGGAAGCATTTTGAAGATATATGTAATTCTCTTGCAACCGATTTGCAATATGTGTTTGGTAGTGAATGGAAAAGCAAATTGAATATACCGAATGGTTATAGGGTTAATTATTCTGCTTTGTATCCGTCAATGCACGAATATTGGATATACCATTTATTACTTGCTAAAAAAGGCAAAATTGATAATTGGATAACATATGACGGTTATGGAATAGGTTATGACATAAACAATGCAAAGACAAATGTTAAGTTTGCTGAATGTATAGAGGGCAGATTATTAAATGCGGGTTGCAATGATTTAAAACTTGCATTGGAACTTGACTTGTTATGCCCACCCAACCGTTACAGACAACCCAACCAATTATGCGGCGGAAAAATCAAAATACAAAGTCTTTGCTTATATCCAACTCACAGATTATGGGCGGACTATGTGAAAAAAGCATAAAGTTCGTATAATACCACAAATACGAACACCAAAACACCGCAATAAAGCCACTTCCAAAGCAATGTGTTAAATAGTTCGTATTTTGATATTTAAAAGTTCGTAAAAAAGAGGTTTTTTCAATGAATAAAAAAACAATAGCACTAACCACAGAGCAGTACAAAGAAATCATATCAACTATGAAAAATGGCTTTTGCGGTTGCCGACCGAATGAGCGTATAGCAACCGCTTTAATGCTTGAAGCAAATTTAGGGTTAAGAATATCAGATATTATCAAATTAAGACTTGCGGATATTGTAAAAGACGGCGAAAGATACCGACTATCCATAATAGAGCAAAAAACAAGTAAAGAAAGAGTTTTTACCGTTCCGCTATCATTATATCAGTTTATCCGTTGTTATTGTTTGGATAACGGTATAAAGGATAATGAAATTATTTTTCCGCTTACCGAAAGAGCCGTACAAAAGCAATTAAAAACAGTTTGCGACTTTTTAGATTATAGCGGTATAAGTACGCACAGTTTTCGCAAATATTATGCAACCGAAATATATAGGAATAACGGTTATAATATCGCACTTGTTCAACAACTGCTACAACATAGCAGTACCGCCGTAACGCAACGGTATATAGGCATACAACCCAAAGAAATTGAAACCGCTATTGAAAACCATTTAAAACTTGATATATAAAGGGGTACATAAAATGAAAACAATGACACTTGCAAATTTTGATGACTACATTAAAGAAAAGAAACCAACTGTTTTTATTTATGACGATAGCAACAATCGTGATAAAGAGGGTTATTATTATTCGCATTCAGAAGCGTTATTTTTAAGTTTAACATTTGAAAACATAAAAATATATCATCACCCCAACGCTATAACTTTTAAAGGCAAAGATAGGCTAATGCAGTTATCATATATTGATAATATAATCATAAAAGAAAATGAAAGTTTGCTCGGTGATATTGTAATAATCCATACAAAACGCATATTTAATACTATGACAGAAACTAAAACAGATACTTTTACTTTTATTATGAGATAAAACAAAGCGGGGCGAAAACCCCGCTATTATTTTACCACATATATTTACATTCATCACATTGATAGGTTTTGCCTATCTTATTACTTGCTAATCCTAACGCTTCTGTTGATACAACTTTCTTTGTTATAGAAATATTTACAATTTTATTTGAGCCACACATAGGGCATTTGTATTTGTAATTATTATATTTTTTTGCGGTTTTTTCTTCTTTTTGTTTTTGCAAAAATTCTTGTGTTTCTTTTTCTTTTTGTTGCTCTTGGTTAATATACTCTTTATATGCGTTATAATCCTTTTTCGCCAAATTGTGTTTGTAAACATCTTTTCTATATTCATTAAAAAGGAAACAGGCAACCGCAAAGGCAAAAAATCCTAAAACAACAAATATTATACCACCGCTTGAAAATGCCCAAAAACCGAATACTAAAATAGCAATAGCAATTATAAGTATTATAAAGCCATATCCTAATAAACTCTTATTTGGCTTTTCAGCAGTAATACTATTATCCAATAACGCATTACAATTAGGGCAAATAACAACTTTATCGCTTATTTTTTCGCCGCATTTGGGACAATTTATTAAAGCCATATTGACACATACTTTCCTTATAGATTTATTGAAATAGTTAATTTAAGCGTTATATCAAAGTTTATTTAAAATTTCCATTTTTTTAAAATTATATTCATCTATTTTTAAACATACTGTTAACCGCCCCTCGACCTCACTAATGAAAGTATAACACAATCAGCACACAAAATCAACATATCATTGACTAAAATCTATGAATTAGAAACCGTTTTTAATATATAATATTTAAAGGTGGTGATACAATGAATGTCTGCGATTTTGGTGCGGTATTAAAACAATTACGCAAAAGCCACAATCTGACACAGGAAGAATTAGGCTTACGCATTGGACTATCCAAAGCGGTTGTTAGCAAATATGAGAACGGTATGGGTTATCCTACATTTGATATGTTAATACAAATTGCAGATTATTTCAGCGTAACTACCGATTATTTACTTGGTGTTGCAAAAAGCAAGACAATAGATGTATCAAACCTTAACGAAACTCAAATTGAAACAGTACAAAGAGTAATAGCGGAATTTAACAAAGATAACAATAAATAAACCACCTTTGCAAATCTAATCTTGCAAGGTGGTTATATTTTTTGAAAGTTAATATTCAAAATTCATAATACAAAGAAAGAGCGGATAAACCGCTCTCGCTCTGTGTGGTTGTTTGTAATTGTTTATAGTGCTTTCTTCCTTTCAGCAAGGATAACTGCCGTGTGTTCAATTATCCTTGCATATATATAATATCATATCAAATAGTGTTTGCACACTTCAAAAATCGCTTACCACACTTCAAAATTGCACATTTTTAATATTTGTGCAATTTATGTGCAATTTCTATTGATTTTATTAAATTCAGAGATAAAAAAAGACTTCCGCTTTTTACGGCGGAAGTCCTATAAACCTTGTATTTAAGCCTTGTTCAACGCTTCTTGTACTGCAACCGCACAAGCAACGGTCATACCAACCATCGGGTTGTTGCCCGCACCGATTAAGCCCATCATTTCAACGTGAGCCGGAACGGACGAAGAACCTGCAAACTGTGCGTCACTATGCATACGGCCCATAGTATCGGTCATGCCGTAAGAAGCAGGGCCGGCAGCCATATTGTCGGGATGAAGTGTACGGCCTGTACCGCCACCCGATGCAACCGAGAAGTACTTCTTGCCTTGTTCGATGCATTCTTTCTTATAAGTACCTGCAACAGGGTGTTGGAAACGGGTCGGGTTGGTCGAGTTTCCTGTAATAGAAACGTCAACGCCTTCCTTATGCATAATAGCAACACCTTCGCGTACATCATCGGCGCCGTAGCAACGAACCTTTGCACGCTCACCCTTAGAATAAGCAGTTTCCTTAACGACAGCTAATTCGCCTGTGAAATAGTCAAACTTGGTTTGAACATATGTAAAACCGTTTATACGGGAAATGATTTGAGCGGCGTCTTTGCCAAGACCGTTAAGAATAACGCGTAGCGGTTCTTTACGGGCTTTGTTGGCGCTGTTAGCAAGACCGATGGCACCTTCGGCAGCGGCAAAAGATTCGTGGCCTGCTAAGAACGCAAAGCACTTTGTTTCTTCGCGTAAAAGCATTGCGCCTAAGTTGCCGTGGCCCAAACCAACCTTACGGTCGTCGGCAACCGAACCCGGGATGCAAAAGCTTTGAAGACCTAAACCGATTTTTTCGGCGGCTTCAGCAGCATCCTTTGCGCCGTCTTTAATAGCAATAGCGCAACCTACAATATATGCCCAAGCGGCATTTTCAAAGCAGATTGGTTGAATGCCCTTTACTATGTTGTATGCATCAACACCTGCTTTGTCGCAGATGTCCTTTGCTTCCTCAATGGAGGATATGCCGTGCTTTTTAAGCTCAGCATTTATTTGGTCAATTCTTCTTTCAAAACTTTCAAATAAAGCCATTTTAACTTCTCCTCCTATTATTCTTCGCGCGGGTCGATAAGCTTTGCAGCGTCATCAACGCGGCCGTATTGACCGCTTGCTTTAGCTAATGCTTCGTCAGCAGTCATGCCTTTTCTGATCATTTCCATCATCTTGCCTAAATGAACGAATTTGTAACCGATAATGGTACCTTCTTCATCAACAGCGCACTTTGTGATGTAGCCTTCGGCAAGTTCAAGGTAACGCGGGCCCTTTAAGCTTGTAGCATAGGTTGTACCTGTTTGTGAACGTAAGCCTTTGCCTAAGTCTTCAAGGCCGGCACCAATCGGCAAACCGTTTTCAGAGAAAGCAGTTTGGGTTCTGCCGTAAACAATTTGTAAGAAAAGTTCGCGCATTGCGGTGTTAATAGCATCGCAAACCAAGTCTGTGTTAAGAGCTTCTAAAATTGTTTTACCGATAAGGATTTCGGATGCCATAGCAGCCGAGTGTGTCATGCCCGAACAACCGATAGTTTCTACCAACGCTTCCTCGATAACACCCTCCTTAACGTTAAGGGTCAATTTGCATGCGCCTTGTTGCGGTGCGCACCAACCGATACCGTGTGTAAGGCCGGAAATATCCTTAACTTCCTTTGCCTGTACCCACTTGCCCTCTTCCGGAATCGGAGCGGGACCGTGATATGCGCCTTTTGCCAAAGGACACATGTTTTCAACTTCTTTTGAAATAATCATATCTGTACTCCTTTCAAAAATCGACTGGTCAAAGCATACCGCCCGACCGTACATAAACATTATAACAATTTACAATTAAAAAAACAATAGCAAAACCATATTTATTTAACAGTATTTATTAAATATTCATATATTGTTGCAAAAGTACTGCCGGTATGGTAAAATTTACTTATGTTTTAGGGAGGATTTTTCTTATGTTTAAAAAAACTTCTGTTTCGTCTGTTAAAGAAAACCTGATTGATTTAATAAAAAACGAATGGATGTTAATATCGGCCGGCGACCAAAAGGCACATAATATGATGACGGCGTCTTGGGGCTTTATGGGCGAAATGTGGGGCGAAGACTGTGTTGTTATTGCGGTGCGCCCGCAACGTTATACCCTTGAATTTTTAAACAAATTCGAAAACTTTTCGCTTTCTTTTTACGGCGACAACAAAAAGATACATAAGGTTTGCGGCAGTATGTCGGGCAGGGATGTCAACAAGACCGAGCTTTCGGGCCTTACTCCCGTTTTTGCCGACGGCACCGTTTATTTTGAAGAGGCACGCTTGGTCGCCGTTTGCAAAAAGCTTTATGTCGGCAAATTGGAAAAAGAAAAATTCTTTGATAAAGAAATTGCAAAAAAATGGTATCCGGATGACGATTTTCACTATATGATAGTGGCAAAAATTGAAAAGGTGTTGGAGAAATAGGATGAATAAAGACTTAAAAAAGACAATAATTCTAAGCGTTATTATATTCTTGTTTATAGGCTTTATCGGTATGGCACTTATTACGCCGCCAAGGGACTTAAAAGTTTTAGGTCCTGCCGACGATGACATTGCCGTTTCTTTTTCGTCAAAGGACATTTCGACCGCTTCGGGTTGCTTAATTGACGGCAATAAAATTTCGCTTGAACGCGAAGACCCGTACATTGCGTTCGAAAATCTTGAAAAAACGACAAACATTGTTGCCATTCGCTTCGCAAAGCCATTAACTTCGAGCATTTCTGCACGCATGTTCTATCTTGCACACGAAGTTTACAGCGAGGCGGATTCGGTTGTTGCTTACGGGCACCCCGGCACCGATTTTATAGTTTTTGTACTTCCCACCGCCGACTATACCGCATTAAGATTTGATTTTTACAATGAAATCGAAATTAAGGGACTTGAATTGCATTCGGGCGGATTAAAAGAAGTTCCTTTTTCTTTCCCTCTTTCCGCCAAAAAAGTTGTTTTGGTCCTTTTCGCAGGTCTTTTTGCGGCGGCACTCTTCTTTGTGTTGGATCGCAAGTTTAAGGTTACGGCAAACATCTTCAATAAAAAGCCAAGTTTTAAGGGCGCTGTAATTTATGCCTTGGCTTTTGTCGCCTGCGCCGCTTTTTCAGTTTTTGTAGAGTATATCTTGGGCAAATTTTCAGGCGCAAATTCGGCAGGCGTAACCTTTAATATTCACCGTCTTTCATATATCTTCGGCGTTTTAGCCGTTATTGCCCTTTTGGCGATTAACTTTAAGCTTATAGCCGAAAAGGTCGAGATTTTTGTTTTCGGGGTTATTATAATTTTGGGGCTCGTTACCATTGGTACTTCTTGTTTTGCACATGAATCTTGGGATATTGATTCCCACTTTAAATGGGTTGTTAATGCTTCCTACTTAGGTCAAAATTATGTTACTGAAAGTGACGCAAAATTTTATTATGTTGACCCTTCTTCCGTCCCGAAAGAAAATGCAAAAGACAACATTGCGGATATTATCACTTTAAACGACAATTCAAAATACCTTAATTCGATTAACAACGATTCTACGATAGCAAGTCACGTTCCGAGCGGTGTGTTTTTGGCGGTTGGCAGGTTTTTGGGCTTGCCTTATTATTACCGTGTTTCGTTTGCAAAATTTGCTAACGTTTTGCTTTATGCTTTGCTTTGCTTCTTTGCCGTTAAAAAGATAAAAAGCGGCAAGATGATTTTGTCAATCATTGCCCTTTTTCCGACAAATATTTTCTTGGCAAGCAACTTTGCATATGACACTTGGGTTGTAGGCTTCGTATTTTTGGGTATGGCTTATTTTGTTGCCGAAATGCAAGAGCCGGACAAGCCTGTTTCAATTAAAGACACCGTTATTATGTGTTCCTCTTTCTTAATCGCTTGTCTTCCAAAAGAGATATATATTTTGTTTTTGCTGATTCCTTTCTTTATGCCGACAAAAAAAATAGAAAAGAAAAAACTTTACTATGCAATTTGCACTTTGGCAATTATTGTTTTAGCCGTTCTTTTAGGAGTCAGAACTTTGGGTCTTGCCCGTGGCGGCGGCGATTTTAGAGGCGGCGAAAATGTAAACACCTTAGGTCAAATTAAATTTATTTTGGGTAATCCTGTGAAGTTTGCTAAAATTTTCTTTAACTTCTACAAAGATTACATTTCAACGGATAATATGTATAAAAGCATTTCTAACTTTGCATATTTAGGTTTCGGAAAATATACAAATGTTTTCATTTTGCTTTTGGCCGTTGCGACTGTCAGCGATAAAAACGAGTATGATTTAAGGGTCAAAAATCCTTTGTTTAGAGTTTACGGCGTAGTAATGTATCTTGTCTCGGCGGCAATGGTTATCGGCGCACTTTATGTTTCCTTTAACGAAATCGGCTCAACTACAATACTCGGTTGCCAAGCAAGATATATAACCCCGCTTCTTTACCCGAGTATTGCACTTCTTGTAACAAAGGTTGACAATAAAATTAACCGCACTGCATATAACCTTGTTATGTTGTTGCCTTGTGTAGTTGTAAACTTCGTTGATATCGCGTTGGTTCAACTTTCGCGTTGGGCTTAAACGAGGTGCAGTTTATGAAAATATCTATCGTTACGGCGACCTATAATTCAGCAAAAACAATATCCGATACTTTAAGCTCGGTGCTTTCGCAAAGTTATGCCGATTTTGAACATATTATTATAGACGGCAAATCGACCGACAACACTTTGGAAATAGTAGCGCGCTTTAAAGAAGAGTACGGCGAACGCTTAAAGGTCATCAGTGAAAAAGATAACGGTCTTTATGACGCTATGAATAAAGGCATCGCCCTTGCTGGCGGTGACATTATCGGTATTCTTAATTCGGATGATGTTTTGGCGGATGCAGATGTATTGAACGACATTGCCGAAACCTTTAATAAAACAGGTTGTGATTTAAGCTACGGCGACATTGTTTTTCTGGACGCCGAAACCCTTACAAAACCCGTCAGAACTTGGGTGGCAAAAACGGGCAACATCAACCTCGGCTGGTTCCCGCCCCACCCGTCACTTTATGTTAAACGCGAAATTTACGAAAAGATAGGCAATTTTGACAGCTCTTTAAAAATCGCGGCAGATTACGACTTTATGTTAAGAACAATAAAGTCGGGTGCCACTTTAAGTTACATACCGAAAACTATCGTAAAAATGCGCGCAGGCGGTGTCAGCACAGCAGGCCTTAAAGGTTATTTGGAAAATCTTAAAGAATCACACTCTGTCATAAAACGCAATAACATTCCCTGCCCGATTTTTGTGGATTTTTTGCGAATTGTAAAAACCCTTTTACAAATGATAAGGAAGTAACGTATGAATTTTTCCAACCCTAAAATTACGGTTATTACCGCTTGCTTTAACAGCGGTAAAACTATTGAAAGCACTTTAAAAAGCATGCTTTCGCAAACCTACCATAACTTTGAATATTTGATTATTGACGGTAAATCAACCGACAACACCTTGGCAGTTGTCGAAGGTTATCGCGACAAGTTCGGTGACCGCTTGCGCGTTATATCCGAAAAGGATAACGGCATTTACGACGCCATGAACAAAGGCATTGAAAACGCAACGGGCGAAATGATCGGCATTTTAAATTCGGATGATTTTTACTCGCCCGACACTTTGGAAAAAGTGGCCGAAATTTACGAAAAAGAAGCGTATGAGCTTTTAATTGTAAACGGCGACCTAAACCGAATTGATACCGAAGGCAATTTAGTTCACACCTATCATTTCAAGCAAGCGCAGGTTGATAACGGTGAGTATTTCGGTCATCCTTCGATGTTCGCCGCCAAAGCCGTTTATAATAAAATCGGACTTTACGACCAAAGTTACCGCTTCGCAGCCGACGGTGACTGGCAATACCGCGCTCACGATGATGAGGCTATTAAATATGTTCTTTGCCCGTCGGTTTTCAACAATATGCGTGAAGGCGGTGCCACCGATGAGCTTCGCTATCGCTTTGTTTGGTTTAAAGAACGCGTAAGAATGCGAAAATCACACAATAGGGGCGGCCTTTTCTCAATTTATCTTACCGAGATAATCGCTCTTCTCGGCACCGATATTAAAGCTCTTACCCCAAAGAAGTTACAAAAAGCATTATATAGCTTTTATTATAAGGATTGATAATTTTGAATTTTGTTAAAGAATTATACCGTTTACTAACTAAAATTTATTTAATTCCGAATAAAATTATTTTTAAGCTTTTCGGTGTTAAATACGGTAAAGGCTTAAAAATATCAGGAACGGTTTGCGTTGTTAACAAAGGCAAAATCACCATGGGTGACAATGTTCGTATTAACAGTAATGTTTCTTCCTGCCCTGTCGGCGGACCGTATAAAACATCCTTCCTTACCGAAAATGACGGCGAGATTATTATAGGCAATAATGTCGGTATGTCGGGTACTGCTATCGTTTCACGCGAAAAGGTTACTATCGGCAACAATGTTATGCTCGGCAGCGGAACCTGTGTTTACGACACCGACTTTCATTCGACCGTTTTAAGTGACCGTATTAGTGTACCCGAAAAGGGTGTTAAGTCAGCCCCCGTCGTTATTGAAGACGGTGTTTTTATCGGTGCTCGTTCTTTTATTCTTAAAGGTATTACTATTGGCGAAAACGCCGTAATCGGTGCCGGTAGTGTTGTTACAAAATCTGTGCCCGCAGGCGAAATATGGGGGGGGTAATCCCGCCCACTTTTTAAAAAAAGTGGAAGGTAGTGGAGTTCGATGACAGAAAGAAAAAACGCGTTGTGGAACATGATTGGCGCTTCGCTTAACGCCTTTACTTCCCTTGTGTTTGTAATTATAGTTTCGTGGATTAACGGGCAAGGCCCTGCCGGCGTTTTCTCGTTCGGCTTTTCAACGGCGATAATTTTTTACTGCATTGCAAACTATATTAACAGACCTTTTCAGGTGACCGACTTTTCGGGCAAATACAGCGACAGCGATTATATCTATCTTCGACTTTTCACCTGCGCTTTTTCACTTGTTCCGCCCATTGTTTACAGTCTTTTAAACGGCTATAACCTTAATAAGTTTTTAATTATACTTTTGCTTTGCGTTTATAGGGCGAGCGAAGCTTTTACCGAAACCTTTTATTCCGTAACCCAAAAGAACGGCCTTTTATATAAGGTCGGCATTTCAATGTCATTAAGGGCGGTTTTAGGTGTCGGACTTTTCTTCGTTATCGACCTTTTGTTTAAAAATTTGATTTTGGCGACCGTTTCCTTAACGGCGGTCAATCTTTTGGTCTTTGTTTTTTACGATTACCGTTCGGCAAAACAAAGCGGTCTTACTGCAACAAAATATAACAAGCAATTATGGACTTTGTTAAGCGTCGGCTTTTCAAATTTTGTGCTTACTATTCTTAATATATTTATCGTGAATATCGGCAGATATGCTATTGACAGATACTGTTCTGACAAAACCCAAGCAATTTACGGCTACATTCTGATGCCGGCCACCGTAATGTCCTTGCTCGCACAGTACATTATTCAACCGGTCATAGTCAATATTTCGGAAAGCATTAAAGAACAGAACTATCCCGTTTTTAAAAAGTATATTAAAAATTCGCTCTTGCTTTTAAGCGGTGTTATGGCGCTTGTCGTCATTTGTGCTTATCTTTTGGAAATTCCCGTGTTAAGCATTGTTTATCATTGTGATTTATCACCCTATAAATCCGAAGCCATGCTTATTATCTTGGGCGCCGTTTTCTTTGGGCTTGAAACAACCGTTTCCCTCGTTTTGGTTGCGATGCGAAAAATTACCGTTCAAGCAATTCTGTTCTTTGTTGTATCGGCGGTTTCGGTTGTAATTTCCTTTGCCCCCAAAACCGGTACGAGCGTTATGTCCGCCGCCGTGGCATATTTAATAACAATGGTTTTAATTTCACTTTCCCTTTTCGCGACACTTGTTGTCAATATGAAAAGATATAAAAACGAATGGAACTAAACATAAAAAGACCTGCAAAGCAGGTCTTTTTTATACTTAAAAAACATTTTAATAAGTCCATAGTTTCGGACAGATAAAAAAATATAATAAATTTAGAAAAAAGGTGTTGACAAATAAAAACTTTTGGATTATAATGAAATTACGGAAACGAACAAATGTTCGGTAAGGAGAAATTAAAATGGTACTGCGTTCAATTTTTGAAATATTGTTAGTCGGTTTTACTGTGTGGGCGGTGTTTAACGAAGACCGCTTTGCCGCTTTGGAAGAGCGACTTGTTTGCAAGCTTCGCCGTAAAGCTTTAAAGACCGTTTCTGCCTGTCACGAACGCAGTGGGGCTTTAAGCCGTATTAAATAAATTTAATATATGTAAGTAAACCGCACACCTTTGCATTGCTTCTGCCTTTGGTGTGCGGTTTTTTATATTTCTATAATTATCGGCATGATTCCGTTTTTCTCAATATCAATAACGGCATAGCTCTTTTTGCTTCCCCCGCGCGGAAGAGCGCAGGAGCCGGGGTTTACAACCGTTACCCCGTGCATATATGTGGTCTCGGGTACATGGGTGTGACCGTAAAGGGCAAGCACACAGTTGTTTTCTTTGGCGGTTAATGCCAAATCCTCCCTTATGTACTTTACGCCGAACTTATGACCGTGGCAATAAAATATTCTAACGCCGTTTACCGTCGCAATGTCGTATAACGGCGCCGAAGCAGTATCACAATTTCCCTTGACGGCATAAAATGTCTTGTCGGGGTATAGCGCTTTTGCCTTTTCAATGTCGTACAGCACATCGCCTAAAAAGAATATGTCGCGAGCGTCGTTTTGCGACTCTATTGCCTTTTTAATTGATAAAAAATCACCGTGTGAATCTGAGATTACTAAAATACGCATTTCTTTTTCCTTTACAACATATATTTTAATTCAAGTTCATATTATTAACTAACAAAGCGGGAGGTGTTTTCAGTGCAAAACATTGACAAAAACAAACTATTTTCGGCGGTCCTTAATTCACTCGGCGGTAAAGTTTCAAAAAGGGACTTGGAAAATCTTTCAAATGGTGATGCGACAGACCTTATCAACAGCTTAAACCCGAACGACCGCGCAAAAATAAACGAACTGTTAAACGACAAGCAAAAGCTTATGAAAACAATGCAAAGCGAAGAATTTAAAAACATCTTAAACCGGTTTAGCAAGGGCGGAAACAATAATGGATGATATGGGTGCCCGCCTTGCCGAAATTTTGAACGACCCCGAAAGCATGGAAAAGGTGCGGGCGATGGCCGAAAGCTTGCTTAATACCGAAGACGGCAACTCGAAAGAACAAAGCGAACACGCCACTTCCCCGACCTTTAATCTTCCACCCGAAATAAACCCTGCCGACTTAACAAAAATTATGGGTATTCTCTCAAAATTGCGCGCGGGCGGTGAAGATGACAGAACGCGGTTGCTTTTAGCCCTTAAACCGCACCTAAGCGAAAAGCGGCAACGCAAAACCGAAACGGCAATTAAACTTTTAAAACTGATTGAAGTTTTGCCACTCTTAAAAAACAGCGGTTTATTAAACATTTAGGCGGTGAATTTTTTGGAGGACGACTTTTTAAAAATGCAGGCCGAGGCGGCCGAACGCATGCGCGAATATAAAAAGCGCGCTAATATTTCATCTGATATGCCACCCGTGCCGAACTTTGTAAAGGTCAACCGAAACGGTAACCGTGGCGGCAGCACCGCACCGCGTTTTGAGACCGAAGAAAAAACGCCTTTTAACGAAGTCAAAAAAAGCTTGGATAATTTTAAAAATTTAATGCCCCCAGACCTTGATTTTTTAGACGGATTTTTAGGTCAAAAGGACACCACATTAATACTTGGTCTTTTACTTATTTTGTGGGGCGAAAAAAGCGACAAGTTGTTGCTTTTTGCCCTGCTTTACATACTTATGTAAACCGCACGATTTTCTTGCAAAAAATGTTGTTATGTAAACCAAGTTAACCAAAAAAGATATTCAACTTATCCACCGAGATGTTCACATTTTAACCGCTTTTTAACACAAAAATGCGGTTTAGAAGCCCTTTTTTGGTTGAAAACTATGTGGATAAGTTGAATAATGGAGTATGCAAACATAAAATGAATAAAAAGTTTATGTTAATTGTTTTGACAATTTTCGACATTTAAAAATGCCGATTTTTTCGCCCGAAAAAACAAAAATTTTGGTGGTTTTTACCTTCTTCCGAAAGCATAAAATTTAATAATTACAAAGGTGATTGGTCCGCCCACGGCAGCCGAAATCGCGGTGCCCCAAAATTGTGGCAAATGAAGCGTGTTTATCATTATAAAAGTCACCAAAAAATAGATTATAAAATTGGGTATATAAGAAACTAAAAACCTTAGAAATCTAATCCAGTTAGGGTTGCTTTTAAAAATAAACCTGCTGTTTAAAAAGAAATTGATTATAAGCGAGATTATATAGCCAAAAACGGCGGCGGCGTTTTTTTGCATAAACAAATGGCCGAGCCAAGAGAAAAATCCCGCGTTAAAAGTATTTACAAATCCCAAACCGCAAAAGGCCAAGAATTTCGGGTTTATAAAGGTTTCTTTTAGTTTGCCTAAAAAATTTGACAATTTCTCGCCCCCTTTTTGCCTTAATATTATAACCGATTTTTCACAAAAAGACAACTGTTTTAAAAATAAAACACCCGTCGCAAAAAAAGACTGCAACGGGTGTTTTTATTATTCTTTTTCAATAATCGGTTCTCCGCCCGACACGGTTTCTTCGGTGATTATAACCTTTTTGACATCTTTTTCGGAAGGAAGCTTAAACATAAGCTCGCTTAAAACACCTTCGATAATAGACCTTAAACCGCGTGCGCCGGTCTTTCTTTCAACCGTCAAGTCAGCAATTTTTTCAAGTGCTTTGTCTTCAAAAACAAGCTCAATGCCATCCATCTTAAACAGTTCTTCGTACTGTTTGGTAATCGCGTTTTTCGGCTCGGTCATAATTCTGACCAGCGTATCCTTATCCATACCTTTAAGCGCGGTTATAACCGGCAAACGACCGACAAGTTCGGGTATCAAACCAAACTTAACCAAATCGCGATGGGTAACTTCGGCGTAGCAGTCAGCACTTTGCTTTTCGGCTTTGCCTTTGACTTCGGCGCCAAAGCCCAATGCGGTGCCACCCGTTCTGCGTTCAATAACCTTTTCCAATCCGTCAAACGCACCGGCACAAATAAACAAAATGTCGGTCGTGTCGATTTGAATAAAATCCTGTTGCGGATGTTTTCTGCCACCCTGTGGCGGAACATTGGAAACGGTGCCTTCTAAAATCTTTAAAAGTGCTTGCTGAACACCTTCACCGCTAACATCGCGGGTGATAGATGCATTTTCGGATTTTCTCGCGATTTTATCGATTTCATCAACATATATTATACCGTGTTCGGCCTTTTCAATATCATAATCTGCCGCTTGAATAAGACGGAGCAAAATGTTTTCAACATCTTCACCGACATATCCGGCTTCGGTAAGGGTGGTCGCGTCGGTAACGGCAATCGGCACATCCAACACGCGGGCCAGAGTTTGCGCCAACAACGTTTTGCCGACACCGGTAGGGCCTAACATCAGCACATTGCTTTTGCCAAGCTCGACACCCGAATCGGTCTCTTTAAAAATCCGTTTATAATGGTTATAAACAGCGACCGAAAGGGTTTTCTTTGCTTCCTCTTGA
Organism: Acutalibacteraceae bacterium; assembly: GCA_045642065.1. Taxonomy (GTDB): domain Bacteria; phylum Bacillota; class Clostridia; order Oscillospirales; family Acutalibacteraceae; genus UBA737. The sequence goes on from JAZUID010000018.1 coordinate 60,872, forward strand.
CCTATTACATAGTTGTCAAGTTGTGCCTTGATTTCTTTTGGGGTCGGAAGTTTAAAGTCTGCGCTTTTTTCTTTTTTCTTTTGCTTTTCGGCGCACGCCGGCTCGGCATCGTTACCCATTAGCGCGTTGCAAAATTCTACACAACTGTCACAAATATAAACACCGGGGCCTTCTACAAGGCGGGTTACTTCGTCCTGAGTTTTACCGCAAAACGAACAGCGAATTTCTTTCTCGGTATTTTTTGACATAAAAAGCCCTCTTATCTATTTGTAATAACCTTATCAATTAAGCCGTATTCGCAGGCTTCTTGGGCGGACATAAAGTTGTCGCGGTCGGTATCCTTAGCGATGATTTCCAACGGTTTTCCTGTTGCATCAGCTAAAATTTGATTGATGTTGCCCCTGATTTTTTCAATGTGGTGAGCGTGAATTAAAATATCACTTGCCTGACCTTCGGCAGAGCCTAAGGGTTGGTGAATCATAATTTCGCTGTTGGGTAAAGCGTAACGCTTGCCCTTTGTGCCGGCAGCGAGTAAAAACGCGCCCATGCTTGCAGCCATGCCCATGCAAATTGTGCTGACATCGCACTTAATGTACTTCATTGTGTCGTAAATAGCCATTCCGGCTGAAACAGAACCGCCGGGGCTGTTAATGTAAAACGAAATATCTTTATCAGGGTCTTGACCTTCAAGATACAAAAGTTGTGCAATAATAACGCTTGCCGAAGCATCGGTTACTTGGTCGTGCAACATAATGATGCGGTCGTTGAGTAAACGGCTGAAAATATCATACGATCTTTCGCCATGACCGGTTTGTTCCACAACATAAGGTACTAAATTCATATCCATCGTAAAAACCTTCTTTATTGTAATTTAAGTCGGCGCAGATACCACCCACGCCGACCTTTTTAGTATAGACTGTTTTTTTGCTTTTTAAACTACTTTTCTGTCTTTTTTGCAGCAGGCTTCTTTGCAGGAGCTTTCTTTGCTGTTGTTGTTTTTGCTGCCGGTTTCTTTGCAGCAGTTGTCTTTGCAGCAGGCTTCTTTGCAGGAGCTTTCTTTTCTTCTGCCTTTTCACCTTCAACAACTTCGGTGATAACTGCATTTTCTTTAATAAGGTCAATGGCCTTGCCGACAGCAATATCCTTTGCAATTTCGCCGGCAGGAATGGCGGCCTTTACGCGGTCAACTTCAACACCGTAGTTTTTAGCCATTTCTTCAAATTGCTTTTCTACATCCTTATCATCGGCCTTGATGCCTTCTAATTCAACAATCTTTTCGAGAGCAAGTCTAAACTTAACTTGAGCTTCGGCTTGCGGGCGGAATGTTGCCTTAAAGTCATCCATAGAAGAGTTAGTATATTTTAAGTATGTTTCAAGATTTAAGCCTTGGGACTGAAGTCTGTAACCGAATTCTTCAACGCTTTGTTGCAATCTCTTTTCGAACATAGCTTCGGGGATTTCGCCCTTAATGCTTTCAACAATCTTACCGACAAGTGCGTTTTCAACCTCTTCTTCGGCAGCCTTTGTCTTTCTTTCAAGTGCCTTTTTCTTAAGGTCGGCTTTAAGTTCCTTTAATGTTTCAAATTCGCTTACATCCTTAGCAAATTCATCATCGATTTCGGGTAATTCGCGAACCTTAACTTCGTGAAGTTTAACCTTAAAGGTTGCGTCCTTGCCTGCAAGCTCCTTAGCACCGTATTCTTCGGGGAAAGTAACATTTACATCAAATTCGTCACCGGCCTTTTTGCCGATAATTTGGTCTTCAAAGCCGGGGATAAATTGGCCCGAGCCTAACACTAAATTGTGGCCTTCTGCCTTGCCCCCGTCAAAAGCTTTGCCGTCAACAAAACCTTCAAAGTCGATAACGGCGGTGTCGTCCTTTTTGGCTGCGCGGTCAACAGAAACCATGCGCGCATTTCTTTCAGCCATGGCTTTAACTTCGGCATTGATTTCGGCAGCTTCAACCTTAACGGCTTTCTTTTCTGCCTTTAAGCCTTTGTACTTGCCGATTTCAATTTCGGGATAAGTGGTAAGGCTAACCTTAAAGTCTGCGCCGTCTTCCTTAGAAATTGAAACAAGCTCAAAATCCATTTTGTCGTCAATAACCTTAAGACCGGATTCTTCAATAGCTTCTTCAATAAGGTCGTTGTAAAGAAGATTTAAAGCATCTTCAAAAAACACTTCTGCACCGTAGTAGGTTTCTACCATATGTAAAGGTGCTTTACCTTTGCGGAAACCGGGCACATTTATCTTCTTGCCGTTCTTCTTGTAAGCTTCTTTAATAGCTTCGCGGAACTTTTCGCCGTCAACGGTGATTTCAAGCTGATACCTGTTTGTGTCAATCTTTTTTGTTTCTTTTAAACTCATTATAATTCCTCCGTAAGTTTACGAATTTTCATACAGTAGTTATTATACCATATTGCTTTTCCTTTTTCTACTCTTTTTTAATATTTTTTTGGCTTTTTAAATGTTTTTTTCGGGAACAATTTGTAACGGGGTAAAATCTATGTTGTCACAACTGACAATCGTTGTCTTAATACCGCCGTATTCGCGGGGGGCATGGTTGCGTCCGGCACCGTGAATGTGACCGTAATAAACCCTTTTGATATTGTATTCCTTTAAAACGCCGTAAATTTCTTCGCATAAATAATCGCCGTAAGCGAAAGGATAATGCAAAAAAACAATAATTTCTTTATTAAAAGCTTTTGCCGATTCAAGCGAAGTTTTAAGGCGCCCTACCTCGCGCATAATAATTTTATTATCGGGTGCTTCATCATAAAACCAACCTCTGGTACCGGCAATGGCAAAATTTTCAACTTCGTATGCGTTGTTAAATAAAATTTCAACCGTTTTAATGTTATTTTTTTCTAAAAATTCCTTTACCTTTTTAGCGGTACCCCACCATAAATCGTGGTTGCCTTTTAGGAGTATCTTTTTGCCGGGCAAACTTTCTAAAAACAAAAAGTCTTTTAAGGTTTCTTCAAGCTTTAGTCCCCAAGATAAATCACCGGGGATAATAACCGTATCTTCCGGCTTTACAAGCCTGTTCCAGTTGGCTTTAATCCGCTCGACATAATTATCCCAACCGACAAAAACATTCATGGGTTTATCGGTTGAAAAAGACAGGTGTAAATCGCTTATTGTAAAAACTGCCAAGACTTCACCACCTTGTATATTTTTCTCATTTTAGGCAATACTTTTATTAACCGATTAGGTTAGAAAGGAACTGATTTTTAATGTCTGACTGTAAATGCCAAACTGAAAACTGCGTAAAATGCAGCGCAACTAACTGTAAGTATCACACCGACAACGATACCTGCTTGGCAGGTAACATTTGGGTCGGAAAGCGCACCGCGCAAACAAGTTTCGACACTTATTGCGATACTTTTGAAAACAGAGATTAACTTTTCTCTTTAAAAATATCCGGCTTCGTGCCGGATATTTTTTTATTTTACACCAAGTGCTTTATAAACTTCTTTTAACATATCCTGCTTTTCGCAAACGCCTTTAAAACGAACCTTTGCGGTTTCAAGCGCTTCTATCGGTTTCGGAACAGGTGTGTTTGTAAGTCTTGATAAAAGTCTTACCGTTTCAAACTCGCCCGAAACTTTTTCGTCGCTGACGGCCGCCAAAACATTTTTGGCAAACTTGTACGGCGAAGCGGTAGAGGCAATAACGGTCGGCCTCCGGTCCCCCGTTTTTTCAACATATTTGTTATAGACATTTACCGCAACGGCAGTATGAGTGTCACAGAGATAATTATACTTTTCAAAGGTTTCGCGAATGGTTTTGAGTGTGCCGAGGTCATCGCAACAATCGCCATAGAAAAGCTCGTCGATTTTCGCTTTAATGTCAGCCGGAACGGTGTATCTGCCTTTTTCGGCCAAGTCTTTTTGAAGAGCAGATACCACCGTTGAATCGTTACCGCTTAATTCAAAAAGCATTCTTTCTAAGTTGCTCGAAATCAGAATATCCATCGACGGCGAATAGGTTGTATAGAACTTTCTGTTCCGGTCATAAACGCCGGTGTTAATAAAATCTGTTAAAACATTGTTCGCGTTGGAAGCGCAGATGAGTTTTTTAATCGGCACGCCCATTTTTTTAGCGTAATAGGCCGCCAAAATGTTGCCGAAGTTACCGGTCGGAACAACAACATTCATTCCGTCTTTTAAATTTTCGCCTTTGTTTACAAGGTCGCAATAAGCCGACACATAATAAACTATTTGCGGTGCCAATCGGCCCCAGTTTATAGAGTTGGCAGAAGAAAACTGCATATTGTTTTGTGCCAGTTTTTCTTTAACGGCTTTGTCGGTAAATATTTCTTTAACGCCGGTTTGTGCGTCGTCAAAGTTGCCTTCAATAGCACAAACATGCACATTGCCACCTTTTTGTGATGCCATTTGCAATTTTTGCATTTGGCTTACCCCTTCGTTTGGATAAAAGACCATGATTTCGGTATCCTTTACATCGCAAAAGCCTTCAAGTGCGGCTTTTCCGGTGTCACCCGAAGTGGCAACCAAAATAACGGTTTTTTTGCCGTTCGACTTCTTTTTTGCCGAAGTTGTCAGTAAATATGGCAAAATTTGAAGTGCTAAATCTTTAAAAGCGCAGGTCGGTCCGTGCCATAACTCTAATGAATAGGCATTTCCGCTTAACTTCTTTAAGGGTGCCGGTTGTTCGTTATCAAAACTGCCCGAATAGGCACCGTTTACGCAATAGTCAACTTCTTCTTCGGTAAAGTCATTAAGAAAAGGTGAAAGCACAAACTTCGCCCTTTCCTTGTAATCCATTTTTAAAAGAGTCTTAAAATCTTCTTCGGTTAATTTCTTAAAGGTGTCGGGCACAAAAAGTCCGCCATCGTCCGAAATGCCTTTTGCAATAGCTTCGGCCGCGGTAACCGATATCTTGTTGTTCCTTGTGCTGATGTACTTCATTTTTGTTCCCCTTCTTATTTTAACTTGTTAAAAAACCTTTCGGCATTAGTATAAAAAATCTTTTTTAAAACATGGTCGCTAATCCCTTTTTCGCTCAGCAAAAAATAAAGATTAGGTATGTCGGTAACCGACATAAGCCTTGTGTCCATATCCGCCCCGTCAAAATCGGAGCCGATTGCTATGTTGTCCATAAGTCCCAGTTCTAATAAATAGTATATGTTTTCGTATATCTTTAAAAAGGTATCTCCGCCCAAAAAAGCAGGATAAAAGCAAAGACCTATTATTCCGCCCTTTTCGGCGATAAGCTTTAATTGTTCTCTTTTTAAGTTTCGCGGTGCATCTAACACCGCCGAACAGTTTGAATGAGTGGCTAACGGAAATTCCGAAACATCAATAGCCCCGTAAAAGCTTTTTTCGTTTAGATGTGACAAATCGGTCGCTATTTTTAAGCCGTTCATTCTTTTTATAACCCTTTTGCCAAAACAGGTTAAGCCTTTTGAAGAATTTACACCGCCGGCAATTTTGTTTTCGCCGTTCCAAGTAAGGGTTATGCTTTTAACACCGTCCGCCTTTAACTCATTTATGCTGGCAATATTTTCAATTACGGTTCCGCCCTCAACCGCCAAATGCGGTGTTAGGTTTGGTGGCATTTCTTTTTTGTTCGCATTAAAATTTTTAAGCACCCGTTTATAAAAAGCAAACGGGTTTTTTACACTTTCGCTAACCCATACGGCGAACACCTGTTGCCAGTTTTTAAAACAGTCTTCGCCGGATATGTTGACCGCTAATTTTTCGCTTGAAAAGGGAAGATTTTCTTTATACATCTTAAACGGTGTGTCGCAGTGCAAATCAAAAAAATCCATCAAAACGCATCCTTAATATATTTAAAGGTTCGCCCCTCTTCCGTGGCGGTTATTTCGGCAACATCAAATCTCGGTTGCAAATCCATCGGAAATTTGCTTAAAAAGTCAGCCGCCGTCGCTTTAATACGGTTTTGCTTGAAAGCATCTACCGCTTCACGACCGGTTGCAACTTTAATGCCTGTTCGGGTTTTAACCTCTACAAAAATAATATGCGTTTCGCTTTCGGCTATTACATCAATTTCGCCGAAACGGCCTTTATAGTTTTTTCTTAAAACTATAAATCCCTGTTTTCTTAAATATTCGGCTACTATATCTTCGCCGGTTTTTCCTACCTTTAAATTATCCATTGTTTTTAAATAAATTTTTTAAAAAAGACGGTCTGTGAATAGGCGTAACGCCGTATTTTAAAATCGCATCGCTATGTACTTTTGTGCCGTAGCCCTTGTGTTTTGCAAAACCGTATTCGGGATATTGCTTGTCGTACTCTAACATAAGCCGGTCCCTTGTCACCTTCGCAAGTATGGAAGCCGCCGCAACCGACATAGATTTAGCGTCGCCTTTTATAATAGTTTCGGCCTTAACCTTTATGTCCTTAGGCATTCGGTTGCCGTCGATTAAAGCGTAATCGGGTTTCAATTTTAGTCCGTCAATAGCACGGTTCATAGCCAAAAAAGTCGCATTTAAAATGTTAAGCTCTTCTATTTCTTCGACACTGCCGAAAGCAATGCTGTATGAAACCGCTTTTTCTTTTATAATGTCAAAAAGCGCTTCCCTTTTTCTTTCGGTCAATTTTTTCGAATCGTTTAAGCCTTCAATTTCGCACCCTTCGGGCAAAATAACCGCCGCGGCACAAACAGGCCCCGCAAAGGGTCCCCGACCGGCTTCGTCAACACCGCAAACCGCCTTAAAACCTTTTTCACGAGCGGAAATTTCAAAACTGTAATCCGGCATATTTATTAAGCCCTTTCAAGCGATATTTTACCGAGCTTCGCGTTTCTGAATTCTTCTAAAAGCATGGCGGATGCGCGCTCGGTATCGGTTTCGCCGCCGCGGATAACCATGCCGCGTTTTTTACCGATGGCGCACAAAATATCATACGGCTCAGCCGTAAAATCAAGTTCGCCAAAACGGGCGGTTAAAAGCTCGGGATAATCGCGACTTAAAATTTCGGTCAGTCGCATAGCAAGTAATTCAATATCTAAAATCTTATCCTTAACAGCGCCGGTAAAGGCCAAATGTTCGCCAACCTTTTGGTCGTCAAACTTAGGCCATAAAACACCGGGGGTGTCTAAAAGCTCTAATTGTTTATCAATGCTAAACCATTGATTTCCGCGTGTAACACCGGGGCGGTTTTCGACCTTCGCCCTGTTGTTTCCCGACACGCGATTTATAAAGGAAGACTTGCCGACATTAGGTATCCCGACAACCATTACGCGCAACGGTTTGCCTGCCATGCCTTTTTCTCGGTACTTTAAAAGCTTGTCGGCCAACGCCGTTTTAACGGTATCTTTAAAAACATTTAAACCTTTTCCCGACTTGCAGTCAACCGCAATGGCGCTGATGCCGTCTTTTTTATATTTTTCTATCCATCCGGCTGTCACTTTTGGGTCAGCCATATCGCATTTGTTAAGCAAAACAATTCGCGGTTTTCCTTTAATCAACTCGGCAAGTTCCGGATTTCTGCTGCTTTCGGGAATACGCGCGTCAACAACCTCCGCAACGGCATCAATAAGCGGTAAAACCGCTTCGATTTGTCGCCTTGTTTTGGTCATGTGCCCCGGAAACCATTGTATTGTTTGTGTTGCGTCCATCACTCTAACCCACCAATTTTGTTAAACGGAAAGACCTTTAATACTGCGTGGCCTAAAATGTATTTTTCGTTAATCATACCGTCCTTGCCGATTTGTCTTGCACGGCTGTCGAACGATTCGTTACGGTTGTCGCCCAAAACAAAAACGCATCCCTTTGGCACAACAACGGGAAAATCAATGTCATATTTTCTGTTGGTCGGCGTTTTTGTATAAGGCTCGTTTAGCTTTTTGCCGTCAACCGAAACTTCGCCGGTTGAAAAGTCAATGTCAACCGTTTCGCCTTCAAGTGCAATAATACGCTTAATAATCGGCTTGTCGCTGCGGGCCTCGGCCTCAACGCTGTTGTCAACATTACGGGATATAACTACAATATCCCCCCGTTTCGGTTTGTAAAACAAATTTGTTATAACTACTTTGTCGTTTGTGAAAAGTGTGTTTTCCATTGAAGGGCCGTCGATTGTCGCAATTCTGAAAAAAAGACTGAATAAAATTACAACCGTAATAATCGCGGTTATAATTACTTCCAACCAGTCAAACACCTCTTGCTTAAACGAAAAAGTTTCCTTTTTCTCGCTTATGTTTTCGGCAACACTTTCGTCAACAAAAAATCCGTTGTTTTCCATAAAAACTCCGTCCTTACATATAACAAAAAGGGACAGATAAAAAATCTGCCCCCTAAGTTGTTTGCTGACCTTTGATTAAACAAAGGCTCTTATTTCGCCCTTAGGCGAGTTCAGATTTGCAAGATTAGTTAAAACCTGCTATTAGCCGATTAACTCTTTAACCTTAGCGCTCTTACCAACACGGTCGCGTAAGTAATAAAGCTTTGCTCTGCGAACTCTACCTTTTCTTACGATTTCAACCTTGTCAACGCTTGGTGAGTGAACCGGAAATACACGTTCAACGCCAACACCGTAAGATACGCGACGAACAGTGAAAGTTTCAGCAATGCCGCTGTTATTCTTAGCAATAACAGTGCCTTCAAAAATCTGAATTCTTTCCTTTTCGCCTTCCTTGATGCGAACGTGAACTTTAACAGTGCTGCCTACTGAAATTTCGGGAGCATTTTCTTTTAACATACCTTGTGTTAATTCCTTAACTGCGTCCATCTTTCTTTTCCTCCTTATTATTTTTCAAAAGTTCATGCTGCTTATAGCACAGAGGACCTTTCGCTTCAATGTCGAAACATTCGGCACGAACCCATTCGCAAGGAACGAATGAAATCAAATGCTTAAAGATTATACCACAAACCTTTAAAAAAATCAAGTATTATTTCGCAAGTGACCCGCCGTCACTTTTTAACAGCACTAAAACGTCTTCTTCCTTTAAAGAAACGGCGTTAATATAAACTAAAATTTCCCGTTCGTTTTCACCTACACAGGTGAATTCATAGCACCTTACTTCGCTTCCGCTTTTCTTCGGTATAAGGGCTAACGATACCGATTTTATATCGAGCCTTTCCGAAACCTTTTCGGCGGCTTTTTCGGAGCTTTCCGCCTTTTCAAATGCCCTTTGCTTGTGGTTTGTTAAATAGGTCGATGCTTCCAAAAGAACCGCTTTGTTTTGACTTAAAGAAACGCCGACTTTTATTAAATCGGTATAGCAAATTGTTTCGCCGTCCAAATATGCAAAGCTTACCGTGCAAACGCCTTCGTCAACATAATAATATGTCGGTACAAAGCCTTTGTAGCCGATGCTTTCCAAATACTGCTCGGCAGTTTTCATAGCCGTTTCATAATCGGTCGTTGCCTTTTCACCGCTGTACCCGTGCCTTAAAGTCAGCGGAAAACCACCGGCACAGGTTATTAAAACTGTGGTTTCGTCCGAAACGAAGGTGTAGGCGGGTATTTTCCCTTCCCGCCTGCCGACATATTCCAACTTTTCGGCACCAAGCCCCGTAACCTTTGACGCTACCGAAAGTCCGAATTCAACCGTAACCTCATTTGCCGATTTTAAAAGCTCGTAACTGCCCGATTCTTCGGCATCAGAATAAGGCCCGTCGTAAACCAGCGTCGGATAATCGGTAAGGTCTCCTTCCAATCGTTCAAATTCTCCCGTTAAGGTTTGGTCGCCCAACTTTTCTTTTGCTTTTTTATCAAGCTCGGTCGCCCAATAATCAATGTTGTCATATTCTACACCGACTTCGCTGAAAGCGGTTGATATTTTTGCGGCGGCTGCGCTTAATTTTGTGATGTTTTGGCGCTCTTGCGCGCTTACTTCGCCCTCTTCTATGACCGTTTTAGAAACCGAAAGGGCAAAATTTCCTACTTGGGACAAAAACTTACTGACCGTTTCTAATTCTCCGCTTTCAAGGGGCAGTTCGGCAATCGCATTCTTTGCCACCTCCGACTGACCGACCAATTCAGCTGCCATTTCACTTATAATTGCAGGACTGCTCACATATTGCGCTTTTTCAAGCACGAGCGCTATCGTATTCATGTTTGTCGTCAGGGTTTGCAGAGCTTTCGAATATCCGTTTTGTGCTGCAAGCTTGTAAAATTTGTTTCCTTTATAAAATTTTATAACAAATCCACCGCAAACAAGCAAAAAAGCGCCGACAAAAGAAAAGATTTTAATATAATACTTTCTCTTCATATATACACCTCACAAATATGTTGCCCTGTATTTTTACAAAGTTTACAAAAATTTATACATTTTTCCCTTTAATGTTGACATTTGCTTTCAATGTGGTAAAATAAAAGAGTAATGTAAAAGAGGTGTGAAACGTTGCGAAATATGGTGCATTGTCCTGTTTGCAAGAGCTTGTATTCGGATGAGCATAAGCATTGTCCTTTTTGCGGTGCCCGAAAACCCGCAGTTACATTTAAATATATTTTGTCCGGCGTTTTAATTATTGCTCTTTTTGCCTTGCTTATTTATTTAATTTTATCTTATCAAACATAAAACCGACTTGCTAAGGGCAGGGCGGTTTTCTTTTTTAATATGCAAAAAATAAAAGCAACTCGTTTGAGTTGCTTTTTCTGTTTCTTATTGGTTTCGCACCCTGAAAACTGAACAAAGTGGGATGAAAGGTGAGGAACGAAAATAGGTCAAGCCCTCGGTCTATTAGTACTGCCAAGCACACGTGTCACCACGCTTACACACGCAGCCTATCAACCCGGTAGTCTACCGGGGACCTTACTAGCTTATGCTATGGGAAATCTAATCTCGAGGTTGGTTTCACGCTTAGATGCTTTCAGCGTTTATCCAATCCGCACGTAGCTGCCCAGCTATGCCCTTGGCAGAACAACTGGTGCACCAGAGGTGCGTCCATCCCGGTCCTCTCGTACTAGGGACAGCGCCTCTCAATTTTCCTACGCCCACGACAGATAGGGACCGAACTGTCCCACGACGTTCTGAACCCAGCTCGCGTACCACTTTAATCGGCGAACAGCCGAACCCTTGGGACCGAATACAGCCCCAGGATGTGATGAGCCGACATCGAGGTGCCAAACCTCCCCGTCGATGTG
>JAZUID010000019.1:0-45050 GCA_045642065.1 Acutalibacteraceae bacterium
AGATGTTACGGCAGACGGCACAAAAGCACAAAGCATGGCTGATTACAGTCAGGTTAGCGATTGGGCTAAACCCGCAATAGAATGGGCGGTAGAAAATGGTGTTATTAACGGCAAAGCCGGTCTTTACATTGCACCGCTTGACGCGGCTGCCCGTTGCGAAATCGCAGTAATAATTAAAAACCTTGATGACAATAAAATATTAGAATAAACTAAAAACCCGTTGGAGTTTAACTCCAACGGGTTTTGTTTAGTTTATTTTTCTTTAAAGCCCATTTTTTTAAATGCATCAATAAGCGGCGGCGATGTAAATTCATATCCTTTGTTTGTCGGGTGCACGCCTTCAAAAGTCAGATATTCAAGATTAAATCTGTTAACACCTGAGATAGAATACATATCAACAACATAGCAAGAATAAAATCTTCCGATTTCAATAATCGCATCAGCATAATCTTTAAGCGTGTTTCCGTTTACCTTTGCGTCAATTGTGTTTTTGGGACCTACGGAAGTGCGATTTAAAGTGCACCTATGTAAAGGGGTTGTCAGCATAACTTTTATTAGCGGATTAGATTTAAAAATGTGGTCCAATGCGGTACAATAATCACCGATAAAAGTCTTTTCGTGTAAAATTTCCTGACTGTTTGGAATAGTACCAATAGGCGTGCCGTTAGAAAAATCGTTAATGCCGACCGCAATAACGACAAGATCAACTTTGGAAAAATCCTTTGTTAATATAATTTCTTTTTGGTCTGAAATTTTGTCACCGCCCACAGCAAAATTGCTGTAAGAGAAATTGAACTTTTCTTCTAAAATAGAAGGCCAACCCTTGCACATTTTGCCAAGCTCATCTTTGTTATATTCCGCCGAATAATCAAACACTTTTTTGTCACGGTGCATAATGCTGTCGCCAAAAAAGAAAACGGTTTTGTTTGCCATTTATATTTCCTCCACAAAAATAATTTTTTACATTATAGCATAAGGCATCAGAATTTTCAAGGGAGGTTGACAGCTTAATATATGAGCTATTTAGCGGTTAACTTTATTCGGAGCGGGTAGCGTTCTTAAAATATGAGGGAAGTCTTTTAACCGTAATTGCTTTGGTGGAAAATTATAGTGTTGTTTGAAAACCCTGCAAAAATATTTTGGGTCGCTAAAGCCCGATTTTTGGGAGACTTCGGCCACGGTATAAAGATTACTGCCGAGTAAATGATAAGCAAATTCAAGCTTAAGGTTTATTATATATTTTTGCGGCGAAACATTATAAATGTTTTTAAAGATTTTTCTGAAATATGTATCTGAAACAGCACACATATTCGCGAGTTGTGAAACTTTAATATTCGTGTGCCTATAATTGCGGTGGATATATTCTATTGCAGAACTGATTTCGGTTTCGTGAGTAATTGTCGTTAATTTGCGTTCACTTGTCGTACAGTTAACAAAATATAAAAGCTTGTAAAAAAGGGAAAGACAAAGATGCTTGTAACCTTGCCTTTTTTCCTTCCAAATGTCATACATTTCCAAAAAAATATCGTGTGTATATTTTGTGTCATTTAAACTCAAACATTCTATTTTATCATAATTTTGATTACTGTAATTTATGAAATGTATAGCTATTACAGTCTCATCTGATGATGTTTGCACATAATTTGCTTTTGAGGGGATAAACAACAAATCACCTTTTTTAACCGATATGTTTTTTTCATTTGTTTCGAATTCTGCATTTCCGTCAATTCTAACACTAATGCTGTCATAAGCACGATTACTGAAACTTTTATGTTTAAAAGAAGCTCTTTTTATTTTAAAAACGCCCAATAATTCAATAGACAGTTCGTTTTCTGCAAAAAACAACAAAATCCCTCCATATAAGCATTTAATTTATTATACTCTGAAAAATAAAAATAATCAAGTTCTGAAATGTCCACTTTTTTGAGTGATTGATGGGTTTACAAAATATCTTTAATGATTGTATAATTGAATAAACTTTTAAGGAGGAATTTAATATGACAAAGCAAGATGTTTTAAAAAAATTATTGATCAAACCAAAAGAATTAGTTTTAAACGGTGGTAATTATAACCATGATTGCAACGCTTCGGTGTTTACCAATGCCGAAACCGATATGAGTTATCTTTTGGAAATCGCAAATTTCAAAAATGCTCCTCAAACGGTATGGTATGATACCGACCAATATGTTTTATCCATTGGTGAAAAAGAGCCCGAAATGTTTGATTACAAATTCACAAATGAAGAAGAATTCATACTAAATATAAACCAAAACAGCATTCTCATTGTTGGTAAAACAGTTGAAGGCATGCTTTTAGGTTTAAAAGCTTTTATAAGAATGAGTAACGAATTAGAAGCAATGCCACAGATGAATATAAGAGATTATCCTGATATTCCTTTCCGTGCCGTTCATACCTGTATGTTTAAGGAAAACGACGGTACTGAAAAGGAAGAAAGCAGTCCTGAGTACATAAAGAAAATGATGACAACTGCTGCTCTTTGCGGTTATAACCATATTTTCATCGAGTTTTGGGGCGTCTTCCCGTACAGTTTGCCATATGCACATTGGCCGAATTGCTATACACTTCAAGAAATGAAAGATTTAGTTGACTTTGCATTTGATAAACTCCATATAAGACCCTTGCCCGACCAAAATTTAACTTCACACGCCGCATGGAGCAGACTTATTTCCCGCCAACATGTTGTTCTTGATCAGCGCCCCGATATGGCTGATTTGTATATTGCAGGTGGTTGGTGTTTTGCAACAGAAAATCCTAAAACACAAGACTTCTTAAAGCTTGTTATGGACGAACTTATTGAAGTGTTCCGCAATCCGCCTTATTTCCATACTGGGTGCGATAAGGCATTTGGATTCGGCTCAACTGAAGAAGATCGCCGAATGAGCGCCGACATTCTTTTTGCAAAGCACTTATCTTCGCTTAATGCTTATCTCAGCGTTCGCAATATTAAAATGGTAATGTGGGGAGATATGCTTTATTGTTCGATGGATGCTCTTTATTGGAAATGTAGGGAAGAGATTGTTGATTTGCTTCCTAAAAATATACTTATCAATGTTTGGACACATGATAATCCGGGCGCAAATTGGCAAGACCCTGCCTTTTTTGAGGAAAAAGGATTTGAGACAATTTATTCGCCGTTCCTTAACGAAGTCGGAGCGGAAAGTATGATTAAGATTTGTAAAAACCGCGGTTCTTTCGGTATTTTGCAGACTACATGGCACAAACCTCAAACTGCAGTTCCGACTGTAGTATTCTCAGGCGCTTTAATGTGGTGCGGAAAGAAACCCGATGAACAACTTAAAAATAACTTTGCCAAAAGGTGGTATATGGCATAGCCACCCGAAAAAGATAATTTGTTTTGTGACAAAGGCACAACGAGCTTATTATCTTTTACTATACAACTTTCCGTTATTCATTTTTAAGTTTTCATTATTCATTTAGAAAACTTATCACGACTGATTTAATGAATACTTAATATTTAAGAATGAAAAATGAATAATACAAAGCAAAAACCTACCACTTGCGTGATAGGTTTTTGCTTTGGTTGCGGGAGGCGGATTTGAACCACCGACCTTCGGGTTATGAGCCCGACGAGCTACCGAACTGCTCCATCCCGCGATATGTTGACTTTTAAAGTGTAAACATATTATACACTATTGTCTATTGTTTTGCAAGACCTTTTTTAATCTTTTTCGGAATTTTCTTCGTTTTCTAACATCTTAAGCTTTTCAATACAATCACTGCAAACGGAATAGCCGTTAAAAAATCTATTGTTGTTTATTCCGTCACAAAAGACGCAGGTAGGCTGATATTTTTTTAAGATAACTTTATCGCCTTCCATAAATATTTCAAAACTGTCAACATCGTTAACTATATTAAGCTGTTTGCGGATTTCTTTCGGGATAACGACTCTACCCATTTTATCAACCGCACGCACTATACCTGTAACCTTCATTTTTAACATCCCTCATATATATTATAGTAGGGACATTATATCATTGTTTCTAAAAAATGTCAATAATTGTCTTTTTTTCACTAATCGAATGTGAGATAGTAGTAAACTTGCACAATTTAAATGTTGACAACTCCCATTTGTATGTTGAAATATACAAAGATTACAAAAAATGCAATTTACCCCTTTACAACTTTAACGAACTAAAGTATAATAGACACATACCAAAAAACGAAACGCAAGTTTCAAAGAGAAAAGGGAGAAATCAAAATGAAAAAATTATTAGCACTTTTAATGGTAGTTGCAATGCTGTTTGGCTTTGCAGGTTGCGGAAACAAAAAAGCCGATGTTTCTTTAAAAATTATTAACGAAGAACTTGGTGCCGAAGAATATGGTATTG
This sequence comes from Acutalibacteraceae bacterium, assembly GCA_045642065.1. Lineage (GTDB taxonomy): Bacteria > Bacillota > Clostridia > Oscillospirales > Acutalibacteraceae > UBA737. Next base: position 4,371 of record JAZUID010000019.1, read on the forward strand.
CTTACCGCAACGGTGATGAAGAAGTTTGCAAGTATATGGATGCAGCAGTTCAAGAGCTTGTAAAAAACGGCGAATACAAAAAGCTTGCCGAAAAGTATCCTGACATTGTTGACAATCTGATTTTCTTAGGTGAAGATTATGAAGCACCTGAAACCGATGTGGATTTAGCTAATGCCGGCACAAGAACTTTTACAATGGGCATTGACCCTGAATATAATCCATTCAGCTATATGGGTGATGACGGCGAATACACAGGCTTTGATGTAGATGTTTGCAAAGCTGCTTGTAATCTTCTTGGTTGGGAATTTAAAGTTTTCGGTGTTAACTGGGACAACAAGCTTATCCAACTTGATGCAAAAGAATGCGATTGTATTTGGTCCGGCATGACAATTCTTGATTCCATGAAAGATGCAGGTTATGTTATTTCTGCACCTTACTACTATAACACACAAGTTTTAGTTGTAAAAGAAGACAGCGGTATTGCTTCTTCAAAAGATTTAAAGGGCAAGGTTGTTGCCGTACAGTTAGGTACATCGGGCGAAAGCCTTTTGAATGACGACCTTAAGGATTTAACAAAAACATTTGACGAATTAGTTACATGTGATAGCTTCTTAAAGTGCTTTACCGAACTTGAAAGCGGTACAGTTGACGCAGTATTTGTTGACTATCCTGTAGCAAAGGCTTATGTTAATAAATAGTACAACATATTAAAAATAATCGCCTCCCCTTTTTTAGGGGAGGCATTGGCATGTTTTAGAAACGGAGATTTTTATGACTCTACTTACAATGATATTAGAAATGGGAAAAGGGTTTGAAAAAACCTGTGCCATTTTCTTTTTAACTCTTATTTTCTCTCTTCCGCTCGGTATGATTTTTGCTTTACTTCGTATGTCAAAAGTGAAGGTCATATCAAATACTATGCGCTTTTTAATATCAATTTTAAGGGGTACACCGTTAATGCTTCAGCTGTTGGCGGTTGCTTACGGACCGTGGTATCTTTTTAGAATGCCGGGTTCAAGAAACAAGCTGATTCCCGTTGTTATTGCCTTTGCAATAAATTATGCCGCATATTTTTCCGAGATATACAGAGGTGGAATTGAATCAATACCGATAGGGCAGTATGAATCTGCGACAATTTTGGGGTACAACAAGTCCCAAACTTTTATGAAAATCATTTTACCGCAGGTTATCAGAAGAATTTTGCCAAGCGTTACAAACGAAATAGTAACTTTGGTTAAAGATACATCCTTGGCCTTCACACTTTCCTATGCCGAAATGTTTACAATAGGCAAGCAGATTGCTAATTCGCAAACAAGTTTTACACCGTTTATCGTTGCAGGTGTGTTCTATTATGTCTTTAATTTGATTGTTGAACTTGTTATGGGCAAGGTTGAAAAATCCGTTAGTTATTATAAGATTTAGGAGTAGGCAATGAAAATCTTAGAAATTAAAAACATTAAAAAGTCTTTTGGCGAAAATGATGTTCTTAACGATATATCGTTAGAGGTTAACAAAGGCGAAGTTGTGTCGATTATCGGCCCTTCGGGCGGTGGTAAATCCACTTTGCTTCGTTGTGCAACTCTGCTTGAAACGGTTGACGACGGTATTATTACCTATATGGGCGAAGATGTCACTTATTATAATGAAAAAAACAAGCTTTGCTATAAAAAGGACTTAAACCAATTCAGGCGCGTCTTCGGACTTGTTTTCCAAAATTTTAATTTGTTTCCGCATTATAATGTTTTAAAAAACATTACCGATGCGCCTATGACCGTTTTGAAACAAAGTAAAGAAGAAGCCGAAGCTCGCGCTCTCTCTCTTTTAAAGAAAATGGGGTTAGAGGGTAAAGAAAAGCTCTACCCGTGTGAACTTTCGGGCGGTATGCAACAACGCGTTTCTATTGTCAGAGCTCTTGCCATGCAACCCGATATCTTATTTTTTGATGAACCTACAAGCGCGCTTGACCCCGAGCTTACAGGTGAAGTATTAAGGGTTATTAAGCAGTTGGCCGAAGAAAAAATGACAATGGTAATCGTTACACACGAAATGGCTTTTGCAAAGGCGGTTTCGGATAGAGTTATTTTTATGGATGGAGGCATAATTGCCGAAGAAGGAACACCGAGTGAACTGTTTAACAATACCAAAAACGATCGCACAAAGCAATTCCTTCAAAGCTATAAAACCAATGAATATTGAGTATTATATAGTTAATCCGTGTGGGAATATTACGGCGCTTGCAGTCACAAATGTGCCGCCCGAAAAGTATGGAATTATTGCCAAAAAGATAATGGAGACCGAAAAAAGTGTTGAGCAGGTCGGCTTTGTAGATTTTAGTAATAATTGCATCTCTTTGCGAATGGCAGGGGATGAGTTTTGCGGTAATGCTACTATAAGCGCTGCGGTGCTTTATTGTGAGCTTAAAAACAAGACGGGAACTGTTTTGGTAGGAATTTACGGTTGCAAAAATAAAATTCAGGTTGATGTTAAAAAAGTCGAAGACGGATTTTTATGCGACGGTTACTTTGAAAAAAGCAGTAATATTGAAGAAAAGGAATTTTGCTATAACGGCAAAAAATTTAAAGGCACTTTTGTTAAAAAAGAGGGCATTTCTCATATTGTCACGACCGATTTGAAAGAAGAAAAATTTGCCGAAGAATTTATTAAATATTATTGCAAAAAATCCGGCGAACGAGCGTTGGGTATAATGTTGTTGGGAGAAAAAAATACGCTTACGCCAATAGTCTATGTTAAAAATGTTGACACTTTATTTTATGAAAACTCTTGCGCAAGTGGTGGCTGTGCTGTTGCCGAAAGCCTTTTAACAAAAAATAATGAAAAATTGGAATTGCTTGAACCGGGCGGTGCAGTTTTACTTGAAAACGCAGATAAATACATTAAACTTTCGGAAAAGGTTATTATTGAAAGAAAAGAAATAAAGGGTGATCTTTTTGAACTTTAAAAGAATTGATGACACTGAAATTGAAAAGTTATACAAGGCTTTAACAAGCATTGAAACGGTTGAAGATTGCAAAGCGTTTTTAGCTGACCTTTGCACTAAAAAGGAAATTGAGCAAATGGCGCAACGGCTTGCCGGCGCACAAATGTTGATTGAAGGCAAAACATATAATGAAGTTATCGAAAAAACCGAACTTTCTTCGGCTACGGTCAGCCGTATTTCAAATGCCATAAGATACGGCGAAGGTTATTCAAAACTTTTAAAAAAATAGTTTTACAAAGTAAAAGTAATGTATTATAATTGTAGTAGTATTTAAAAAGGGGATATATTTATGTCAATTTTAGTTACCGGCGGTGCCGGTTATATCGGCAGCCATACTTGTGTTGAAATGATCAATGCAGGATATGATGTTATTGTTGTTGACAATCTTGATAACAGCAGCAGCGAATCTTTAAACAGAGTAGAAAAGATTACGGGTGTTATGCCGAAATTCTATCAAGAGGATTTGCGTGATAAGGATGCTTTGCGCAGAATCTTCAAAGAAAATAAAATTGAAGCTGTAATCCACTTTGCCGGCTTAAAGGCAGTTGGCGAATCGGTTGCAAAACCTATAATGTACTACGATAACAACCTTATCAGCACACTTTATTTGATTGAGGTTATGAACGAGTTTAATGTTAAGAAGATTGTTTTTTCTTCCTCGGCTACTGTTTACGGTGTTGCAGAAGAAATGCCCTTAACCGAGAATATGCCTTTGGGCGCTATTAACCCTTATGGCAGAACTAAACTGTTCATTGAAGAAATTATGCGTGACCTTTATAAGTCGGATAATTCTTGGTGCATCGCTCTTCTTAGATACTTTAACCCTATCGGCGCACACAAAAGCGGTCTTATCGGTGAAGATCCTAAGGGAATTCCGAATAACCTTATGCCGTATATTTCGCAGGTTGCGGTTGGCAAGCTAGAAAAGCTACACGTGTTCGGTAACGACTATAATACGGTTGACGGTACCGGTGTACGCGACTATATCCATGTTGTTGACTTGGCGTTGGGTCATGTTAAAGCTATCGACTGGGCTTTGGAAAATACCGGTTGCGAAGCTATTAACCTTGGTACAGGGTCGGGCACCAGCGTATTAGAGCTCAGAGATGCGTTTGTTAAGACAAGCGGTAAAGAAGTTCCTTTTGTTATTGACGCAAGACGTCCGGGCGACCCCGATGAAGTTTATGCTAAGGCCGATAAAGCTTTAAATCTTCTCGGTTGGAAAGCAACCCGCGGTATCGAAGAGATGTGCGAAGATACTTGGCGTTGGCAAAGCGGCAACCCGAACGGTTATGAAAAATAAGTAATTTAAAAGGTCGGCATTTTCTGTGCCGGCCTTAAACATCCGCCTGTGGCGCAGCTGGATAACGCAGCAGATTCCGATTCTGAAGAACGGAGGTTCGAATCCTCTCAGGCGGGCCAAAAGAAACCCCTACCCAATCAGGTAGGGGTTTTTGTATTTTGCTTTCGTCTTTCTCTGTTAATGTGGCGCTCAAAGCTTCCGCTTTTAATAAATTCGGCCAAAATGTATTGGTCCATAACCGGCACACCGCAAGAAAGACTTTCTAACTTTTCTTCGTATTTTGATAAAAGGCTATCCGGCAAAATCATATAACCAATTCTCATGGAAGGTGAAAGGGCTTTGGAAAAGGTGTTAATATACACTATACTGCTTGAATTATCTATCGCAAAAAGGGTTTGAATAGGATTGCCTGTAAGAGAAAATTCACTGTCGAAATCGTCTTCTATAATGTAACTTTTGTTTTCTATTGCCCATTTTAAATACATATATCTTTTTTGTATTGAAGTTGTAACACCCGACGGAAAGCTGTGAAAGGGGGTTACGTGCAAAACATCAAATCCTTTTGACCTTAATTCCTTTTCTTCAATTCCGTCTTTACCCATTTTAAGCGGAACAGTTTTAATTTCGTTTGCATTGTAAACGGTTTCAATACCGTAATAGCATGGGCTTTCTATGCCATACACCTTGTTGCGACCGATTAGCTTGATTGCCGTTTCATATAATTGTTCGGCACCAGAACCGATTATTATGTTTTTGGGATTAACTTTAATATCACGGCAACGGAATAGATATTCGGCAATTGCATTTCTTAATATTTCACATCCCTTAGTAGGTGATTTTACAAACAACAAATTGCCGTAATCACTAATTACTTTTCTGACAGTTTTAAACCAAACAGAATATTCAAAATCATTTTTGCTTTTTGCCACGGGCTCTTTTAAATATTCAAAATTGATTTTGCTTTCGTTTTTAGGATTTAATGCCTCAATCAAGTTTACATAATACCCACTGCGTTCTCTCGAAGAAATGTATCCCTCTTCTAAAAGCATAGAATAAGCGCGTTCGACGGTTATAAGACTGTAACCGCTTAAATTACTCATATTTCGTTTAGAGGGAAGCTTACTACCTGCCGGATATTTTCCGCTTTCGATATCATTCCTTATTTTAAGGTATAGATTATAATATTTTTCCGCTTTCATCTGGTTATATAAAAAACTCCTTTTTTGGATATTTCAATAAGTCCATATATGTATTATAATACATATTGTCAAAAAAGGGAAGAGGTTTTTATAATGGCACAAAAAGGTTTTAAATATACAACAAAAGAAATCTGTTTTGCCGCTATTTTTATGGCACTTAACATTGCGGTCAGCACATTTTCAATTCCGGTACCGGGCGGTCACTTTTATATAAATGATATGGTTATTTGTACTGCCGCAATTTTGCTTGATCCGTTTTTAGCGTTTTGTGTTGGCGGTGTGGGTGCTTTTTTAGGCGATTTATTATTTTATCCGACACCAATGTTTGTTTCGCTTGTTACGCACGGCTTGCAAGCCATTGTGGTTTCCCTTTGCGCCCGAAAGCTTTTTGCCAAAAAACAGGTTATCGGCGCTTCTGTCGGCGTTTTGTTAGGCGCTTTTATAAATGTAGTAGGTTATAGCTTTGGCAGAGCATTTATTTATGCAACGGTGCCCGAAGCAATTTTAAAATTGCCGTATCAAACAGGGCAGGCGTTATTAGGCGCTGTCGTAAGTATAATTATTTGTTATATCGCACCTGTAAAAAGGCTTTTGAAAATTAAAAATTAGTACTTTACATTTTATTACACTTGTGTTATAATACTATGCGGTGTCATTTGGCACTAAATACCTTGCTCTATGTTTTAGGTGTCCGCTCTTTAAGAGAAGCACTATGACCTTTGACTTGGGGCTTGGCAAATATTTATTATAGGAGTGTATCTAAAATGATGACAAAAGAAACAAAACAACAAATCATTAAGGACTATGCAGTTCACGAAGGCGACACCGGTTCACCGGAAGTTCAAATTGCGCTTTTAACAAACCGCATTAACGAGCTTAACGCTCACCTTAAAGACAATGCAAAGGACCACCACTCACGTCGCGGACTACTTAAGATGGTAGGTCACAGAAGAAACTTATTAGCTTACTTGCAAAAGAACGACATTGAAAGATATCGTGCAATTGTCAAGAAGTTAGGTCTTCGTAAGTAATAATCAATTAAGGCAGACTGTTCTACGGTCTGCCTTATTGTCGTATTTCACGGCTTTAAATTTTTGTTAATAATGGGATTTTTTTGCGGTTTAGCGGTAAATCGAGCACCTAAAAATTAGGCGTTGGATTTATTGCTAACCAAAGGAATCCCTTAAAGAAAAGGAGATATAAACTATGTTCGAAAACTACAAAGTTTACGAAACCACTCTTGCCGGCAGACCTTTAAAGATTGAAACCGGTATGATGGCACAACTTGCCAACGCTGCTGTAATGGCAAGCTATGGCGACACAAAAGTACTTTGCACAGTTACTGCTTCTGCAAAGCCACGCGAAGGTGTGGATTTTTTCCCGCTTTCGGTTGATTATGAAGAAAAAATGTATTCTGTAGGTCGTTTCCCCGGCTCATTCCAAAGGAGAGAGGGCAGAGCAAGCGAAAAAGCTATCTTAGCTTCCCGTTGCATTGACAGACCTATCCGCCCGCTTTTCCCTAAGGATATGCGTAATGACTGTTCAGTTGTTGCAACCGTTATGTCGGTTGACCCTGACTGCTCACCTGAAGTTGCCGCTGCAATCGGTGTTTCAACCGCTATTGCTATTTCGGACATTCCTTGGGACGGTCCTATTTCAAGCGTCAGTGTTGGCTTAATTGACGGCGAAATCGTTATAAACCCAACACTTGAACAACGTGCAAAGACCGAACTTAACCTTACCGTTTCTTCAACTGCCGACTTAGTTGCTATGATTGAGGCCGGCGGTAATGAAATTCCTGATGATTTAATGTTTGACTGCATTATGGCAGGCCACGAAGCAAACAAAGAAGTCGTTAAGTTTATTAACGGCATTGTTGCTGAAATCGGTAAAGAAAAGTTCACCTTTGAATCAAGCAATCCTGATCCTCAGATTATGGCGGAAATTGAAGAATTCTGCATTGAAGATGTTAAAAAAGCACTTGATACTGACGACAAGTTAGTTCGCGACGCTGCTTTGTTGCCAATCTACAATGCCGTTCACGAAAAGTTTGACGAACGCTTTGAAGGCAATGAAGCTAAGCTTGATGAAATTATGTATTTAGTTCAAAAGCATGTCGTTCGTGCATGGCTTAAGGATGAGCATAAGCGCGTTGACGGTCGCGGTATTGATGAAATTCGTCCGCTTGACGCAAAGGTTGACCTTTTACCGCGCGTTCACGGCAGTGGTATGTTTACCCGCGGTCAAACACAAGTTCTTTCGGTTGCCACTTTGGCACCTGTCAGCGAAGCTCAAAAATTAGACGGTCTTGATGAAGAAGTTTCCAAGAGATACATTCACCACTATAATTTCCCGTCATACTCGGTTGGCGAAACAAAGCCTTCTCGCGGTCCCGGCCGTCGCGAAATCGGCCACGGCGCTTTGGCAGAACGCGCTTTAGTACCGGTAATTCCGAGTATTGAAGAATTCCCGTATGCCATCCGTGTCGTATCGGAAGTTCTTTCCTCTAACGGTTCTACATCGCAAGGCTCAATTTGCGGCTCAACATTAGCACTTATGGCTGCCGGCGTTCCGATTAAGGCCCCTGTTGCAGGTATTTCCTGCGGTCTTATTACAGGCGACCAAGGTGTTTACGGCGACTTTATGACAATGGTTGATATTCAAGGCCTTGAAGACTTCTACGGCGATATGGACTTTAAGGTTGCAGGTACTCATAAGGGTATTACCGCTATCCAAATGGACTTAAAGGTACATGGTCTTACACCTGCTATCATTAAGGAAGCTTTTGCTAAGACACACAAAGCAAGAGAATATATCCTTGATGAAGTTATGCTAAAATGTATTCCTGAAGTTCGCCCTGAGCTTTCAAAATATGCACCTAAGATGATTACCACCAAGATCAATCCCGACAAGATCGGTGATGTTATCGGTAAGCAAGGTAAGGTTATTCAATCTATCCAAGAACAATGCGATTGTACCATCACTATTGAAGAAGACGGTCAAGTATTTGTTTCGGGTCTTGATGTTGAAAAGGCTAAACAAGCAATTTCAATTATCGAACTAATTGCGAATGATCCTGAAATCGGTGCTATCTATAACGGTAAGGTTACCCGCCTTATGACTTTCGGCGCTTTTGTCGAAATTGCTCCCGGTAAGGAAGGCTTAGTTCATATTTCCAAGCTTGATGTTAAACGCGTAGAAAAGGTTGAAGATGTTGTTGCTGTCGGCGATCAAGTAATTGTAAAGGTTACCGAAATTGATGACCAAGGCAGAATAAATCTTTCAAGACGCGATGCACTTGTTGAAGTGAACGGTGCCGTTGTCGAGGACGATGCAGACGAAGCACCGCGCCACGAAAAGCGTGAGCGTCGCGGTTTTAAAAAGCATAACTAATATTTTAAAGGGCAGGTAGAGCGTGGCTTTATATCTGCCCTTATTTTTTAAGGAGTTAACTTATGGTAACGCTAAAAAACGAGTTTTTAAAAGTAGAAATCAGCGAAATCGGTTGCGAAATAAAGAGCATTATATACAATAACAGGCAATATGCTTGGGTGGGTGATGAAAAGTACTGGGCTAAATCGGGACCGATGTTATTCCCGATTTGCAGTTCTTTAAGAGACGATACCTACACCTATAACGGCAAAGCCTATAATCTTTTAATGCACGGCTTTGCAAAGGTTAGTGAATTTAAGGTTGAAACTAAAACAGAAGACACTTTAACTTTACTTTTAACCGACAGCGAAGAAACCTTAAAGGTTTATCCGTTTAATTTTGAACTGCGCGCCAATTATAAATTAAACGGCAAAAAGATTGAAATCAGTTATACTGTTAAGAATACTACAGATGGCGAAATGTATTATTCAATAGGCTCTCACGAGGGCTATTCTTGCCCTAACGGTGTCGAAGAATATGACATTATTTTACCCGAAGCCGAAGACATTAACCACACATTTTTAGACGGCAGAATTTTAAGCTATAACAAAACTACGCTTTCTGAAAATAATACCGTTTTTGCGCTTAAAAACAGCTATTTCAGCGAAGATGCAATTATTATTACCGACTTAAAAGCCCGTGAATTATCGCTTAAAAACCGTGTGGATAACACCGGTGTTAAGGTTAATTTTGAAGGCCACGATTATTTGCTTATTTGGACTAAACCTAATGCCCCTTATCTTTGTATTGAACCTTGGTGCGGTATTTGTGACCGTCCCGACAGTGATGGTGATATTACGCACAAGGAAGGAATTAACAAACTTTTAAAAGGTGAAGAAAGAATTCACAAGCACTCTATTGAGATTTTTTAAAACCGCAATTTAGATAAAAAACACCGCAATTTTTGATATTGAACGGTGATATTATTAGTAATATCATTACCATGTAGTTTTAATTCAAGTAGGTGACCTGTTGTATGTTAAAATTTAAAAACTATTCTGTAAATTTCGAAGAAAGCGGGTTTTTCAGCATCTTTATAAAAGATGTTATGGTTTGCCGTTTGCCTGTTAACTCGGCAGTTGACAGACTTGAAGATTTGCGCTACCGTCCGGGTGGTTCAATTCCGCTCGAAAATCAATTTACCGCCGATGTCGATAACGACGGCGTAACCTTTTCTTTAGAAGAAATTGACGGTAAAACAGTTGCTGTTTATACTGCGACAAGTAACCTTTGGGATAAGAAGACTTATTCTATTACCGCTACCGAAAACGGTATTGCTTACCGTATTGCTGTTAAGGGCAATGGCAAAGTAAAGCGCATTAGATATTTTAATAAACAAGGCTTTACAAACGAATACGAATTTGCCGGTTACAGAATTTTGGCAGCCAGCCACTATAAACGCGAAGAATGTTTGCGAAATATTTTCGAAACAAGCCAACTTTCTTTCGACTATTATGCACCCTGCCCGTTCGTATATCCTTTTTATACCGAGGGGCTTGACGGTTGGTTTGGCTTTGGTGTATTTGCCGAAAAAGGCGAACATAACTTTGACCGCTTAATTTATAACCGATTTTTCTCAATGGAGCTTCCGCTTGACGGCAGAATTATCGTTAGCGGCGAAAAAGAATTACCGGGTATGTGGGGCGGATACGGCAAAGATGATTATGCCGTTTTAACCGCATATTCCGACTTTTATTTTGATGAGGGCATTGCAAAGCGCCACAGTGACTATTCGCTTGACCCTAAATGGTGGAAAGGTCCGATTTTCTGCGGTTGGGGCGAGCAACAAAAGCTTGGCCGTGTTGCAAAAAAACCGGCGACCTTATATGCTTCGCAAAAAGATTATGAAAATATGGTTAATACACTTCATAGCAAAGGCGTTAACCCAAAAATAATTATTATTGATGCAAAATGGCAAAAGGGCATGGGTACACCTGAAGTTGATACCGAAAAATGGCCCGATATGCGCGAGTTTGTTGATAAAATGCACTCAGAAGGCATTAAAGTGTTGCTTTGGATAAAGTCATGGGATGCCGAAGGACTGCCTAAGGATGAATGCATTGATAATCTTTGTAATCCGGTAGCCGCCGACCCGACCAACCCTAAGTTCAGAGAAAGAATAAAGAACAATATTCGCACTTTGTTCAGTAGCGAAGAGGGTTGCATGGACTGTGACGGATTTAAGATTGACTTTATAAACTGCACCCCTAAGGGTGAATATGTTCGCGCCTATGACGGAAAATCTTACGGTGTTGAACTTGTACGCGCGTGGCTCGAACTTGTTTATACTTCGGCAAAAGCTGTTAAGAGTGACTGTTTAATCAATATCAGTTCTGCCCACCCGTACACAGCTGATGTCGCCGACCAAATAAGACTGCATGACTATCAAGGCGGTATGCGCTCATCGGTTGAAGTTATGACCTGCCGTGCTGAGATTGCAAGAGCGGTTTACGGCAATATTACTTGCGATACCGATAGCGGCGGTACTGTTTCTGACCGTGATTTCAGAAGATATACACAAGCACAACCAACTATCGGCGTGCCTGATTTATACTATGTTACATCTTCTTTCGGAACACCGATGGATGACGGCGACTATGAGATTATCAGAAACACTTGGAATAAATATATTAAAGAAAACGACCTATAAAAAAATAAAGTCCGCCGGATAAAAATCCGACGGACTTTTTATATAAAAGGGGTAGTATCGGTAATTTTGTAGGTTGGCAAAGCTAACCGCCGATAAACGGGATATCCCACAAAAACCCCTGATACATACTATGCAAATTAAGCAATAGGGTGATTACGAATAAATAAAACACCTAAAGTGTTTTTACCGCAATGAGAAGAAATGGTACAACCGGCTCTTGTTACTAACACTTCCTTGCAACCCGAAATTTCCTTAACAATATCTGCAACATCATTAACAACTTTTTCGTCGCAACCTGCATGGGTAACAAAAATTCGGTCCTTAATAATATCGCCGGCATCACCGATGCGTTCAGCAGTATATTGCTTCAATATTTCACCAAAGTTACCACGGTATTTTTTGCCAACGCCCATACTTCCGTTTTTAACCTCTATGCAGGGCTTTAATTTTAATAGGTTAGCACCCAAGACCGATAATGCGGAGCAACGACCGCCCTTATAAAGGTATTCAAGACTGTCAATTACAAACGACGCATCAACATTGGGAACAAGGGCTTCGGTTTTAGCAATAATATCTTCATAACTGTCACCGTTTTTAAGCATATCGCAAGCGGCAAGAAGCAGCAAACCACCGCCGGTAGAAAGGTTTTTTGTGTCAATTATGTGAACATTTTCAAACTCGCCGGCGGCAATACAAGCATTGTTGTATGTTGAAGACATGGTTGAACTAAGTGAAAAATGGATAACCTTTTTTCCTTCATCAACAAATGTCTTAAAATAGTCCATATATTCACCAACGCTTAAAGCGGCGGTTTTGGGCAATTCTCCGGTTTTAGCGTGATGCTCGTAAATGGCATCCGGCTCAATGTCAACACCGTCAGTGTATGACTTATCACCTAAAGTTACGCATAAAGGCAGAGTTTTTATATTATATCTTTCTTTTAATTCGTTACTTAAATCGGTAGTACTGTCACTTGTAATAACAATATTTTCCATAAAAAAACCTCCAAAAGTTTTCACTTGGTTTATTATACCATTTATGTTAAGGTTTTACAACAGTTTTATATAAAAAGAGTTGCAATACAAATGGGTTTTTGGTATAATTATTTTGTAAAATCGTACAAAAGGCGGTGTTGATTATGTCCCTTATCCGTGTGGCTGATTTATTACTACAAATCACCTCTGCCGACAAAGATTTTTTTGATAAAAGATTTAACGATTATCTTACTGATTCTTCTGACAAGCCGGATATGGTAATGACTACCGCGCTTTATGATGTTTTACCCATTCCCGAAGGTGAAGAAATTGCCGAAATCGGCGGTTCTAAACTCATTAAGGCGGATGACGGCAGGGTAACCCGTTACAATATCACGTCAAGAACAGACAGGGTCCCCTTTACCGTTACTTATAACGAAGATTATTCATTTATTACAATTTCCATTCAAAAAAATCTTTTTTATAAAGGCATTAACGCGACCGATTGGGAATATGTTTTAACCGGCTTTATGTTTGCAAACCGAATTGCGTATTTAGGCGGTACCGTTCTTCACGCCTCGGCTATTTCATATTGCGGTAAAGGCATTGCCTTTTCGGCTGACCCCGGTACGGGTAAATCAACACATACTTCACTTTGGCAAAAAAAGTTCGGCGGGGATGTGTGTGTTGTTAACGACGACAAACCGGCGCTGCGCTTTATTGACGGCAAGCCTTATATCTACGGTACCCCTTGGAGCGGTAAAACCAGCCTTAACAACAACATAAAAGTACCGCTTTTCGGTATTGTCTTTTTAGAACAGAACGAAGAAAACATAATTTCTCCGTTAAAGCCATCGGAGATTATGTTTAACCTAAACCGTCAACTTCCGTCGCCGTTTTATGACGCTAGTATAGGTATTAAAACTATTGAACTGATTAAAAAACTTTATTACCTTAATTTGCCGATTTTCAAGTTAGGATGCAATATTAGTGATCAAGCAGTGGATACTGTTTATAATAAACTTTTCGGAGGTAACTTATGAAAATTAAAGAAGGTTTTGTAAAAAGTCATTTGGGCGAAGACTGTATTGTTGTGCCGGTTGGCGCACAAACGGTTGACTTTCGCGGATTGATTACATTAAACGAAACAGCCGAATTTGTTTGGGATAAGTTAGCAGAAGAGCATACAAAAGAAGAATTGTTGGACTTAATTCTTGCTGAGTATGATATTGACCGCGAAACCGCAGAGAAAGATTTAGACGAGCTTGTTGAAATTTTACTTGAAAAGGGATTTGTTGATTGATGCGAACCATAAGCCTTTCAATGACCGATATTTGTCCGGTTATTACAGAATGTATCAACCGTGGCAGCGAAGTCATTTTAACGGTTACGGGAAACAGTATGCGCCCTTATATTTCTCATCGGCGCGACTGTGTTGTGCTTGTAAAAACTGACGGTTTAAAGCTTAAAAAAGGCCAAATTCCGCTATACAAAAGGGAAGATGGTCATTATGTTTTGCACCGTATTGTAAAGGTGGAAAAGGACGGCACTTACACTATGTTAGGTGACGCGCAGACAGAACTTGAATACGGCATTAAACCTTCTCAAATAGTTGCGCTTTCAAAGGCGTTTATTCGTAAAGAGAAAAGGCATGAAGTAACCTCTGCCGGTTATTGGCTTTATACCGTAATTTGGATGGCATTGTTGCCGATTAGACCGTTTTGTTTTAAATCAATTTATCTATTAGGCAAAATTTTTAGGGCTTTTAAAAGATAATTTTTATTTTCTGATTTTTTGGGAGGTGAATAATGTATGAAAAATGTTTTTTTAAAGATAAAAGAAACCGCAATAACTGTTTTTAATAAAGCACTTAAAACGGTTTTGCCTTTTTTCAGCAAAAAGACCAATATTATTCTTTCGTGCATTATTTTTCTTCTCCTTATTGCGCTTGTTTTCACCTCTGTTTTTGCTGCTGCCAAGTCGGATGCTGTTGTAACCGCAAATGCTTCTTACAGTAGCGAAAAAGAAAAATTAAATAACACGAAAGATAAGCTTAACAAAGCAAATAAAGAAAAGGATAATCTAAAAAGTCAATTAGAAGCAAAAGAAATTGAAAAAGACCAGCTTGAAGACACGATAAACAATTTAAAAAGCGAAATTGCTAATTTAAGAGCAATGAAAGAAGCTAATATTCCAATTAAAAGGCCGGTTGTTTTAGTGCAACCGGCTACTTCTATTGATAGCAAAGTTTGCTACCTTACTTTTGATGACGGACCGAGTGAAAATACCCGTGCTGTTTTAGACATTTTAGCACGGTATCATATCAAGGCAACCTTTTTTGTAACTAACGACGGCAGTGATGATATTATTGGGCGTATATATAACGAAGGTCATACAATAGGTCTTCATACTGCGACGCATAACTACGCTCAAATATATTCAAGTACCGACGCATATTTTAACGATTTGCAAATGGTATCCGACAGGGTAGAGCGTATTACCGGACAAAAGGTAAATTTACTTCGTTTCCCCGGTGGCAGCAGTAATATGGTAAGCCAAATTACTCCGGGGATTATGACTGACCTTGTAGGGCAGGTTTCTCAAAAAGGGTATTCCTATTTTGACTGGAATGTTGATTCATCCGACGCTTCCGGTAGTAACCGCCGTCCGGATGTGATAATAAGAACAATTTTAAAAGGTGCTGCGAACAAAAACACCATTTGCGTTCTTATGCATGACAGTTCGGCAAAAGTCACCACCGTTCAAGCTTTGTCCGGCATTATTGAAGGCTTGGCGGCGCAAGGCTTTACATTCGGCAGATTATCTACCGATTCACCGACTTTTCATCACAATATTAAGAACTGAAATCGCCTAATACACTCATTTTAAAACGGCTTTTTTGTGCTTGAAAAATATGTAAAAAATGGTATAATAAAATAAAGGGATTTTCGGTTATTTCAAAAATTTTTTCCAATACTAATTTTAAAACTGTTAAGCAGGTGAATTAGTATGGAAAACAGCGAAAATCAGGTTAGAAATTTCGGCACGGTTGAAGCATTTGACGGAAAGCATAAGATATATTGCCTTACTATAATCGGCGAGATTGAAGGCCATAACATTTTGCCCGAACAAAGCAAAACAACTAAGTACGAGCATGTAATTCCGCAACTTGTAGCGGTCGAAGAAAGTTCCGAAATTGACGGGCTTTTAATTATTCTTAATACTGTCGGCGGCGATGTTGAGGCAGGTCTTGCCATTGCCGAGCTTATTTCGGGTATGAGAAAACCGACGGTTTCTTTTGTGCTTGGCGGAGGACATTCTATCGGTGTTCCGCTTGCAGTTTCGGCAAAAAAATCATTTATTGCGCCATCGGCTACCATGACGGTGCATCCCGTTCGTATGAACGGTCTTGTTATAGGCGTGCCACAAATGTTGTATCATTTTGAGCGTATGCAACAGCGCATAACTGATTTTGTTATTAGAAATTCAAACATTAAAGCCGACCGTTTTACCGAACTTATGATGAATACCGGTGAAATGGTTACCGATGTCGGCTCGGTATTAGACGGTGACACCGCCGTTAAGGAAGGCTTAATTGATAAAGTAGGAAGTTTAAGCACCGTTATCGGTGAATTATATAAGCTTATAGAAAAAGATAAGGGGAATAAATTAAATGGCAACAAAAACCTCGGGCAAAAGAAGTACCGCCGCAAAGAATGATGTTACGCCAAAACAACAGTTTTTGGCAATAATCTTTTTTGCGTTAACTATTTTGCTGATGTGTATAGTAATAATTAAAGGTCAAAATGTTTGGACTATGGCGCATGATGCTATGTTTGGCATCTTTGGTGTTATGGCTTATGTTTACCCACTCGTTATTGGCCTTATTGCAATTCTTACTGTGTTAAACAGAAAAAAAGCAAAAATCTATGTTAAGTCAATATTAGTTGGTGTCTTAGCGCTGTTTATCGGCGCTACTATTGATATAATCGGCGGGGTACATAACTGCGAATTTTTGGAGTATATTTCTTCGGCATACACTAACGGTGTTGCGCATAAATTTGCAGGATTTTTGGGTGGCATAATCGGTCATCCGCTTTACCTGCTATGTGGCAAAACAGGGGCAATAATTGTAACTGTTTTAGTTGCTTTCGTTTTGTTTATGGTAATAACCGGAACAACCCTTTCGGCTCTCTATAACGCCCTTAAAAAACCGGTTGAAACCATTTCTGATAAGGCCGAAAACGCTTATAAAGAACGCACTATGGCTAAACAAGCTGAAATTACCGAGCAACAACCCAAAAAAGGTCTTAAAATTATAAAAGGCTTTAATGTTGATATTCCGGTTGATGATATTCCGGTTGAACGCGAGGGGGTTGCTTTGACATTAGAAGATAAGCAAAAGAAGCTTGTCGAAAGCTATACCGGTGAAGAGATGCCCGAAGAAAAGACTTCTAAAAGGCGCACGAAAACCGTACCGGATGAAGTTATGTCAAACGCTTTAAACGGCGAAGAAGCATCACACGAAAAATTAACACCCGATAACAGCATTGTTAACGATATTAAAAGCGGTCTTGAAGTTAACGGTGAAGAGGTTTATAAATATCCGCCGATTAGGCTTTTAACCGCCTCTAAAACTCAAAGCACAAAGGCCGTTTCCGAAGAACTCGAACACACTGCGGAGCGCCTTGTTGATACTTTAAGAAGCTTCGGCGTTGAAACACGAATTGTTGATATCAGTCGCGGGCCATCGGTTACAAGATACGAATTACAACCCTGCGCCGGTGTTAAGATCAGTAAAATTACTAACCTTGCTGACGATATAGCACTTAATCTTGCTGCCGCAGGTGTTCGTATTGAAGCACCAATTCCGAATAAAGCAGCTGTCGGCATTGAAGTGCCGAACAAAGCCGGCGCTATTGTAGGTGTCAGGGAAATTATTGAGTCGCCTGCATTTACCGCCGCAAAGAGCAAATTAACTATCGCTATGGGGCGTGATATCGGCGGCAACGTCGTTACAACCGATATTGCGAAAATGCCACACGGACTTATAGCAGGTGCTACCGGTTCGGGTAAATCCGTCTGCATTAACTCTATGATTATCAGTTTACTTTATAAGGCTTCGCCCGATGAAGTTAAGCTTTTAATGATTGACCCAAAGGTTGTTGAGCTCGGCATTTATAACGGTATTCCGCACTTGTTGGTACCGGTCGTTACCGATCCGAGAAAGGCCGCCGGCGCTCTCGGTTGGGCGGTCAGCGAAATGGAAAAGCGTTATAAAATGTTTGCCGATAGGGGCGTTAGGGATCTTGAAGGCTACAACAAATTTGTTGAAGAATTAAATGACCCTGAATATCCTAAAATGCCACACATTGTGATTATTATTGACGAGTTGGCTGACCTTATGATGACTGCACCTAACGAAGTTGAAGACTCTATTAACCGCATTGCCGCCAAGGCAAGAGCCGCCGGTATGCATTTAATAGTTGCGACACAACGCCCGTCGGTTGACGTTGTTACCGGTGTTATTAAGGCCAATATTCCGACGCGTATCGCATTTGCGGTTTCGTCGCAGGTTGACAGCCGAACTATACTTGACTCTGTAGGTGCCGAAAAATTACTTGGTAAAGGTGATATGTTGTTTAGCCCGATGGGTGCAACAAAGCCAAACCGCTTGCAAGGTTGTTTTGTTAGCGATGCCGAGGTTGAAGCCGTTGTAAATTATATTAAGACCAGCGGTAAAACCGAAGCTACATACGATGATAACATAATGCAGGAAATCGAGCGCCAAGCCGTTCTTGAAAAGAAACAAAAACAAGGCTTTGAAGAATCAAACGGCGACGGCGACCCGATGTTAGATGAAGCAATCAGGGTTGTTGTCGAAAACGGACAAGCATCAACTTCACTTCTTCAGCGCAAACTGAAATTAGGCTATGCAAGAGCTGCAAGAATTGTTGATGAAATGGAAGAACGCGGTGTTGTCGGTCCTTACGAAGGCAGTAAACCGAGAAAAGTATTGATTACAAAAGAAGAACTAATGGAACGTGAGGCAGGGACGGAGTAATATGGACTATAAGCGGCATAGAGTTTTAAAGCGTACAATTAAAATTCTGATTGCCGCTTTAGTTTTTGTTATTATATCAATATTTGCCTTTTGGCAGTACTATACTTCGCCTGACATTGACGAACAATTAGATTTTGTAAGAGTTATGGATGTCGGTCAAGGGGATAGCATTTTAATTTACAGCAACGGTTATTCCGCTTTGCTTGATACTGGCACCGAAACTTCCCAAATAACACTTTACAAAAATCTTAAAAAGCAAAAAATCAAAACAATTGATTTGTTGCTCGAAACACATATGCATATTGACCATACAGGCGGTTTAAACGCCGTAGTTGACAAATTTAAGATTAAAAATATTATCTTGCCCGATTTAGTGGAGAATACCGAGGGCTATCCGGCTTCTGTAAAAGCAAAAGAAGCGGTAATGAACGCTTCCGGTGGTGTATATACGGCAGAGGCAGGGCAACACGCTCAAATCGGTGAATTTGAAATTACTGTTTTGGGATATTACAAAAACCTTAACGACGAAAACAACCGTTCGGTCATTTATATGGCTAAAATAGGGGAAAAGAAATTTTTGTTTATGGCCGACTGTGAAGAGCCTGCCGAACAACTGCTTATGGAAGATAATATTAACTTTGACTGCGATGTTTTAAAGGTCGGTCACCACGGCAGTAAAACATCAACAAGCGACAGGTTTTTGAATATTGCAACCCCCGACTTTGCCGCTATATCGGTCGGCGAAGGAAATCAATATTCTCACCCCGATAACGGCACAGTACAAAAACTGATAAACTTCGGTACGGAAGTTTATAGGACCGATACAAACGGTGACATTACCTTTTATTATAATAACGGCGAAATTACCGTAACAACACAAAAATAAAGACCTGCCCATAGGACAGGTCTTTTTATTATTGTTTGTCAGCAAGTTGCTTTTTAATTTGTTTATAATAACGCAAGAAAAACGGTAATTCGACAAGGGTTGTAATAACCCAAGAAATCGGCCAAGAAACAAACAAACTTTCAAGTGTATGAAAAGCAGGTATTCTGAATATTGTAAATATCCAAAGCGTCCTTAGTCCGCACGCACCTAAAAGCGTGATAATGAGCGGAGTTTTTGAGTGACCGATACCGCGCATTGCGGCACCGATAACATTCATAACACCGCATAGGCAATAGAATATACCGACATAGAACATTCGTGTAACACCGTATTCTATCGCGTCCTTTGCGTTACCTAAATAAATGCTTAAAAGCGGGCGGGAAATAAGGTAAGTACCGAAGCCCATAACAAAACCGGTTAAGGCGGAATTGAATAAGGTGTAAAGTAAAACCTTTTTAATCCGTTTTACATTGCCGGCACCGTAGTTGGCACCCGTGTAGTTAAGACAGGTATTAACCGAAGCGTCCATACCGACATACACAAAACCTTCAATGCTTGCGGCGGCAGAGTTGCCTGAAATTGCTATACTGCCGAATGTGTTAAGCGAAGCCTGAATAATTGCATTTGAAACTGCGAAAAGTGAGCTTTGAAGTCCGGCAGGGAAGCCAATGCCTAATATTTTAAATAATGAATACTTATAAATTTTGGATTTTGAAATTATAAATTTGCAGTCGTCATTTCGTTTCATAAGTCCGCGCAAAACCAAAAAAGCCGAAAGCATTTGTGAAATCGAGGTGGCAAGCGCAACGCCGGCAACATCCAACTTAAATGCGGTTACAAAGAAGACATTTAAAATTACATTGACAACACCCGAAATGCTTAGATAAATTAAAGGTGTTTTGGTGTCGCCTGAAGCACGATAAATAGCGGCACCGTAGTTATATAAAAGACAAAACGGCATACCGCAAAAATATATTTTTAAATAAATTGAAGATAACTTAATGATATCGTCTGGGGTGGAAGTGAGTTTAAGCAATTTATCTGCAAAAATAAGACCTAATATCATTACAATAATACCGCAAATAAGGGCTGTTGGAATAGCAGTATGTATTGATTTTTGAATTTCCTGCTTGTTTTTAGCACCGATTGCCTGCGCAACGGTAACACTAACACCAACCGAAAAACCAATAAACAAGTTGACAATTATTTGTGAAATTGAACCGGTGGCACCAACGGCCGCAACCGAAAGCTTACCGCAAAACCGACCGACAACAATCAAGTCGGCGGCATTAAATAAAAGTGAAAGTATGCTTGAAAGCATAATCGGAATAGTGTAAACCCATAAATTTTTGTATAACGGGCCGTTACACATATCAACACCTTTTTTATTCATACACATCACCCAATAACATTATACAATAATGAAAATTTAATGCAAGCGAAAACAGAAGATAATAAAAACTTTGTAGCAAAGCACAAAAAACACTTGATTTTTTGTATAAAAACTTATATAATAGTTAGGTCGCTATGGAGAGGTGGCTGAGCTGGTCTAAGGCGCACGATTGGAAATCGTGTAAGTGCTAATACCACTTCAGGGGTTCGAATCCCCTCCTCTCCGCCAAAATAAAAAGCTCACCAAAAAGGTGGGCTTTTTTGTTTTAGTAAAATAGGGGGGGATTCGAACAAGGCGTTAAAAATAACAGTCCGGTGGACTGTTATTTAGCCGCGGCAACGAGCGCAAGCGAGGCGATAGGCACGGAAGTGCCGAGACAAAATCCCCTCCTCTCCGCCAAAATAAAAAGCTCACCAAAAAGGTGGGCTTTTTTGTTTTCAGCTTTCAGCGACTGTCGTAGGTGATTTATCCTTTAAAGTCAGTTTTAAAAGTACCGGTGTTACAAGCGCCGCAACTATGACGCAAAGAACAATAGCGGGGATAAGTTTTGAATCTATATAACCGCCGGCAATACCTTTTTGTGCCACCATTAAGGCAACTTCACCACGCGCCACCATACCAACACCGACAGCTAAAGAATCGCGCTTATTCATCTTGCAAATTCTAGCCGCCGCAGAGCAACCGACAACCTTTGTAAGTATCGACATAACAACTAAACAAAGTGAAAATAATATTATATTGGATGAAAGACCTTTAAGGTCGGTTTTAAGACCTATACCCGCAAAGAAAACCGGTGTAAATAAAACATAAGAGGCAACGGTGATTTTCTTTGCAACATATTGACGCGATTTCGTTAAGTTACATAAAATTACACCTGCAAAATAAGCACCGGTAATATCGGCAACACCGAAAAATTTTTCGGCGGCGTAGGACATTAGGAAGCAAAATGCCAAAGCCCAAATAGTAATTCTTCGGCTTTTTTCGTGGTTGAATGATATTTTTTTAAATATCCAATAAACGAGCAACCCGACAATAAAGGTAAATATGAAAAAGCCGAATATTTTAAGGACAACAATGGTAGGTTTAACGGATTTATTACCCAAAGCGGAAATAATGCTTAAAACGACAATTCCGATAATATCGTCTATAATAGCAGCCGAAAGAAGTGTTGTGCCAACCTTGCTTTTTAATTTACCCATTTCGTTAAGAGCTTCTACTGTAATGCTAACCGATGTTGCGGCGAATATAACACCGACAAAGGTCGCTTTAATAAGTGTTAAATAATCAAAGCTTTTGCCGAAGAATAAAAGGTATGTACCGCCACAACCGAGTATTGGTACAAAAACACCTAATACTGCAATCAAGCAAGCCGAAGGGCCCGTTCTTTTAAGTTCGTTTAAGTCGGTGTCAATGCCGGCAATAAACATAAGCATAATTACACCGATTTCGGCAGTATTAACTAAAAAACCGCTTTCTTTTAAAATGCCAAATCCGCTGGGGCCTAAAATAATGCCCGCAATCAAAGCGCCGACTACTTGCGGTAAATGTACTTTTTTGGTAACCAAGCCAAATAGCTTTGTAAAAATAAGTATTAGTGCCAAATCAAGCAAAAAGTTGTAAGATTGCAATAAAATTCCTTCTTTTGATAAAATAAAGTACATATGCAATTATACTACTTTTTAATGAAAATTCAAGGTTTACTTTAAAGGGTAAATATGGTAAAATATTTTGTGTAGAATTTTAACAAAAGCACCTTCTTTTTCGTATTATGTTTTATGGAAAGCGGGTGTTTTATGTGGACTATAAGAAAAGACTTAAATCACTTACAAATTTTGTTCTCGTTCTGCTTTGTTTTGTCAGCATTTCATTGATAATTTTTGCCGTTAGAATGCGGCCGGTTGTAATTAACTATGCTAAAAGCAACGCCGAAAGTATTTTTGTAAAAGCCGCAAACGATGCGGCGGTTGAAGTGCTTACTAACAGCGATTTTGATTATAATTCCATTGTAACTTTATCGCGAAACAGTGAAGGCTTTGTAACAAGTCTTCAAATTGATACTGTTAAGGTCAATTACTTTAAAAGCGTTATTACTAATAAGATTGCTGAAAACATCGCCCAAAACGAGCAATATTTGATTAAAATTCCGGCAGGTACCTTTTTGGGAAGCGAATATTTTAACGGTATAGGTCCCGATTTAAAATTTAAAATGAAAGTCACTTTTACCGGTACGGTGGATTTTAAAAGTGAATTTTCTGACGCCGGTATAAACCAAGTTTTACATAAAATAATAATAAAAATAAAGGTAAACGGAAGCTTAATTACGGCAGGCAAAAGGGAAGCGGTCGGCACCAAAACTTCTGTTATTGCCGCACAAACGGTAATTGTGGGCGCTGTGCCGAGTGCGTTTACGCAGGTTATAGAAAGCGAAAATGATAATACCGCGGGGTTAATAAATGATTACGGGTCTTATTAAGGAGAAAAAGATGGATAGTTTAACCGCTCAAAAAAGAATAAAAGAGTTAAGCGAAACTTTGCGCTATCACAACAAGAAGTATTATGTTGAAGATGCCCCCGAAATTGAGGATTTTGAATATGATGCCATGCTTCGCGAACTTGAAAATCTTGAAAAAGAATTTCCGCAATTTCTGCGTCCCGATTCGCCGAGTCAAACTGTCGGCGGTGCTTCGGTTAAACTGTTTTCCGAAGTACCGCATAAGGTGAAAATGGAAAGCTTGCAGGATGTCTTTAATTTTGAAGAATTGCGTGATTTTTGCACTAAAATCGACCTTACAAAAACCGAACTTTCGGTTGAACCTAAAATTGACGGCCTTTCGGTTTCGCTCGAATACAGCGGCGGTTTATTATATCGCGGTTCTACCCGTGGCGACGGCGTAACGGGTGAAGATGTTACCGCTAATCTCCTGCAAATTGAAAGCATACCTAAGGTAATTGACTTTGACGGTGAACTTGAAGTCCGCGGCGAAGTTTATATGCCTAAAAAGAGCTTTAATGAATTAGTTAAAAGGCAGGAACTTATGGGCGAAAATCCGGCAAAAAACCCACGAAATGCGGCAGCCGGAACTTTAAGACAAAAGAACAGCGCTATTGTTGCCGAACGCAAGCTTGATATATTCGTATTTAACATTCAAAGAATTGTCGGCAAAGAATTTAAGACACATATTGAGTCTTTGGATTTTGTTAAAGGTTTAGGCTTTCATACCTTGCCGAGCTATGTAAAATGTGCCGATATCGAATCGGCTGTTAATGAGGTCAAGCGTATCGGTGAAAATCGCGGAAATTTGGAATTTGATATTGACGGTGCAGTTATTAAAGCCAACAATCTTGAATATCGCGAAGAGATGGGAAGCACCTCTAAATATCCCAAATGGGCGGTGGCTTATAAATACCCTCCCGAAGAAAAAGAAACAGTTTTAAAGCAAATTGAAGTTCAGGTCGGCAGAACAGGCGCGTTAACTCCAACCGCCGTATTTGACCCGATTTTGTTAGCAGGTACAACCGTCAGCCGTGCCACACTTCATAATGAAGATTTTATTACCGAAAAGGGTATCGGCATCGGTGATACAATAGTTGTCAGAAAAGCAGGGGATATTATACCCGAAGTTTTGCGCGTTTCAAAAAAAGGTGAAAACTCCCTTCTTTATAAGATGCCAACAGTATGTCCTTCATGTGCGTCCCCCGTAACGCGTGAAGACGGCGAAGCGGTAATCAGGTGTACCAATGCCGATTGTCCGGCTCAACTTTTAAGGCATTTAATCCACTTTACTTCGCGTGATGCAATGGATATTGAGGGCTTGGGTCCCGCTGTTTTGGAACAATTAGTAAATGCAAATTTAATTAGAAATATTGATGATATTTTTAAATTAGATATGAATAAAATCGCCACACTTGAAGGTTTAGGCGAAAAATCTGCCGAAAATTTTAAGACGGCTATTGAGAATTCAAAGAAAAACGATTTAGCAAAACTGATTTTTGCTTTCGGCATAAGGCATATTGGTGCAAAGGCCGCAAAACTAATGGCGGAACACTTTTTAAATATCGATGCTTTGTTAACCGCAACTAAGGAAGACTTTTTAAGTATTGACGGTTTTGGCGAAGTTTTAGCTGTTTCTGCAACCGAATTTTTTGCACTTAATGAAACAAAGGAAATGATAGACCGCTTAAAACAAGCCGGCGTTAATATGAAGTCCAATAAAACCGTTACCGACACGCGTTTTGCAGGGTTAACCTTTGTTTTAACCGGCACTTTGCCGACCTATTCGAGAAATGAAGCCGGCGAGATTATAGAAAGTTTTGGCGGCAAAACATCTTCTTCGGTTTCAAAAAAGACAAGCTATGTTTTAGCAGGTGAAGAAGCCGGAAGCAAGCTTGAAAAAGCAAATAGCTTGGGTGTTAAGGTTATTACCGAAGCGGAATTCAACGAAATGATTAAGTAAAGGTTAAATATGCGTATGATAATAACGCAACAACAAAAGGCAACCTTTATAGGTGTTAGCTTTAAAAAGAATTTAGCAAATATAACAACTGTTTCACGGGTAGTTTTAAGCCTTGTGCTTTTGACTTTTAAAAGCTTTTCTTTTTGGTTTTATCTTATCTTTTTCTTTTGCGGTTTGACCGATATTTCAGACGGATTTATTGCAAGAAAATTAAAGATAGAAAGTGATTTCGGAAAACGGATTGATACAATAGCCGACCTAATCTTTTTTGCTGTTTCGTTTTATAAAATTGCAAGTCAGGTTTCACTGCCTATATGGGTTATTATTTGGGTTATAATTATTGCTCTTATTAAAATTGTGGTGTTATTAAAATTAAAGGAATTACCGCATACTTCTTTAAATAAGCTTGCGGGTTTCGGAATTTTTGTTACGGTCTTTTTACTTAGCGTTATTAACGAAAATATATGTTTCGCTATAATGTGTGTTTTAGGTTCGTTATCAGCAATCAGCGAAACATTTTTTGCATTCAAAAAACAGACTCAAAAATCCGCTTAATGCGGATTTTTTTGTTGCTCTTTAAGTTGACAATGGGTGCTATATATTATATAATATATATTTTGTAAAGATAATTTAAAGGAAGTATTGAAATGGCAAAAATAGAAAATTTGCGAAATGTTGCAATTATTGCTCACGTTGACCACGGTAAGACTACACTTGTCGATCAACTTTTAAAGCAAAGCGGTACGTTCAGAACGAACGAAACCGTTAATGAAAGAGTTATGGACTCTAACGACCTTGAAAGAGAACGCGGTATCACAATTCTTTCAAAAAATACAAGTGTTATGTATAACGGCGTTAAGATCAATATTGTTGATACTCCGGGACACGCCGATTTTGGCGGTGAGGTAGAACGCATTTTGCAGATGGTTGACGGCGTATTGTTGCTTGTTGACGCGTTTGAAGGTTGTATGCCTCAAACTCGCTTTGTACTTAAAAAGGCATTGGCACTCGGTAAAAAAGCTGTTGTTGTTGTAAATAAAATTGACAGACCGATGGCGCGTCCGCACGAAGTGGTTGATGAAGTTTTAGATTTGTTTATTGAACTCGGCGCCGATGACGACCAGATTGAATTTCCTGTAATTTTCGCTTCGGGCAGAGACGGCTATGCTACCTATTCACCTGATGTAAAGGGTGAAGATATGCGCCCGCTATTTGAAGAAATAGTTAAGGAAATTGACCCACCGGAGGGTGACGAAAACGCACCGTTACAAATTTTGTTTTCCAATATTGAATACGACGATTATCTTGGCAGAATAGGTGTCGGCCGTGTTCAAAGGGGTAGCGTTAAGGTTGGCCAAACCGTTGCTCTTTGCCATAAAGACGGCACTACTTCCAATGTTAAAATTGCAAAACTATTTATGTATGAAGGTTTACATAGAGTCGAAGTTGAAACTGCTAAAGTTGGCGACATTATTCAGGTTGCCGGCATTGCAGATCTTGAAATCGGCGAAACTGCTTGCAGTGCAGAGCATGTTGAGCCGTTGCCCTTCGTAAAGATTGACGAGCCCACACTTTCTATGAATTTTATTGTTAATAACTCTCCGTTTGCCGGTCAAGACGGTAAGTTTGTTACTTCGCGCAACCTACGCGACCGCCTAATGAAAGAAGTTATGACTAATGTCAGCTTGCGCGTTGAAGAAACAGACAGCACCGATACCTTTAAGGTTTCGGGCCGTGGTGAACTTCACCTTTCAATACTAATAGAAACCATGCGCCGTCAAGGTTACGAATTCCAAGTTTCTCCTCCGAATGTTATCTTCAAAAAGGATGAAAAGGGTACTTTGTTAGAGCCGATTGAGCTTTTAATGATAGAAGTTCCTGAAGAATATGTCGGCGCCGTTATGGAACGCTTAGGCTCCCGCAAAGCCGAAATTAAGAATATGGGTACTAGGCCCGGTGGCAGTTCGCACTTGGAATTTTTAATTCCCGCCCGCGGACTTTTAGGCTACCGTTCACAGTTTATGACCGATACTAACGGTAACGGCATTATGAACCATGTGTTTAATAGCTATGAACCCTATAAAGGTGAAATTGAACAACGTTCTTCGGGCTCGATTATTGCGCACGAAACAGGTGAAGCTACGGGTTACGGCTTATTTAACACCCAAACACGCGGTCGCTTGTTTATCGGCCCCGGTACACCGGTTTATGAGGGTATGATTGTCGGTGAAAATCCAAAGAACGAAGATATTGTTTGCAATGTTTGCAAGAAAAAGCAAATGACTAACACTCGTGCTTCGGGCTCGGATGATGCTCTGAGACTTGTTCCGCACAGCATTCTCAGCATGGAACAATGCTTGGAATTTATTAAAGATGATGAACTTTTAGAAGTCACACCTAACAATCTTCGTTTACGCAAAAAGATTTTAGGTAAGGAAGCCAGAATGAAGTTTGAGGCTAAAAACCGATAATGAATTTTATTATTCTTGATTTAGAGTGGGATAGCGCCTACATTGTAAAATATCATAGGTTTTTAAACCAAATTTTACAAATCGGCGCTGTTAAGCTTGATGAAAACTTTAATATTATAGATACTTTTGATGTTATTATTAAGTCGGATTTTGCCAAGCGCGTTACCGGCAGATTTGCAAAATTAACCGGAATTACAACCGAAAAAATGCGCGCAGGCATACCCTTTGCCGACGCAGTCAAGCAATATAATGATTGGGTCGGGGAAGATACGGTTACTATGACATATAGTAATTCCGATTTATTTACCATCGGCGAAAACGAAGAACTTTTGCTGAATGGTGTAAAGTTTAAGATTGAAAAGTATTTGGATTTTCAAAAGTTTATAGAAGGCGAAATAAGACTTAAAGGCATAGAACTTACAAATCAAATTTCTTTGTCGGCGGCTGCAGAAATATTAGGCGTTTCAACAGAAAAATTTATGTTACACACCGCAAAGGATGACAGTTTGGTTTGTGCCGAACTTTTGAAAAAATATTATAATGCCGAACGGTTTTTACCTTTAATCAGAGATACTTCTGACCCTGAATTTTATAAAAGACTCCATTTTAAGCCGTTTGCGATTTCTGACATTAAAAGCAAGGCAATCGACCGCAAAAAGTTGGAATTCAACTGTGATATTTGCGGAAGACGCGCCAAACGCGTCAGCAAATGGAAATATAAAAACCGTTGGTTCTGCGCCGATTTCTATTGCAAAAATTGTGATAGAAAGTTTAATGGTCGCGCAAGCTTTAAGCAAACCTATGACACGGTTATTTCCAAAACCAAAATTTGCGAAATAAAGGTTAAAGAAAAGGAACAGGCAGTTAAAAATGAAGTGCAATCTATGTCCGAATAACTGCGGTGCTTTGCGTACCGAATGCGAAAATATCGGCGGAATATGTAAAATGCCCCTTAACCCGAAAGTTGCCAAGGCGGACCTGCATTTTTGGGAAGAGCCGTGTATTAGCGGTACTAACGGTTCAGGTACGGTGTTTTTCAGTGGCTGTGCTTTAAACTGCGTTTTTTGTCAAAATTACGATATTTCGCAAAACGGATTCGGAAAGGTGATAACCCCCGAACGCCTTGCTGAAATTTTTAAAGAATTAGTCGAAAAAGGTGCTCATAACATCAATCTTGTCAACCCAACGCACTATTGCTTGGCTATTAAAAAAGCACTCGAAATTTACAGACCGCCCGTGCCGGTTGTTTATAATTCGGGCGGATACGATAAAGTCACAACTTTGGAAATTCTTAAAGACTATATTGATATTTATCTGTTAGATTTAAAGTATATGTCACCCGAACGGGCTTTAAAGTATTCCGGTCGGCAGGATTATCCCGAAATTGCCGTTAAAGCGATAAAATTTGCTTTAAAACAAAAGCACGAATGTGTAATTAAAAACGGGATAATGAAAAGCGGGGTTATTATTCGGCACCTTTTGTTGCCACAAGGCACAAATGATGCAATAAATGCTTTTAACTTTGTAAACGATAACGCAAAAGGTGCTTATTTCAGCTTAATGGCGCAATATGTCCCGTTTTATAAAGCTAAAGAAGATAAAATAATAAACCGTCCGATAACAAAGCGTGAGTACGAAAAGGTGCTTAATGTTATTATCGAAAGCGGTTTTAAAAACGTTTATTCGCAAGAATTTAAAAGCAGTAGTGAAGAATTTATACCGCAGTTTGATTTAAGCGGTGTTTAGGAGAATGATGATGGGTTATTTGTTTTTAGCACTCGGTATTTTGTCAGGTGTTTCCAAAGGATATTGCGGTAAGAAAACCAGCGGATATATTCGTAACTATTCGGACGCCTATATCGTTTATGTTATCAGAATGATTATTTGTATAATAATCGGTGCCGCTTTTGCGGTTGTTGAAACAGGCGGATTTTCTTGCTTTAAAATTGATAAAAATGTAATTGTTATTTGTCTTGTCGGCGGTTTTGCTTTGGCTACTAACCTTATCGCTTGGGTAATTGCGGTCAGAAAAAGCGCTTATATGATGCTTGATGTTTTCACGACAATGTTTACCGCTGTTCCGCTTATATTAAGCAGCATTTTCTTCGGTGAAAAAATCAAGCCTATTCAATGGTTAGGTTTTGTAATGCTTATTATTGCGTCATTAATTATGTCGTCATATAACAACAAAATCAAAGAAAAAATCACTTTTGGCGGGTTAATGGTAATTATTACTTGCGGTGCTATGGGCGGACTTCAAAGCTTTACGCAGAAGTGGTTTATGAAAACAACCGAGAATACACCCGTTTCGGTATTTAATTTTTACTTATATTGCATAACTTTCGTAATGCTTGTTTTGGCGTTTTTAGTTGCCAACAAGGGAAATATCGGCGACAAAGAACTTTATGTCGCTATTAAACCGACCTTTTTCTATGTAGTTATCATGGCAATAGCATTGTTCCTTAATATGTTCTTTATTACAAAGTCGGCAGGTCTTTTGGATTCGGTTAAGACTTATCCCTTAAACAGCGGCGCATGTCTTTCTTTATCAATGATAATGGCCGGCGTACTTTTCAAAGAAAAGATAACAAAAAGGTGCATTGTCGGTATTTTAATCACCTTTGCTTCGCTTTTGCTTATTAACCTTGCGTAAAGGGTTTTATAATGAATAAAATAGAAATTTACTTGCTTAAAACCGAAAAGGTTAAAGAGTATGACAACAGCTATTTTTCAGCACATTTTCCAAATAGGTTAAATAAATCATTTGCCTTTAAAAACAAAGAAGATGCTTTGCGCTCTTTGGGTGTTGCCGTACTTTTAAAGGAAGTTTTAAACTTAACCGAAAAAGATGTTTTAACAGATGAAAACGGTAAACCGTTTACAAATAATAAAAATGTAAAATTCAGCATTTCTCACAGCGGTGAATATGTTGTTTTAGCTGTTAGCGATGCCGAAGTCGGTCTTGACATTGAAAGGATTGACGAAGGCCGGAAAAATCCTTTAAAAAAGGCTTTAACAGATAGGGAATTTAAATGGGTAAACGGCGAAATCGAAAAGTTTTTTACCGTTTGGACCTTAAAAGAAGCTTTAAGCAAAACTATCGGCGTCGGATTAAAGTTGGGATTCGCTAATACCGACATTTTGCCGATGACCGAAGAAAAGCCAATTAGAATAGGCAATAAAAACTATTTCGGCAAAACGGTGTTTTTAGATAATTATGTTTGCTCGGTAGTAAGTGATAAAAAAATAAATATAGCAATAAACAGATTTTAAATTCTATTTGTCAAGGCATATAGAGTTGACTATTTTCTCGGCCTATGTTATACTGCTTGTAGTATGTATAATCATTATGCATACATAAATAAAAAATAAGGAGTAAACGAAATGAAAAAGAAACTTTTATCAATCGCATTAACACTCGCAATGCTTTTGTCGGTTGTATTGGCATTGCCAATCTCGGCATCTGCAAAAGAACTGCCAATGATAACGGATATTTCGTTTTCACTGACAGAAATCACACACGATAATCTTGCTTCCCTTTCATGCCCCAAAGCAACACTTACAAGCATTACCGAAGGAAATGAAGACTTGGAACTCGAAACCGGTTATATTTATTTCTATGATAAAGACGGAAAGTGGATTTATGTCTGCTACTTTTCAGGCCCTGAGGCTTCTCCAACTTGGTATGGCATGTCCAATTACGAAGGTGACAGCGAGATTGGCGGTATGGAAGAACTTAAAACCGCGCCTGATTACAGCAAAATAAAAACTGCCGTTGTGAATGTTAGAGCAGTTTCAGAAGAAAACGGCTTTGCCCCCGAATTAACTGTTATGGTAAACGGAAAACCGTTGTCTAAAGGAAACACAACAGATGAGAGTTTGTTTTCGGCAGAATCTATAATAGGCTATCAGTCAATAGAAGTTGAAGCTTACTTCTATGTTCCTTTTGATGTTGAAGCACCACAAGAAGCACCTGCTTCACCAAAAACAGGCGACACAACTGATATGGCATTATGGCTTATCGTTGTGGCAGCTGCATTCGTAACCGCCGGTTCTTGCAGTGTTATTTGTAAAAAGAAGTTTAATTAAGTTCTAAAAAACTTAATACTTAACATACTATAAAACTATTAAAGGGCAGATTGCATAAATTGCACTCTGCTCTTTATTTTTAATAATAATTATGGTATAATATATTATTAGATTTGTTTTGAGTAAAATATTTTTAGAGAGGGGGAGAACAAGTGCCGGATAAGTTTATTTTACATTCAAAATTTAAAGCCACGGGCGACCAACCCGAAGCAATAGAAAAACTTACCTCAGGTGTTCTTAACGGCAATAAAGAGCAAGTGCTTTTGGGTGTTACCGGTTCCGGCAAAACCTTTACCATGGCTAATATTATTGCTAATGTTAATAAACCGACCCTTGTCCTCGCTCACAATAAAACATTGGCAGCCCAGCTTTGCTCCGAGTTCCGTGAATTTTTCCCCGAAAATGCGGTTGAATACTTTGTTTCCTACTTCCTATCCTATTGGCAAAACGCCCATTTTAAGCCGTTTTTTCGGGACTCATCGATGCTATTTGGACTTAAAAAACTTAAAAAAACCTATGCACAAGTGACCTTGAGTGGAACATCATTCCATACGGTTTTTTGTGTCCCATCAGTAGCGAATTTTCGCCGCCATATTTAATATTTCTTGAAAATTAAAAACAGCATTATGTATTACCTTCGTATAGACGGACAAATAAAATGTTCCTATGCGGAGGTATTTTTTATGATATTAAATTCACGGTTTTGATAATGAAAATAAGTTTTAGTTATATGTATAATAGAAATCGATTTTTATTATTTAAAATATTCCTTTAATAATTTTTCAAATTTATTGTCAGGTATATAAAACAAATCTTCAATTTGGTTTTGTATTTTAATACCTTCAATTATTTGCCCAAAACGCAAATCGGTTTTTTCTTTCCATAATGTTTTTAATAGGTCGCAAAAAATATCTATCCTATCCGAATTTCTCATTTTTCCCTCCCGAAAAGTTTCGGTATCTCCGCTGAAAAGCGGTCAAAATCTTAATTTATCTATCCGATTTTGTATGGCTTTCCGATACCGAGAAGCCGCCGGGATTTCGTTTCCGGCAGACGGTCGGGTTTCGTCTCCCAACACGGTGCAAAGCACAACAGGGTATAAAAAATTCCCACCCTGTATGATAACAATACCATACAGGGTGGGAATTTTTTAGGACATATTATTTAATTTTTTCACGGGTTATGGATATTGACCACAAAAAACTCGGTATGTCTCGTTTTGATTGGCAGTCATAACATCCGGTGCTGTCCGAATATTGAATGGTGTCGCCACTTGAAAAATCAAGGTCTTTGACATCAATCTTATAATTCCATGCATCGCCTTCACCGCCGCAGGTGGGGCAAACTGTCCAAACATGGATTTTGTTTCGTGCAGCTTCTGGGTCGGGTGAATTCGGCACTTCATCATCGGGACCATAATAGATACAATTGCTGACACCCTGCAACGGCTTAACAATGTAAGTATAAGCCGATGGGTCATCTGCCTTTCCGCTTTTTGTACCTCCCCCGCAACCGCAAAGGGCACAAACAAGCAACCCTGCCACCAACAATAAACTAATAACCTTTTTCATAAAACTACCTCCTGAAATTTTCGGTAGTTTTATATTAGCATAGGCGATGGGATAAAAAGGGGTTATCTAAGATGTTCTTTAACAGTTTCGAGTACTTTTTCTTCGTAACCGTCTTGTCGGCAGCCCCAAGAAGGATGATAACTGAAAATAGTATCTATACCGTTTATTTTTTTGTATACTACCTTCTTTTTCCAAAGTGAATTATCGTTATCACCATTAGGATATAATAAATCAAATGCTTCTTTCCATTCATGTTTGAGCGAAATACCGTACCAACCGAAGAATATAATCATAGTCGGTTCAAATATTTCGATTTCTTTTGCTAATACTTTTGTTGAAATAGAATGAAGTTTCTTCCTGTCTTCATCCGATAATTTGCATTTGTTTGGCTTTAACCCATGTATTTTATCAATATTCGTCCATGCAAATACTGCTTTACTGTCTAAATCAGAAATGTTTCTTATTCTTCGCCAAAAAGCGGAATTGTTTCTTTTGTACTTGTACATGTCGCCTTTTTGAAGTTGGTCTCTCATATATTCAAAGTTAAACTCCATCATCTCAGCCATTGCGGTTTCGACATTAACAGTTCCATTCGGTTTTATTCCGTATCCTTCTTCGCCGATTATCATTATGCGGTTTTCGGCATTAAACCATCCGGTCGGAAATTGCATAAAATAAGGGCAGGAATAATTCTCAGATTTAAATTCGGGACACTTTTCATATAACTCCTTAAAATATTCCTCGTAAACATCTTTCATCAATTCTCTTTTTTCAACGCTGTTCATTGTTTTTTCCTCTTTTCATAGTTTTCTACCGCCTCAATGAGGTCTTTTTTTATTGTCTCAACCAAACTTTTCGGTGTCAACTTTAACAAAAATAGGTTTTTATTTCATCAGATAAAATCGTTACTATTTCATTTGCAATCCATTTGATTTTTTCTTCATCAAATTCCAAAGAATCGTTTTTAAGAAGGCGTAAGAATCCCTCGTTATTATCCAAATAATCGCTGAAATTTATTTTGTTGTTTTCGTATTTTATCCATTCCCATCTGAAAAAGCATGATGTTGTTTTGCCTGCTTTATTATCATATTTTGATAATGTTTGCCTTAATTCTTTCGATATTTCACTTGAAACTATATTGTTATTGCTCATGCTCCTTAAAGTGATACCCGAATAAAGATTAGATTCTATTTCCACGAAAAAATAAACTGCTGTTTCTTTGCCGATTTGGTTTTTAATATCAGGTTTTAGTTTTTCTTTATCAAGCAATATAGGAATTACGGGATATGAAGCCGTACCCCAACGATAATAGCTTTTATAATTCGACTTTTCAAAAAGGTTACTGTCTTCAATCTCTATGACATATTGATTTAACTTAATGAAGTTTCCATTTTTAGAAATGCTGTCTTTAAGTGACAGCATAAACTCATGTAAAAGTTCTGTAACCGTGTCGTCTTTGGCTTTAAGTATAATTTGAGATGCTTTTATATCATCAACATTCTTAAAAAGTTCTTGATTTTTCATAAATGTTTCTCCCGTCAATTTTTCAATAATGCTTTGATACTGTTCAATTACGGTGCAATATCTTTGATATCCTTCTTCGCTTTTTGAAATTTTAATTACATCTAAAAGATTATAGATGTCTTCTTTAAGCGTAATGTTAATTGCATTCCCCGTTTCGGCTTCTCTTTTATCGGGGGTTAGGAAAAATATGCGGTTCTTTATATTTTCGCTTGTGCAAATCGTTTCAAGATAATTTTCATATCTTTTAATCTGATTTTCCTGTTCGCCAGCCCAAATTTTAAGTTCAACAATAAAGTATTCATCTTTACCGTTAATTGAATAATTTATCAGAAAATCGAGGCGTCCGAAATCAGTTGCAACTTCTCTTGAAATGTCTATGTATTCAGGCTCAATATATTGTCTTCCGCTTTTATTTAACAATGCTTTTAATAGCATTCTTAAATTGGCATCGTATTTTTTCTTATCAAAAACAAACGGCTTGAAAATATAGTATAAAAATGCTGAATGTGCCTCAACTTCTTTGTTTTCCATATTAAGTATTGAAAATAGGTTTATATCCTCATAGGGGAAAGATTCTTTAATATTTGCTTTTGCCTTTTGTAACATTGTTTTGCATTGACTTTCCAGCATATAATAACTCCTTACTTATAATTCTCTATCGCCTCAATGAGGTCTTTTTTTATTGTCTCAACCAAACTTTGAGGGGAAAGAACGGTTATATGCCTTGCGTATTGAAGTGCCCAATGGCGCATTGCGTTTTCGTTGACGGTGGTGCGGACAGTCAGTTCGTCATCGGTTTCGTCATAAAACTCAACATCTTTTCCGAACCAGTCAATAATATCGGCAACGATATACTTTTTTGCCCTGAATGTTACGGGAACGCTCTCGCCGGCGAACATATAAATATGCTCTGCCATATGTTTGGGCAGGTTAAACCCGTTCTTTAATT
The DNA here is from genome assembly GCA_045642065.1 of Acutalibacteraceae bacterium. GTDB lineage: Bacteria > Bacillota > Clostridia > Oscillospirales > Acutalibacteraceae > UBA737. Next base: position 40,328 of record JAZUID010000019.1, read on the forward strand.
CCGATACTTTCGATTGCGGTTTTGCAGGTGTATCAAGCATTTTAATATCGGTAATGCGGTCAAGTCGGATATTCGCAACATCATCATATTTATCGTAATTGCAAATAAGATAATACCTGCCGTTGGTTGCTGCTATTTGATACGGATTAACAGTATAAACCTTTTTTCTTCCATCCTTAAAGCTTTCAGGGTGGAGCTTTTTATCCACTCCATAAGATATATAGGAAAAAGAAATCTGACGGTGCTTGCTTATCGCCTCATCGATAATATCTATATTATAAAACAGCTCCTTGTTTTGCAGCGAATTGTCCGGCATTGTGCTTATATGCTTTATTTTTGCCTTGAAATACTGATTTGAAAGATTATCAAGCTTTCCGACAAGCTCTTTGCACTGACTGTACGGAATATGCTTTGAAAAAATAAGTCCGTCAATTAAAAGCCGCAGTTCGCTGTCGGTAAACTCCCGTTCCAGATAAAAGTCGGAGAGAATATAACTTTCCTCCATTCCGCCATCCTTTGTGGGAATCATACGAAGTGACTCGCTGTAATTGATGTCATAACCAAAATCAATTAAATTCATAATATTCCGCTTGACCGATTTTCTGTCCGCCGTCATGTTGTATTCGCTTTTAAGGATTTCAACGATATTCTTTTGGCTTAACCGATGTTCCGCATCAGTGTATCGTTTGAGGATATCAAGAATGTTCATAATTAACAATTTTTTCGGTTGTGCTGTGTACATAAAATCAACTCCTAAAAACGATTATATCATTTACAAGCAAATATTACAATATCTTATGCGACAATTTTGCCCCACCACCTTTGATATTATATAGCCGAACCAAAAACTGAGAGGATTAACAATGAGTATTTTTGAAAAATTAAAACGAACCTATAAATATTATTGTTCACTAGGTAAAAAGGAAGGAAAACCGCAGGAAATGAAAGATTTAAAAATAAGACCGGATGTTTATGCCTTTTTGACCTGCCCGGAGCCTATATTGCCGAGCGAGAAAAAGTAGGATGTTAAAACTATACAATAAACAGTCATCTTGCAGATGTGGCAAAAATGTCACATTACATCTGGTAATATCTTGTCACAACAAAAAACACCACATTATTATTTTTTTGGAGGAAATCAGTATGAACGCATTTGAAAAGATTATCGGGTATGACACAATTAAAAACGAACTCTTGCAAATCTGTGATATGATTAAGAACAGACAGACTTATGAGGATTTGGGGGCAAAGCTACCGCAGGGAATTTTGCTTTACGGCGATCCGGGACTCGGTAAAACTTTAATGGCAAAATGTTTTATTGAGGAAAGCGGACTTAAGGCGTATGTTGTGCGCCGCAACAAGGGCAATGATGATTTTATCGGAGAAATAACCGATACTTTTAAGAAAGCCAAAGAGAATGCACCGTCTATTGTATTTCTTGACGATATGGATAAATTTGCGAATGAAGATGATTTTCACCGTGATGCCGAAGAGTATGTTGCGGTTCAGGCAGGCGTTGATGAAGTAAAGGACTTTGATGTGTTTGTGCTTGCAACGGTAAATGAGATGTACAAATTGCCGGATTCGCTGATTCGTTCCGGAAGATTTGACCGCAAAATCGAGGTGCAGCGTCCGACAGAATATGATGCTGTAAAAATTGTAGAGCATTATCTTAAAGATAAAAAAATCTCCGATGATGTTAATAAAATCGACCTTACCAAAATGATTAGTTACAGCTCCTGTGCCGAACTTGAAACTATACTCAATGAAGCCGCAGTCAGTGCCGCATATAAGCGGAAAGATAAAATCGAAATGGAAGACTTGATTCAGTCGGTACTGCGTATGCAATATGATTCACCCGATAATTTCACAAAGAAATCATCGGATGATTTGAAAAGAACGGCATTGCACGAGGCGGGTCATCTTGTGGCGAGTGAGGTTCTTTGTGAGGGAAGTGTAGGACTTGCCTCGCTTCGTTCAACAGGGAGGGATTTAACCGGCGGATTTGTACACCGTTGCAAGGATTTGGGAAGAAGACCGTATCATATCATAGTTTCACTTGCAGGTAAGGCAGCGGTTGAACTTTATTACTCCAATGCGGTGGCAAGCGGATGTTCACAGGATATCACGAATGCATTTAATATGATAAGAGAAGCTATTTCGGAAAATGCAACAAACGGATTTGGGATGATTGATGTAGCAACGCGCCGATTTAAACATGCTTCTGAAAGTATGAATTCACGGAATGAAGCGGTAACACAAGCCGAGCTTGAACGCTATATGGTTAAAACCAAGGATATTTTGCTTAAAAACCGTGACTTTCTTGAAAAAGCGGCGGCGGCGTTGGAAGAAAAAGAAACACTTCTTTATTCGGACATACAGAAAATCCGTAAAGGCGCCACCGTTACCGCGGTTGCCGTTTGATATTTTTAAGCACCGATAAACATATTAGTTTATCGGTGCAATACTTTTAAAACAACAATACAGTGAATAGTAAAATTTGAAAAATATGTATAGGTGAAATATAATGAAACAATCGAAAAAATGCAAAAGAACGCTTTGTGCTTTAGAACTTTGGACTGCGGTAAACGGCGAACGGGACAGAGGATGCGATGATGTCCGAGATTTGATAACAAATAAAAACGGCATTTATACCGGATATTTTGTTATGGTGGATAAATCCGAAAAGGTATTGGAAAAATTCATAGAAAATGCCTATAAAAATTTTAATAGGGAATATGTGGTTTTCGGCAGAGAAACTGATTATTCAAACTACAAGTGCCGTATCCCTGAAAGCATCGGAATTATTTGTATGGGCAATTTATATGGAATGGGAAATGTAACTTTGCTTGTGAAAAAAGCGAGGTTGAAAAATTCATAAATTTTTGTTATTAAATAGATAGGTGATTTTATGATATATGTAACCTCCGATTTGCACGGACTTGAACTTTCAAAACTTCAAGAATTGCTCGGCAAAGTCAACTTTTCGGATAATGATTGGCTTTATATTTTGGGTGATGTTATTGACCGACAAAATGACGGCGGTGTTGAAATTCTCTGTTGGTTGCTTGAACAGCCTAATGTCGAGCTTATTTTAGGCAATCACGAAGTAATGCTTTTGTCCTGTGATTTTGTTTTCAGTAAAATCACCGAGGAAAGTGTCAAGAATTTTGGCAAAGAACAAATGGAACTGCTTAATAACTATATGTTAAACGGCGGACATGTTACCTTAAAAGCATTAAAGAAATTAAGGGACAAATCACCCGAAACGGTCGAATATATTCTTGATTACTTAAAAGAAGCACCGCTTTATGAAACGGTTTCGGCAGGCAAAAAGGAATTTTTGCTTTGCCATTCGGGGCTTGATAATTTTAATAAAAACAAATCTCCGAAAGACTATACCGCTGACGAGCTTTTGTGGGCGTGGCCCGAATTAACCGATAAATACTATGACGATATTATCACCGTTTTCGGCCATACGCCGACTATGAGTTACGACCACGAAAGCAAAGGCAAAATTCTTAAAAACGATACATGGATTGATGTCGATGTCGGTGTACCCTACGGCAACAATCCCTGCCTTTTACGTCTTGACGACCTGAAAGAATTTTATTTGTAAAGAAAGGAACAAGAATGAGTTTTATTGTCGAAGTTCACTTTAATTTAGTAATCTTTTAATAATATCGTAATTGTTTTCTTGAAATTGAAAACACAAGTAAGTTAAAAAGTAATTGCTGTCTTTATAAAAATGAAGGAGGAGTTACAATGACTTACACAAAAATGTTAGGAAAATTTATTTTGTTGTGCTTTTATAAGCCACGAACTGACTGTTCACGGGTTGCGTAAAATGTGAACGAAAATTCAAGTCACCACTTGGTTTTTCACATAAAGTATGGTATAATAATTTAGTTAGAAATTCCCATTTTTCCCATGTGTTTTTTGAGCATAAAAAAGGCGTAATTATGACCTTGTCTGGAACAAAAGCCGATTTTTGACAAAAAATACCAACGAAAAATGATGAAATACCTTAAAATATGGCCTATAGTAATCGTAATAAAATCGTCAATAAGGGGGGTTTTTGCGTGGGATCATTTCAAAATTCATTCTGATTTTAAGCCGACCGGTGACCAGCCGCAGGCAATAAAAAAATTAGTTGACGGAATTAACCAAGGACTTAAAGAGCAGGTTTTACTAGGGGTTACGGGATCCGGCAAGACATTCACAATGGCTAATGTTATAGCAGGGGTGAACAGACCTACCCTCGTTTTGGCACACAATAAAACCCTCGCAGCCCAGCTTTGCAGTGAGTTCCGTGAATTTTTCCCTGAAAATGCGGTTGAATATTTTGTTTCTTACTTCCTATCCTATTGGCAAAATGCTCATTTTAAGCCGTTTTTTCGGGACTGAATAATGCTTTTTGGACTCAAAAAACTTAAAAAATCCTATGGACAAGTGACCTCGTCTGGAACATAAAACTGTTTAGTTCTTTTAGTCCGTTTTGCCGAATTATATTTGTTGATAAATCCGGGCAATTCACATATATTTCCCATAAAAAATGCCGTTTTCGCACTACTTTCGGTCGCTTTTGTATGCATTTTAGTTGCATAAAATATTATTTTCCGATTTTCCCGGCGGATGATAATCATAATGCCAACAAAATATTTTAATAAACTAATAGTTAACCCCCGTTCTTTGTGTTACGCAAAGAACGGGGGTTAACGCA
>JAZUID010000020.1:0-4537 GCA_045642065.1 Acutalibacteraceae bacterium
GATACAATAGTTATCAGCACACAACACCATCCTGCTGTGACAATTGAACAAATAGAGCGTGACCTTAAAGAGTTTGTTATTGCCCCAGTCATCCCTGAAAAATTCAACGATAACAAAATAATAATTTTAGTTAATCCAACAGGGCGTTTTGTGCTAGGTGGGCCTGCTGCTGACTGCGGATTAACAGGAAGAAAAATTATTGTTGACACTTACGGGGGAAGCGTGCCACACGGTGGCGGTGCATTTTCGGGAAAAGACCCAACAAAGGTTGACCGCAGCGGTGCCTATGCTGCACGGTATGTCGCAAAAAACATTGTTGCTGCCGGAATTGCTGACAAGTGCGAAGTTCAAATTGCATATGCTATTGGTGTGGCTCAACCGGTTTCAGTAAGAGTTGATACTTTCGGCACAAGTCAAATTGCTGATGAAGTTATTGCTGATGCTGTTACAAAAGTATTTGACCTGCGTCCATCGGCGATTATTGATTACCTTGATTTAAGAAAACCGATTTACAGGAAATTAGCAGCTTACGGCCATATGGGCAGGACCGATATTGATGTTTCTTGGGAAAAAACCGATAAGGTTAATGAATTAAAAGCAATACTTCTTTAAAGGGTGAAATAGATGTTTGAAATTTTAGAAAAAAAGCAATTAAACGAGCAAGTTTTTTTAATGAAACTTAAAGCCCCGTTTATTGCTAAAAAGGTTCAAGCCGGTCAGTTTATTATTTTAAGAATAGATGAACTTGGTGAACGTATTCCGCTGACAGTTGAAGATTTTGACCGTGAAAACGGCACTATTACAATAGTCTTCCAAGCAGTTGGTTATACAACTTTGCGATTATCCGCAATGAATTGCGGTGAATTTTTACAGGATGTTGTGGGCCCGCTTGGTTGTCCAACTGAATTTGGCAGCCCTAAAAAAGCTATTGTAATCGGCGGTGGGGTTGGTTGCGCTATCGCTTATCCGCAAGCAAAAACTCTCTTTAATATGGGTGTAGAAACCGATGTTATTGCCGGTTTCAGAAGCAAAGATATTGTTATATTAGAAGAAGAAATGCGTAAAGTTTCTCGCAACTGTTACATTACCACTGATGACGGTACATACGGCGAAAAAGGTTTTGTTACCGATGTTTTAAAGCGCTTAATTGAAAAAGAAAAGTTTGACCTTGTTATAGCTATCGGTCCGATTCCAATGATGAAATTTGTCGCAAAAACAACCGAAAGTTACGGCATTAGAACCATTGTAAGTCTTAATCCAATTATGATTGACGGTACCGGAATGTGTGGCGGTTGCCGTGTCAGTGTTGGCGGTGAGGTAAAATTCGCCTGCGTTGACGGGCCTGATTTTGACGGTCATAAGGTCAATTTTGATGAACTTATGCGCCGAAACAGTTTTTATAAAACTGAGGAAAGCGAACATGTTTGCAGATTAAGGAGTGGTAAAAATGCCTAATATGTCTTTAAAAAAGGTTCCAATGCCTGAACAAAAGCCAACTGTCAGAAACAAAAATTTTAAAGAAGTTTCGTTAGGCTATACTCCTGAAATGGCGATGGAGGAGGCAACACGTTGCCTTAACTGTAAGAACATGCCTTGCGTTTCCGGTTGTCCTGTAAATGTTAAAATACCTGAATTTATCGCTCTTATTGCAGAAGGTAAATTTGAAGACGCATATAAAAAAATCTCTGAAACAAGTTCTCTGCCTGCTGTTTGCGGTCGTGTTTGCCCGCAAGAATGTCAATGCGAAGGCAAATGTGTTCGTGGCATAAAAGGGGAGAGCGTTGCTATTGGCAGACTTGAGCGTTTTGCTGCCGATTATTTTATGAATAATTGTGTACGCGAAACCCCGAATATTAAGTCTAACGGCAAAAAAGTTGCAGTTATTGGTGCCGGTCCTTCCGGCTTAACATGTGCCGGCGACCTTGCTAAAAAAGGCTATAAAGTGACGGTTTTTGAAGCATTTCATACCGCCGGTGGCGTACTTGTTTACGGTATTCCCGAATTCCGCTTGCCAAAATCTATCGTTGCTAAAGAAATTGAAGCGCTTAAAGATATGGGCGTAGAAATTATGACCGATATGGTTATTGGTAAAGTTTTATCGGTAGATGAAATTATTGATATGGGCTATGAAGCTGTATTTATCGGCTCGGGTGCAGGGCTACCTATGTTTATGGGTATTGAAGGCGAAGGCGCGGTTGGTGTTTATTCTGCTAACGAATATTTAACTCGTATAAATCTTATGAAAGCATATCTTGATGAGTACGATACACCGCTTAAACGCTCTAAATCAATTGCGGTTATCGGCGGTGGTAATGTTGCAATGGACGCTGCTCGTTGTGCAAAACGTATGGGTGCTGAGCATGTATATATAATTTACCGACGCGGTGAAGAAGAAATGCCTGCCCGAAAAGAAGAAATCCACCATGCAAAAGAAGAAGAAATTGAATTTAAACTTCTTTGTAACCCAACTAAAATCTTAACTGATGACAGCGGTTTTGTTAATGGTATTGAATGTATTAAAATGGAGCTCGGCGAGCCTGATGCTTCTGGCAGACGCCGTCCGCAAGAGATTGCCGGCTCGGAATTTAATATTGACGTTGATGCCGTTATTATGGCGTTAGGTACTACACCTAATCCTTTAATCCGTTCTACGACAAAAGGTATTGAAGCTAATAAGCGCGGTTGTTTAATTGTTGATGAAAATCTAATGACAACCAAAGAAAATGTATTTGCAGGCGGTGACGCTGTTACAGGTGCTGCTACCGTAATACTTGCTATGGGTGCCGGTAAAACCGCTGCTGAAGCTATTGATAAAAAATTAAACAAATAATTTTAATCCCACCGTTTGGGTGGGATTTTTTTTGTAATATAATAAAAATCCTCAACATAAAATTTAATAGCTAATTTTAAGGAGGATTTTATTATTATGGAATTAAATTGCATAAAATCAAATGTTTATGTAAATGACACATTGTTTAGTGAAGCATGTGATTTTCCTATTGATGTTGACTTTACATTGCCCGACTATAATCCTGATATTATGAAGATATTAAAATGTCGTGCAAAACCGTTTATTTCGTCAAAAGCCGTAAATGGTAACTCGGTTACGGTTGACGGAAGTATCGTTATTAGTGTGTTGTATATTGACAATGAAGGCAAACCGGCAGCTTATGAATATCAATATCCTTTTAGCAAAACATTTGCATTAAATAAGGATATTACCGGTGCTAATGTTTGTTGCAATGCAAAAACAGAATATGTTAATTGCAGAGCGGTTACAAATCGAAAAATTGATATAAACGGCGCTGTTTCTTTGAATTGCAAAATTTATAAACGCAAAAGTACTGAAATTATATCTGATATTGAAGATTCAAACATTGAAATCCGCAGAGAAAGCATACCTGCAACAATACCGCTCGGATTTACTGAAAAGTACACAATTGTTGAAGAAGAGTTAGAATTAGGCCAAGGTAAACCTCAAATTGAATCTATAATTCGGTACGAAATCGGTTCTAAAATCACCGAAAACAGAACAATTAACGATAAGATTATTGTAAAAGGCGATTTGCTTGTAAATATTCTTTATAAATCGTGTGATAATGCTTCGCTGCAATGTTTCAAGCAGACGGTTCCGTATAGCCAAATACTTGATATTGAAGGCATTACGGAATTATGTGAATGTGATGTTAAAGCAGAAATTGCTTATGCCGACATTAAGGCACATACCTTAGCAAACGGCGAATCCAGAAGCTTTTCACTTTCGGTAAAAATTCTTAACACCGCTGAGTGTTACTGTAAAAACGATATTACAGTTATAACTGACGCATATTCAAGGAATTCCAACGCTGTTATTAAAAAAGAAAATATGCCGTTTTTACAAATTATACAAGAAAGTGTTCAAGAATGTCGTATTTCCGATACGATAATATTAACCGATAATATACAAAATATTTATGATATTTCAGCAGATGTTGTTTCACAAACTAATTCATTTAAAGACGGAAAAATGTTTATAAACGGAACTGCAAATATCGCCGTTTTGTACGGAAATGAAAACGGCGAAGCAAACTATTATGAAAAAGCAGTTGATTATAATTGCAATTTTGAATTAGGAACAACTAACGCAAATACTTTTTGTGATCCGGTTGCTGAAATTAACGATATCAGTTATAATATTTCGAATGAAAATACTATAGATTTGCAGTTTACTGTAAATAATAGCGCAAATATTTATGAAAGAACTGATGTACCGCTTATTGTCGATTTAACAATAGGGGAGAATAGTGTTGAAAATAACAGTAATGCTTCAATGATTATTTATTTTGCTAATGAAGACAAAAACCTTTGGGATATTGCTAAAGAGTATAATTCTTCAATTGAAGATATTAAGAAAATAAATCATATTGAAAACGATATTATATCAACCGGTGAAACTCTTTTAATTCCAACATAATTTTAAAGCTCCCTATTTGTTAAATATTTAACAAAATATTTTTTAGGATATGATACTTAAATTCTTCGGTAGGTAATTATAGTA
>JAZUID010000021.1:0-54881 GCA_045642065.1 Acutalibacteraceae bacterium
TTTCGTCAAGTTCCATCCGAACACCTCCTTTAAACGAACTTGTGATCACGCAATATATTATATCGATAGATTTCGATTTGTCAAGAGGATTCAATAAAACAGTATGAAGAAACACAAGGAGAAACTACTTCTTTGCGTAGTTTCTCCATTGTGAGCCTTTTTTATTTTAACAAAGTGAATTGGCAAGGTCGGCAAGTTCTTTCAGTGTTAATTGTTCGCTTCTGACCGTTTCTGAAAGATTAAGGTCGGTTAAGGCTTTACGCAAAGTGTCTTTATCAATCCCGATTGTGTTGGAAACGGTGTTAACAAGTGTCTTTCGCCTTTGTGCGAAGCAAGCTTTTACGAGTTTAAAGAAAAATTTTTCGTCTTTAAGTACTACCGGATGTTCCTTTCGAAGCTTTAACTGAATAACTGCCGAATCAACATTAGGTGCCGGATAAAAACTGTTTCTTAAAACGGGAAAGAGTATTTCACTTTCGGCATAATATTCGACCGCAACCGTAACGGCGCCGGCTTCACGCGTGCCTACCTTAGCACAAAGCCTTTGGGCGGCTTCTTTTTGTACCATAACCGTAATAGTGTCAATCGGCAATCCTTTTTCAAGTAATGCCATAATAAGCGGTGAAGTTATATAATAGGGCAGGTTGGCGCAAACTGCAACCCGCTTGCAGTCACCGAACTTTTCGGCAATTAAGGCAGAAAGGTCAAGCTTTAACGCGTCGGCAAAAATCACTTCTACATTATTAAATTCTTCCAATGTAACAGGCAAGACCTTTTTCAAGCGTTCGTCAAGCTCGATAGCAACAACACGCTTAGCTTTCTGTGCGACAGCGGCGGTTAAAACACCGATGCCGGGACCGATTTCAATAACCCCCGTGTCGGCATCACACGCAAAGTCAGCCATTTTGGGACAAACAGTGTCATCAATTAAAAAGTTTTGTCCTAACGACTTTTTGAAAGAAAAGCCAAGCGGTGTTAATAACTTCTCAATTACTTTTATATCAGCAAGATTCATAAAATATACTCCACAAAAACCAATATACTATAATTATACAAACTAAAAAAAGATTTTTCAAGAAATTTTTGTTGCCCTATTCCTTTAAATATTGTATAATATAAAAAAACAATTATGGATGTGAATATTTTGGATAATAGGTATTATGATACTGTTATTAAGGAGATGCAGCCTTTTCTGACCGAAAACGGTTTTTCGGGTTCGGAGGACGGTTCCTTTGCTAACGGGCAATGTAAGGTTAAGGTCTCCTATGATGAAGCGCGTCAGGTTTACACCCTTAACAAAGCAGATAAGGTTGAAGACAAGTTTGACGACTTTAAAGAAATCACCGCTTGGCTTTTTGATGACAGCCAAAATGAAAAGGATGCTGAAAGCGTTGGCATCGGTTTTACAACCGCGCTTAAAAATGCGCTTGGCATTAAACCTACCCGTACTCTTGTAAACGGCAACAGCGTTGCTTTGCCTACTACTAATAAGAGCGGCAGCATTACAATCGGCGGTTTCACTAAAAAACTTTTGGATATTTTTCCGTCACTTAAAGAAGAATATAAAACGCACGTTGCAAATAACGGCGATTATCTTTATCTTCATTTCTTCGGCGAAAGCGTTGTAGCACCGCTTAAAGCCCTGCTTTCAGAAAAAAATAAAAAGCAGGTTAAAAAGATAGTTGATTTGTTTGAAGATGTTTATGTTCACGGCGATAAGGAAACTGTTAATGCCGAGCTAATATTATTATGTGCCGTTGCATATAATAATGACGATATTAAGGCAACCGTTCTTGAAGCTTTCAGCTCGGATACACATTTCTGCATAGCTTTTGATTCACTTTATAAATCCTTTATGTCAAATAAAAAGCTTCAAAAAGTTTTAGTAAAATAAATTTAAAGGGGATAATAAAATGGGCGTACTTGTTGTTATTGTTTTAGCTTTGATATTTATTCTGATTGTAACAAATATTCGCATTGTTCCGCAAGCGACTGAGTTTGTCATTGAATGCTTAGGCAAATATAAAACGACTTGGTCTGCCGGTTTGCATGTTAAAATACCTTTTATTGAGAGAATTGCGAAAAAGGTTACTTTAAAAGAACAGGTTTTGGATTCTCCACCGCAACCGGTTATCACTAAGGATAACGTTACAATGCAAATTGACACCGTTGTGTATTTCAGAATTTTTGATGCAAGACTTTACACCTACGGTGTTGTCAATCCAATTAACGCTTTAAGCAATTTGACCGCAACAACATTGCGTAACATTGTAGGCGAGTTGGAACTTGACGGAACCCTTACTTCAAGGGATACAATCAACGGTAAAATGACCGCTATTTTGGATGAAGCCACCGACCAATGGGGTATGAAGGTTAACCGCGTTGAGCTTAAAAACATTATCCCGCCTGCCGAAATTCAAAATGCGATGGAAAAGCAAATGAAAGCCGAACGCGACCGCCGTGAAACCTTGCTTCAAGCTGAAGGCCACAAGGCCGCTGCTATTACAAGGGCAGAAGGCGACAAGCAAGCTATGATTCTTGCAGCCGAAGGTGAACGCGATGCCAGAATTGCGAGAGCCGAAGGCGAAGCAAAGGCAATTTACCTTTCTAAAAAGGCAGAGGCTGACGGTCTTAAAGCTTTAAAGGATGCCGGCGCCGATGCAGCCGTGCTTGAACTTAAAAAGTACGAAGCACTTGTTAATGTTTCTAACGGCACTGCCGCTAAGCTTATAATCCCGACCGATGTTGTAAACGCCGTTACCAATAATGCGGTGTTTAGCGAAACAACCGGCTTGGGCGATGCTACAAAGTCGGCAAAGCCCAAAAAAGCAGCACCTAAAAAGGATGAATGTTGCGAATAATTAAATAGCATAACACCCGTAGTGAAAGCACTTCCTACGGGTGTTTTTTTATATAAAAATGTGAACAAAATGTAAAAGGTCAGGAAAAGTCAAAAAATTTTTTCGAAAAGTATTGACTTTTGTGAAAAATTGCATATAATAGTAAATGTTGGCACTCTAAGTGTTAGAGTGCTAATACGAAATGGTGGTGAGTAAATGGAACTGAGTCCCCGCAAAAAAGCAATACTTTCCGCTGTAATAAAAAGCTATATTGAAACCGGCACTCCGGTTGGTTCCAAAATACTTACCGGTCTTTTGGAAAATGCACCTTCAAGCGCAACTTTGCGTAGTGAGATGAGCGAGCTTTGCAATTTGGGATATTTATCCCAACCGCACACCTCGGCAGGCAGGGTGCCTACCAGTTTAGGTTTTAACTTTTATGTTAATTCACTAATGCCACACGGCACTTTGACAGATAACGAAAAGTTGTTTATCGACAACCGTTTTGCCAATATGTCTTGCAATCCTGAGGATGTGCCTAACTTTGCAGGTCAGGTTTTATCTGACCTAACGGGTTTACCTGCAATTACCTGTTTAGTCGCCGGCAAATCTGCAAGTGTCAGTCAAGTTGAACTTGTTTCGGTGGGATTTAATTCTTTACTGTTACTTGTTATAACTTCGGACGGTCGTGCGAGAAACCGCATTTTTAAACCTGCAAGTTCTTTAACCGAAGCTGAATACGAATATTTTAAAAATGCTGTCAGTAAAGAAATTATCGGTCAGACGGTTGATAAAATCACAATGCCGTTTATCCAAAGCATAATTGCCAAATCAGGTGTTTATTCGCTTTCACTTTTGCCTGTGTTTACCGCGCTTTTCGAGGCAGTCGCTAATATTGAGGATACTTCGGTTACCTTAATCGGTGAAAATAAGCTTTACGGCATTTGTGATGAGCAAAAAGCCAACCGCATATTGTCACTTGTAAAACAACGCGACTCTTTAATAACCCTTTTAAGCGATGTTAAAAAAGTCGGCGTTATATTCGGTGACAGTACCGGCCTTTCGGAGCTCTATTCCGATACGCTTATCGCGGGCGGATTCAACAATAATCTTCATAAAGGTGTTATCGGTGTAATTGCTCCTTATAGGGTGCCTTATAACAGAATAATGCCGAGTGTAGAGTATATAGCTTCAAAACTTATGGAGGAAAACTAAAATGCCAGAGGAAAAGAAAACTACTGCAGAAGTTGAAGAAAAGGTTCAGAAAAAGAAATCTAAAAAGGACGCTGAAATTGAGTCCTTAAAGAGCGAGCTTGATAACTCAAAAGACCTTTTACTCAGAACTGCGGCAGAATTTGACAATTACAAAAAGCGAACCGAAAAAGAAAAGGCGAGTGTTGCGGAATTTGCAAAAGCCGAAACGGTTAAAAAGCTTTTACCTATAATTGATAATATCGGAAGGGCTTCGGCCGCCGATAAAGAAAGTCCCGAATATTTAAAGGGAATTGAAATGATTGTAAAACAGTTTGAAGCATTAACCGAAACACTTCAAATTGTTTCAATAGCAAAAACAGGCGACACATTCGACCCTAATTTGCACGATGCGGTAATGCATATCGAGGACGAAAGTTTAGGCGAAAATGTTATTGCCGAAGTTTTGCAACAGGGCTATAAAATAGGCGACACAGTTGTACGCCCTGCAATGGTTAAGGTCGCAAATTAAAAAACATATATTTCTTAGGAGGAATTTTATTATGGGAAAAATTATTGGTATTGACTTAGGTACAACAAACTCTTGTGTAGCTGTTATGGAAGGCGGCGAGCCGGTTGTAATCGCTAACGCAGAGGGTGCAAGAACAACCCCTTCGGTTGTTGCTTTTTCAAAGACAGGCGAACGGATGGTAGGTCAGGTTGCAAAGCGTCAAGCTATTACAAACCCCGACAGAACTATCAGTTCAATTAAACGCGAAATGGGTACAGACTACACCGTTGCTATCGACGACAAGAAGTTCACCCCGCAAGAAATTTCGGCTATCATTCTTCAAAAGTTAAAGGCTGATGCTGAAAGCTATTTAGGCACAGCAGTCAGTGAAGCGGTTATTACCGTTCCGGCTTACTTTACCGATGCACAGCGTCAAGCAACTAAGGATGCCGGTAAGATTGCCGGTCTTGATGTTAAGCGTATTATTAACGAGCCTACTGCCGCTGCCTTGGCATACAGTATTGATAAGGAAGACGACCAAAAGGTTATGGTTTATGACTTGGGCGGCGGTACTTTCGATGTTTCTATTATCGAAATGGGCGACGGCGTTCAAGAAGTTTTAGCTACTGCCGGTAACAACCGTTTAGGTGGCGATGACTTTGATAAGCGCATTATGGATTATATTGTAAGCACATTTAAAGCCGAGCAAGGCATTGACCTTTCGGGTGATAAGATGGCAATGCAACGCGTTAAGGAAGCCGCTGAAAAGGCTAAAATTGACCTTTCGGGTATGACTTCAACCGATATTAACTTGCCGTTTATTACTGCCGATTCTACCGGTCCTAAGCATTTTGAAACAAGTCTTACACGCGCTAAGTTTAACGAGCTTACCGCTGACTTAGTTGACGCTACCATGGCTCCTGTCCGTCAAGCACTTTCCGACTCAGGTCTTGATAAGAGCGAAATCAATAAGGTATTGATGGTTGGCGGTTCTTCAAGAATTCCTGCCGTTCAAGATGCAGTTAAAAACTTCATGGGTAAAGAGCCGTTTAAGGGCATTAACCCTGATGAATGTGTTGCTATCGGTGCTTCTCTTCAAGCCGGTGTTTTAGGCGGCGATGTTAAGGGATTGTTACTTTTAGATGTTACTCCGCTTTCATTAGGTATCGAAACAATGGGCGGTGTTTCTACTAAGGTTATCGAAAGAAACACAACCATCCCTGCTAAGAAGAGCCAAATTTTCTCTACCGCAGCCGACGGTCAAACTTCTGTTGAAGTTCATGTTTTACAAGGTGAACGCGAATTTGCTAAGGATAACAAGACCTTAGGTGTGTTCCATCTTGACGGTATTGCTCCGGCTCCGCGCGGAATTCCTCAAATCGAAGTTACTTTTGATATTGATGCTAACGGTATTGTTCATGTTTCCGCAAAGGATTTAGGTACCGGCAAAGAAAACAACATCACCATTACTTCCAATACAAATATGTCTAAGGAAGATATTGATAAGGCTGTCAAGGAAGCTGAATCCTATGCTGCCGAAGATAAGAAACGTCGCGAAGCTGTTGACATTCGCAACAATGCCGACCAACTTATCTATCAAACCGAAAAGACCTTAGGCGAACTTGGCGACAAGATTACCGAAGACGAAAAGTCTAAGATTGAAACCGCCAAGGAAGCTTTAAAGGAAGCTTTAAAGGGCGAAGATGTTGAAGACATTAAGGCTAAGCAAGAAGAATTGCAAAAAGAATTCTTTGCTGTAAGCGAAAAGCTTTATAAAGCTGCTGCCGAAGCACAAGAAGGTGCTAATCCGGCTGACGGTGCCGCACCTGAAGGCGACCCTAATGTTTACGATGCTGACTTTACAGATGTGGACGATAACAAGAAATAAATTTTAAAAGGGCAAACCTAATAAGTTTGCCCTATGTACATATTTTAGTAGGAGAAAATTGTTTTGGCTGAAGATAAGAGAGATTATTACGAGGTCCTAGGCGTTGACAAAGCTGTTAGCGATGATGACCTTAAAAAAGCCTATCGTAAAGCGGCTAAAAAATATCACCCCGACTTAAATCCGGGCGACAAAAAAGCCGAGCAAAAGTTTAAAGAAGTTAACGAAGCGTATGAAGTTTTGTCCGATAAGGAAAAACGCGCCCGTTATGACCAGTTCGGCCATGCCGGCGTTGACCCTAATTTCGGCGCGGGCGGCGGCGGTTTCGGCGGCGGCTTTGGCGGTGCCGGATTTGGTGACTTTGGCGACTTGGGTGATATTTTCAGTTCCTTCTTTGGTGGCGGCTTCGGTGGCGGACGGCGTGCTAACCCTAATGCTCCGCAAAGGGGTAATGACACCGCTGCAACCCTTAACCTAAGCTTTGAAGAAGCTGCTAAAGGTTGTCGCAAAACCGTTAAGGTAACAAAAATTGATAATTGTACCGAATGCGGTGGTACCGGTGCTAAAAAGGGTACTTCACCTAAAACTTGTCCCGTTTGTCACGGCACAGGTCAGGTTGCAAGCACACAGCGCACACCGTTTGGCGTAATGCAAACACAAAGCGTTTGTAATAATTGTCACGGCAGCGGTAAAATTATTGATAATCCTTGTAATGTTTGCGCGGGCAAAGGTAAAATCAGACACACCGTTGAAAAAACGGTTGATGTTCCTGCCGGCATTGATGACGGTCAGGTAATAAATGTTCGCGGTGGCGGTGATGCCGGTCGAAACGGTGGCCCGTCGGGGGATTTAAGAATTAACATCAACGTTCGTCCGCACGCAATTTTTGAGCGACGCGGTTATGACGTTTTTTGCGATATTCCGATTACCTTTACCCAAGCGGCTTTGGGTGCCGAAATTACCGTTCCGACATTAGACGGTAAGGTTAAGTTTACTATTCACGAAGGCACGCAGCCGGGGGATGAATTTAAACTTAAAGGCAAAGGTATTCAGCGCCTTAACTATTCGGGCAAGGGCGACCAGTATGTAACTGTTACGGTCGAAGTCCCTAAAAACTTAACTAAAGAGCAAAAGGAAAAGATTAAAGCGCTAAGCAGTATTACTACCGAAGAAAACTATAATAAGCGCAAAACCTTTGGTGAAAGGGTTAAGGACTTTTTTAAAGATTAAAGCAAAACAGCACTAACATAAGTTAGTGCTGTTTTTGTTAAATTTCACCTTTATATTTTCGTTTTGTCGCAAGTCCGCCGCGTATGTGGCGCTCTTGCTTGTTTTTTTCTAACACTACCTTTACACGCCGGTATAATTGCGGATTATCCCTTAAAAGTCTTTCTGTAACATCTTTATGTACGGTAGATTTGCTGATTTTAAAAACCTTTGCGGTGGCTCTGACGGTGGCGCCGGTGCGGGTTATGTATTCACCTAAAGCTACCGCTCTATCCTCTGTCATATCTTTCATACTATCAACTCCGTATGGTTAATAGTATGCGGAAATGCTAACTAATATGCGGAAAAGTATTGTTGATTTTTGGCGATAACAAATTTATAATATAATTAAATAGTTAAGGGGGCTTAATTTATGGCAAAAAGCAAATGGGTATCATTTTTCTTGTGCCTTTTCTTTGGGTGTTTCGGTATTCATAAGTTTTATGAAGGCAGGGTGCTTTTAGGCATAGTTTATATCTTTACTTGCGGATTGTTCGGATTCGGCGTTATATTCGACCTAATATTTTTATTGTTTAAACCAAACCCGTATTATCCGTGATAAATCATATTATAAAAGGGACGATGTAAATCGTCCCTTCTGTTTTTGCATCAATATGTTAAATGTCACTATTTCTCTTCGCAGAAGAGGGGGAAATGCCGAACATCTTTACATATTGCCTAAAAAACACCGAATAGTCTAAAAAGCCCGAATCGGCGGCGGCTTCGGTTGCAGATAGTCCCGAATGAATTTTATTATTTGCCACCATAAGGCGCTTTTGTAAAATGTATTGATGGATTGAAATTTGCAAATCATTTTTAAAAACATGCGTTAAATAAGACTTTGAAACGTGCAATTTGTTTGCGATGGTGTTAATCGACAGGTCGTTTTTTAAGTTGTCGGTAATATAGTAAATTGCTTGTTTTGTTATCTCGTTTAATGCTTTGGAGCGTTCGGCTGAGTATTCATTATCACTTTTTATGCAAACAACAATTTGTGCTAAAATAGATTTAAGCAAAACATCAGCTTCTGCCTTTTCGTATTTGTTTTTAATAATATCTTCGAGTTCAAAAAATAAAGAATCCAATTTATGCGACTTTGTTAAAATTATTTCGTTTAGTTTTGATTCTATCAGCGAGTTTAATTCGTTAACATTATTAAAGCTTAAAACCATTCTGATATAGTCGCTTTCCTGACCATAAACAACAAATTGATGAAAGGTTTCTTTTGGAATAACAATAATTGTTTTTTCGGCAATTTTATATTTTCCGTTATCTGTAATAAATTCGGCGTCACCACCTAAAAAATAAAAAATTTCGTAGTAGCTGTGAAATTCTTTGCCGTAAATATCTCGCATACCTTTTGCATATTTCAAATTTATTTCGTTTGTTGAAAAGCGTTTGTCAAATTGATTATTCACAAAACCCCTTCTTTCAAAAGTATTATATCATAAAAAACCGTTTTTGCAAACTTTTTAGTTTATATTGCAATGTACATTTCATTTATAGCATTATATAATTTTAAATAAGGTGATATTCAATGAGCAATCGGTTGCTATTAGATATTGGCAGTACTTTTATTAAATATTGCATTTGCGATGATTTAAACAAAATTGTTTTTGAAGACAAATTGCCTTTTCCGGCACCTTGTTTTAACAAAGGAAACAGGTTTTTGGTTGATTCCGAAACAATTTTTGAAACGGTAAAAAACATCTTCAACACAGGTGTAGCATATAAATGCGGTTTTGCATATATCTCGGTTCAAATGCATGGCTATATAACTATGGATGAAAACGGTCGGTTTTCGAATTATGTTTCATGGCGGGATAAAAGCGGAGATATCACCAAGCCGTTTTTGGCAGGTCTTGACTATGATAAATTAGGTACATCTCTTAAAGATAATTTGCCACTTGCAAAAATAGATATAAACTCTTTTAACGGCACGTTTTTTACATTGGGATCTTTTATTATTTATAGATTGTTAGGTAAAAACATTACGCATATTACCGATGCTTGTGCTTCAGGATTTTTTAATGCAGAGTCGGGCAGGTGCGAAATGGGGATTGAAGCAAAATTTCCTACCGTTTCAACATCGGTTGAAAAAGTCGGAACCTACAAAGGCATTTCGGTATTTGCCCCATTTGGCGACCACCAAATAAGCTTTTTAGGCAGCAACGCTAAAACCGACTCATACTTAATAAACATAGGTACGGCAACGCAAATTTCATGTTTGGCTAAAATGGACGAAATAAGCGGTGATTACGAAAAAAGGCCATACTTTTTTGCCGAAAATCGCCTTTTCACAATTTCGGGCCTTGTCGGCGGTGAGTTGCTTTATAAAAATCAGGGTAAAGAACTGTTTGTTAAGCAAATATTAGACGCGGTAAAAATTCTACCGCAAAAGAAAAAAGCCGTTTTCGGCGGTGGCGGCAGTAAGCTTGTCGAAAAAGACTTGATTGATAAATTAGAAAGAATCGGCATTAGTTGCGAATTTTGCGAAGAAAATTTAGGCCGTAAGGGGTTGATCGAAATTTCAAAGGACAATATAATAAAAAAGGGTGTAATGCATTCGGAAATACCGTTTGCAAATTTCCCGATAATTGCAAAAAATTGCGGTCTTGATTTCGTTATTTTAGATAACGAGCATGGTGCGTTTGACTTTTCCGCAATTAAGGAAATTGTTACAACCGCAAATCTATATGATGTTAACTTAATTATTCGAATCGGCAATAGCAATAGAGAGTATGTCACAAAACTTGCCGATTTAGGCGCACATGGGTTTTTGCTTCCCATGACTAATACTGCCAAAGACATTGCAAATGTTGTTGAATTTGCAAAATATGCGCCTCTCGGCAAACGCGGTATCTCAACAACACGTGCGCATACTTTATATAATCCGCCACCGCTTAAAGAATATATGAGATCCGCCAATGAAAAAATGAAGATTTATGCCCAAATCGAAACAAAAACGGGTATGGATAATTTAGAAGAAATACTTGCTGTAAACGGAGTGGACGGCGTGTTTATCGGCCCTAACGATTTGTCTATTGACCTTGATTGTGTGGGGGATAATGAAATACTCTGCAAAGCGATAAGCTTTATCGGAAAAACTTGTGTTAGAAATAATAAACCGTTTGGAATTATAACAGGCAGTAATAAGCTGATAAACTGCGCAAAAGAAAACGGTGCTACAATGTTTAGCATCGGAAGCGAACTGAATATGCTTATTAACGGTTGTAAAGCAGTTAAGGAGACATTTTAAATGAAAATTGAAATAAATCAAGTTGCAACAAGCACTTTAAGTTGTGAACCGTTGATTGAACGCACAAAAAACGGCGAACTTTTATGCGTTTGTCAGTGCGACGGCATCGAAGAACCCGCACCCGAAAACCGTGTTTATGTTTTTCACAGTAAGGACGAAGGCAAAACTTGGTCCCAAAAAGAAAGTATTTACCCTGAGGACGGCAATGCGGTTTATTGTACCGAGTTAACTTCAATAGATAACGAAATTACGGCATATCTCACCGTACATTCGGGACGCTTTTTGTATTGGAACTGTGAAATGATGAAAAGCACCGATAACGGATATACGTTTAAAAAAGCGGGACCTCCACCGTTTTTCCCCGAATATACCTTTATGCGTGGCATGTTAAGGAAAAGAAACGGACAAATTTTATTGCCGTATCAGCATTATCCTATGGATAAAGCGGAGGTAAAAAGGGTTGCAGAAGAAAGCGGAAAAGAAACAGTAATCTGCACAATAAATAACCAAACCGTCGAAACAGGTGTTTTAATCAGTAATGATAACGGAAAAACCTTTGAAAAATATAAAGCGTTTAGTTGGAAAATGGATAAATGGTGGATTTGGACCGAACCGACTCTTGCCGAATTATCTGACGGAACTATATCAATGCTTATTAGAAAAGAAGCGGGGCACTTGTTCCGTTGTGACTCAAAGGACGGCGGTTATACATGGGGCGAAGTTTACGAAACCGATATTCCAAACCCTTCAAATAAACCAAGACTAATTCCAATAGATAACGGTCGAATTGCACTAATTCACACACCAAGCAAAACCGATAGACAACCTTTGGAACTTTGGATATCTGATGATGATATGAAAACTTGGGGCAAAAAAATAAAATTGACCGATTTCCCCGGTTGCTACCATTACGCGGACGGCTTTTACGAAAACGGTGCAATTCACTTTGTTATTGAGCATAACAGGCATACAATTTTGTACTTTAAGGTTACACTATAAAAAAGACGGTGCGAATTTGCACCGTCTTTTTTACTTGTCATCACAAAAATTTTTATTTGCAAATGCTGTTATTGCTTCGTTTCGCTCGCGGAGCTCATTGATTGTCAATTTTACATTGCTTACCCGTATTATCAATTTTATAATTATCTTTCATAATAAGGTCGGATATGAAGACAAATTCATATCCGTCTTTTTTTAGGCAATCTAAAATTGTGGGTAGTGCTTCTGGGGTGTGGTCGGCATCATTGTGGAAAAGCACGATAGAGCCGTTTTGCACCTTACTTGTAACTCTCTCACAAATACTGTTCGCCGTCGCGCTGTCTTTCCAGTCAAGAGAGTCAACCGACCATTGAATCGGGTACATATTAAGGCCGTTTACCGTTTCTACAACGCAGTTATCATAGTCGCCGTAAGGCGGGCGCAAAAGGGTAGGGGCTTTGCCGGTTATTGCCTTGATTTTTTTATTGCAACACTCAATTTCGTTAATCATTTGCTCTTTTGAAAGACTTGTCATATACGGGTGGGTGTTGGAATGGTTTTGCACCTGATGACCTGCATCACTCAGTGCTTTTACAGATTCGGGATATTTATCAACCCAAGCGCCGACAACAAAAAAAGTTGCAGGCACATCATACTTGTCTAAAATTTCAATTAGTGTTTCTGTATCGTCATTGCCCCAAGCGGCGTCAAAGCTTATCGCAATTTGCTTTTTATCGGTTTCAACGCAGTAAATAGGCAACGAGCGGTCGTTTTCGGCAAAAACCGATGTAGAGCCGATTACAACAGCTGTAAGCGATAACACAACGCATAAAAGCAACATAATTTGTTTTTTAGTAATAATAAAATACCTCATAATTTCTATCCCCTTTAATAGAAACTATGAGGTACGGCTTGTATTATATTCTTATTTTCCGTTGTACTCTAAAAGTAACATTGTAATATCATCAAATTGGTCGGCTTCTCCTACAAAGGTGTCAATATCCGCTTTAACGGATTTAAGCAAATCACCGCCGACTTTATCTTTATTGGCGTTAATGAATTTCAATAACCTATCTTCGCCATAAAGATTGTTATTAAGGTCGGTAGCTTCGGTAACACCGTCGGTATAAAGATAAATCCGATCACCTTTATTAAGGTCAAGCTCTTGCAACTTATATTGTATGCCATCCATACCGGCAAGCACAAGGCCTGATTTAGTGCGTAGGTATTCAAAGCTGCCGTCCTTATAAAGAATGGGTGGATTATGGCCCGCATTGGCAAAAGTAACATGGCCTGTTTCGATATCTAAAATACCCATCCAAGCGGTTACAAACATACCTGCGTCGTTACCTTCACATAACTTATCATTAGCGATGGTTAAAATTTCGTTAACCGGCAAGTTTTCTTCCGCCAAAGTTTTAATCATTGTCTTAGCGCGCATCATAAACATTGCCGCCGGAATACCTTTGCCCGAAACATCGGCAACAAGAAATGCCAAGCGGTTTTCGTTAATCAAATAAAAATCGTAAAAGTCGCCGCCGACTTCCTTTGCGGTATCCATAGTAGCGTTTATGTCAAACTCCGTTTTAGTAGGATAGGCAGGGAAAACGCAGGGCAAAGCCGAATGTTGAATGTTTTTGGCAAACTCAAGCTCGGCATCAATCCGCGCATTAGCTTCGGCAATATATTTTTTTAAAGTGTCAACCGTCGCATTGATTTCATTAGAAAGCGAATTGAATTCATCGCTTTCTCTGACATCAACCGTAACCGATAAATCACCGCTTGTAATTCTTCCTAAGTTTTCATTAACTTCGCGAATGTTATTAACAACTTTACGCCTAATAAGGCTGTAAATAAGCGCATACAAAATTGCGAAAACTATAACTTCCATGTAGGAGTTAATATACATTGCCGCATCGCGTGTTGCAAAAGCTTCGCTTTTAGGTATAACCGCAACAACGTAACATTCCTTAACCTTTGTTGCCAAATAGTAATAATCCTTATTTTTGATTTTTGCTGGCTTTATTTGAGCATCGGTAAAGTTTTCATCAAGAGTTATCATATATGAATTTAAATCATTACCGATTTTATGACCGGCGCTGTCTAAAATACCGCCGTTAAGGTTAGAAACAATAAAATATCCGTTTTCGCCGATATGACGGTTTTCGACAATTTCGTTAACCGATAAGTTTTCTTCAAAATCGGAATAAGCCGAAACATCTTCAAGGTTAACCATAAGCAAATTTTTTGCTTGTATTAAAGCTGTATTGGTCTGCAAAATTGTTACAAAACCGGTTGTAAAAATATAAGCTAACACAATGCAAACAAGCATTCTGGTTTGTAACCTTTGGGGAATTGAGCGAATACGCTTTTCGCCACGGTGAAGCCCTGTACTCATAAGGTCAACCGCAATGATAGTCATTGCAACCGAAACGGCATTGCAAACAACCATAGGCAAGGTTGTAACCTTTACTATTTCATAAGCAACACTGGCGTCGGAAAGATGCGTTAAGAATAAAATCGAAAGGTGTATTACTTCCATTACAACCGCAACAGCAATACCAAAACCAAAGTTCGGTCTTTTGTTATCAAACATATATTTTCGTAAAGCGGCGGCGTAAATACCGGCAAGAATGGTAGAAACCGTGCAAGCAACACGCGAGTAAGCGCCAACACCCCAATAAACCGCAAACCAGCGCTCAATACCGCCGATTAAACCGGCAATAATGCCGGCAGGTCCGCCAAAAACAAGTCCGGCGGTGATAGGTGCAGCGTCGCGCACATTTATGACGGCGGTGCCGATAGAAACACCGTGTTCAGTCGAAAATACGGCGGCCAAGCCAAAAGCAATGCCGATAATGATTTGTTGTATGTAAAACGGCAACTTAATAAAATTAGTTTTCCGTTTTAAAATATAAAACAATATCGAAATTAAAACTTGAATTCCAACGGCGATAAACAGGTTTAAATAAACTTGCATAAAAACCTCCAAAGAGATTACTTAATTGTAAGTAAATCACTGAAACCGGTAATTTCAAAAACCTCTAAAATGCTTTCGTTGGCATTGTGAATTTCCAAATTACCGCTATGACTATTCATAACCTTTTGTGCTGAAAGAAGAACGCGCAGACCTGCCGAAGATATGTACTCTAAATTTTTAAAATCAAGCTTTAAAAGAGCAACATCGTTTATTTCCGATTTAACAACGGCATCTAAATCGGGTGCGGTTGTCGTGTCTAAACGGCCTTCAAGAGCAAGTGTTAAATTGTTTCCTTCGTTAATTTTTGTAATTTTCATAACTTTTCACCTTAAAATTAAATAATTTTTACAATAGTCAAAATGTTTTTATTATCTTTATAACGGTAAAAAATATCATCCACCATATTTTTTACCATAAAAATGCCAAGTCCGCCAACTTCGCGCTCATCTGCGGCAAGCGAAGTGTCAGGGTCGTCCTTTTGAAGCGGATTGTAAGGAATACCGCTGTCAGTAAAGGTGATAGAGAAGGTGCGGTCAGCTTCGTTAAAGGCGGTTTCAAGTTTAACTTCACCTTTGCCGCCGGAATAAGCATATCGCGCTATGTTACTGAAAAGTTCATCAATCGCAATGTCAAGCTTAGTCTGCGCTTTAAAGGGACAACAAAGCTTTTGAAGTTGCGCGTCAACAAATTCGGTAACTGCCGGTATGTTAGAAAGCTCTGCTTCAACTGTTATGCAAGGCATATTGTAAGCCCTCTTCCTTTAAAAATCTAAACTGCCGGTAACTTCAAGCAATTCGGATAATTGCTTTTTGCAATTATCAATGGTTGCTTTGTTGTCAGGCTCACGCCTTAATGTGCGGCGCAAAAGTCTTGTGTAGCCGATAATTCTTGCTTTTGCGGCATATTTGTCAAGTTCGTCTTTATCTGTTGTGCCAAAATATCCTTCCAACGTTTTTTGCCAAATTTCTGTTGTCAGTTCATAAGGCATACCCATAAACTTTAAGGTGACCTGAGGGTCAACCTCGCCGAAACCGACATTGGCAAGATAAATCGAAGCAAATTCAAATACAGGGTGGCCGACACATAAAGTATCCATATCAATAAGCAAAATTTCACCGTTTTGCTTCATAACGTTTTTAAAGTGATAGTCGCCGTGCATCATATTATTGCAATCCGGAACATTGGTTACAAGAGTCAGCAACTTTTCATATTGGTCAGCCGGTAAAACACCGTTAAGGTCTTTAACCCAACCGACAGCAACATCCTTCATGTTTGGCATATCGCCTTTTTTAACCTCAGTTGAGTGTATTTGCTTTAATAAAGTTACAAATTCATCAACCGTTGCATCTAACAATTCGGGATTTTCAATAACAATGTCAGCAAAAGATTCTGCGTTAAGAAGCTCAAAAACCGAGCCGTAACTGTTCTCAACCTTTACTACATCATAGGGAATGGCAGTCGGAATACCTAAAACAAAGGCCTTGCGTGCAAGCTCACGCTCGCGGTGAATGTCGGGTAAACTGTCGGGATTTCTGTAAACCTTAATAATTGTGTCGGCATCAAGACGGTAAACAACACCGTTAGAGCCTTGACCGATTTGCTCGCAACCCTCGACACTTAAACGGCGGTAAGCCTTGGAAACATCCATCATTTCGGTAAAACCGGTCATATCCAAAACGTCATAAACCTCTGCCGAAACATTTATAAGCTTAAGTTCATTATGTGCCTTTTTAAGCCTTAATATTATTCTTAAACCGACACTTGAAATGTAGGTAAGATTTTCCATATCGAGCGAAAGCTCACACGGTTCGTGTTGCTTTAATATTTCGTTAATTTTTTCTTCGGCGACCGACGCATTGGAAGAATCAATATGACCTTCTAAAACAATCGTCAATTTATTTTCTGTTTTCTTGGCAGTTACATTCATGTTTTTTTACCTCTCAAATGTTTTATTAACTAAATCCACATACTCACAGTAAGCGGGGGTGTTTTCAAGTTCGATTAAAGCTTTTGCAATCTCGCTATAATACCAATATTGTTTATTGACATCTTTTTGGTGAAAATCATCCCACATTCTGTCACCGTATTTTAAGCGCAAACGGTAAAAGGAACGAATGTTGGATAATTTATCACTCATCCAAAGAATTTTGATGTTTTTATCGTCAGAAGCTTTAAGTCTTGATATGGTTTCTTCTTTTCTGATCATCCAACTTTCTTCGGCGGGAAGTTCGTGGTGCTTGTCTTCGGTTTCACTTGCAACCAATTCGGCAATTTTAGCACCGAACATTTTTAAAATTTGTTCCGGCGTTACATCGGTGTCTTCAACCGTGTCATGCAAAAGTGCCGCCGCGATAACATCATTATCTTCGGTTAGGGTAGAGGCAATGGTTGCCGCCTCCATAGCGTGAATAATTGCAGGCGTGCGGCTGCCTTTGCGCTGCTGACCGCTGTGTGCGGAAATAGCGAACATAATAGCTTTACTTATTATGTCCTCAGCATATTCAAATGTAGATTCTTTCATAATTTTCTTCCTAAACAAAATAATAGCATAAATACAATAATATTATAGCATATAGTAATCTGTTTTTCAAGCAAACAAAAAGGAGGTATAAAGATTATACCTCCTAAAAATCAATGCATTCTGAAATCTAAATGCTTCGGCAGTGGGAAAGCCTTTAAAATTTCATTTTCATCGATTACACCGCCTAATTTTTCTTTGTGGATTTCAAGCCACAAGTCGCTTAAAGTATATTCGCCTTCGCGAATATCATAAACGGTCAAATCATCTAACAAAGCACGCGCGTCTTCCGGTTTACCGCTCTTTGCAAGTGCTAAAGCGTAAAAGAGCTTCATACGGCCGCTTTCGGTAATGCTTTTTGGCAAAGAGTTAAATAAGTTTGCAAAGCCTTCATAATCGCCACACTTAATAATTGTGTCGGCACAGTCAATGCAAAGTGCCAAATTATCGTTTAGCATATTTAAAGTATCATAAGCGGATTTAAGTGCTTTTTCATAATCCTTGTCGGCGCCCAAATAAATTCTTGCCATTGCGCGTAAAGCCCAAGGATTTTTGTTCTTTTCAATAGAGTTTAAAAGATTTTTCCGTGAACCTTCAATGTCACCTTTTGCAAAGTAAAGAATGCCGAGCTCGTAAAAATCAAACCAATTTTTGTTCTGCTTTTTTTCGATAAGGTCTATCCAAAAATCACCCTCCATATAGGTGAGTACTGGGGATAGAACATCAGGCTCTTCAATATCCTTGCCGTCTAATAAAGCGTTCCAATATGCCTGCTCACTTGTTGCACTTTCGGTCGGGAAATCGGCAATTTTACTGATTTTCTTGCCAAGGCGTTTTTCTTCTGTTGCACCGAAGCCCGAGCCGAAATATTTAATTTCGTTTTTGGTGCAGTCAAATTTTGACTTATCTAATCTTGTTAATAAAGGCTTTACAAAGCTATCAACTTCATTTACTGCTTTTTGGTAGTCACCGTGAACAATTTCGGGGTTTCCGTTAAATGCACCGTAAGCCTCTATAAAAGAAATGGTGCTCTTTTTAGGCATAATAAAATGTTCATATTGGGTGTGCATTAAGCCTGCTTGAATTTCAATATAGGGTACACCGCTGTCCGAAAGCCATTCGTTCCAATGTCTGCCACCGCTCTTTTGACCCCAAACAAACAACTTTCTACCGATTAACTCATAAGTGGAAAACTGCAAAAGCCCGTTGCCGTTTTCATCGGCACTGATTATCCATTTATTGTTGTTTTTAGGTATTTTATAGAAAAAGTCGCGACTTGCCTGTACGTTAGAAGCGTAGGTTACATCGGCGCCGTTTACAACCGGCATTTTTGTTGTATCTAAAATATAGTTGCCGTTTAAATAGGTCGAAATAAAGACTTCATCCGCCGGTGCTAAAACACGGGTGCCTTTGGTTTCGGGTACCGCAATGTTAGACCACCAGTACATATAAATATCATTTTCCTGCGGATTTTCTATTGTGTTGTTTATTAAAAGCAAATCCTTGTCAAGTCTTGCAGTGATTGCGTAAACGGCACCGCGTTTGCGCTCAAATTCATACATTCTTAAAACCGGCTCACCGTCACTTGCCGTTAAACTTTCTGCAAACATAGGCGAGCAGGTAAGCGGATTATGTCCCTTAATACTGACATTCCATTCAACACCACCGCTAAACCAAGCGTTTCTAAGGGCCAAGTTGCAGGGCTGAAAACAAGTGTTGTTATATAAAAGCTCGCGGTTGTTCTTTTTGTCAAAAAGAGACCAAAGTCTGCCACCCAATTCGGTAACAAAGGTAGCCTTTAAATACTCGTTTTCAAGCACGGCGGCTTTAAGCTTAACAATATTACGGCTACGGTCGTAAATGCTTTGCTCGGTGTAAGGCAAAAGGGTACTAATCATACCTTTACCCATATATTTGCGTTCTTCTTCGTTAATTTTATCCGAAACGGTAATTTTTGCGTGAATATATTCGTTGTTATAAATATCCGGCAGTCCTGTTTCAGCAGGAGGAACAGTGCCGGCAATTTCAAAATCAACAAAATTTAAAGTGCTTTTCAAAGAAATCAACTCCCCAACAAGCATTATAACAAAGTAAAAGTTATAAGTAAAGGGAATATCCATAAAAAAAGCAATTGTTTTGTTGCATTAAAAATACTAAGCGGTTATAATGTAATTACAAAAAGGAAAGAGCGGTGCTTTATGGAAGTTTTACGCATTACGAAAGAAAATTATCGGGAAACTATAAAACTTATGAATAAGGTTTGCAATACGGATATGTTTGCAATTATGCCTAAGCTTAATAACGACAGTTATGCCGGCAAACATCTTGCTGTTAAAGAAGACGGGAAATTAGTTGCCGCTTTGGGTGTTTATCCGTTGCCTTCGACCGTTGCCGGTCATAAAATCACATTAGGCACAATGGGTAATGTTGTTACCGACCCCGATTATAGAGGCAGGGGGTATATGTCCGCTTTACTTGATGCGACCGAAAAAGATTTAGAAGAAGCATCTGTCGATGCGGTAAGGTTAAACGGCAAAGCCGACCGCTACCGCCGTTACGGATATGAAGCTTGTGCTACAATGGTTGATTATCTTTTTGATAATTTCACCGATACTTCTTATGAGCTAATGAAAATCACCGCTGACAAGACCGAAATTATAAAAAAATGTATGGCGCTTCATAAAAAAGATAACTATGTCGTTAACCGCGATACCGCAGAAGATTTTTACAACACCGTTTGCGCTTGGGAAAGTAACCCATATGCCGTTTTAGATAACGGTAAATTTATCGGTTATTTGTCATTAAACGGTGCATATACAAAATTAAATGAAATATATATGGCAGATAACGACAATTTGCTTAAAGCAATTTCGGCCGCCGCAAAACTAAGTAAAAATGAACTTACAGTCAGCATGCCGTTATTCAGATATCCTGAAACCGATATTTTGAAAGCAAACGCTAAAACTGTTACATATTTTTCGCCGAGTCAATTTTACATCCGAAACTTTAAAAATATGATAGAAGCGTTTTTGGATTTAAAGCTTACCTATACAAATATTAAAGACCAAAGCTTTGTAATTGATATTACCGATGATAAAAAGTACGAAGTCGGCGTTAAAAACGGAAAGGCATTTTGTATCGAAACAGATAGTGAAGCCGATATCACACTTGATAGAATTGCCGCAACAAGTTACCTGTTTAAAACCGCAACAGGGGAAGAGAAAAAGAACGAAATTTTACCCTTGCCCCTTACATGGATGATGCTTGACAGAGTTTAAAGTTAAATTTAATTAAAATCCCCTTTTGATTTTGTAAAAATCTTAAGGGGATTTTTTGTATTTAACAGATGGCATAAGATAAAAAAGCAAAAAATAAACATTATTTTTTCGCAAAAAATGTACTTTTTCGTAAAAAAAGATTGACAAATAATTAACAAAGTGATATACTGTATTAAACCTATAAATAGGTACTATCAGCATACAATAATACTAAGGGAGAGATTTTAATGGATTTTTTCATAAATAAGTGCTTACCGTTCATAACCTTGGCAGGTGCGCTCGTCGCTTTGCTTTTTGCTTTTTTTAAGGCAGAAAGCATCAAAAAGTACAGCGAAGGCGACGTAAGCGTGCAAAAGATATCCAAATCCATTCGCAAGGGTGCCGGCGCATACTTAAAAAGGCAATATACTATCGTGTCTTTGTTTTTCGCCGCCATGTTTTTAATTCTTTGCGTAATGGCTTTGGCAAAGCTTTTAACTTGGTTTGTGCCGTTCGCTTTTGTTACGGGCGGATTTTTCTCGGGCCTTTCGGGTTATATCGGTATGAAAATTGCGACAATTACCAACTGTCGCACCACCTGTGCTTGTAAGGAAGGCTTAAACAAAGGTCTTCGTGTTGCCTTTTCGGCAGGCTCTGTAATGGGCTTTACGGTTGTGGGCCTAGGCCTTTTGGATATTTCAATTTGGTTTATTCTTTTAAAGTTTGTTTTTAAATTGGAAGCAACGGCTATTACAAGCGCAATGTTAACATTCGGTATGGGTGCTTCTTCAATGGCTTTGTTTGCCCGCGTTGGCGGCGGTATTTTTACAAAGGCTGCCGATGTCGGCGCTGACCTTGTCGGTAAGGTCGAAGCGGGAATTCCCGAAGACGACCCGCGTAACCCAGCTGTTATTGCCGATAACGTAGGTGATAATGTAGGCGATGTTGCCGGTATGGGCGCCGACCTTTACGAATCCTATGTCGGTTCTATTATTTCGTCCTCTGCTTTGGGCGTTGCCGCTTTCGGCGGTGCAATAAAAGCAATGGCTTTGCCTATGGTTTTGGCAGCTGTCGGTATTCTTTGTTCGATAATCGGTACTTTCCTTGTAAAAACAAAGGAAAATGCAAGCCAAAAGCAATTATTAAAAGCTTTAAGTCGCGGTACTAATACAAGTGCTGTTTTAATTGCGGTTTTGTCATTACCGTTAACCTACTTTATTTTAGGCAGTGTTAAATATTATTTCGCTATTATTGCCGGTTTAATTTCAGGTGTACTTATCGGAATGTCAACCGAATACTTTACTTCGGATAGCTATAAACCCACTAAAAAACTCGCAGATACAAGTCAAACGGGCTCTGCCACAATTATTATCGGCGGTGTAAGTCTCGGCATGGTTTCAACTGTTGTTCCGATAGTTATTATCGGCGCTTGCGTTTTAGTAGCTTACTTTATTTGCGGCGGTGTAAAAGATACCAGTGCCGCAAATGGCCTTTACGGTATTTCTTTGGCAGCTGTCGGTATGCTTTCGACTTTAGGCATCACACTTGCAACCGATGCTTACGGACCTGTTGCCGATAACGCCGGCGGTATTGCCGAAATGGCAGGCTTAGACCCCGAAGTTCGTGAAAGAACCGATGCGTTGGATTCCTTAGGTAATACAACCGCCGCAACGGGTAAAGGCTTTGCTATCGGCTCGGCAGCATTAACCGCATTGGCACTTATCGCTTCATATATCGAAAAAATCAAGAGCGTAAGTACAGCTGAACTCGATTTAAGTTTTAATATTATGAATCCTGTTGTTTTGGTTGGATTATTTGTCGGCGCTTGTTTACCGTTCTTGTTTGCGGCAATTACCATGAACTCTGTCGGCAAAGCGGCACAGTCGATTGTTATTGAAGTACGCCGTCAGTTTAAAGAAATCAAAGGCTTAATGGACGGCAAAGCCGACCCCGATTATGAAAAGTGCGTTGACCTTTGCACAAAGGCAAGCTTAAAAGAAATGATTTTACCGACCGTAATAGCTATTGTAACACCGGTTGTTGTTGGCTTACTACTCGGCTATCAAGGTGTTGTCGGATTGCTTGCCGGCGCTACTGCAAGCGGTTTCTTAATGGCAATATTTATGTCTAACTCGGGCGGTGCATGGGATAATGCAAAGAAGTATATTGAAAGTGGTGTAAACGGCGGAAAGGGCAGTGATTGCCACAAAGCCGCTGTTGTCGGTGACACAGTAGGCGATCCGTTTAAGGATACTTCGGGACCTTCGATAAACATTTTAATTAAACTTCTTTCAATGGTTTCAATAGTCTTTGCAGGACTTGTTGTAAACTTTCACTTGTTAGGCTAATAAATGCAAAAACAAACCCCTTACGAATTTCGTAAGGGGTTTATTTTTATTATCTGATATTTTTATTTTGCGTATGCCTTGTAAAGCTCAAACTGACCGTAAACCGAGGGCCATAAAGAACTTCCACCCAAGGTTACGCAAACATATTCATTTTTAGTTTCATTATTGGTACCAAAAGAAGCAATGCAATAACCCGACTCGCTGACAAAACCGGTTTTACCGCCGTTAATTGTTGCGGTTTCGGGCTCTGTTCCGTACATGTGTGAAAACAACGTGCTTGTAAGCAAAATGCCTTCGGTATGTTGTGGCGTAGCACTTGTTGTGTATTGATAGGTCGAAAGCACCTTTTTACAAATTGAATTGTGCATTGCCGCCTCTAAAATAAGTGCCATATCGTGTGCCGTTGTGTAGTGATTTTGGTCGAAAAGTCCCGAAACATTTGTAAAATGAGTGTTTTTAAGCCCTAAGGCCTTTACTTTTTTATTCATAAGCTTTACAAAATTTTCTTCACTGCCTGCAACCTTTATGGCAAGCCCGATAGCCGCATCGGCGCCCGACGGTAATATCGTACCGTAAAGCATATCGGTTAAGGTAATTGTTTCGCCGTTTAAAAATCCGGCAACACTGGCTTCCTGCACAAACAATGGGTCGGTAATGTCGAGTGTCATAGTAAAAGTATCTTCAAAATCGTCAATGTTTTCTACCGCTACCAATAAGGTCATTATTTTGGTGGTAGAAGCAGGATAAACACGCTCTTCGGCAGCGCGTGAAGCAACAACGCTGTTTTGTTTAGTATCAATCACAATAATGTTTCGGCTGTCGCTAAGGCCCGCAATCTCAACCGATTTTTCGCTGTATTCGGCATATTTCGGGCAATACGGTTTTTCCTTTTTAGCCTTTGCTTTTGCGGTCACCGAAGTTGTGCCGGATGAAACAGAACTTTCGGCTTTGGCAGTTGCTTTCGGCGTGGTTACACTGTTAAAAATCAGAACACCGCTTATAATTACGGCGAGAAGGCCGATAATTGCCGCAACGAATTTTGGCTTTAACCTTATAACACGGTATTTCTTTTTGCGCTTTATTTGAGGGCTTACTGTTCTTTTAACAGTAGCATCTAAACGCGCATCGGTGTCATTAACCGGCTTTTTTTCAATTGTTCGTTCTAATTCCTTAAAATAGGAACTATAGTCTTTGTCGTTTAAAAAGTCGGACATTGTACTCTCCTAAAAACTTTAAAATCCGCGTCCGGCGCCGCCGCCACCAAAGGAGCCGCCACCACCTGAAAATCCTCCGAATCCGCCGCCACCAAAAGATGAGCCGCCACCGAAGGACCCGTAAAATCCGCCATGACCGCCACGGGGACCGCGCGGTCCCCAAAAAACGAAAAATAGCTTTTTGCGGAAAATAAGTGAAAAAATAATTATGATAACAATCATAATACCCCAAGATACAGCAACCTTTTTAAGCTCAGCCGTATCAGGCTCGGGATCTTTAATTTTATCAATAGAAACATAACCCTTTTCGGGTTCAATACCGTTTTCAATGTAAACTTCATTTACAAGTGCCTTAGAAACGGCAAGAAGTCCGCCTGAAAACTCATCATTTCTAAATTTTTCGGTACCGTAAACATCAAGTATTCTTCCGGTTTTGCTATCTGGCAAAGCACCTTCAAGACCGTAACCTACCGCAATGTAAACCTGCCGTTCATCGGTTGAAAGCAATAATAAAACGCCGTTGTCTTTATCCTTAGTGCCGACACCCCATTTTCGCCCAAGCTCGGTTGCATAGTCAGCAGGCTCCTCACCTTTTAGGGAATTGACAGTAACAACAACTACCTGCGCTGTTGTTTTTTCGAAAAGGGCAACGCACATAGAATATATTTCGTCTTCATCTTTTGCGTCAATTATATCGGCAAAGTCGTTTACAAAAAACTTTTCGGTTGCGGCAGGATACTTTTCTTCCTTTTCTAAACTGCAACTGCATAGAGAAAAGCAAAGTAAAACCGCAGTAATAACCGGTATTATTCTTTTAATCATTAAAATTTAACCTGCGGAACTTCTTCGGCGGATTTATTGGCTTCAAAGTATTCAACCTTTTCAAAGCCGAAAATACCGGCGAAAATGTTGCTTGGAAATCTTTTGACATAAATGTTATATGATTTTGCCGCATCATTGTAATCTTTTCTTGCGGTTGCGATGCGGTTTTCACTGCCTGCAAGCTCATCCATAAGTGCGGTATATTGCGTGTTGGCTTTAAGGTCGGGGTAAGCTTCGGTTACAGCGTTAACCCAAACGTCAATGGCTTTGTCCAACTGCTCGTTAGCGGCGTTTTCTTCGGCAACGCTGTTTGCCTTTTGAACGGCTGTTCTCGCTTCGGTTACCGCAGTATAGGTTGATTTTTCATAATCGGAATAAGCGCTGACGGTAGAAACGAAGTTGGGTATTAAGTCAGCTCTTCTTTGAAGATATGTTGAAATTGTGGCATGCTTTTCTTCAACATTTGCCTGTTTGGAAACGAGTGCATTGTAGCCGTTAGCAAAACTGCCGATTAAAACTACAACAACAATAGCAACGATAATCAGTATTTTAACTTTTTTACTCATAACTTAAGAACTCCTTTTAAAAAGATAAAATCATTATACTATATTTTTAACTTAAAATCCACTTTTTATTGAAATTTTTATAAATTTATGTTAATATGTTTTTTGCTATTTAAGTTTGTGAAAGGGGAAAACGGTATGGCTGAACGCACTATTGCCGCAATAGCAACCGCACTCGGCGAAGCATCTATCGGTGTTATCAGAATTTCGGGCGAAAACGCCATTAGCATTGCCGACAAAGTTTTTAGTGCATATTCGGGTAAAAAGCTAATGGAATTAGACGGATATTCCGCCGCCTACGGTAAAATTGTTGATAATGAAGAAACTATTGATGATGCCGTTGCCCTTGTTTTTAAGGCGCCTAAAAGTTACACGGGCGAAAATGTTGTGGAAATTTCGGTCCACGGCGGTACCCTTATTTTGCGTAAGGTTTTAAGAATGCTTATCGCAAACGGAGCCGATAATGCCGAAGCAGGTGAATTTACAAAGCGTGCCTTTTTAAACGGTAAATTTGATTTGACAAAGGCCGAAAGTATTATGGGCTTAATCTCGGCAAAAAGTGAAGCTCAGCTTAAAATATCGCGTGCATCTCATAACGGTCGCCTTGCAAAAAGCATTGAAAAGGTGCAAAATGATTTGCTTAAAACCGCCGCTTCTATCGCAGCGTATGCCGATTATCCCGACGAAGATATTGAGGATTTAAGCCCCGAAAATTTCGGCAAAATGCTAAAAGATTCAGGCAATAGCTTAAAAAAGGTTTTAGATACTTTTAATGCCGGCAAAATTATTCGTGAGGGCGTTGATACCGTAATTGTCGGCAAGCCAAATGTCGGCAAATCCACCTTAATGAATATGTTAAGCGGTCATGAACGAAGTATCGTAACCGAAATAGCAGGTACTACGCGCGACGTTATTGAAGATACCGTAACGCTTGGTGATATAGTTTTAAATCTTGCCGACACGGCTGGTATTCACGAAACCGAAGATACCGTCGAAAAAATGGGTGTCGAAAGGGCAAAAGAACGCATCAAAACCGCAGGGCTGGTTCTTGCTGTTTTTGACTGCTCCAAACCGCTTGATAAAGATGACCTTGAACTTTTAGAAAGTGTAACGAGAGAAAATACAGTGGCCGTTATAAACAAAACCGATTTGGGACTTATTGCAGATATGTCGGCGTTTGATGGTATTAAAACGGTTAACGCAAGCGCAAAAGAGGGTAAGGGTTATAACGAACTGGTTGAAGCTGTTACCGAAATTTGCAAGATAAATAATATAGACGGCGATGCAGCGGTTTTGTTAAATGAAAGGCAGTTTAACTGTGTCAGTCGCGCTTTGTCGGCAGTTATAAGCGCCGATAAAGCTTTGGAAATGGGTTGCACGGTCGATGCGGTCGGCGTTTGCGTTGATGACGCCCTAAACTCACTTTTGGAACTGACAGGCAAGCGCGTTACAAACGAAGTAACCGACGAAATTTTCCGGCGCTTTTGTGTCGGCAAATAAAATCACCGTCCGTTATTTTGTATTCATAAACCGTAAAATGCATAAATATTCAAAAACTATTGACAAATTGCATAATACAGCCTATAATTTATGCATAAATCATTCAAAGGAGCGCATAAAATGAATAAAAATGACATTAAGAAAGTTGTGCTTGCATATTCAGGCGGACTTGATACGTCAATAATCATTCCTTGGCTTAAGGAAAACTACAATAACTGCGAAGTCATCGCAGTATCGGGTAATGTCGGACAAGCCGACGAACTTGAAGGCTTAGAAGAAAAGGCAATCAAAACGGGGGCATCAAAGCTCTATGTTCTTGATCTTACCGACGAGTATGTTGACGACTATATTATTCCGACCATGAAAGCCGGCGCAGTTTACGAAGACTACCTTCTCGGCACTTCACACGCGCGTCCCTGCATAGCAAAGGGACTTGTTGAAATCGCCATTAAGGAAGGCGCAGATGCAATCTGTCACGGTTGTACGGGTAAAGGTAACGACCAAGTCCGCTTTGAACTTGCAGTAAAGCACTTCGCACCGAATATGCCGATAATCGCACCATGGCGTGAGTGGGATATTAAATCGCGTGATGAAGAAATTGACTACGCCGAAGCACATAACATTCCACTTAAAATAAACCGCGAAACTAACTATTCAAAGGATAAAAATCTTTGGCACCTTTCACACGAAGGTCTCGATTTGGAGGATACCGGCAACGAGCCGATGTACGAAAAGTCAGGCTTTCTTGAAATGGGCGTTTCACCTATAAGCGCTCCCGACGAGCCTACATATGTCACTATTGATTTTGTTAAGGGCATTCCTGTTGCAATCGACGGCGAAAAGATGAGCGCAAAAAATATCATTCTTAAACTTAACGAACTTGGCGGAAAGAACGGTATAGGTATCATTGATATTGTTGAAAACCGTCTTGTCGGTATGAAATGCCGCGGTGTCTATGAGACCCCCGGCGGCACCATACTTTATAAAGCGCACGAAGCCCTTGAAAGCATCTGTCTTGACAAACTCACAATGCACGAAAAACAAAAGCTTTCAATTACCTTTGCAGAACTTGTTTACAACGGTCAGTGGTTTACACCGCTTCGCGAGGCACTTTCGGCATTTGTCGATAAGACTCAGGAAAAGGTTACCGGTAAAGTTAAACTGAAGCTTTATAAAGGCAACATAATAAAAGCCGGTATATGGAGTGATAATTCACTTTACAGCGAAGAAATTGCAACATTTGGCGAAAGCGATTATGACCAAAAGGACTCGGCAGGATTTATAAATCTCTATGGTCTGCCAATTAAGGTCCAAGCAGTGGTTGATAACAAAAAATAGAAAATTACAAAGACCGCTTGGTAAAGGCTAAGCGGTTTTTGGTATATTTTATCGGAGGCAAAATAATGAATAAAATGTGGGCAGGAAGAACAAGCGGTGAGACTGATAAATTAGCAGATGATTTCAATTCGTCAATCGCTTTCGACAGCCGTATGTTTAAAGAGGATATAAAGGGCAGTATGGCACACGCTTTAATGCTCGCAAGCAAAAATATCATTACGGCAGAGGAAGCGGAAATATTAGTCGGGGGACTTGCAGATATTTTGAATGATATCGAAAACGGCACCTTGGAAATTGACCTCGATTGTGAGGATATTCATATGTTTGTCGAGCAGGTGCTTACAAAGCGCGTCGGTGAAGTCGGTAAAAAACTCCATACCGCAAGAAGCCGCAATGATCAGGTTGCACTTGA
The DNA here is from genome assembly GCA_045642065.1 of Acutalibacteraceae bacterium. Lineage (GTDB taxonomy): Bacteria > Bacillota > Clostridia > Oscillospirales > Acutalibacteraceae > UBA737. Next base: position 28,883 of record JAZUID010000021.1, read on the forward strand.
CTTCCGCCTTTATCTTCTGAAAGAAGCAGATGAAATAATGGAAAAAGCAAAAAAATTGGTTTTTGCCATCTGCGATAAAGCCGAAGAATACAAAACGGCAATAATGCCGGGATATACACATCTTCAAAGGGCACAGCCCATTGTTTTCGGACATCATATAATGGCATACGCCATGATGTTACTTCGCGATATTGAAAGAATTAAAGACTCAAAAAAGCGTATGGCAATTTCACCAATCGGCAGTTGCGCGCTTGCAGGAACCACCTTTGATACCGACCGTTTTTTTGAAGCGGAAAAGCTCGGACTTAACGGCGTATCTTTAAATTCCATTGACGGCGTTTCGGACCGTGACTTTGCGCTTGAATTTGTCAGCGCACTTTCAATACTTATGATGCATCTTTCACGCTTTTCGGAGGAAATCGTTATTTTTTCAAGTTGGGAGTTCAAATTTATTGAACTTTCCGATGCTTTCACCACAGGCTCATCAATTATGCCTCAGAAGAAAAATCCCGATATGGCGGAACTTGTCCGCGGAAAAACAGGCAGGGTGTACGGTGATATGATAGGTTTATTTACCGTTCTTAAAGGTCTGCCCCTTGCTTATAACAAGGATATGCAAGAGGATAAAGAGAGTGTGTTTGACGCTTGTGATACAGCCAAAATGTGTATTGATGTCTTTACGGGTATGGTATCGACCATGACCGTTCTTACCGATAATATGAAAAAAGCGGCGCAAAAAGGCTTCATTAACGCAACCGACCTTGCAGACTATCTTGTAGGCAAGGGTATTCCTTTCAGAAGCGCCTATAAAATTTCAGGTATGATAGTCGCAAAGTGCATAAAAGAGGGCTATATTCTTGAAACATTGCCTATTGAAGAGTACAAGGCGTTTGAGCCGTTAATAGAAGCTGATGTTTATGATGCAATCGACCTTTGCAAATGTGTCGAAAGGCGTAAAAGCTTTGGCGGCACAAGTGTCCGGTCGGTAGAACACCAAATAGAAGCGGTCAGAAAAGAATTACAATCTTTATATGCCTAAATATTAAAATAAAGAAAACCCGACGGATTCGTGTTTTTACGAAACCATCGGGTTTTTTTGTCTGATGCTGTTTTTTTACTTTAATTTAACACTGATTTCTCCGCTTGAAAGATGCTTTACGGTCCCATCTTTAAATTTTGCAATTAAATGCAACTTGTCGTCAACACCGAGCATAGTAGCCGGAGCTAATGCGCCGTTTTCCAAAACAAAAATCGGTTTGTTTTTACCCAAAAGCTTTGACTTGTATTCCTCAATAAAAGATTTATCATCAAGATTATTAAAAACCTTTAAAAATTCTTTTGCAATTTCTATTATTATTTCATTTCGCGTAACAGTTGGCTTTTCGTTTTCAAAAATGCTTGTCGCAATGCTTTTAATGCTGTTGTCAAAATCATTTTGCGGTTTAAAAACATTTATTCCAATGCCGACAACAGTATAGTTTTCACCGTCTATATTTAGTAGATTTTCTACTAAAATACCGCAAACTTTTTTATTGTTTAAATAAATATCGTTAACCCATTTAATCTTAAAAGTTTTGTTTGTTAATCGCTCTAACGCTCTTGTAACAGCGACGGCGACGGCGGTTGTTATAAAGGCGGTGTCTTCACAAACGGACTTTAATTTTAAAGCGAAGCTTAAATATATGCCACAGCTCTTTTCGGAATAAAACTTGCGGTCAAATCTACCGTGACCTGCGGTTTGACAGTCGGCAATAATAAGGCTGTTTTCGGTATGGCCGGATTTTATTTGCTCTTTTGCATACACATTTGTAGAATTGATAATGTCAAAAACCTTTACGTTTAATTCGCTGAGATGCTGGTTTATTAAACTTTGGTCTAAATAATCCATTTATTTCACCACCATAACAATTTTACCATAAATGTTGAAAAAAGCAATTAAAAATGATACTATTAAAAAAGAAACGGGGGAAGCTTAAAATGCCGATAGTCCGAAAACCGATTCATATATTCGAACCGACTTCGCTTCAATGCGGTCAAGCTGTTATTGCTATGATTTCGGGGACAGATATAAATACTGTAACGAAGCTTTGCGCTACCGAACGCGAAACGGATTTTAAGACAATGAAAAGGGTGCTTACAGAACTTGGTATTGTTTTAGCAACCGAACGCAAGCAGGTCGAGAAAAGCGGAGATTTGCCAAGGGTCGCACTTTTAAGCTTGGAAACCCCTAAATGTTGGCATTGGTCTCTTTATTTTGAAGGTATCTTTTACGACCCCGAATATGGTGTTTTAAAAGATTTTCCGCCCTCTGACCGCAAATATTTTTGGGAATTAAAAAACGGATAGGTTTGTTAAGCCTATCCGTTTTTCTGATTTTTGCTAAGGTAAATTAAAAGCACCGAAATATCGGCGGGACTGACACCCGAAATGCGTGATGCTTGGGAAATGTTTTTAGGACCAACCTTTTTCAACTTTTCCTTTGCTTCAAGTCGTAAACCGTAAATCTCATCATAGTTAATGTCGTCGGGAATCAGTTTCCTTTCAAGTCTTAACATTTCATCAACCTGCGCTTGCTGACGGGTGATGTAGCCTTCATATTTAATTTCTATTTCGACCTTTTCTTTAACACTGTGCTCAAGTGTCGGGCGGTCCAAATCAAAGTCTTTCAACATTTCATAATTAAGTTGCGGGCGTTTAATAAGGTCGGCAAGTCGCATGCCGGTTGTCATGGGCGCCGTGCCTAATTCTTCCATAATCTTGTTTAACTTTTCGTTAGGACCGATAAAGGTGGTGTTAAGCCTTTCAATCTCGGCTTCTTTTTCACTTCTGCGCCTTAAAAAATCGTTGTATGTTTCATCGCTTACAAGACCGATTTTATGGCCTGTCGGCATTAAGCGCTCGTCGGCGTTATCCTGCCTTAAAAGTAAGCGGTATTCACTTCTTGATGTCATCATTCGGTATGGGTCAGAGCAACCTTTTGTAACAAGGTCATCAATCAAAGTACCGATGTAGGAAGATGCACGCGAAAGAATGAGCGGTTCTTCACCCTTTATTTTTAAAGCTGCGTTTATGCCGGCAACAAGGCCCTGCGCGGCGGCTTCTTCGTACCCCGAAGAGCCGTTAAATTGCCCCGCACCGTAAAGCCCCGAATTATTTTTAATTTCAAGGGTGGCATTTAAAGCCAACGGGTCAATGCAATCATATTCAATGGCGTAAGCATTACGCATAATTTTAACATTTTCGAGCCCCTTAATTGTGTGATAAAACTCGATTTGCACTTCTTCGGGTAGAGAGGAAGACATACCTTGCAAATACATTTCTTCGGTATTTTCACCACAAGGCTCAATAAATAATTGGTGACGCTTTTTGTCTGCAAAGCGTACAATCTTATCTTCAATGCTGGGGCAGTACCTTGGACCGACGCCGCTGATTACACCGGCATATAAAGGTGAACGGTGCAGGTTTTTTAAGATAATTTCTTTTGTTTCATCGTTAGTGTATGCAATGTGACAAATAGCGGTGTTTTTCGGTGTTTCTTTAGTCGAAAAGCTAAAAGGTACAACCGTTTCATCACCTTTTTGAACTTCAAGCTTGCTAAAATCAATGCTTGCCTTGTCAACACGCGCCGGCGTACCTGTTTTAAAGCGCCTTAACGGCAGATTTAATTTCTTTAAGGATTCGGCAAGACTGGTAGCGGCAAAGTTACCGTCCGGACCGCTTTCATAGTTAACTTCGCCAATATAAACTCTGCCACCTAAAAATGTGCCGGTAGCAAGTATTACGGCTTTTGAGCAATAGTCGGCGCCGAGCTTTGTAATAACGTGCCAACCGTCGTTTAGCTTTTCAATGGCTACAATTTCTGCCTGCTTAACATCTAAATTTTCCTGCAATTCGACCGCGTGTTTCATATATCCGCTGTAAGCACGACGGTCAATTTGTGCCCGCAATGAGTGAACGGCAGGGCCTTTGCCTAAGTTAAGCATACGGCTTTGCAAGGTGTTCGCGTCGGCAGCTTTGCCCATTTCACCGCCCAAAGCGTCAAGCTCCCTTACTAAGTGGCCCTTTGCGGTACCGCCGATAGAGGGGTTGCAAGGCATATTGCCGACCCAGTCAAGACTGATTGTAAACATTGCAGTTTTGCAACCGAGTCGGGCAGAGGATAGGGCTGCTTCGATACCTGCGTGACCTGCACCAATAACGGCAACATCATAATTTTCTGCTTTATATCTAACTGAACTCAAAAAAATTCCTTCTTTAACCTTTAAGTGCCTTTTGTTGTCTTATATCGTTGCCTAAAAACAAGTTGGCGTCATAATTGCCGATAAGTCGGGATACAATTCGGGGCGAATAAATTTGTTCGATTTCTTTAATAGAAAGATTTGTGTTAATAATTGTCGGCTTTTTGTTTAATAACCTTGAATTTATAACATTGTATAAAATTGACTTTGAAACAGATGTTATAACTTCGGTGCCAAGGTCATCAAGAACCAATAAATCGCAATTAACAATAGTTTCAAAGGTTCCGTTTTCGTTGCCGAAATGCTCCTTTTGTATCTCATTTAAAATATTTTCGCTGGGTCCGTAAATCGGCAAATAGCCTTTGGCAAGAACCTCACCGACAATGGCAAGAGTTAAATGGGTTTTGCCAAGACCCGGTGCCCCCATGAACATTAAATTTTTAGAGGTAGCAGGGTCAAAATTGATAGCATATTCTTTGCAAAGCTTTAAAATATTTGTCATTCTTTTCTTTGCATTGTTATCAGAACTGTAATAATTTAAGTCGAAATTTGCAAAGGTGGAATCGGCTATCGGCATCTCGGCGGAAAGCTCTTTAATGGCAATTCTGTTTGCCGCCGATTTTATACATTCGCAAATTTTACCGCAAACATAACCCGTATCGTTGCAGATAGGGCAAGATACCTTTATTTCGGGCACTTGGCATTTCTTTAAAATTGCTTCCTTTTCGCCGGTCAATGCATCTGCAAATTTTTTAAGCTCTTTAATTTCTTTTTGGTTACCGGCTAAGGTTGTCATGACAAGTTTAGCACCGACACCCTTTAAAGCATTTTCAATTTCTTCTAAGCGCGGATTGGCATTATATGCGGCTTTAAGCATAATTTCGCGATTTTTGGCATTTTCTTCCTTTTCGTTTTGTTTTTCTGTAAAAGCGAGTTTATAAAGTCTTTCTTTTTCAATCATACCACTAATTCCTTACTAATCTTTAGAATTAAGCATTTTTTCGAACAAATCAACATCAAAAGCTGATTTGTTTGGTTTATCTTCCTGTCGTTCGTTAACTGAATCTTCGGGTTTTGTGTATCCGTTTTTGTGCCATGATTCAAGAACTTTTGCTATGTATGGGATAGAAAGTTTAGAATTGGCATTGACGCAAACCTCATAAGCGGCAACCAGCATCTCTTTGCTGAATTTCCACTCGTCAACCCAAAGAACGGCATAGTCGCTTTCTTTCTTGCTCGGCTTTCTTCTTTCAATGCCGAATGCACTTTGAACAACGCCCCAAGCTTTATCCCTTAAGGCTATATTTTTAATTTCTTTGTCGGCAGCGATAAGGGTGGTAATGCCGCGGTTCACCCAGTCAACAGCGGTCTTTTCAATAAACCTTATGTTGCATTGGTTTTGCTCTGCGGCGATTTGAATTATCAGAATAATAATAGAAACATCTAACCCCAAATCATCATAAATCCAAACAAGTGTGCTTGATTCGTTGGATTTTAAACTGCGCCCCATTTTAATTTGCGCTTCGTTTAAAAGGTGACGGATTTTCGGGTCTTCGTTACCGCGCTTTGCGACATCAAGCCGGCTTGGCTTCAGTGATTTTTCGGTAACGGGCTTTTTTTCTTCTGAGAGAGTATGAGGTGCATCCTTTTTAACAAGTACACCGCAGTCGCACCAATATAGCAAAGCTTCTTTCACGGTGTATTCGTTAACACCGCAAGCATCGGCTATCATACCCTCGTTAACATTATCAGAAATATGCCTTAGGATGTATAAAAGAACTTTTATATGGTCCCCGTCAGACAGTTTTAAATGCTTGTCCGCAATGCAGGTGGGCAACATAAATACAGCCGAAAGTTTTTCGGGGTTAATATTAAAATCCATTTTTTACACCTCGCATATTTTTAAGTATAATTTCACATATTACTAATTATAACAACAAAAGCACAACTTGTAAATATAAATATTATGTTTATCTCTTTAATTCTTGACAAAACGGGGAAAAGGCTTTATAATTTTATTGTTAAAATTATCTCATTTGGAGGAATAAAAAATGATTAGTGCCGGCGATTTTAGAAATGGCGTAACTTTTGAAGAGGATGGCAACGTATTGCAAGTTATAGAATTCCAACACGTTAAGCCGGGCAAAGGTGCCGCATTTGTAAGAACAAAGACAAAGAACGTTATAACAGGTTCCGTTGTTGAAAAGAGTTATAACCCAACTGCAAAGTTCCCAACCGCTTTTGTTGAACGCAAGGATATGGAATATTCTTATAACGATGGCGAACTTTATTATTTTATGGACCAAGAAACTTATGAGCTTGTTCCGATAAACGCTTCCGAACTTAGCGACAACTTTAAGTTTGTTAAAGAAAACATGGTTTGCAAAATTCTTTCCTACAAGGGCAAAGTTTTCGGCGTTGAACCCCCTACATTTGTAGAATTAACCGTTACCGCTACCGACCCCGGTTTTGCCGGCAACACCGCTACAAACGCCACAAAACCTGCTACTCTTGAAACGGGTTGTGAAATCCGCGTTCCGCTCTTTATTAACGAAGGCGACGCAATTCGCATCGACACAAGAACAGGCGAATACATGGAAAGAGCTTAATTAACAATAAGGAGAAAACTGATGGATATTTGTGAAAAAGTTGCTTATATCAAGGGTTTGACCGAAGGTCTTGATTTAGACCAAAGCACAAAGGAAGGCAAAATTCTTGCCGCTGTTATTGATGCTTTGGGTGATATCGTTGAAGAAATTTGCGATATCGAAGACGGTTGCGACAGCATGAGCGAACAAATTGATGCTGTTGATGAAGACCTTTCTTCGTTAGAGGAAATTGTTTACGGTGATGATGAATGCGACTGCGGTTGTGACTGCGGTGATGATTGTTGCTGTGGCGACGACGAAGTTTATGAGGTTGAATGCCCCCAGTGTCACGATGTTGTTTATGTTGACGAAGGAATGTTAGAAGACGGCGAAATCATCTGTCCTAACTGTGGCACCGAGCTTACCTTTGAATTTGACTGTGATTGTGATTGTGAAGATTGTCACGATTGCGGCGAAGCTGAATAATAAATATTAAAGCTTTAAAAAAGCCGCATTTTACCGAAAGTAAAGTGTGGCTTTTGTTTTTGGCGGTGTTTTATGAAGCGTGTTGAAAAAATTGTTTTGGCAGTATTACTGTTTGTATTTTTGTTAGGTCTGTTTGTTGCTTTGACCGGCACTTTTAAGGGGCTTGAAAATGAAATTGCAAAGTTTGTCAACCCTAACTCGAATAAAAATATAATTTTTACTGTATTAACAAAAATCGGTGAAGTACAGGGTGTCGCTGTTGTCTTGGCAATATTTCTGCTTTTACCGAAAACCAGAAAAATTATCGGCGGACCTGCCACTGTTAACACCCTTTGCTCTTGGTTAATCAGCACAGGCATAAAAGAGCTTGTTAAAAGGCCCAGACCGCTTATAAGGTTAATAGAAATCGGCGGTTACAGCTTCCCGAGCGGTCATTCGGTAAATAATGCCACTTTGTATCTTTCCATAATGCTTTTAGCGCTACCGCATATAAAAGAAAAATGGCAGAAAATTGTGCTTTGCTTTGTTTGCATTTTAATGCCGCTCGGTATTGCGCTTTCCCGTGTTTACTTTAATGTGCATTATCTAAGCGATGTTTTGGCAGGCCTTTGTTTGGGAAGCGCCATTGCAATAATCGGCAACGCCATTTTTTCTAAAAGAAAGGACACTTTAAATGCTCAAAAATAAGGTAAAATTTGAATACAGCAAGGTGGATATTAAAGGCGGTATTCCCGTTATTGTTGCGGCCGCAGGTTCTTCACTCAGAATGGGCGGAATAAATAAGCAGTTAACCGAATTAGTCGGAATTCCCGTTTTAATGCGTACCTTAATGGCTTTTGAAAGGTCCGATAACATTTCAAGAATTATTGTTTCCGCTAAAGAAACCGATATTGCCGAAATAGAGCTTTTGGCTAAAAAATATATGATAACTAAACTTACCGATATTGTGGCAGGCGGTAATTCCCGCGCCGAGTCGGTAAAAAACGCGTTAGAAGCCGTAACCGAAGAGCTTGTGCTTATTCACGACGGTGCAAGACCGCTTGTAAGCCAAAAGGTTATTGAAAATGTTTGCAACGCTTTAAAAACGAACAATGCCGTTACCTGCGCCGTCCCGATAAAAGATACCGTTAAGGTTAAAAACCTTGAAAATATAGTTATTGAAACAATAGATAGGGATAGTTTGGTTGCTGTTCAAACTCCGCAAGGCGTAAATGTTCCGCTTTATAAAAAAGCGATAGAAAACGAAGAAGATATTTCAAAATTTACCGATGATATGTCGGTTATGGAAAAGGCTAACGAGACGGTAAAAATTGTCGAAGGTGACTACAAAAATATTAAAATTACAACGCCTGAAGATTTAATTGTCGCTAAGGCGTATTTGCTGAAAGAGGTTTAGACTATGCGTATTGGACACGGATATGACGTACATAGATTTGCTAATGACCGGCGGCTTGTTTTGGGTGGCGTCGAAATTCCTTTTGAATACGGGCTTTTAGGCCATTCCGATGCTGATGTTTTGCTTCACGCGATATGTGATGCACTGCTTGGCGCCGCCGCTTTGGGCGATATCGGCAAACATTTTCCCGATAAGGATGAAAAATATAAAGATATTGACAGCAGGGTGCTTTTAAGACACACCGTAAAGCTAATAGAAGAAAAAGGCTATAATATCGGCAATATCGACGCAACGATTATTGCGCAAAGGCCTAAAATAGCCCCGTTTATCGAAGAAATGAAAGAAAATATCGCGGCGGACTGTGGCGTTAGTTCCGATAAAGTAAATGTAAAAGCGACAACCGAAGAAGGGCTCGGATTTACAGGGGCTATGCAGGGAATTGCCGCCCACGCGGTTTGCATAATTGAATAATAAACAAAAAATTCACGGCATACACTTTTAAAGGGTGGTACCGTGAATTTTTATTTGGTTTTTTCAAAACGAAATTTGTTAGCAACCTTATTAGCTACCGTAATTATAATTTTTACTTTGGGTCAGGTTTATTCTGCGGCAAATGTGCCGAAAAATGCCGAAACAAACGCTTTAAGACTTAATTATATCAGTTCCTTAAACTATAAAGTTGAAGATGAAACACCGACAGAAAAACAGATTACAATACCCGTAAAGTTTAATAAGGTTTATAATAAATATAACGAGCTTCAAAAAGAAGCGGGATTTAATTTAGAGGATTATTGCGGTCAAAATGTCACCATGTTTACTTATAAGTTAAAGGATAACTATTATGCTAATATAATAGTCTTAAAAGGCAGAATAATAGGCGGTGACATCTGCTCTAACAGTTTATACGGCGAAATGTTACCGCTGAAAAAACGGCAGTCTTTATAATAGGACTGCCGTTTCCGGTTTTAGAGTTTATTAAGCATATTTTCTATTGAAGCATCGTTCTTAAAATCAACTTCGCAGGGCTTTTTGCAAAGAGACCAGCTTTCAATATGAGTTGTTGTTTCACCCGATTTTACGGTTTTTAATTCGCCCAAACTTTCAACCTCGGTAAAGATGTTGCAGGTGTAGGTTTCAAAAGAAACGCCGTTGTCGGGGTAAATGCCCTTTGGGTGATTTGTGTCGTATTTTTTGCAAAATACATCATCGTTCAAGCAGTAATAAACAGTACCGCAATTAAGGTCAAAACCTAATTTAATAGGCTTTTCGGCATTTACGTCTTGCGCTAAAGTAACATACTTTTTGCCCCAGTAAATGCGTTTGTCACTCATATCGGTATAAGGCCAAACCGAAATAATGCGGTTAGACAAAAGGCCTGTATCATTAGTGTTCATAGGAACAATAACCGTTCCGCCTTTTTCCGAAACGGTAAGACCCCAAATAGCATATTTTTTGTCTTCGCCGCTTATGTTCTTAACACGCATAATTACCTGCATATTTGTGTCGTCATCATCTAATTTTATTTCAAGACTTTTAGCAACACCGTTTTCTATTTCGGCTTTTGGTGTAAAAATCGCGCCGTTTTCGGTTATTTCGTAATTAACCTTGTCGCAGTCAGGGTAATAGGTGTCGGGATATGCTTCGGGCGAAATCCAAATTCTGTGACCGCCAAAGTTTTCCCAAGCCTTTCCGCGACCGAAAAAGTCGGTAAATTCTTTGTCGGTTTTGTTGCCGAAATCCTCACGGCAACTTTGCATAATGTTCTGTCCGTCAACAAAGCCGTAATAGATGATACGCGGGCCTAAATCAACAGTAACATAAGCCTTTACGGTACCGTTTGAAATTGACAAAACGCGGCCGTAGCTTTTATACGATTCAATTTCCTTAATTTCCAACATTTTTATTCCACCTTAATTATTTTTTTAGTGTATTCAATACCGCAGTTAAGCGGTTTTTTTACTGCCAAAGCAAATTGGTCGGTCGCGCGGTTTTCGATTTCAAAAACCTGTTTCGCGTAGGCCCCTAATTCTTCTATGTCGCTAACCCTTAAAACTATCGGGATCGGACTTGATTTTATTACCGACTTTAAATATTCTTCGCCCGATTTACTGAACCCCAGAACCCTGACATAGGGAAGCGGCTTCATAAAAAAGGAATTGTCAATTCCCAAATAAGATGAAAGTACAAGTCGCCTGATTCGTGAAAGGGTATAACGCTTAACCTTAATATTTTCATAAAGTTCTTCTAAAGAATTGCTTTCTTTAACCGCTTTAAAAAGTTTGTTTTCAAGCCCTTCACTAAGGTCGGGCAGTTTTTTGAAATCTTCTGAATTTTTGCTTCTTAAACTGCTTAAAATCGCCGTTTCCAATCTTCTTAAATCCGCAATATTATCTTGGCTGAAAGTTCTTGCGGTTTTGGGTATAAACTCCAAAGCTTCTTTAAATTTATTTTGCTTTAAAAGTGTTCTTATTAGCGAGGCACTCGCGTTTTTCCTTTCGGGAACGGTGCTGTCGTGTAAAGGGCCTGTTCTTTTAAAGGCTGAAAATTCAAAATTGAAATTTTGTTTTTTGGCGGCAAAAATATATTCAAGCGCCAAATTATCGTTGGCACCGTTAAAGATTTCAGCATCGGCACCGCAAAGAACGGCTGAACATTGCCGTGCTTTTGCAAAACTAATGCCAAGCGCCAAATTATCTTCCAAATTTTTCTTAAACTCTTTCGTATCAAAAATTTTTACGGTGTTAATTAACTTTTCGGTGTCACCGCTTTCGCTGCCGAACATTATTTTGTCGCAACCCAACGCGTTAAGGGCGGTAACACCGCCAAGTGCAAAATTTTGCGCGGTGGACATGCCCCAAGGGGTCGGAATTTCGACAACAATATCGGCACCGCAGTTTAACGCAGCTTTAACACGAAATTCTTTTTCGACAACCGCTATATCACCGCGTTGAACAAAGTTACCGCTTATTGCACATACGACGGGGCCGCTCTTTTTAGCACTTTTTATTAAGTTGTAATGCCCGTAATGCAAAGGGTTAAACTCTGCAATAATGCCAACGGTCGCCAAAAAATCACTTCTTTCCAAAAAAAACTTGAAAAAATCTCAAATATAAAGTATTATTATTTAGTATGGAAATATTGTTATTTATATAATAACATACTTTTCGGACTTCTTCAATATTTAATCCAATGGAGGAATATAAAAATGAAAATTTTCGTAGTAAACGCAGGTAGTTCATCTTTAAAGTATCAGCTTATTGATATGGAAAACGAATCTGTACTTGCAAAAGGTCTTTGTGAGCGCATCGGCGTTAGCGGTGTAATTTCACACAAGGCTTCTGACGGCAGAAAGTATGAAGCCAAAACCCCTATGCCGACCCATAGTGAAGCATTTGAAGCAGTCGTTTTCGCACTTACAAAAAGCGAAGCTAAGGTTATTGATTCTTTTGATGAAATCTCTGCTATCGGTCACCGCATAGTACAAGGCGGCAGCGTGTTTGAGGGCTCTTGCCTTGTAACACCTGATGTAATTGATAAGATTGAAGAGCTAGGCGCATTGGCACCGCTTCATAATCCCGCACACGTTTTGGCAATTCGCGCTTGCATTAAAACCTTTGGTGATAAAATTCCGCAGGTTGTTGTATTTGATACTTCTTTCCACCAAACAATGCCGCCTAAGGCATATATGTATGCTTTACCTTATAAGTATTTTGATGAATATAAGGTTCGTAAATACGGCGCACACGGTACTTCCCACCACTTTGTAAGTGACCGCGTTGCAGCCCTTGAAGGCAAAGATAAGAAGGATATTAAGATTATTACTTGTCACTTAGGTAACGGTTGCTCTATCACCGCTATTAAGGACGGTGTTTGTGTTGATACTTCAATGGGCTTCACACCGCTTGACGGCTTTATGATGGGTACCCGTTGCGGTACTATGGACCCTTCGGCTTTAACCTTTATTGCCGAAAAAGAAAATCTAACCGCAGCCGACATTAACCGCATTTGCAACAAGGAATCCGGCATGCTCGGCGTTTCGGGCATTTCGAACGATAACCGTGATGTCGGCTCTGCCGCTGCAAACGGTAACGAGCGTGCTAAACTTGCTATTGATATGCAACGTTATCAAATTCTTAAATTTGTCGGCTCCTACATCGCCGCTATGAACGGCGTTGATGCTATCGCATTCACAGGCGGTATTGGCGAAAATGACCCTGACCTTCGCGAATATGTTTGCGAAAACTTAAAGTATATCGGTGTTGAAATTGACAGCGCTAAGAATAAGACCCGCGGCGAAGAAATCAAGATTTCTACCGGCAACAGCAAGGTTAATGTTTATATTATTCCGACTAATGAAGAACTTGCCATTGCAAGAGATACTTTAAGCATTATTTCTAAATAAGGAATAAGTTTTATGAAAATAAATGAATTAAAACAAGCTATTGCCGACGGCAAGTTTAATGACACCTTTGAACGCCTTTATTTTGGCACTGAAGCACCTAAAAAAAGATATTCAGATGCGATTGACGCTTTTCTTGAAATTTATAAAACTTCCGCTGATGTAAGACTTTTCAGCGCACCCGGCCGTACCGAAATAGGCGGAAATCATACCGACCACCAACACGGCTCGGTTTTAGCGGGCAGTGTTGATTTAGATGTTATTGCCGTTGTCAGCGAAAACAATGAAAATGTTATTCGTATTAAGTCAAAAGGCTACGATATGGATACCATTGACATTTTAGACTTGGATAAAAAAGAAAAGGAAATCGGTCGTGCCGCTGCGCTTATCCGCGGTGTTTGTAAAGCCGTTAGTGATAGGGGATATACCCTAAAAGGCTTTAACGCTTATACGACCTCTAATGTTTTAAAGGGCTCGGGACTTTCGTCTTCGGCAGCATTCGAAGTGCTTGTCGGCAATATTTTAAACTCGCTCTGTTGCCAAGATAAAATTGACAATGTCGAACTTGCAAAAATAGGTCAGTTTGCCGAAAAGGAATATTTCGGTAAACCTTGCGGTCTTTTAGACCAAATGGCAAGCTCCTTAGGTGGCGTTACCTTTGCCGATTTTAAAGACCCGACTAATCCTTTAAGCAATTCTTTAAGCTTTGACCTGCATAAGTTCGGCCACACACTTTGTGTTGTGGATACCGGCGGTAACCATGCTAACTTAACAGGTGACTACGCTGATATTACTTTAGAATGTAAAGCGGTCAGTAATGCGTTAGGCGTTGAATTTTTGCGTGATGCGGACACCAAGCTCTTTTACAGTAAATTAGGCGAAATCCGTAAAAAAACCAACGACCGTGCAGTTTTACGCGCAATTCACTTCTTTAACGAGCAACAAAGAGTTTATGATGAAATGGACGCTATTAAAAAAGGCGACTTTGACGAATTTTTAAGGCTTGTTAATGAATCGGGGAATTCGAGTTACAAATTCCTGCAAAATTTATATTCCACTTCACTTGTTACCGAGCAAGGCCTGTCCTTAGCTATCGCTTTAACCGAAAAGTTCTTAAACGGTAAGGGTGCTTGCCGTGTTCACGGTGGCGGTTTTGCCGGCACAATTCAGTGCTATATTCCTAACGATATGTTAGCAGATTATAAAGCTTATATGGAAGCGGTTTTCGGTGAAAACAGCTGTTGCGTTTTAGGTATCAGACCTGTTGGCGGTACCGAAGTAAAAATGTAAAACAAAAAAGCCATTGGAAGATCCAATGGCTTTTTGTTTTATTATTTATTTAATCAAAATTCAAAATACTGTTCATATCATACATACCGGCAGGCTTGCCGACAATAAACTTTGCCGCCTTAATTGCCCCTGTTGCAAATACTTCGCGTGAATAAGCTTCGTGCTTAACCGTTATAACTTCATCGCGACCTGCAAACATAACCTCATGCTCGCCGACAATGGTGCCACCGCGAACCGAATGAATGCCTATTTCGTTTATAGGCCTTTTTTGGCGTTTTGAGTGACGGTCATATTCGTAGTTGAATTTATTGTCAAAAACGCCGTTTACGGCATTTGCAAGCATAATAGCGGTACCCGAAGGCGCATCTAATTTCTGGTTGTGGTGCTTTTCAATAATCTCGATGTTATAGTCTTCTCCTAACACGCAGGCGGCTTTTTTTGCAAGACTGCATAAAAGGTTAACGCCGATTGACATATTAAAGGTAAAGAAAACCGGTATTTGCTTTGAAACTTCTTTTATTTTATCAATTTGCTCTTTACTGTAACCTGTTGTTGCAAGTACAAGGGCAATTTTATTTTTAGTGGCATATTCTAAAATAGTATCGAGCAAAGAAATGTGCGAAAAATCAATAATAACATCGGCGTCAGACTTTACTTCGGCAATGCTGTTAAAAACAGGGAAGTCGGCACCGGTATTAACTCGGGCAACGCCGGCGACGACAGTTATATCATTTTGTGTTTTTATACCGTCTGCTACAAAGTGGCCCATTCTGCCACAAGCACCGCACAAAATTGCTTTTAACATCTTAACACATCCTAAAAATTTTTAAATAACGCCCAATTCCTTTAAAGCGGCGGTAAGTCTTTTTTTAACCGCATCACTTGTTTCATATAAAGGCAATCTGCAAGGACCGGCATTCATACCGGCAATATTCATAGCTTCCTTAACGGGAATAGGGTTAACATCGGCAAATAAAGCATCCATCAGCTCGTTATATTTAACTTGAAGCTTGCCGGCTTCGGCAAACTTGCCGTCTAAACAAAGCTTGCAAAGATTATGCATTTCGGTTGGCAGTATGTTGGAAAATACCGAAATAACACCCTCACCGCCAAGTGACATAATAGGAACGGTTTGGTCGTCGTTACCCGAATAAACAGCAAGGTCATCACCACAAAGGTAGCGTGTGCGCGCTACTGATGAAAGGTCGCCGTTTGCTTCTTTAACCGCCACAATATTTTTGTGCTTTGAAAGCTCTTTATATGTTTCGGGCTTTACCGAAACGCCGGTTCTGGACGGAACATTATAAAGAATAATCGGTTTATTAACGCGGTCGGCTATGTAGTTATAGTGCGCTACTAAACCTGCTTGTGAAGTTTTGTTGTAATAAGGTGTTACCATTAAAAAGGCGTCCGCACCGACCTTTTCGGCATCGCTGCAAAGCTCAACCGAATAAACTGTATCGTTACTGCCGGTGCCCGCAATAATCGGCACGCGACCGTTTGCGATTTTTGAAGCAGTTTCAATAACGCGAACATGTTCGTCATATTTAAGCGTAGATTTTTCGCCTGTTGTACCGCAAATTACAAGACCGTCAACACCGCCTTTAATTTGGCTCTCGACCAAATCTTCAAGGCCTTTATAATTTACGCTGTAATCTTCGTTCATCGGTGTAATAAGAGCAGTTGCTACGCCCTTAAAAACGCGCGGTTTCATAACACAAAACCCCTTTAAAAATTATTTTAATCCATATAACCCTTGGCACAGAGCAGTTCGGCTAATAATACACCGCCACCGGCCGCACCGCGTAAGGTGTTATGAGAAAGGCAAACAAATTTATAGTCAAATTGACTGTCTTCACGAAGACGTCCCATGGAAATTGCCATACCGCCTTCTAAATTGCGGTTAAGCTTTGTTTGTGGCATATTATCTTCTTCAAAGTAGTTTAAAAATTGCTTTGGCGCGCTTGGCAGATTAAGAGCCTGTGGCTCACCGCTGAATTCTTTCCAGCATTTTAAAATTTCTTCCTTAGTGGGTTTCTTTTCAAAACTTACGAAAACGGCTGCCATGTGGCCGTCCGAAACGGGTACGCGCAGGCATTGAGTTGTGATAGCGGGGGAGGTTGCGTTAACAATTTTATCGCCTTCAATGTGTCCCCAAACCTTTAACGGCTCTTGCTCGCTTTTTTCTTCTTCACCGCCAATAAACGGAATAACGTTATCTACCATTTCGGGCCAACGCTCAAAGGTTTTTCCGGCGCCCGAAATTGCTTGATATGTACAAGCCAAGCATTTTGTTACACCGAACTTCATTAACGGGTGAAGGGCGGGTACATAGCTTTGAATTGAACAGTTGGATTTAACCGCAATAAAACCGCGTTTTGTACCAAGGCGTTTTCTTTGCGAAGCAATAATCTCGGCGTGTTCGGGATTAACCTCGGGTATAATCATCGGAACATCAGGTGTTTTTCTGTTAGCGCTGTTGTTCGAAATTACCGGACATTCGTGTTTGGCATATTCTTCTTCAAGTGCCAAAATCTCATCCTTTTTCATATCAACCGCACAAAATACAAAATCAACCAAACCGACAATCTTTTCAATATCTGCGCCGGCATCAAAAACGGTCATATCCTTCAAATTTTCAGGTATCTCGCTTGTCATAGCCCAGCGACCGTTAACGGCCTCTTTATAAGTTTTTCCGCTTGAACGTGCACTTGCGGCCAAAGCGGTTACATTAAACATGGGGTGATTTGCTAATAATAAAGCAAAACGTTGACCTACCATACCGGTAGCGCCAATGATACCGACATTATACTTTTTCATACTGAAACACACAGCTTTCAAACTAATTTTGCGAAATAACTTGATATATATCGATTTATGCAATATAATAACATAGTTAATAATATAGTTATTCTTAATTAACTATAACAAACAATATTTTGTTTGTCAAATTATTTTATGCCTTTTCGGGCAGAAAGTTGATATAAAAATGAAAAAAAGCGATTTTTATTATGATTTACCGCAAGAGCTCATTGCGCAAACTCCGGTTGAACCGCGTAACAGTTCTCGGCTTATGGTGTTAGATAAGGCTACGGGTGAAGTCAGTCACGAACACTTTTATGACCTTTATAAGTTTCTTAAAAAAGGTGACTGTTTGGTGCTTAACAACACCCGTGTTTTACCGGCCAGAATTTTCGGTACCCGCGTTGATACCGGCGCGGTTGTTGAATTTGTTTTGCTTAAAATGCGTGGCAACTTGCTTTGGGAATGTATAGCAGGTCCGGGTAAAAAAGCAAAAGTGGGACATTCTTTTAAATTTTCGGATGAGCTTTCGGCTACGGTAAAGGAAGTGTTGGACGACGGTAACCGTATTATTGAATTTACCTGCGACGGTGAGTTTTATTCGGTGCTTGACAAGGTCGGTCAAATGCCACTTCCTCCTTACATAAAGGAAAAATTAGAGGATAAGGAACGCTATCAAACGGTTTACTCTAAGGAACTCGGCAGTGCGGCCGCTCCGACAGCGGGATTACACTTTACAAGCGAAATGTTAGAAGATTTAAAGTCAAAAGGGGTTAACATCGCTTACGTTACTTTGCATGTCGGACTTGGTACATTCAGACCTGTAAAGGTTGAAGAAATTAC
Source organism: Acutalibacteraceae bacterium (assembly GCA_045642065.1). Lineage (GTDB taxonomy): Bacteria > Bacillota > Clostridia > Oscillospirales > Acutalibacteraceae > UBA737. The sequence continues at coordinate 46,925 of JAZUID010000021.1, forward strand.
CGACCATAAAATGCATTCCGAGCATTACGCAGTAACCGAAGAAACCGCCGATATAATAAATAAAACAAAAGAAAACGGCGGTAGAGTTATTTGCGTCGGCACTACAAGTTGCCGAACACTTGAAAGTGTAGCGACAAAGCACGGCAAGATTGTTGCTTGTACCGATGATACCGATATTTTTATCTATCCCGGCTATAAGTTTAAGTGTATGGATGCCGTTATTACAAATTTCCACTTGCCGGAAAGCACTTTAATTATGTTGGTTTCCGCCTTTGCGGGATACGAAAACACAATGAACGCATACAAAACGGCGGTAGAAGAAAAATACCGCTTCTTCAGTTTTGGCGATGCAATGTTTATTTGTTAGGAGAAAGTATGTATAAGCTGATTAAACAAGAAGGTAACGCAAGGTTAGGTGAATTTAAAACCAACCGTGGTACAGTTAAAACTCCCGCTTTTATGAATGTGGCAACCGTTGCCGCCATTAAGGGCGGTATTTCGGCAAAGGACCTTAAAGATTTGGGCTGTCAGGTTATGCTCAGCAACACCTATCATCTTCATTTAAGACCGGGGGATGAAAAAGTAAAGCAATGTGGCGGACTTCACACCTTTACTACTTGGGACGGCCCTATTCTTACCGACAGCGGCGGTTTTCAGGTTTTCTCTCTTGCTTCTTTAAGACATATTGAAGAAGAAGGGGTAACCTTTGCTTCACATATAGACGGGCACAGAATTTTTATGGGACCCGAGCAAAGCATGCAAATTCAGTCAAACTTAGGTTCTACCATCGCTATGGCTTTCGACGAATGTGTAGAAAATCCTGCTGAATACAGTTATGCTAAATCTTCGTGTGAAAGAACTACCCGTTGGCTTGTCCGTTGCAAAGAAGAAATGGCGCGACTTAATAAGTTGCCGACTACCGTAAATCCCGAGCAAATGCTTTTCGGTATTAACCAAGGTTGCACTTATAACGACCTTAGGATTGAACACGCAAAACGTATTGCCGAGCTTGACCTTGACGGCTATGCAATAGGCGGTCTTGCCGTCGGTGAACCGGCTGAAGTTATGTATGATGTTATCGAGCACGTAAGTCCCGTTTTACCAAAGGATAAAATCCGCTATCTCATGGGTGTCGGCACTCCGGCAAACATTTTAAACGGTGTTGAACGCGGTGTGGATTTGTTCGACTGCGTAATGCCAAGCCGAAATGCAAGGCACGGTCATTTATTCACATCAAAGGGTATAATAAATATCAATAATCAAAAGTACGAAACCGATATGTCACCGATTGATGATGAATGCGATTGCCCCGTATGCAAACGGTACAGTCGCGCTTATGTAAGGCACCTTTTAAAGAGCAGCGAAATGCTTTCACAACGCCTTTTGGTTATGCATAATCTGCGCTTTTATAATAAACTGATGGAAGACATCAGAAAAGCGCTTGAAGAAGGCAGATTTGCCGAATTTAAAAAGGAAAAAGAAGAAATATATTCGCGTAGAATATAATATTTACAATTTGTTCTTGATTTAAAGCGCAATTTCAAGTATAATTGTCTTAAAAGTTTTTGGAGGTTTATAAAAATGACATTTTCAAATTTGATTTTAGCTGCTAAAGCAGCTTCCGGTGCCAATCAATCCGGCGGAACAGGTATATTGGGTATGCTTATTTGGTTAGCCGTAATTTTTGTTGCAATGTATTTTCTTATGATTCGCCCGCAACGCAAAAAGCAAAAAGAAGAAAAGCAAATGCGTGAAAATTTACAGGTTGGCGATGAAATTATTACTATCGGCGGTATTTACGGCCGTGTAATTTCCTTAGGTGATGATACAATGGTTATCGAATCTAAGAGCGACCACAGCAAGCTTACAATCGCTCGTTGGGCATTGCAAACAAACACAACCATTCACGACGAACCCGTTAAGAAATAGTGTATAAATCAAAACCCTTCCGAATATATTTATTCGGGAGGGCTTTTTTATGCAAAATGATAAATATAAAACCTACATTTTCGGTACGATAATCGGTTTGGCAGTAACTTTTTTGTTTGTTCTTATTTTCGCCGCCGTGCTTTTGATTTTCGGTCTTAATAAAGAATTTGCCGACCCGTTTGCTACGGTTTCGCTCGCTTGCGGAAGCTTTTCGGCGGCTTACTTTATTGCTTATAAAATCGGCAGTAAGGGATACCTAATCGGCCTTTGTGCCGGTGGCATTATTTTTCTTATTACAACGCTTATAGGACTTGTAATAAACGGTGGCGCGGTAACTCTTAACACACTTTTTCATCTGATTATTGTGACTCTTTCAGGTGTTTTAGGCGGTATATTGGCGGTTAATAAAGAAAAAGAAAAATATATTGTATAAACAAAAAGCCTTGAGAAAAATCTCAAGGCTTTAATTATTAAACCGGCTTTTCCGCACTTTCTTCGGCTTTGGGGGCAACGGCTTTTTTGCGTCGGGCGGTCTTCTTTCGTCCTGCGGCCATATCGTCAGATACAACATCTTTTGGGTCAACACCGCTTTCGGCATCTAATTGATTATAAATGCCACGCAAGAATATTTGATTGTCCGAAGTGAGCTTAGTTAATTGCCTGAACTTGGTTGCAACAAAGTTTGTGTATTTCCTAATGCGTGAAAGATTAAAAATAATTAAAATTTCAACAACTAAATTAAATACGATTAAAATGCCGATAAGGATACTTGCAATGGTAATTTGAACTTGCGATAAATTTAACATAATATTTACCCCCTATAAAAAATTAAAAAATATGTTAATTAAGAGCATTTTGCTTTCACCGTTATTATATCATACGGCAATTTTACTTTCAACTAATATTTTTTGATAATTTGAGAACGGCAAATACAGTTATAAAGTTATAGTCTTAATGGCATCTTTTACATGGCTCATAGCCATTTGCCTTTGCGGTTTCTTCGCTTACTTGTATCGGGTCTTTCATATTGCTGCAACTGCTCTTGGTATGATATTTTGTTCCGCCTGCAATGGGTATCCACACAAGGTTTTCACCCGTTTCCGCCTGCGGAACTGTAACGCTGTTTTTTGAAGATTCATTTTGAGAAGACGCTTGCGAAGGGGTAACCGCAGGTGTTGTTGTGGCCGGTGGGGTAGAGGATGCTTGCGAACTTGACCCGTCCGCATAGTTTATATTGATTTCCGGTTGTATATTAAAACAATATACATTAAAACAAATTCCTTTGCCCGAATCTTCGACTGAATAAGCCTCTATTTGAACGCCGGAGGCTAAAAGATTATCACCTTCAAAAATCGGTGTAACCCTATAAGCAACATGATGGTTTGTTTCTTTTATGTAGTCCGCCACCATATTTTCAAAGGGTAGCATTCCCGAAACATTGAAATATTTTGTTCCGGTCATAAGATTGCGCTTGTTAGCGTTTTCCGCCGACAACTGCCAGCCGATTAAGTGACATCTGTTATATAAATATTTTCCTGAAATATTATCATATTTTGCTTGCTTCCAACCGGTAGGATAAACATTACTAATACTTCCGCGGTCTTCACCGGCAGAGGGCATAGTCTCTTTCCCGAGCGAAGCTAAGGCAACGCCAACGCGCCCTTTTGAATCTAAATCAGAATACTTTTCGTATCCCTTTTCAGATAATTCGGACGGGGCAAAATTAGGAATGTTGTTATTGATAACGGCATAGGCCTGACCGGAGTATGACGGAATTCCCGTTTCACTTACCGGTGTTGCTTTGCCGTTTCCGACAGAAGATACGCTTGCTTTTGAAGCGTTTTTCGATGAATTCGATTTGCTTTTTTTATTTGATGAATCATTAGAGCTTGCTTTTTTGCTTGAATTTTCTGTCGATAGGCTGTGGGTGGGCTTTGAGTCGTTAATATCAGCACTGTCACCAGTAGGCGTTAATAAAGAGCCTGCAAATAATAATACGACAGCCAAAGCAATCGTAATGGCTTTATTGAACTTCAACTTTGAGCGTAGCTTATTAACAAATTCAAGCGGAGTAATTGCTAACCCGCCAATCAAAAATAAGGGGGCGGCTAAAAATGCGCGCTCGCTTAACGCATATATCGCCATCAAAGCAAATGTAACGGCGCCAATCCACCGAATTACAGTGATTGTCTTGTTTTTCATATCAGTTTCTCCTTAAAACCGTCATTGTAATTTTGTCGTGACTGTTGCCTGCAAAATTTTCGGTTGATGCTTTTTTAAATCCTTCACTTTTAAGGTCAATGTTAAAAACCGTATCAGCGGGATAATTTCTGTTCCAATTAAAAATTATTATTTCTTCAACATTGTTTAAATCGGTAATTTGTGATTCAATGAAACAAAAATCACTTTCCCCCGCAACAGAAAGGGGAGAATCGGTGACAAATATGTTGTCAGATTCTTCAAATTGTTCAAAAGAGTACGGGGTCATTACTAATCGGTTGTTACCGATAAGCTCAAATATTTTTTCGCGCACGGCCTTGTCTTGACTTTGCCGTTTGCCGAAAAAAAGCATACCGTTATTTTTGTCGGTGCATATAACTATTTTCATTTTATTCCTCCTTACAAAAATATATTAAAACAAACAATGTCTCAAATTCGGGACAATAGTAAAAAAGTGCGCAGCCGAAGCTACGCACCGAAAAACACATAACTCCGATTGCTGCGACACAACTTTGAGCAGTCCACAAGAGAAAGTCAAAATAGAGGGCAGCTTTTTTATTTCGTGTGAAATCTGTGCTGTAAATACTGTAAAAATTTTATTATTTTTGATAAAACTGTTATCAAATAGAATAAAGCAAATCCCTTTATTTAAACGGAAAAACAAAAGAAACCGCCTAAAATAGGAGATTCCTTTTTTGGCTAAAGATTGCAATATTGACAAAATAGGCGTAATCGTTAAATTTGTAACATTGACGTTGACGTAATTTTGTGATATAATTAGCCGAAAAGAATATGGAGGGGCTATTATGGATTATTCATTATTTCTTGACTGGCTAATTACGAATAAAAAAATGAGTCAAAGAGCTGCCAAAGATGTTTTATCCCGATGTAAAAGAGTCAGTAAAATAATCGAAAGCGATGCGATAAACAAGAAAACCATAGAACAATTGAATGCTTCCGATGAATTTAACACTAAATCGATATTTATCAAATCACAATTACGGAGAGCAGTAGGCCTTTTTTGCGAATATGAGGATAGTATAAATGAATAAAAAATACACTGTCGGCAGTATGTTTGCCGGGATTGGTGGAATCTGCTTGGCGTTTAAGAATGCCGGATGCAAAATCATATGGGCAAACGAAATCGATAAATATGCATGTAAAACATACCGCCTTAACTTCGGGAATGATTACTTGGTGGAAGGCGATATTCAAGCAATTGACACGGCTTCAATTCCCAAGTTTGATATATTAACTGCTGGATTTCCATGTCAAACATTTTCTTCCGTTGGTTTGCAACAAGGTTTTGACGATCTCCGAGGAAATTTGTTTTTTGAGACCGCAAGAGTTATTCATGCAATTAAACCTAAAGTGGTGTTTTTTGAAAATGTTGCAAATTTAATCAAACACGATGATGGAAAAACATTTGAAGTAATAAAACAAACTTTACAAGAGTTAAAATACCACATTACCTATCAAGTAATGAATGCAAAAGAATATGGAAATTTACCGCAACAAAGGAATAGAATTTATATCGTTGCTTTCAAAAATAAAGAATACTTACACAAATTCAAATTTCCTGATATGGTTCCGTTAACAATCAGTGCCTTTGATTTGTTCGATAAAGAAAAACAAGACGAAAAGTATTATATGGACGGTCACAGGATGTGGGATCGTATGATGGAGTATATGACCGACCGAAGGCGTGTGTACAGATTTACCGATTGGGGTTTATCTCGTGGTATGGAGGGAATATGCCCTACCTTATTGGCTGCTATGGGAAGTAGATATGAACGCATTCCGTTTTTCTATGATGATTATTCTGTCCGTTTGATTACGCCACGAGAAGCTGCGAGATTGCAAGGCTTCCCAGAAGACTTTGTCCTTCCAAAAGAAAATGAAAAGCAGGTTTACAAGCAAATTGGGAACTCGGTTGCTGTGCCTGTAGTTTATAAAATAGCCCATAATATTCTGTGTGCATTACCGGAGAAAGAGAGTTATTAAATTATGAAACAGTACAGTGTCGTTGATTTATTTGCCGGAGTCGGCGGATTAAGTTATGGCTTTTCCAAATTGCCGGAGTTTAATATACTCCTTGCAAATGAAATAGAAAAAGATATTTCTATTGCGTATACATTAAACCACCCTAATGTGCGAATGCTGAATTGTGATATCAACAATTTGACCGAAGATACGCTTAAAGAGGCACTTGGTGGCAGGAGTGTTGACATTGTTGTTGGCGGACCGCCGTGCCAATCTTATTCAACATTAGGAAAAAGGCGAATGGATGATAGAGCGAACCTCTTTATGCAATATAAAAGAGTATTGCAAATCATTAAGCCGAAAGCATTTGTTTTTGAAAATGTTGTAGGAATACTAAGCATGAACAAAGGTCATCTTTTTGAAAAAGTTCAACAAGAGTTTAAAGACATAGGATACACCCTTAAATACAAAGTCCTTGATGCGGTTGACTTTGGTGTTCCACAACATAGAGAACGTGTTATTTTGGTGGGTTTCCAAGGTGAAAATCCATTTGAATACCCCGAGGCCACCCATGGGGAGGGTAAAAAGCCATATGTCACTTTGAAAGATGCAATTGGTGATTTGCCGGCTTTGAAGAGTGGACAATCATCAACCATTTATGATGGAGAGATTTCAAATGATTTTTTGAGATTTGTTCGCACCGCCGACTCAGTATTGACAGAGCATGAAGCTCCGAAAAACGGTGAGCATTTAGTAAGAATAATGGAGGCTCTGAAAGACGGTGAGAGTAAAGATGATTTGCCGGAGGACATTCGTCCAAAGAGTGGTTATGGAAATACATACGCAAAACTTTGGTGGAAAAAACCTTCGACAACAATTACAAGAAACTTCGCTTGTCCATCATCATCAAGATGTATCCATCCTCGCGACTCACGTGCAATGAGTATTCGGGAAGGTGCACGATTACAAGGTTTCCCTGATGACTACAAATTTTATGGCTCTGACGGTATGAAGAGATTAGAAATAGGTAATGCTGTTCCGCCACTTCTTTCAAAAGCAATTGCAAAACAGATGCTTAAAGCAATAAATAAATATTAAAAATTATATCCTCTAATTTTGCAAAATGGAATTAGGGGATGTTGTTGTATTATAATAGTTCTTTTACTTTATCGTAGCTGTGGTGAAATTGTAGATTCCCCGGAATAATCTTTCTTGGACTGTGCCACTGAACAAAACCAAACGGCAATTGAATTGTACTACCGCCGGTTCGAGTTCCATACTCAACCGAACCATTTATGCAAATATCCGGCAGATATATCATAGTATCTATTGTGTTATCTCCAACGAGATTTTTATACCATAGAATCTGTGCCCAATCTTCTGGATTCTTTGCAAGACCTTTTGCAAAACAAAAATCAAACACTTCATCTATATTATTATTAAACCAATCAATCAGGCATTGTGAAAGGCTCGGATCAAAAATTGAAAGCGTTTCTGCAACAAGCCTATGCTTACGCAATTCATATGCTTTGTTTCTGCCCGAAACATTCTTAATTATATCAACAGTATCTTCCGCCGAGCCAAAATAAAGACGAATGGCTCTTTTAACAGAAGCGGGTATTTGTTTTGAGTACTGAATTTCAAATCCGTTAATAAAGCGGTCAATTCCAATTAAAAATGCCTGACCACCTTCATCCTTTTTTACAGAAACATTGAGTCGACTCCCATCAGACAATGAGAGCCACATATCGGTCTTAGATTTTGTTTTTTCACCGTTAAAAACGCAGTCAACATTCTTTTCACAAAGACCGCCATACTCTACTTT
>JAZUID010000022.1:0-9905 GCA_045642065.1 Acutalibacteraceae bacterium
GTGAAAAGGCCTTGAGAATCACCTAAACCGCCAAAACCGCTTATAAAATTACAATCACTGTCGTAAACATAAATAAATCCGAACGTTCTGTCAAGAGCATATAAAAATCCGTTTCTGTCAACATCTACCGAAACAATATTCTGAATCTGATTTTGTCCGTTCTTTTTTATGATTTTCTTTTCAAGGAAGTTGTATTCGGCAGAATTAAGAGAATTGCCACTGCTGTATGTTTTAAAAAGGATATTGGCTCCCGAATTATTTATTTTTCTTATTTGACCGACACCGTTTGATTGCGGATCGGTGCTGCCTGTACAGGTAACTATATATCCTTCCTTATCCATTACAAAATCAACAAACGAATAAGGCAAATTCTTAACCGCTGCTGTCTGCTTTTCCTCGGTGGTAGTTAAGCGTTTATAAATATTTGAAATAGCATCAAGCACGGTTGCTTTTACTGTATTTGCACCCATAAAACCGGAAAATTTGCCTTCCGGATTATAAACAAGCGTACCATAATAACAACCACGACTTAAAATATATGTATAACCGTCGCTATTTCTGATAATTTTAGCGGGATTATATATAAAGCCTTCAGGTATAATATCAGACTGCGGTTGTTCCCAAATTTTTATACACTTACCGTCATTGTCCGTTATTATCACCTGTGAATTTTCCGTGTCAGCAAGATAAATTTTATCGTCGTCTTCAACATACAAACCTTGAGCACCTTTAAAATCAATTTCATTTCCGTCGGTGTTTTTAAGTGAAATCTCTTTTTCAAGGTTATAATCAGAATTTAATTTTAGAATTCGTGAACTTTCACTGCAAAGCAGATAAATAAAACCGTTTTCACTTACGAATATATCTGTTATACCCGTAAGTTGTTCTTCGGCCTTAAGCGATGCACCGGTAAGGCATTTTGTAGTTTTAAAAACATTGCGAGAATTCACAGTTATTACAGTATCATTTTCTGTTTCTATACGAACAAAAGAATCAGACTCGGCAAAAACCGAAATTGACACGCCAAAAGCAATAACAATTGTAACAAATATAATAAGCAATCTTTTTCTCATTTAAACGCACCTACCTTTCACTTAAGAATGTAATTATTTAATACCGGATGTACTCATTGTTTCCATAACATTACTTTGAGAAACCAAAAATACAATTATTGGTGGAATCATCATTATAACCGTAACAGCCATAACACTGCCCGAGCGGGCTATACCGCCTGCCGATATAGTACTTACTACCTGTGGTAATGTCTTTAACTGTTCGCTGAATATAGTACCTCCGGGAACTATAGACCACATATCCCTGAACGAGAACAGCAATAGTGTCATCCATGCAGGTTTAACCATAGGCATTACTATTCTCCAATATATAACCGGAATATTTGCACCATCTATTTGTGCCGCTTCCATTAAAGGTTGCGGAATGCCTGCATCCATAAACTGCTTCATCAAGAAACAACCCATAGCCGATGGTATCGCAGGAAGTATATAGACAAAATAAGTATCGACCATATGCAGTTTACTAAAAATCAAATACTGCGGTACACCTAATGTGTAGGCATTAAAAAGTAGTGTAAGTTGTATTATCCAAAAAATTGCATTTCTACCTTTTATTTTTGATTTGGAAAGAGTAAATGCCGCCAATGAAGCTGCTATAATATGAAAGAATGTTGAAACAACAGCAACAAAAACGCTGTTAAACAGATATCTTGAAACAGGGACTTTCAATTTTCCGAATAAGGAAGGCAAAATTCGATAATTTTCAAGTGTAGGACTTATGACAAAAAATTTAGGCGGAAAAATCAATAATTCATTCAAAGGTTTAAATGAAGTCACAATACAGTAAAATAACGGCAATACAGAAAACAAACCAGCCAAACAAAGAAACGAAAAATAAAAAACATTTCCCGCCTTTGAACGAGTATATCTTTTATACTGCAATTTTTGCTTAGACATTTATGTATCACTCCCCGATAAAAACCTACTATTATTCACTCTTACCCAAAAGGTTAAGCGCACCGCCTACAATAAATCTTACAAACAGAATCATAACAAACAAAAATACCGAAAGTGTAGCAGCATAACCCATTTCGTACCTCATAGTACCTACATCGGTAATAAGAGATACCAATGTATCAACCGAATTATTAACACTCGGATAACCTGCAAGTTGTGTTACGATTGTGCTGATTGAGAATACAGCCTGAATTTGCATTACTGCACCAAACAAAAGAATATTCTTCATTGACGGCAGTGTAATATACCATAGTTCATGCCAACGGGTACGAACTCCGTCAATTGCACCTGCTTCGTACAGTTCAGAATCAACATTTTGAAGACCTGCAACATTTGAAAGAAAAGAAACGCCCATACTCATCCAAAGTTGGACTATCATAATGATTGTCATATTATATTTGGGATCCTTAAACCATTGTATAGGATCGGTAATAAACCCAAAACTTATAAGAAAATTGTTAAGATAACCGTAACTATCTCCTGAAAAAATAATTTGCCAAATAAAATATGCATTACCTACTAATGCCGGTGCGTAAAATAAAAACGCTAAAATGCTTCTTACAAACGGATTGAACTCATTTATCATCCAAGCAAGTAAAAATGCCAAAACAAAACTTATCGGTCCGGTAATTACAGCAAACTGCAAAGTGTTTCCTAAAACCGTAAAAAATGTTTTATCTCCGGTAATCATACGAATATAGTTTTTAAAGCCAACAAAAATCGGTGTTGAAACCATATCGTAATCAAAAAAACTTAAAACAACCGAGGAAAGCATAGGAAGCAATGTAAACAAAAAGAAAAGTGAAATAAAAGGCATAATAATTATGTAAAACCATGCATTATCACTAAGTGATTTTTTCTTTTTAATCTTCGTCATACTTATCATCCGGCCTTTCACATTTTATTTTCGATTAGTGTATTGCTCCCACTTGCGTTCAATTTCGGTATCAACCTCAGCGCCCCATTGCGAAAGCATATTTTTGGGCTTTTTGTTTGAATTCACAACATTCCAAAAGCAGTGATCAATTGCACGGGAAAGATAATAACTGCCAGGAATTTCAGGTATTTCTCTAACTCTGCTTCTTGCAAGAACAATGTCATTACGCATATCAACATCCCAAGACATTCCTTCAAAAGCATCTGTATTTGAAACTGCAACTCTTGCCGAAGGTCCTAAAATTGCTTCAACATTATTTGAGAAAGAAAGTTGAACCTTTGCCGATGTCCACCATTTCAAAAAATCCCATGAAGAATTTGGGTTTTTAGTTGATTTCAAAATCCCGCAAGCAGTACCTCCGCCGGAGGATGTGTGTGAAACGGTACCGTCCTCTAAAACTGTACCCGGTAATTCGCTTACACCCCATAAATTGTCTATTTCAGAAGCTGCTGCTTTCAATGTTGTATAAGTAGTATAAATATCAATCCCCAACGGACAATCACCCGTTCTAAAACGATTGTAGAAACTCATAGAAACAGGTAATTTCATTTTCGTATAATAATCCGTCCATTCGGTAAATGCACGAATTATCGGCTCTGAAGTAAGAGTTGTAGCTTTTTGGTCTTCCGTATAGAACGAAAGACCTTTTTGCAAAACAAGACTTGGGAACAGTGAAAGACTCCCTACACCTGTATTCGCCAGTGTCATATCTGTAATTTGAGTATATGGTATCCAAGTATACAAATTTTCTCTTGACAATTGAGTACTTACCCGTGCAAACTCTTCCCATGTTTTCGGGACAGTCAAACCAAGCTTTTGAAAAATATCTTTTCTGTAATACATCAAATAAAAAGTTTGCGTATCAGGTAGTGCATATAAACCGTCTTTATATCTGTACGGAATATCCGCACCGGGAGAAAAACTTTTTAAAACCTTATCTATATCTTCAAATTGCGAAATATCGTATAACACTCCACGCATTGCAAGATTAACAGGTTCAGATCTTGAATGTTGCAAGAATATATCAGGCCCTTTGCCCGAAAGTACCGCTTGTACTAAAGAAGCATTAACAACCTTTACAGTGACATGTGTTTTATATTCGGGAACAAAGGATGTTTGAATCAAAGAGTTTAAAACCTGCGCCTGATCTCTGCCCCAATTCACCCAAATTTCAAGCGAATCTGTTTTATTATCTTCTTCAGAAACGCCATCGTAATCTTTAACAAAAGAATACATAAACCGCTTTACTGAAAAACTTAACTTTTCAAAAACCGAAACATCTTTGTTTTTGACTGCTTTTGTTGGAGAGCAAAGTTTTATTGAATCAATAGAAAGAGGAACAGATTTAAGTTCATTAAGAGTTGCTGCAACAGAAGAATAATTAGAATAGAAATTTGAAACATATTTATGTGCATAAAATTTGTTTTCGAGCATCTCTTTGGTAACACGCAACATTCCGTCGATTACCGAAATATGCGAACCGGTTTCGTTTCCGGTATATTTAATTAAAAGATTTTTTGATTTCAGTAAACCGTTATAAATCTTCTTAAGTCTTTTTTCCATATCGGGAACCTGGTTAAAAAGGTCGTAATCACGACTTACATCAATTGTCTGGCCCGTAATCATTATAATATCAAGATAAATATCACTGATTAAGGAAGTAACATCATTTAAAGCAGATGTAACCTCATACATTTTTCCCGGGGTGGCTGTAAGGCTTATTGTATGTTTGCCTTCAGTCAAATAGATTAGATACGGTCTTCCTTTTGAATTATTAAAGCTGTTATTTTCAAAATCATAACAATATTTAAAGGAAATTTCCTTGGCTTCGCTGAAAGGAGTTTTACCGTCAACCTTTAACCATCTGTAAACCGATCCGCCTATAACAGAATCCTGCATATAGGAAAATCCTATTTGATAATAACCGGCTTTTACTTCGGGTGTTTCCCAAAAAATTGTATCGCCCGCATTCGACCAATTAGAACCTCCAATAAAATTTATTACATCGTTAAAAGGTGATTTAGGCGAAACCTTTGTACTTATTGCGTTAGCACTCGGTGATAGCCAAAAACTGTTTTTATATAAAGTTTTTTCACCCTCAATTACGATATCCTCTCCATTGTAAAACTCACTTTTGTCTTTAGGATTGGAATAGTTTTGAGAAATTTCGGGAGATTCAAAAACTAAATAATCAAGTTTAAAGCTACCTTCAATGGCTGCAATCTCAACCGTGTGCTCTCCTGATGTCAGATGAAATAAATAGTTATCCGCAGTCCATCCGGAGATGTCTGATAGTACATGGTAATAGTAATCTTCAGATTGCGTTGGTTCTAAAACAAATTGATTTCCGTCAGCATCGGTTTCAACCGGTGCATCCTTCCAAATTCGAGGTATGGTAAACCGCTTTGCTTCATTAAACGGATTTTTGCCATCAATCTTTAAATCAAATGTAATACTGACTATCGCATCATCCAAAGACTTATAGAAAAGGCCAATATTATAAAGTGCATCTTCATTTATGCTGATTTTGAATGAACTGCTCCTTTTGTCAGTAAAATCAATACCGGCGGTTATTTTATAACTGTTTCCTGCCAAACTCAATTTATCGAACTCGGAAGAATAATCGTTATAGTTATTTAAATCATTGTTAGCAACAGTGTCAACCGTGTTAAGCAAAGCATCTATTTTCGTATTGTTTTGAGCATTAACAAAAGTACAATTTGAGGTCGTAAATAGTGCAAAAGCAATAACAATCGCAAAAATTATATTTAATTTTTTATGTTTATTCAAAAGAACGACCTCCGATTATTTGAAAATTATCGTCAAAATCAACCAACCCATTTAACAAGTTTTGGTGATGGGTCAAACAGTTTAACGGCATCTTCTAACTCTTTTTGATTTTTAGCATAAACTATTCTGAAATCATTACCGGTTGGCCCGAATGTCATAGCCGCAAAATCGTCATATCCGGATATGTATTTATCAGGAAGCGGTAAAGTATATTTTTTTTGATAAAAAGAGTTGCCTGAAATAATAAGACCTTTTTGTTCATTTTCAGGTGCCCAGTACCAACAAATAAGACTTCTTGCCGAACAATCAAAGATATTATTTATTATCTTGAAATTCTTTGTATCGGGAACCAGCGTATGCCAACCTACAATAGCAGCACAGCCATGAACATAGTCACGGTTAAAGCCCCAACCGTATCCGGAAAATCTTATAATATTGTTATCAATGGATATGTTCTCCATTTTGGCATTTACACATTCATCATTACCGTTATAACTAAAAAACTCTATGGAATAATGACAGTATTCAATCAGATTTTCAGAAAACCTTATATCCTTAAATGTACCGTCTGCAGAGCCTTGGAAAGTAATACCGGTATCATAAACCTGATATATCCAGCAGCGACTTACATTGATATTTTCGGCATTTTCCCAAAATTGAACCGCATTTCCGTAATAGACTTCACCGCTGTTTTCGTCTGACATTGTTCCTCCGCCTATCCAGCCAAATTCACAATTTCTTACTGTTATATTTTTGCTGTTTGTAACATTTATTGCGTGACTGCCAAAATATTTGAAGGTCAAATTTTCAACTGTAACATTATTCAAACCGGAACCGGAAACACCTATCTGTGCAGCAATTTCAATATCCTTATATACATCCTGCGGATAACCCTTATCGCAGTATAGATAAAGGAATCCCTCTGTTGCGTTACAGAAAAAATCGCCGTTCCTGTTCAGTTCCTTAAGTCCGTTTCTTGATGTGCCGATTGCCTCACCGTGATTATAGACTATAGAGCCTGCCTTACCTGCGGGAAAATCGAGCCGCCAAATGTTTTCTTTTTTGCTTGGAAACCATAATCCGTCTTTTGCATAATTCATCTCAGAACCGTACAATGCAGGCTTATTGCCTTTTCCGTAAGCAGTATAGGTTACACCGGAAGTCAACTGTAATCCGGAAGTAAGCCTGTAAACACTGCCTCTCTCAAACAATACCGTATCACCGGGCTCAAGCATATACTTATACAGGGACAATGCATCCAAAGACCATGGCTTTTCAGGTGATGTACCGTCTTCCTCTTCAACCGAACCGTTAGGAGCGATATAAAATTTCCTTCCTGATGATTTGAAGTTATTTGCTGAATTCAATATTTTATTTCTCAATTCATCGGCTTGCTTATCCGTTTCGCTATGTTGTGGATTCAAAAGATAGGCATCTTTTACAGTGGGTATAATTTCAGTGATTTTGCTTTTTGAATCCGTTTTTTCCGGTTGCGCAGGAAAATTATCTTCATTAACGGAAGTATTTGTGTTTTCAGAAAACGATGAATCAAAAACATCCGGTTCTGTTGTAACATCGGAAGAAACAGAATCTTGCGGTGTTGACGGTGAAGACTTTTTGTTTTTTGGATTATCAGCCTTTTCACCGCAGCCCGAAAGAATCAACAGCATCATAGCCAAACATAATGTTAAAAGTTTTTTCATTCAGCTCCCCCTCACCAAGGCACCGAAATAAACATATATCATTTCAATGCAAATCATCAAAAAATTACTTCATTTTATTAAAAATACTATTTGCCCATTCTACAGCCGCGGCAACCTGACTGCTGTGTTTATCAATTGTGGTATATACTTGATCGGGCTTTGTTTGTGAAACCTGTAAATACATTACTCTGTATATATCACCAGTTGCACTTGTAATTACGGTATCTTCATCCATTGTATAGATTTTATCTTGCTTTCTGCACCATTCGTACACATCAAGTATGGTTTTATCATTGAAGAAAGTATCCTTGTCGTAGTTATCACCATCAAGATAGTAACGCAAGAAATAATAAACTGCTTTCGGATTTTTAGCGCCCTTTGCTAAACCATATGCTTCAAGTTCACCATAGTGTTGATAATAAACAGAACCTTTTTGCGGAATAGGTACTACACCCAATTTATTTTGCTTTTTAAAGTTTTCAAATTGGAAACTTACTCTACGTGCATCTATCATACTGCGCGAAAGGAACAAATTATCTCCAATAACAATTCCGCCGTAATTAATCGGGACTAAATCAACAAGTCCGTCCTGTATCATATTTGTCATTTCAACCAGTCCGTTATATAGCACTTTGCTGTTCATGTTTGACTTATAACGGTCGCCGACTTTTTTTGTATAGCCTTCGTTTTGAGCATTAGCTATATCCATATAAGTTACAGGTGACCATGACGGCTTTCCGGTCTCATTGTAGAAATCTTTAAGCATTTCAATGAACTTATCCCAATTCCATTTTCCTTTTTTCCAAAGCTGATACGGATCTTCAAAACCGTATTTTGCTATGGTATCTCTGTTATAAAACAAAACAGTAGGCTGCTGAATCAAAGTGTTTTTAAGATTTGCGGCATAAATTTCGCCGTTTACCGTATAATAATCGGTAACTGTTTTATCCCATTCACTGCTCTTAAAATCAAAACCGGTTTTTGAAAGCGGATCGGAATTTTTTAAAATAGCCGGATCAAAAAGTTTGTGCCTTATAATATCAGGAGATTTGCCGGCAGCGACTAATGCAGAAATTTCTGTAGCATAGGTTTCATAGTTTCCGACATTCCATTTGACTTTAATACCGGTTTTTTTAGTAAAATCTTCAATTACCTTTACGGCACCGGTGCAATCGTTTGCAGGATTCCAGCTGTAAACTGTAACTGTCGTGCCATTTAATTCAGAAGGAACGCCATTGATACTCTCACTTAAACTGCCACCTGATTTATTAGTCGTTTTATTTGTTGTCTTTTTATTTCCGCTTTGGGAGGTATTCTTATCCTCACCGCTACTGGTATTTGATTGATTATCAGCCGTATCAACAGTGCTTTCATCGTCTTCATACACAGAGTAATATGTTTCTTTTGTTGTTTTGCAAGCGGAGAAAGTAACAGAAATCATTACTAAAGTAAGCAAAAGAACAAATACTCGCTTTATGGTTTTTTCAGTGCTTTTTTGTTGTGATAACATAAAAATTCTTCCTTTCATTTTATATCAAAACAAACCCTGTTTTGATATACTTAAAATAATTTAACCTACAATACCTGTTAGGGCGATACTGCTTATAAATTTCTTTTGCATTATCAAATACAAAATCAATATAGGAGCAATCACCATAATACATGAGGCTGCCTGTGACAATCGCAATTCAAATCCCGGTTGTGCTCCAATGGTATTTGCAATATTTTCATAATTTGAAAGCATTACACTTAACGGATATTTCTCAGCAAGATATAACTGTGGCAAAAAATATTCATTCCAATGCCACACTACCGATAGCAACGATACCGTAACTATAGAAACACTTGCGGTTGGAAATATTATACTGAACAGAGTTCTGTAAAGACCGGCCCCATCTATCCAAGCAGCCTCTTCCAATTCTTTGGGCAGACCTTTAAAGAACTGAATATATATGTAAATAAATAATCCTCCACGAAGACCTACGCCAAACAAAGACGGTAACCAAAAAGCCAATGGAGTATTTAAAACATTAATTCTTAAATCTATTCCCGTAATCTTGTTAAACAATCCCAAAATTCCAAATAAATCAAGTGAATTGAGGTTTACATAGTTTGGTATTATAGTCATTGTATTCGGAACAAGAATCATAAGAATAACTAATGCCATCAATACTTTCCGACCTTTGAATTTGTATCTTGCCAAACCGTATGCGGCTATCAGACAAGAAAACACTTCAATCAAGCCCGCTATTAACATATTAACAACCGTTGATAAAACCGCATTGCCGTAATCTAAAATCTGAAATGCGTACACATAATTAAATCTTGAAAAATGCTTTGGAATCCATTGAACCGTCGGATCGTAGATATCAATTCCCGATTGGATAGAGCGAACCAGCAAAAACAAAATCGGATAAATCAAAACATAACTGTAAGCAAGTAAAA
>JAZUID010000023.1:0-159396 GCA_045642065.1 Acutalibacteraceae bacterium
GTTTGATTTGGCAAAGCTTTTTAATAAAAATCTGCCGCACGCCTGCAAATACTGTCTGCATTCCCGCGCACTCCAAACCGAAAATGAAGTTATCTGCAAACGGCGCGGAATTGTAGGCAAAGACGACAGCTGCCGCAGGTATAAATACGATGTAACCAAGCGCGTACCGCAAAAAGCAACCCTACCGACCGACTACAGTGAAGAAGATTTTATAATTTAATGTAATTTCTTATTGACAAATCGTTTTATAAATATTATAATAATTCTTGCGTTTGCAACGCATTTTGTGGTGGATGTAGCTTAGTTGGCCTAAAGCGCCAGTTTGTGGCACTGGAGACCGTGGGTTCGAATCCCATCTTCCACCCCACTTTTTCTTTTTAGTGGTTTTTATTTGACACATTGGGGTGTCGTCAAGCGGTAAGACACAGCACTTTGACTGCTGCATGCGTAGGTTCGAATCCTGCCACCCCAGCCAAAAGAACAAGCCGTTTTTATAAACGGCTTGTTTAGAATTTAATATGCGGGTGTGGCGGAATTGGCAGTTTTTAACCGAGCGTTGCCTGTGGCAAATTAAGCGACGGTTAAAAAGGCGCCGCGGTCGGCTGTTTTGTGCGGCAGCAACAAAACGTCGGGTACCGCAAGTGTTAACGCGTGAGCGGCTGCCACTTCAAAATTTAATATGCGGGTGTGGCGGAATTGGCAGACGCGCTAGCCTTAGGAGCTAGTGTCTTCGATGTGCAGGTTCAAGTCCTGTCACCCGCACCATTTTGAATGTTCTTATAGGATTTGAGTTCCTATAAGGGCATTCTTTTTTTGTGCAGTGTTTTTTTACACAAATCTTTTATCCTGCCGTAGTTTGCGGAAGATAATTAACCGTTACACCTTTTCGGGTAGGAACTGTTATCTCCGGCTCTTTCAGCGGGATATTTTCGGGTATTGAAATATCTCCTATACAGTTATAGTGAATGACTATATTTTGTTTCTTTACGCCGTCTACTGTTTCGGCATTGTAAACTTCGATATACTCTATCAATTCGTGCAGCATAACAGGAGTAAGCTTTCGTACCCGTGTGTATTTCTTTATTGCTTTCATAAAACTTTCGGTTGAAAGGGATTTTTCGCTTACTTCGGTATATTTTTGTCTTGTTGTTTCGATATTTGTTTCAATCTCTCTTTGTTCATCTTCATACTTTCGGGACATTTTGGCAAATCTTTCGTCACTTATCTTACCTGAAACATTATCCTCATAGATTCGTTCAAACAACGAGTCTATTTCTTTATCTCTTGAAATCAGCAAATTAAGTTCACTCTCTAAAATCTTTGCTTGCTTTTTGAGTGCTTCTTCGGAATATTTTGAAACGGCATTTACAAATTCATTTTCATAGTGACAGGCAAACTGCGTAAGCCGTCTTATTTCGGATAAAACTATCTTTTCCAAAAAGTCCACTCGTATATAGTGGGTGGAAAAGCAGGTCTTACGGCTTCCTTTATTGAAGTTAGCACAGTTAAAATACTTTATATCGGGGTTTGCACTGTTAAAGTGATAGTGGAGATTACCTCCGCAGTCGGAACACCGCAGAAGTCCCGAAAACATATTCGTTTCTCCCGTTTTCATTTTCTTCTTGCGACTTCTGCTTCGCATTTCCTGAACGGTATCAAACTGTGAACGCTCGATTATGGCTTCGTTTACATCTTTGAACACCATAATATTTTCGGGGCTATTTTGATACCGCTTTTTGTTTTTATATGAAATTGAATATGTTTTGAAGTTTATAATATCTCCGCAGTATTCCTGATTTGAAAGTATTTTTGCTACTGTTGCTTTTCTCCAATAATTTGGTATATCCGTCTTGGCACTTGTCGGTTTGGATATTTTCTTATGTTTTGCATATTCGGTAGGTGTTAAAACCTTTTCTTCGGTAAGTTTTATTGCTATTTGTTCTATACCTAAACCTGAAAGAAAGAGAAAATATATTCTTTTAACAACTGCCGCTGCTTCGTCATCAACAAGCCACTTTTTGCGGTTGTCCGGTGATTTGATATATCCATATGGTGGTTGACCGAGTGGCTCACCCGACATACCTTTTATTTTGTTGCTTGTTCGCCGTTTTTTACTGATATCCCTTGCATACCACTCGTTAAACAGATTTCTTATAGGTGTCAGTTCATTATATCCGTCAAAGGTGTCTATATTATCCGAAACGGCAATAAGTCGAATATTATTTTCGGGGAAAAATTCTTCGATTAACTTTCCTACCTCTAAATAATTTCTACCAAGTCGGGACAAATCCTTTACAAATACCGCCGACGCTTTACCGAGCTTTAACTGTTCGAGCATACGGTTAAAGTCCGGTCGGTTCATTGTAACACCGCTAACACCGTCATCACAGAATACAACCGTTTTGGAGTATCCCTTTTCCTTTGCAACCTTTGTAAGCAATTTTGTTTGATTGGTTATACTGTAACTTTCGCCTTCAAGTTCGTCATCACGGGACAGGCGAACATATAAAAACGCTACATTACTATTTTGTTTTGACTGACGCACTTATTTCTCCTTTCCGCAGTCAAATAACAGT
Source organism: Acutalibacteraceae bacterium (assembly GCA_045642065.1). Taxonomy (GTDB): domain Bacteria; phylum Bacillota; class Clostridia; order Oscillospirales; family Acutalibacteraceae; genus UBA737. Next base: position 2,577 of record JAZUID010000023.1, read on the forward strand.
GTCGAGCAGAACTACTCAAATTCATGCTTAATAAGCCGTAAAAGCAAGGTTAAAACCGTTTCTTTACTTTGGCTTTTAAATTCCGAGCGAACGGTAAATTCTCTTTTGTCGAAAACATACTGTTTTTCGGGAACGAATCCTTTTTTGTTCTGCTTAACTGAATTTTGCTTTTCATCAATAATTCAACACCTCAAAACATGCTCTAATTGAATCTAAGCAAAATTTCTTTTTCAATGTATGATTCAATTATATGACCTTTATTTTATTTGTCAAATTTCGTTTTGCTTATTACTGCCACATAAACCAAACAAAATTCTAACGCATTCTTGTTATAGCATATTTTATATGCTAATCTGAAGTTTTTAAAAAAATTTTTATTTTATTTATAGCATATTAAACGCGCCAATCTTACCAAGTTTTAAAAGTTTTTTCATTTTACTTATATCATATTGAAAGTGCAAAGGTTAAGTTTTGAATAAAAATTTTTTTAAAAGAAAATCGGCACCTCCGAAGAGATGCCAAAAATGCCGTATTTTCAACGGTTTTTGAGTATTTGAAAGTTATATAGAGTTATGTAGGGTTATATAGTTCCGTGTAGGGTAGACGAGACAGAAAAAATTTTTTGATTATAAATTTATGCTTATAGAAGAATTCTATTTCATATCAAATCTCCAAAAGTCTAATTTTATTACTGAAATCTATATTTTTAGCCAACCCTGATTGAATTTAGAGAGTTTTTTTGTATAATAAACATTATAACTTCTAAACCATTGGTAGAAATGTTGCATTCAACCAATAGTCGGTTTACTATTCATTTTCATCACGCTAAAATGTTCAGTGAAAGGAGGCGAAACTATGGACAAGAATAACACAGGCAAGATAATCGCAGAAGCAAGAAAACAATTAAATATGACACAAAAGGATTTGGCTGAAAAGTTATTTATATCCGATAAGGCAGTCAGCAAATGGGAACGGGGTTTATGCTTTCCGGATATAGGCACTTTAATCCCGCTGTCGGAAATATTAAATATCAGTTTGTATGATTTATTAAGAGGTGAGAAAATGAATCAAGAAGAAGTTGAGCAAACACTAAAAAACACTATTATTTATTCAAACAGCGAATTGAAAAAACGCAAGAAAAAATATACCGTTGTCAGTTTGATTGTTATTGGTTTAATCATTGTTTCAAGTATAATCTCGGTATTCATCATTAAAAAGGACAATCAAATCGGCCAAATTGTTGATAGGGATACACTATATCCGATTACATATTATGTTGATTATAAGACTACATTAACAAGTGAAAACCCCAAAAAATTAGAACAGATTTTAATGAGATTGGCGTTTAATTGGAAGGAAAGAATTTTTAAAATCAAAGAAAACACATTGGAAATTGCTTATGATATTTCATACCAGGATATTGTAAAAGCATATAATGATAAAACTTATGTTAAGCGTGCAATGTTAAATAATGCGATTGTTGTTTTTACAACGATTCAGGATGCAGAAACATTCAGAATTAAGTTTGATGATAGCAGTTATACAATTTCAAAAGAAAAACTTATGAAAGCAATGGAAATTGATTCGTTCGAGAAACTGCTTGACGAAAATATTTGGTATGAAAAAGCGTATAAAAAACTAAAAAGTGATGATTTTATAAAGGATTCTTTTGATTTGTTTACGGTGAAAAAATGAAAAGGGACTCACGATTGGATTTATTAAGGGTCATATCCATGACAATGGTCATTGTTATTCACATCGCAAACTATTATTGCAGGGCATATTCCGATATAGCCAAAATTTCATACTTAGGAGCGTTGATTTTTAATGCGATTTCAAGGATCAGCGTTCCTATATTCTTTATGATAAGCGGTGCAACATTGCTCCATAAACCGTATGATAAAAACAAAAACAGAATAAGAATTAAAAGGAAAGTTGCAGTCTTATTCATCGTTACGATTGTTTATTTTTTGTGGGATAAATATTTTATGAGCAAAGATATTGATGTTTTTAAAATATTGGGTATGCCCGAACGAAAACTGTTATGGTTTATGTATGCAATTATCGGGATATACATATCCTTGCCGTTTGTAAAATGTATGGTTGATAATATGAGCAGAGAACAAGACAAGTTTTTTGTTATTCTTTGGATTATTTTTAATGGTTTATTAAAGCACATAGGCATTACAAAATATTACCGAATACCCATTGTTGACGGAACTTATTATTTGGGATATTTTATAATAGGTTATTTAATAATCAAATACTCAAAAGAAATTGAAGAAAAAGCAAAAAACACGGTACTTATAATAATGAGTTTCGTATCCTTTGCAATGATAATTGTTATCACATATTTTGTTTCAGTAAATAAAGGAAAACATTTTACCGGGTTGTTAAGTTACAGCAATATCTTTATAATACTTGCATCATTGTCAGTTTTTATTCTGATTTATTTTAATGCCGACGACAAAGAAAACAAATATATTGCCAAATTATCACAACTGTCTTTTGGCGTTTATTTGACGCATGGAATAATACTTGACCTTTTAATGAAAATTTTCCCTTATAAAAACATCAATTCGTTTATCGGGATTCCGCTATTATTGTTTTTTATATTGTTTTTTTCCAGCTTAACAGTCGAACTCGTAAAAAGAAATAAACTAATAGACCAATATTTGTGATTTCCCTTTATACATTGCCCCAAAAGCCCCTTACAAGTTATGTGCGGTATTTTTTCATCTACTCTTATTTATTTTAATCAAATAATGACTTCCTCATAAACGAAATTCTACTTATACCATATCCACACATACCACCAAAGGTATTTAATATAATATCGTCGATATCAAATGAACCGAAATTAAAAGCATATTGAATCGTTTCGACAAATACAGTTACAGCGAAACATATTAAAACAACTTTCCAAAATCTTCTTATATTCTTAAACAGAACCGGCAGAGCCAAACCTAAAGGAATAAATAGCAAAATATTCATACCTATATTTTTTATAACAATATCAGCATTTATTGTTTGTTCTACAAGTCTGCCAATCATTTCAGAGATTGTTGCAAAAGGTATTAAATTATAACTTCTCTCAAATTCACTGTGATGATGAAGATTTGGAAATAATAATACAAATGCCAACAAAATGCAATAGAAAACAAATAGAATAAATATTATTTTTTTAAACGATTTTTTCATTTTATTTAACCTCTACAACCTACAAAGCCATATTGTACATGATTGTCTCCAAAAAACGCATCAACCTCATACACATAGGATCCGTCTTTTAATTCAAAAGATAATTTGCTACTGAAAAGAATTTTCTTTCCCTTTTCATCGTAATAAGAAATACGGACTGTATCAGGTTGTAAAAAGTTAAACTGCAAAATAATGTCATAATTTTGGTATTTTGATTTTGATTTCGAAACGGTAATAGTGGGCAATTTGTCTTTTTGGGCATTAAAGGCGAAAGCAGCGTCGCCGTTTATCGTCACCATATTACCCGTTGCGGCATCCTTGCCCGTCCAACTGTATGTTCCTTTTTGTGCGGTTATAATACTTCTGCCGTCCTGTACAGTTAATTCTGGCGGCTCAGTAGCATCGTCACTTGCCCAAAATATTGTTTCGAGTTTCTTTGAGTACGCCTCGTCTAAATTAGGCACATAATACGAGCTAAGCGGATTGCGAACGGGTGTTATTGTTATTTTATCTTTTGAAATTCCGTAGAAGTCGAGTATCGCTCTCATTTCACCGATAGAAGCACTCTTTTCAAAAGCACCGCTCAAATCAATTTTTGCGGCATCAATACTGCTCATAAGGAAACATCGATAATTCCATTCTCCCGTTTGCCAAATGTATACCGTTAACCCGGATTCGGCATTTAAGCCGAAAAATTCGGGATATTTATTTTGAAGTGTTTTTTTGAATTTTGCAGAGCTATTTTGATTTTCGGCAAAAGAATTTTTGAAATATTCTTTTGCCTCGTTCAAGCATTTTTCTTGTAAAGCATCAACATTATGATTAAATACCTTTGACCACATCTTCATTGGAAATTTATCTTTAATATCATCTGAATAGTAACTTCCGTCTCTCGGTGTCCAATACTCTATCAGTTTATAAGCAGACGAATCACCGTTCTTTGAAGTGTCAACCCTAAAAACAACGGGACAAGAAGAGCCGGAAACATTTTTAATCTCATTATTTTTAAATGAATATTCTTCATAAAGCACCCAAGCATAAATGGTGGTTTTGTTGCTATGCTTTTTTACACCGAAAATATCATAGGCACATGTGGAAAAATTGCCTTCGTCATGGCTTGATTTGTTATGCTCGGCGATTGCCATATCCATTGTTATTTTCATTTTATCATCAATTTTATTGTCCGAATACGGATTTGTTAAAAGGCAAACCGCTGTAACGATACAGGCAACGATAGCAACAATAATAATCCAAAATGCAGGTTTCTTGTAATTTAACACAGATTTAATCCTTTCTTTCACGCCGACTTCACCGAAAGCGACAGGACAGGCGGTAATAAGTTTTCTCGGAGCATTAAATTTGAGCAATGCCTCTGAATAATCGGCAATTTCATCTTTACCTAAACTTTTTATTACCTTTTCATCGCAGGCAAGTTCAATATCCTTGCAAAGAAAAACATATCCAAACCATATAATCGGATTGAACCAATAAACACTTAAAAGCAAAAATCCAAAAGGCTTCCAAAAATGGTCTCCTCGTTTAATGTGGGCAAGTTCGTGAGAAATTATCAGGTTTTCAACATCCGAATCCATACCGGACGGAATATATATTTTAGGACGAATAACACCGAGGATAAACGGTGATTTTACCGTATCGCACATAAAGATATTATCCTTAATTTTTACTGACTCTCCGACCTGCTTTTTGATTTTCAATGTGCTTATAATAGCGTACATAAGCATAACGGCAATTCCAACAACCCAAATTAAACCCGCAATTTCGGTAAAAATCTGAAGCGGATTAACACTTTGTGTCGGGTCAGCTCTGAATGTTGAGCCGATTACAGGATTCAAAGTGTTATCGATTATCGGTATACCGCTTGTAATTGCCGGTGCGGTGCTGTATTTTACTGTATCCGAACTAATGACTTCCGCACTCGGAATGATGCTCAAAACGCTTTCAACTGAAAAAGGAAAAACAAGCCGTATACCAACAAGTCCCCACAGAATACCCCTTATCCATTTGGGTGCTTTTTTCAGTATCAGACGAAGTAAAAGCACGGCTACAACCAAATAAGAGGCAGTAATGCTGATGTTCAGAATTTTGAGAAAAATATCTGTCATGCTCATTTCTCCTCTCTGAATTTTGAAATCATACTTTCGATTTCTTGGACTTCTTTTTCGCTTATCTTTTTACCGTTCATAAACGCCGCCAAAAATGCGGGCAAAGAGCCACCGAAAGAATCTTCAACAAATTGTTTTGATTGCTTGGAATGAAATTCATCTCCGGATATTAGCGATGTTACAGTTCCGTTATTGTTCTGAAAGAGACGTTTATTACAAAGACGGGAAAGCACCGTATAAGTTGTTGATTTTTTCCAGCCAAATACATCACTGCAAAGCTTTACAAGCACTGAGGAAGCCACCGGTTCATTCTCCCAAATCATATCCGCAAATTTAGTTTCAATAGTTCCTAATTGAATATCCATTTTAAGCACTCCTTTTGGTCTACTGTTGTAGTATGGCTTTATTCTACAACAGTAGACCGAATTTGTCAAGATAATTTTTGAAAATTTTCCAATGAAAAAAGGAGGCATCTTGGTTTCAGTACCAAAATGCCTGCCGCAAAAATAATCATAGGTTATATCGTTAATTTTTGCATCTAAAAAGTAAATATTATACTTTTCATGAAAAACCAATAAACTTAAATATAAAATAATAATCACTAGTAACAACTACTATTCAACAATCAGGTGATTTACATTAAAAAAAGAGCAAATCCTAAAATAAGAACTTGCTCTAAGATATTAATTTAAATCTGATGTTTTAGAATCAGAATTTTCCAAATCATTTGACATTGGTTTTGAAGCAGAATTTTCATCATCTTGTAACGATTCAGAAGATGCATCGTATTGTTTAGTGTTGTCATCAACTCTGGCGTGTATAGAAATTGTAGGGTTCTCGACTTTGGCCTTGGGACTTTCAGGATAAACTAATTGGAGAACACCAAAAACGACAACCATTGCAACTAAAATTAAACTTATAAATTTATCTAAGTTGCTTATTTTTGAAATTGCCATAGTTGGATTTTTAATTCTCTCAATAGAGCGAAACAATAAAGCCATCAAATGATAACATACCAAACCAACAAGCGAGGCAACAGAGATTACTCTAAAAAAATTAGCCGAATTGATGCTTTCTAAAACCGAGGACGAATAAAACAATCCTGCAACAACGGTCAAAACAATACCTGCAAATATTCCCAATATAGTTACACTATTTTCAGTAATTTTTGATAAAACATCGTTCATTTTATCTTTAATGGCATTATCAACTGCCACATTAGCTGCCTTTTTTGCTTCGGTACTAGCATTTTGAGCCTGTTCCTTTGCTACTTCAGCTTGCACTTGTGCTTGATGTGCTTGTTCTTTAGCATAATCAGCATTTTCGAATATTTTATCCGTTGTGTTTTTCAAAGAAACACTTAAAGTTTTATTAATTTCTTGTTTTACGGCATCTTCCGCCTGAATTCTAGCGTTCGATAAAATTTCAACTGATGTTTCAATAGATCTAACTGCATAAAATTTCTCAAATATTCTGTAATGGTCACTCATACTTTGTATATAATTGAAGACATTATTAAAAACGATTGGCATTGACTTGTTCTTTAATGTTATGTAGGTGTCCTTAAAAAATATCACAAATGATGCAAAAGCACCCGAACTATCAAAGCCAAAAGGAGTTCCATTGATTTTTGATACTTTATATAATTCAATGTAATCTGCAATCTTCTTTAGAAGAAGAGCTGATAAAAAATTGGATTTTTCAAAATCTACATGGTTTAATTTGCTTATATCTTCTTCGGTTAATTTTTGAATGTATTTTTTTACATCATTGCAATTGATTTCATCGTTAAGCGTTAAAATTAAATCGCACAAATTGGAAATCAAATCTTCACTTGACATTATCGTTCTCCAATTTACCATACATAAAATCAACTAGGTCAATATAATCTTTTGTATTTTTAAATGTATCACGTGATAATGTCGATAAAACAGAGATATCTACTTCGTCTTCTTTAGTGACACCAGGATAATTAACGATATGATTTATACATTGTCCTAAATCTGACGCTTTGTATGATCCAAAATGCCTAAAAACCAACTCTATTTGTTTTTTTATATCTTGAGTAAGGCTTTCAGTTTGAGTATATTTATCAGTCGGAATTTTTTGTTCATCAAATGATGTACTAATAATTTTGCCATCATCCTCATATTGAAGTTGTATATAAATATCTCTGTCAACATAAGATTTGAGTTCGTTTATTGCTGTGCCACAACCATCGTACCTATAAATAGTTTCATCGAACAGTTCAACATTTTTTAAAGCATACAAGAAAGCTACTATTGATAGCAATTTCCCAAGTTTTGTTCTTGAGCAAGAATATTTTTGTTCTGTAGCATAAAAAAGCTGTATAAGATAATTCGTAATTTCTTTCAAACTAACGTGCAATTCTGTCATTTTATAATCCTTTTTGCAAGAAATTTTCATCTTGCTTTGTTGTGGAGACTTAATATCAATCCCCACAACACATCCCCTCATATTATTGTTTTTTTTATCTGTTTCCAAAATAGGAAATTTTTTACAACATATTTTAACACAAAAGTCGAAATTTGTCAATGATTAAAATCACCTCACTGTTACAATATATTTGCCGGGTGTGCTTTATTCGTTCTCATTCCAAAGCTATAATGGAAGGGCGAAATGGTTTGACGATCACCTTCTTGGGCTAAAATGTCCGTCAGAAAGACAGTCAACTATCCTTCCATTACAGCGTTCGGTTTCAGCAGGTAGAGCTACCATGGGGTTCCCGCCACGCTCGTGTTACCAAACAGATTGAATCGGAAATGGGTAAAGGATGGTCACCATCACGCAAATACAAAATGCAGGAGAATCATTATGAACGCAGTAGGAATTGACATTTCCAAAGGGAAAAGCACGATTACAGTCATGCAGCCCTTCGGTGTTGTAGTAGCCGAACCATTTGAAGTTGCTCACACCGAAAGTGAACTCAACAAACTGGCAAGGTTTTTGAAAAGCCTTCCGGGTGAGACAAAGGTTATCTTGGAGAATACAGGCAGATACGGAGACCCGGTTGCCTTGTACCTCCATGATGCAGGGATATTTGTTTGCACCGTCAACCCGATCCTCATAAATCGCTATGACGGAAAAACAACGGTAAGAAAAGTTAAGACCGATAAAAAGGATGCCGTAAAGATTGCAAATTGGGGTCTTGAGCATTGGCTTGATTTAAGGGAGTTCATCCCAGAAGACGACATCCGGCGGATGCTGAAGGTATATAACCGTCAATACAATCAATTCAACAAACTAAAGGTTGTCGTAAAAAACAACCTGATCTCCTTGCTGGACAACACATTTCCTGATGTCAACAGGTTATTTACTACACCGCCAAGGAAGTCGGACGGTCACGAAAAATGGGTTGACTTTACTCTGAAATTTTGGCACTGCGAATGTGTTAACAGCTTATCTGTAAAAGCATTTACTGAAAAGTATCATAATTGGTGCAGAAAAAGCGGTTACAAATTCAGTGCAGATAAAGCTTTTGACATATATGCCGTTTCTTGCGGCAATGTCGGACTTTTTCCTAAAAACGATGCTACAAAGCATATTATTCAGAGTGCAATATTTCAACTGAACAGCATTGAAGAAACCTTATCTTTTTACCGTAACGAAATGGAATTGCTTTCGTCCATGCTTCCCGAATATGAAACTGTTCGCAATTTGTACGGTGTAGGTTCTCTTTATTGTTCTCAGCTTATTGCAGAGATTGAGGATCTTTATCGCTTTGAAAGCAAGAAAGCTCTTGTCGGTTTTGCGGGGATAGATCCGCCGCCGAATCAATCGGGAACAGTAGATGTTCATTCAAGAAGTATTTCAAAGCGAGGCTCTGGTGATCTTCGCAAAACTTTGTTTCAGATAATTACTGTATACATTCAAAAATGTCCCGCCGATGAACCGGTATTTCAATATCTTGATAAGAAACGCTCCGAGGGAAAACCGTATAAAGTTTACATGATTGCAGCAGCAAACAAATTTCTGCGAATTTACTATGCGAGAGTAAAGCAGTGCCTTGATAACATTGAAAACTCCGCACAATTTCCCCTTGTCAACACTTGAACTTGAAGGCAAGTTTACAAAAAATTCGGAATTACCATTCTGAAATTTTTGTATGTTGACAACGCACCATCGGTATAATCTTCAGGCGGCAAAGCACCACTGTGCTTTCGCCTTGTTTGCCTCTGACCGGCTCGAAAAATTTCTCCTTCGTGGCGGTCGTTTTGTCATGCCTATTTTTTGATACCAAAATTTTTCATATTAGGTCTTGACTTTTATCAGCAGGTCTTTTTGATTATTATACGATTATTATAACAAAAGGCATTAAATTTATTTTAACATATCAACGTTGAAAACATGGTCGAAATGTAATAGTTTTTTTTGTCGAAAATATATATTTCACAATCGTCCAAGTTCCTTCCTTAGCAGGTGATTAATACACTATAACCATTGCCTATTATATAAGTTTCTTGATATAGAATCTGTCCTTAAATATTATTTTTCGAACAATTAAAACCACTCTGAATGAGCACAGCTAATCTATCGTAGAATCTATGTAGTTCTGTTATCGTATAAATATACCATAAGAGTAAAATTTCAATTATTACTTCTTGACATTCACAATTATAACGGTAAAATCCACTTTTCATTATGAAAAGTGCAGGAATATATGAAACAATCGTACTTCTAAATTGCAGGCAAGAACTTTTGCCGTGTCATCGGGTCAAATAGTTACCGATAATTTAGTGAATCTTAAATGCTCTCTCCAAGCTTTTTTCAGAGATATTCTTCGACAAACTAGATTGATGGCATATTGACTATTTTATTTACGGTATTGTCAGTAAAGTGAATTTTATGATGAACTCCCAAATTCATGCGCCCTATCTTTTTTCTAATTTGATTTGCATAATCTATTTTTTTAATAAACAATGCCTTTATTACTACAAAACAACAAAACTAATTATTAATGAGTTTTTGTTATCAATTTCTCTAAATTTAAATTCGCTCATATGCGAAAACCATCATAGAATTTTGCAAACGAAAGTTTGTTAAAAACGGCAAGCACTTTAGGTTTCCAAACCAAAATGTTTGCCGGATTTCATTACATCTTAAAAATATCAGAATGTGAACCAGTATCAACGAGAGTTAAGGTTAAAATATTGTCTTCTAACAAATAAACCAAAAGCCAATTGGGTTTAATATGCATTCTCTGAATCCTACATAGTTTCCAGTCAGAGCATTGTCATGATATCTTTCGTCTAGAGCTTTTCCTTTACGCAAAGTATCAACAACTTTGTCAAGTTCGCCTATATCAAGACCACGCTTTTTCATCAGCTTATAACTTTTCTTATATGCTGTGGTAAACTTGACCTCGTATTTCATTCTTCTAACGCCGCCTTTAATTCTTTCATTCTCGTATATCCCTTGACGGATTTGTCGGCGGAAATGCGTTTTGCCTCTGCCATTGCTTCAAGTGTTTTAGCACTGTACTGCGGCATTTCTACAGAGAAAGGTAAACCGCCACGAAGGACACACTGATGCAGAAACATATTAACGGCTCCGGACATATCGAGTCCCAAAGTATCAAAAAGTGCCGTTGCCTGCTGTTTGATATCAGAATCAATCCGTACCTGTGTTGGTGTTGTAGACATAATATCGCTCCTTTCATTTCACTATTATTACACTCGTTTTGATTTACATTGTCAAGCGAAACATTGATAATTATTATAAAAACATATTTTATAAAAAATAATGATTTCAGATGTACTATGAACAATACATTTTGGTCAAAATATATATGATATACTTTCTTGTAATAATTTATGATATTTCACAATAAATAATATTGGTAAAATTTGCTTATCATTATTTTTAAAATATGTCGGTGAATGTCGCAAAATAACAGACTAATATATTAGTAAGGTGATTCAATTTATAATAAAAAGTAGTGGTTTGATAATGTATGATTGAAAAATACAAAAAAATATGTTATACTGCTTTTGCTTTAGCAAAGGTGGTGTTTAATAATTTGAAAAAGTTACTTCCTAAACAAAAAAGATTTCAAATCGCCAAAAGCAAAAAGATTATTCGTTTGCGCGAAAGAAGAAATAAGCAAAACAGATTACACAAACGAAGACCTGCAAAACATAAGCGCTCTTCTGCAAATCGTAACTATCAAAACAATAAAATAATTTCCAAAGTGATAGCACCGACTATTTTAAGCCTTTTTGATAATCCGGAAGATACATTACATTTTTTTGCTGAAGTAAGAAATATAATCAAAAAATTGACCATCAACAATACTTTATATTTTGATTTATCAAAAATAGAAAAAGTCAGTGTTGATGCAATAATGTATTTAATTGCTACAATCAAAAACACTAAAAAAATAAAAAGTTTAAATATTAAGTGCTGTGGGAATGTTCCGGCAAATAAAGATGCGCAAAATATTTTTGAAACATGCGGATTTTATAAATATGTCATCCCAAAATCTAATATTGATTACGACAATAATACTGACAAAATAAAAATAACTCGTGGAAATATTGCAAATCCTGAATTGGCTGCCGAAATATGTGATTTCGTACAAACTCATAATAACTCAACAAGATTAGATACAAAATCATTATTTACAATGATTATAGAATTAATGACTAATACAAAGCAACATGCATATAATAACAATCCATATATTGAAAGCAATTGGTATGTTTTTGCTGAAGAAAAAGAAGAACATATTGATTTTGTTTTTCTAGATACCGGAGAAGGTATTCCAAACACTATAAGAACAAAAGGAATAATAGAATTTGTTAAATCAAAATTTGATATTAACGATGCAGTATTTGTCTCATCAGCATTAAGAGGCGAATTTCGTTCTGAGACAAAATTAGATTACAGAGGTAAAGGATTACCTGAAATATACAATAGAGTTAAAAACAATTATATTAATGATTTTTCAATAATTTCCGGTTTTGCAAAATGTTCTATTTTACCTGATGGTGAAATAGTCGAATATAATTTTTCAAATGAATTTATTGGAACAATGTTATGTTGGAAAATCAATAAAAAGAAAGTAGGAAATATTTAATGGGTATAAAAATCAACATTTCAACGGATTATACAAAATCCCCGGGTGGCAGACTTATTAAAGAAGGCCCGTTTTCAGGGGAAGAATTTCGCGAAAAAATATTAAAGCCGAAATATGAAGAATCTATTGCTCAAAGCACTACCTTAACGGTAGTGTTAGATGGCGGATATGGTTATGCTCCCTCGTTTTTGGAAGAAGCTTTTGGGGGGCTTGTCAGGCAAAAAGAAGATAAAAGAATAAAAGATATTATTATTATTTCAGAAGAAGAACCAAAGCTTATAGATGATATAAAAGGATATATTGCAGATGCATTAGGTAAAATAAAATGAAGAAAAGAACTTTAATTATTATCACAATAATTCCAACCTTGTTTATCATTGCTTTAGGCATATTTAATTTCATAAGAAATGAGAGTTTTTGGAACGCATCATTTACTACTTGCATAAGCCTTTTAATAGCAATTGCCTTGTCTTTTTATATCGTACAAAGACAAACTGATCAACGAAGGCAAAAGGAAATATTTATCAAATTGTTAGAAGAATTCAAAAAAATAATCGACGATGAAAAAAGTTATGTTTTTGATAATGTTTCCGATGAACAAATTTTAATGCGAAAAAGGGATATACATAATAAATTAGATTTTATTTCAAAGTATTCGGAAAAATTTAAAATCGGTAGTCAAACAAAGTTTTTGAACGATAAATATGAAGAGTATAATTCAATTATCGGCAATCATATTAAAGATCGTGAAACATTAAATAAATTAAATGATGAACTTCTAAGACCATTATCATTAATGAGTCAAAAAATATTTGAAGTAATGATAGACTTATATAATTAAAATCAATCTATTTAAAAAATGATAGATTCAATTTGGATGTTAATTATTAATTATTAATTCTTTGAGCAGGCATTTTATTGCCTGCTCTTTTGCTAACATATAATAAATCGTTTCAGCCTTGCAAATTTTTGCATATCCGGCACGGTAATAGGTGCCTATTTTCCATTAGCTTCACGGCACAACCGTAGGCCCCTGCGTAGACTTGCTTGATGTTTCCGTTTTTTGCATATTAAAATTGCCCTCAAATCCGCATCATTACTGCGTTTTTGTATTATACGGTTTTATTAATTTGAGGAAAAATTCGAAATCACTTGTTTTTCTGCAAAACCGTACCGTACAAAACACTTCTAAAATAATTCTATCTTGTTTTGAATTAGTGATTGCCGTACGGAATATAAGCATACTCTCCTTTTTCGTTTTTGAATGGCTCTTTTGAAAGCGTATATTTGTGGCTGTCTATTTTAAGCAATTTTTCTACAGCATCGACTTCGATTGTATGCAACCTTGCATTTTTGCCTTTAAGAGAATTTTGCATTGTACATAACTGAAACGGCAGCAAAATAATGTGCGTTGTATTTTTTGAATTATTTATAACTCTTTTCATTCGCTCTATATTAGAGTCAAAACCAATTACTAAATTTTCATTTGTTTTAATATTGATACCATCAGAATCAGTAAGTCCCGATGTGGCATAATCTTCTCTTAAAATCAGTTTTGCAAGCTTTTCTCTGTAATTATTAACAGATATAATGTTTATTACATCAAGACCGTTTGAATCAAGCGTAATAAATGCAACGGGCACTCTGAATTTTTCTATTGCATCGTAAAACGAATCGGTATTAACCTTATCTTTTTTAACAGGTTGATTTTGGCTTATCTTTAACACATCCAAAATATCGCCATCTGCGGTAAACAAAACAGTCGGTTTGTGACCCTGTGAAAACATTTCGGAAGAAAAAGTTAACTCTTCCATCTCTGTATGAATACCGTAATTATCTTTTGAAATATAATACGGTACAAACATAGTATTCCGTAAATAATAAAATCCGCAAAGTTGCGTTGCACCAAGTGGATTTGAAAAAGATTTTCGCCTAAATGTAAAGGACGGGATAAACAAATTATTCATACTTTCTTTTACAATTTCTTTCTTAAAAACATCAGCACCGCTTTTTAAAAAGAATTTTGTAATCATTGCCGTTTCGAGCCGTCTGTACAGTGCTTTGGATTTGCCAAGATAAGTTTTATCCCTTTGAAAATCAAATCCCAAACTTTGAAGGTAGTCGTAACCTTTATCACTTACCCTTACACTCAGTCCGCTTCTGCTTTTTCTTAAAAGTCCGTAAAACAATAAAACATTTATTGCCTCTTGCTCCGAAATCCCACTGGTTTCTACGGGCAAATCTTTGCATAAGGCACACAGTCCCAAAATCTCTATCTCACCTTTTGTAAAAATCATCGCCGTACACCCCTGCGTAGACTTGCTTGTTTTTGCATTTTTTCTTTCATTAAAATCTACCTCCAATCTGCATTACTACTGACTTTTTGTATGGTACGGATTTTTGCATTTTAAAAAAATTGAAATTTCTATGTTTTTTACAATAACCGTACCGTACAAAAGTCATTTTTTCTTAATGTTTTTGTATGTTTTAAGCTCTCAAATTTCTACCTTTCAAACTCGCTTGTGTTCGTAAGTGAAATGTTCATATACCAAAATCCGTAATAATAAGTTATCCCCACTCCGATAAAACTGTAATCCGAACTGCCGATATATGCCCAATGTTCGGGACTGTTTCTGCACATATCAGCAAAGTGTTTTGCTACCTCATCAACGCTACCGTGAAAACCGGAATTTGCTATTGCTTCGCTTGTGTATGCGGTATAGTACGGTTCACCCTCTAAACCAAATTCAGCAGGGTTAATATACTGCCCGTATTTAAGTGCAGTTGCGGCGGCTCGTTCATCGTTTGTATCATGTGCGAAATGTCCGGTTAACTGCTTGCTTCGATATTTTGCATATTCGGTTAAACCCGATAACTTTTGTAAACTGTTGCTTCCAATAGCCGCTCTATAATTATTCAGATAGTCAACAATACGGTTTGCAATAGCTATTTCATCATTTTCATTTGCTTCGTTATTTGCCACCATAGATGCCGAATAGGAAACAGTTTGACTTTCGTCATTTGCAGTTGAAATTTCAGCAGATAAAAAGCTTTGAGCGGTTTTTGTACTTTGTTCTACGCTTTCAGTTTTACTTTCCGAAACAATTTGCGGTGTGCTTGCTGTTTTTGTATTATTTTCTGCACTTGCAGCATCAGAAACGGTTTCTTTCACTGACACAGTTTCCGAAGAAACATTTTTTGTACTTTTTGTATCTTTGGGCTTTGTGCACGAACAGAATAGCAAAGTTAAAGCAATAACATAAATAAATACATATTTTTTCATAACAGCACCTCATTTTCATAAAATTTTATACATTGAAAAAGAGATAACTACTGTTTTTCGACTGCCATAACACTGATTATTACTTGATTTTTTGCTAAATCCTATAAGATTACTCGCACCAAACAAAAAGGAAGCCTAAATGGCTTCCTTTTAATTTTTAATTACATACTTATTTATAACCTTCATAAGTTCTTTTTTATAATTTTCGGGATCAACCACAAAAGACAAACCGTGCCCTGCATTTTCTGCGCTGAAAAGCAGATGGTCCGATACACAAGCGTTTGATATTTCGACACCCATGCGGTATGGGACAAAATCATCAGCCTTGCCATGTGCAAAGAAAATTGGGATTTTGGTGTTTTTAACGGCATCTACCGAAGACGCGCCCTTAATATCGAAGTCGCAAAACAGCTTAATAATAGGTCGCATTAAAGTCAAGACCGGTTTGGGCGCAATATGATATTGCTTTTTAACGACATCGGAAATTATATCATAGGGAGATGAAAAGCCCGAATCTGCAATAACAAGTTTAACATTTTCGGGCAGTCCGATGCTTTTATCGGCCGCCATTGTTACTGTGGTGGCACCCATAGAAACGCCGTCCAAAATAATTTTTGTATCTTTGCCAAGCCTTTCAATTACATAATTACACCAATCAAGGCAATCGAAGCGTTCTTTAACACCAAATGTTAAATATTTTCCACCGCTTTTCCCGTGGCACCTTTGACTAACGGTAAGAACATTAAAGCCAAGGCTCAAAAGATATTCGATTGCAGTACAAAAATCGTTAATTAAATTGCTGTGATAGCCGTGAAAACATATAACGGTAATATCACTGTTTCTATTGTAAAAACGCCCGTATAACGGTATTTTATCGTGTGAAATGATATTTACTTCTTCATAGTTCAGATTATTAACACTTTTTCGGCTTTCGTCGATAATCTTTATTAAATCCGGATTATTACGCAAGGAAATTCGCACATCATAATCTTTACCGCGACCAAAAGATTTTTTTATGATAACATTTAGTGTAATCAATACGGCAAGTATGACAATAGCAAGAATTATAAAAATAAACATATAAAATAACTCCAATAAACAAAGGCAAGGAATCCCCTTGCCTTTATAATTTATCTATCCATAATCTCTCTGAAACGTTCGCCCGAAATTTTTTCTTCATTGAAAACAATTTGAGCAACTTCATTTAACTTAGCCATTGAATTCTTTAAGAGGTCAATAGCCTTGTTATACTGTTCCATAACTATTGATTCAATTTCTTCATCAATAGCAGCAGCGGTTTTTTCGGAATAGTTTGGTGTTGAAGAGAAATCACGGCCTAAGAAAACTTCATTACTGTCGTTGCCGTAAGTTACAAGACCCAATCTATCGCTCATGCCGAATTTAGTAACCATTTTACGGGCTAAATCGGTAGCGCGTTCAATATCATTTGATGCACCGGCGCAAACATCCGGTTGGGTTAACTGTTCGGCTGCGCGACCACCCAACAAAGAACAAATTTGTTCAAGCATTTGTCCCTTAGAAATATGACCGCGTTCTTCGGTCGGTCTATACATAGTATAACCGGCCGCCATGCCGCGTTTTATAATCGAAATTTCGTGTACAGGGTCTTGCGTCGGCAAGAAGAAAGATACAACTGCATGGCCTGCTTCATGATAAGCGGTAACAAGCTTGTCTTTATCGCTTACAATATGCGATTTCTTTTCGGTACCCATGACAACCTTAATGGTTGCTTCTTCAATTTCTTGTTGGGTAATTGCTTTTTTGCCGTGGCGAACTGCCAACAAAGCTGATTCATTAAGAAGATTTTCAAGGTCCGCACCTGTGAAACCGGCAGTAGATTTGGAAATGTCGGCAAGGTTAACATCGGGGCCTAACGGCTTACCGCGTGAATGAACTTTTAATATCTCTTCTCTGCCCTTAATATCAGGGTAGTTTACGGTAATTTGTCTGTCAAAGCGGCCCGGTCTTAACAAAGCTTTATCAAGGATATCAGGGCGGTTGGTAGCCGCCATAACTATTACACCTTCATTAACGCCGAAGCCGTCCATTTCAACAAGTAACTGGTTGAGAGTTTGTTCGCGTTCGTCATGACCGCCGCCCAAGCCTGCGCCACGTTGACGACCGACGGCATCAATTTCATCAATAAACACAATAGCAGGTGCATTTTTCTTTGCTTCAGCAAACAAATCACGAACACGTGAAGCACCGACACCAACGAACATTTCAACAAAATCAGAACCCGAAATTGAGAAAAACGGTACGCCGGCTTCGCCTGCAACAGCACGAGCCAAAAGTGTTTTACCTGTTCCCGGAGGGCCAACTAAAAGTACACCTTTGGGAATTCTTGCACCAAGCTCATTAAATTTTTGCGGTGCTTTTAAGAAATCAACAATTTCTGCCATTTCTTCTTTTTCTTCATCGGCACCGGCAACATCTGCAAAGGTGGTTTTACGCTTTGAATCATTCTTCTTAACTTTAGCTTTGCCAAAGCCCATTGTTTTATCAGCACCCATTGATGCAGACATTTTTTTGGACATAAATATCCAGAGAAATACCATTGCACCAATTAGTAAAACGGTTGGCAAAATACTTAAAATCCAAGAGCCTTCGCCACCGCTTTTATAGTCATACTTAACTATATCATCGGTGCCTTTATTTTTTTCGTTTAATTCAGTAACCGCTTTGTTAACATCATTATAAAACATATTTGCATCTGCAACTTTATAATGATATTCTTTTCCGTCAGCTCTGAGCTTATAGGTTAATTCACCGCTATAAAGATTTAATTGGAACTCAGACACCTGATTTGATTTAATCTTATCAACTATTTGATAATACTTTGTATTCGCACTGCTTTTAAGCATATTGGATGCAAAAAGCATCATAATGATAAATAATATCGGAATGCCTAAATACAAAAGTACGTTACGAAAATTCTTTTTCAAAAATAATAACTCCCTTCAAAGCAAAGCTTTGCAATTTATATTAAGAATATACCTTAGGATCTAAAATACCAACATAAGGTAAGTTTCTGTATTTTTCGTTATAATCGAGACCATAGCCAACAACAAAAGCATCCGGAACAACTTTGCCGACATAATCAGCAGAAATATCAGCAACGCGGTTGTCAGGTTTATCTAAAAATGCGCAAACTTTAATGCTATTGGCGTTTCTGCCATACAAAACCTTTTTAAGATAAGAAAGTGTAACGCCAGAATCGAGAATATCTTCAACAATTAAAATATCCTTACCGTTAGGGTCAATGTCAAGGTCTTTTTTAAACTTAACAACGCCCGTCGTTTTTGTGCCACTGTATGAAGAAACAGCCATAAAGTCAATTTCACACGGTACTGTTATGTTGCGCATAATATCTGCCATAAATACAACCGCACCTTTTAAAACGCTTACTAAAAGTAAGTTTTTACCGGCGTAATCCTTAGAAATTTGCTCACCTAGGCGCTTACAAATATCTTCTATTTCTTCCTTTCTGATAAGTACTTCCGCAATGTCTTTGTTTTGTGCCAATTTTGTTCTCTCCTTAATGCTTTTGGGTCTTTATTTTAATAATTTCTGTTGTGTTTTTATCAATACAACATCTTTTATCAACACCAAACGAATATACCCAAACAACACCCTTGTCATCCGCAATAACAGGTAAATGTTGCCTTAAATAATCGGGCACTTTGTTTTCGTTAAAAAGTTGTTTTAATGTTTTTGTGTGTTGTTTATTAAACAATCTTATTTTATCGGCGGGCAAACGAGTTCTGACTTTTAAGTTCCCAACTATTTTACCACAATCTAAACTATCATTTAAAAACAAATTATTAACATTTGTTGTTTTTTCTAAAAAAACTGAAAACAGTTCTGTATTTTCATCCAATAGCTTAGAATTTATAACCGATAAAATTTGCTTATTGGAATATACCGTAAATGCCCCCGGAATGTCCGAATAACCGCCGTTTTCAACAATACCCATTATGGCGTCAATATGACAGTTAGAAAGATTTATAACACCCTTATGCAGGGATAAAAAATCAACGACGATTTGTTTCTTAACAGTGATTGAAAGCTTATTAAACCCTGATAATTTTAAGCCGTCTTCACAAATATTTTCACAAATATAATTATTAGCAACGCTTTTAATATCTGCGAGTGTTTCACCGACAATTTTGCAGGTGTTTAAAACCGAAGATTCAACCGATGGGTTGATTTGTTTTAAAACCGGAATTACATTATGCCTTATTTTGTTTCTCGAACATTCATCTAATAAATTAGTACTGTCAGTCACATAGTCCAAATTGTTTTGTTTGCAATAATTTTCAATATCAGCGCGTGTACAATAAATCAGAGGTCTAATATAAATATCCCGTTTTGCAGGAATACCGCATAGCCCTTGTAATGCAGTACCGCGTGTTAAATTGAAAATTACAGTTTCGAGATTATCGCTCGCCGTATGTGCCGTTGCTACAACGCACTTATTTTGCTTTTCAAAAAAGCTATACCGCATTTCGCGAGCTGCCAATTCCAAACTAATTCCCTTTTTATGTGCATATTCCGGAACATCACCGGTCCCTAAAATAAAAGGAATATTTAGCCTTTTGCAAAGCTTTTCTGCAAACAACGCATCCCGTTGCGCTTCTTCACCGCGAATTAAATGATTAAAATGCAAAGCGGATAAAGTGTAACCGTAATCATCTTTAATCTCATTTAAAATATGAAGTAAAGCGACCGAATCTGCTCCACCCGAAACCGCAACCGAAATATGATTAACATTTTCAAGTAGCGAAAAGTCTTTGATAGCTTTAATTACTAAATTTTTCATTAGTGAAAATTGTCGTAAGAAGAAAATCTTGTGTACTGGCCGTCCCAATGTAACTTAACGGTTGCTAATGTACCATGGCGGTTTTTAGCAACAATACATTCGGCTGCACTCGGATCTCCCCTATCCTCATCGTCTTGTTTTTCATTATCATAGTAAGCTTCTCTGTAAAGGAACATTACAATATCGGCATCTTGTTCAATAGAACCAGATTCACGCAAATCCGAAAGTCCCGGTTTGTGTGATTTGCCTTTAATTTCAGTACCACGAGAAAGCTGTGCGCAGGCAATTACAGGAATTTTTAATTCTTTTGCCATCATTTTTAAGTTGCGGGTAATTTCCGAAACTTCTTGAACGCGGTTTTCAGTACGGCGCGCCGAATGCATAAGACCCAAATAGTCGATAATAACTAAATCAACCTTTTTCATGCGGCGAAGTTTCGCAATCATTTCCGGTACGGTAATTGCCGGAGTTTCGTCCAAATAAAGATTTGTTTTGGAAAGTATCTCACCAGCTTGAGCTAACCTTGTCCACTCTTCAGTAGAAAGCTCACCCGTGCGAAGTTTAGAACTTTCGATACCGGCTTCGCTCGAAAGAATACGTTGAGCTAATTGGTCGCGTGACATTTCGAGTGAAAAGAAACATACGGTTTTGCCGGAAACAGCAACATTACGCGCGATGTTAAGCGCAAAGGCGGTTTTACCCATACCCGGACGCGCACCAACAATAATTAAATCCGACTTATTTAAACCGGTAGTGATCTTATCCAAATCCGAAATACCGCTTGGAATACCGATATAGTCACTTCTTGTTTCAGGATCGGTTATTTTGTTAAGGCGTTCATAGGTTTCGCCTTCAATAACACTCTTAATATGGGTAAGGCCCGAAACATCTCTGCCCTGCCTTATTTCATAGATGCTTTGTTCTGCCTTATTAAGCAAATTATCCGAATCAAGCTGATTTTCGTCAATATCATGAATAATTTGTTGCGCGGCATTCATAAGAGCGCGTGCATAATAGCGCTCTCTTACAATGGCAACATAGGTTAGTACATTAGCACTTGACGGAACTGTTTGCGCAAGTTGAGTTAAATATGCTTTTCCGCCGGCTTCATCGTAAACGCCACTCTTCTTTAATTTTTCAAGCAAAGATACAAAATCAATGGCTTTACTTAACTCATACATTGAAGAAATTGCCGTAAAAATTTCTTTATGCTGCGGAATATAAAAATACTCTGGCTTGATTAAGGAAGCAATATCATCAACGCATTTAGGGTCAATAATAATTGAGCCTAAAACAGCTTGTTCTGCCTCAACCGAATACGGTAAACGGCTGCCGTTCAGGTCAAAAATAGTTTTTTCTTCACTCATTTTATTATTCCGTTACCTTTACAGTAATTTTTGCATTAACGCCGTTATAGAGCTTAATGTCAGCGGTATATTCACCGAAATTTTTAATATCAGTCACATTCATTTTTTTGCGGTCAATTTCTACACCAAGACTATTCTTAATTTCAGCGGCTATTTCTTTGGAAGTAACCGAACCGAAAAGTTTACCGTTTTGACCGGCTTTAGCCTTAATTTGTACTACTTTTCCGTCAATTTTCAAAGCGGTTGCCTTTGCCGCATCAATTTCTTCTTGCTTGTGGTGAGCCGTAGCTTCTTCACGGCTCTTTAATTCTGATAAAGCCGCGTTATCAGCTTCTATTGCTAATTTTTTCGGGAATAAAAAGTTTCGCGCATATCCGTCAGATACGGTACACATTTCACCTTTTTTGCCTTTTCCTTTTACATCTGCAAGTAATACAACTTTCATATTTATTCTCCTTTACAATAGAAACTTAATCAAACTTCCATAATAATCGGTAAAATCATCGGGCTACGGCGGGTTTTGTTATAAAGGAATTTTGAAACACCGTCTTTAACCTTTAATTTGATTGCCGACCAATCATTTATATGACTGATATAGCAACGCTCTAAAATGTCACAAACAAGTTCGTTTATTTCATTTATAAGTGTTTCGGATTCTTTTACATATACAAATCCGCGCGATACAACATCAGGACCCGATACAACTTCGCGCGTTAAAGAATCAATAGAAACAGCGATAATAATAATGCCGTCATCCGACAAATGTTTTCTATCTCTTAAAACAATACTGCCGACATCGCCGACGCCTAAACCGTCAACCAATACACGTCCCGCAGGAACAGTATCGGTAACCTTAGCTTCTTTTTTTGTAAGTTCAATAACATTACCATTGCCGCAAATCAGAACGTTTTTACTGTCAATACCCATTTGCTCGGCAAGAGAAGCATGTTTCATTAAATGCTTTTGCTCGCCATGAACCGGAATAAAATATTTTGGATTGATAATGCTTAACATAAGCTTTAACTCTTCTTGACAAGCATGGCCCGAAACGTGTACATCATACATTCTTTCATAAACAACGTTAGCGCCGCGCTTCATAAGTTCGTTAATTACTTTACCGACTAATTTCTCGTTACCGGGAATAGGTGTAGCCGAAATAATAATCATATCACCCGGTACTATTTCAACTTGGCGATGGTCCGAAAAAGCAATTCTGTGCAAAGCAGATAAAGGTTCACCTTGACTGCCTGTTGTAACGACAACTAATTGTTCATCAGGATAATTCTTAATAGTATCAATATCAATAATAATACCCGTCGGAACTTTTAAATAGCCAAGTTCAGAAGCAACAGAAACAACATTTATCATGCTTCTTCCCGAGAAAGCCACTTTACGGTTGCAGTTATAAGCTTCATCAATAATTTGCTGAATTCTATGAATATTTGAAGAAAACGTAGCAACAATTATGCGGTGGTTTTCTGCCATTTTAAAGAGATTGGAAAAAGTTGAACCGACAAGCCTTTCGGAAGATGTATAACCCGGTCTTTCCGCATTGGTTGAGTCGGACAAAAGTGCCAAAACACCTTTTTTGCCGTACTCGGCAAACCTGCCGATATCAATTACATAATCATCAATAGGGGTAGTATCAATTTTAAAGTCGCCTGTTTGAATGACGGTGCCGGCACCGCAAGTAACAGCAAAACCGACAGCATCAGGAATAGAATGATTAACGTGAATAAATTCAACCGAGAATTTGCCAAACTGAACTTTTTCACCGGGCTTAACGGTTTTTAAAATCGCATCACCTAAGAGCTTGTGTTCCTTTAACTTTTCTTCGATAAGTCCGATTGTAAGCCTTGTCGCATAAATCGGAATATTTAAATCTTTTAAGAGATATGGAATTGCACCGATATGATCTTCGTGGCCGTGAGTTACAACCATGCCTTTGATTTTATCTTTATTATCAAAAAGATAAGTGAAATCGGGAATTACGATATCAATACCCGGTGTTTCTTCATCGGGAAAAGACATACCGCAATCAACTAAGAACATATCACCATCGTATTCATAAAGGGTAATATTCTTTCCGATTTCACCTAAACCGCCAAGCGGAATAATACGCAATGGTATTTTAGGAGCGTTGTTGCTTTTTAAAGCACTGTTTTTCTTATTCGGTTGGCTTTTTGATTTAAAAGTATTTTTAGTGGTTTGTTGTTTCTTAACGCCCGATTTTGACTTACTATTTGATGCCGATTTGACATAATTCGGCTTTTTAAATTTTTTGTTATTGTTTTCGATTGACTTCTTGTTATTCTTACTTGAATTTGTCATCAAAAAAATCTCCTATAATATATAAAATCTATATTAAATATAAATATACAAATTTATTGTACTAGCATTTGGGTAATTTTGTCAAGCAAAAATGGCCTAAAATAAATAAAAAAATCAGTTTATCTTCGTTCTCATTGTCTTTTTATAGTCAGACGGTGAAATTCCGGTATTTTTTTTGAAAGATAATGTGAATGCCGAAATTGAAAAGTAACCAACGCTATATGCGATGTTTTCAACAGAATCATCGGTTGTAACCAAAAGATTTTTAGCTTCGTTTATACGGCAAAATACAATAAAATCGTGCGGTGTTGTTCCGTAACAAGATGAGAACTTTCTAATATAGTGATACTTGCTGAGTCTTGCCATATCAGCTAAATCTTCAATTTTGATTTCACTTTGAAAATTATCTTTAATATACTGCGCGGTTTTTGAAATATTTGTTGGTATTTGCGAATGACTAATAGATAGCAAATTTTGTAAAAGTATCATTACATTTATAGACGCAGTCGATGCAGAAAAATCACTGTCGGCAATAATACATTTTCTGATTTTTGAATAGCATTCTTTTTCAAAGGATTGGTATTTAAAAACCACATTTTCACCGTTTCTCGTAATTTCATTATAGTACGGCTCAATCAGTTTTGTGGTATTGGTATGTAAATATTTAAAATCCCAATAATTTGAATAGGTTGAATAGCTATGCAACTTTCGGCAATCCAAAAATATCAAATCGCCTTTATTTACAATGTATTCCTTATTGTTGTAACACAATTTTGCCTGACCGTTTGTAGTGTAAATAAATACATACGAATCTAAACTTCGGCGCACAAAACTATATGGTTTGCTGGTCTCAATATAACCGATACTGTCAACACACATAATATCATTGTTTCTGTGATATACTGGTGCGATGTAATGCTCAACAAAATTTTCAAATGGTTGCATATTATATCCCCTTAAAATTTCATATTTATATGATATCACAAATAACATAAAAGTAAATAGCAATTTTGATAAAATTTCAATGAAATAAAGCAATTTTTGATATTGTAATTTAGTTTTTAAAGTTATATTATTATGGCATAAGGAAAATCGCAGGTGATTTTTAATGTTTAAAAAAGGTAATGTAAACTTTAATACTGAAAAATGCGGAAAATTGTTATTTATATTGAGTTTACCGCAAATTTTAGTTGCACTTATTTCCAATATAGTCGGTTTTTTATCAGGTGCTATTATTGCGGGTATGAATTTTAACTATTTAACTGCATACAGCATCATTTCCCCTATTTCATATTCTGTTTTTCTTTCGTTTCTAGTCGGTATTTTTACCGGTATTTCTTCGGTAATCGGCAGAAATATCGATAATAAAGAGAACGTTAAGAAAATTATGTTTAACTCTTTAATATTAAGTTTTATAGGGTACATTTTATATGTTGTTGTCGCTTTGATTATCACTAAACCATATATTGCTTCTTGTACTACTAAGGATGTAATTTTGAAACTGGCATACAAATTCGCACTAATCAGTTTTATAACTAACTTTATTGGCATTTTTTATAATTATTATTCACGCATATTACAGGCACTTGGCGAAATTTATTTGACTTCACTTTATAGTTTGATTTCAATTCCGCTTACAATAGTTTTAAATATTGTTTTAATTTACGGAATCGGACCGTTCCCACAGTTTGGTTTAAACGGTATTGCTTATACTAACTGTATAGTTTGGCTGTTAGGTTCAATTTTCTTGGGATATATTACTAAGAAAAAAGGTTACGGATTATTTGGCACACCAAAAATATCAAAATTCTATATAAGACAGATTTTGCAAATCGGAATTCCGTCATCAATTCAACAAATTTTGGCAACAACCTTAGTAAGCGGTTATAACATTATTATAAAAGAAGTATCAGAAGATTTAGTTACAATAGTAGGCATCTTCTACAAATGGAACTCTATTTTGCAATCCCTTATTCTGAACACAAGTCTTATACCGATCATTGGTTATAACTACTCACACAAAAACAAAAAACGTCTGCTTAAAACAATTAGGTATTCCGTAAATTATACATTGTTTTCTTCGATATTTGTTACGCTTTTATATGTACTGTTTGCTAAAAAAGCATTAGAAATATTCAGCTGTCCGCCGGAGCTTATGAGTTTAGGTATGACAACTTTCCGCATATTAGTACTTTACGGCGTACCAATGTGTTTAATCTCGGTATTGCAATGTTGCAGTATCGGTCTTGGTGACAGTAAGCTCGGCATGTGCGCGTTAATCATTCAATGCTCTCTGACTATCGGTGGTGGCGTTTTATTTTGCCGAACAAGTTCAATATTAACCCTTATTTCCTTTACAGCCGCCGAGTATTTAACCCTAATATTTGTAATTATTTATATTGCTAAAGTTCGAAACTTGTCTTCACACTTACTAAAAGAATCTATTTTTAATATTAGAAAAAAGAATATTTAAAGAAAAACCGGTGACTCAAAGTCATCGGTTTTTTTGAAGCAAAATATTTAATAACTCTTCGGTGTTATTTGCAATAAGCTTTGCACCGCTTTTTTTCAATTCATCGATACTTCCGTATCCGTAAGTAACACCAATTGGGGTTATATTGTTTTTTAAGGCGCCTTCAATATCATAGCATCTATCCCCCACCATTGCGGTTTTGGCGGATGCAATAACTTTTGCCTGTTTTAATGCGTCAGCTATGATTTGCGACTTTTCTGAGCCTTTTTCGTTCATGTTTGCACCAACTACAAAATCGAAATACTTATATATTTCAAAATGCTTTAAAATTTTAATTGCAAACGGCTCAGGTTTAGATGTTGCCAGAATAACCGTTTTATCGGCAGATTTTAAGGCGGTTAGCAGTGTTATTATACCGTCATACAACCTGTTTTCAAAAATACCTTTTTCTCCATAATATTCGCGGTAAAACAATAGCGCTTTATTGGCATTTTCCTTCGAAAATCCAAACTTGTTAACAAACGAATCAATGAGCGGAGGACCCACAAAACTAAATAGTTCTTTACGCTCATAATCAGTTATATTAAACTTTTTCAAAGCATATTCAACTGAATTTACAATTCCGTTGCCCGAATCAGTCAGGGTTCCGTCTAAATCAAAAAGTACAGTATTATAATTATTCAAAATTTTCTCCAAAACGCAATCAGCCAAGAGCCGCAAAGGCCCTTGGCTGATTTATTTAATTACTTATTGCCGTATTTATTACGAGCTGTATAGCTTGTGTGTAGATCATGGTGAGCCTTGTGGCCGCCAATTCCGTCATACCATTCACTATATAACTTTTTAACTACCGGTGATTCGTGAGATTTGCGTAATACAGAAGCCTTATCTTGATCGTACAAAACTTTTGCACGAACTGCCTTAAGATCAACAGTATCACGAACATATTGCGGTTGAATAGGCTGACCGCCACCGTTTACACAACCGCCCGGACAACCCATGATTTCTATAAATGTCCAGCCATCAGGATTGCCGGCTTTAATTTTATCCATAACAACCTTAGCAGCAGCTGCACCGGATGCAACAGCAACCTTGATTTCGGTACCGTTAATATTTACAGAAGCTTGTTTTAAGCCCATTGTACCACGTACTGCGGTGAAGTCAATGTCAGTATTATCTTTACCGGTTAACCAGTCGTTAGCAGTACGCAATGCAGCTTCCATAACACCGCCGGTAGCACCAAAGATAACAGCGGCACCGGTATCTTCGCCAAGTGGGTTATCGAATTCTTCATCGGGAAGTGCCTTAAAGTTCAAACCGGCACGGTCAATCATCTTGCCAAGTTCACGGGTTGTAATGGCAATATCAACGTCCGGAACTCCGGCTGCAGATTGATCGTCACGACCGATTTCAAACTTCTTAGCTGTACAAGGCATAACCGAAACAACAACAATATTTTTAGGATCAATATTGTTCTTTTCTGCAAAATATGTCTTAATAACAGCACCTGCCATTTGTTGCGGTGATTTACAGGTTGAAAGATGCTTAATCATATCAGGATAATAGAATTCGCAGAACTTAACCCAACCGGGTGAGCAAGAAGTAATCATTGGCAAAGTGCCGCCGTTCTTGATGCGTTCTACTAATTCATTAGCTTCTTCAACGATTGTTAAATCGGCAGAAAAGTCAGTATCAAATACCTTATCAAATCCCAAGCGGTGAAGAGCGGCAACCATTTTGCCTTCAACATTTGTACCGATCGGATAGTCAAAACATTCACCCAAAGTAGCTCTTACAGAAGGTGCGGTTTGAACAACAACATACTTTTCGGGGTTAGCCAATGCCTCCCAAATTTTATCGGTATCATCCTTTTCAACCAATGCACCGGTAGGACATACAACAGTACATTGACCGCAGGAAATACAAGGAACATTGCTTAAACTCGTTTCAAACGGTGTACCAATGCAAGTATCAATACCGCGGTTATTAGCGCCGATTACGCTGACAAATTGTTCCTTACAAGCAGCAACACAACGACGGCAAAGAATGCACTTATTGTTATTTCTAACAAGGTGCGGTGTAGATGTGTCTAATTCATATTTAGGCTTAAAGCCTTCAAATGCATCTTCATCAACACCATATTCAAGGCATAACTTTTGAAGTTCACAATTTGTTGAACGCGGGCAAGACAAACACTTTTTGTCATGAGTTGAAAGAATGAGTTCAAGTGTGGTTTTTCTTGCCTTTTGAATTTTTTCGGTATTAGTTAAAACTTCCATACCTTCACTTACAGGGTAAACACAAGCTGTTACGATGCGGAAACCTCTGCCTTCATTAACTTCAACAACGCAAATACGGCAAGCACCGATTTCATTTTTTTCCTTCATGAAGCAAAGAGTAGGAATTTCAATACCGGCTGTACGGGCAGCCTCTAAAATAGTGGAGCCCTTTGGTACGCTTACAGCAATACCGTTAATTTTTAAATTTATCATATCCATCTTAAATTGGCTCCTTTCTTATTGTTTACTAATTGCCTTAAACTTACAATTTGCCATACAAGCGCCACACTTAACGCACTTAGACGGATCAATTTCGTAAGAAGGTAACTTATGGCCTTCGGCAATATAATCAGTTTTATGAATTGTTTCAACCGGACAGTTTCTTGCGCACATACCGCAACCGATACATTTATCCTTATCAATTGTAAATGTAAGAAGGTCTTTACAAATGCCGGCAGGACATTTCTTATCAACAACGTGTGCTTCGTATTCGCTACGGAAGAATTTAAGTGTTGCAAGAACAGGGTTTGGTGCTGTTTGACCTAAACCGCAAAGTGAATTTTGCTTAATATATAAGCAAAGCTCTTCAAGCTTGTCAATATCTTCCAAAGTACCGTTACCCTTAGTAATCTTGTCAAGCATTTCAAGCAAACGCTTTGTACCAACACGGCAAGGAGTACATTTACCGCATGATTCATCAACAGTAAATTCAAGGAAGAACTTAGCCATATCAACCATACAAGTGTCTTCGTCCATAACGATAAGACCGCCGGAGCCCATCATACAACCGATAGCAGTTAAATTGTCGTAATCAACCTCTGTATCAATAAGGCTCGCAGGTATGCATCCGCCTGAAGGACCGCCTGTTTGAGCTGCTTTAAACTTCTTACCGTTTGGAATACCGCCACCAATATCTTCAATAATATGGCGAAGTGTAGTTCCCATTGGAATTTCTACAAGACCTGTATGTTCAATCTTACCGCCAAGCGCAAATACCTTTGTACCTTTAGACCTTTCGGTACCCATTGAAGCAAACCAATCAGCACCGCGTAAAATAATCTGCGGAATATTAGCAAAAGTTTCAACATTGTTTTCAACGGTTGGTGAATTGTAAAGACCCTTAACTGCCGGATATGGTGGTCTTGGACGCGGTTCGCCGCGATTGCCTTCAATTGAAGTCATAAGAGCGGTTTCTTCACCACATACAAAAGCACCGGCACCAAGGCGGATATGTAAATCAAAATCAAATCCGGAACCGAAGATGTCTTTACCTAAAAGACCGTATTCATGTGCCTGATCAATAGCAATTTGAAGGCGCTTAACAGCAATAGGATACTCAGCGCGAACATAAACATAACCCTGAGTAGCGCCAATCGCATAACCTGCGATGGTCATAGCTTCGATAATACAGTGTGGGTCGCCTTCAAGTACGGAACGATCCATAAATGCACCCGGATCGCCCTCATCGGCATTACATACAACATATTTTTGTGGAGCTTTATTAGGTGCACAAAGCGCCCACTTGCGGCCGGTTGGGAAACCGCCGCCACCGCGTCCGCGAAGACCGGAATCTGTAACAACTTTAATAACATCTTCCGGTGTCATTTCGGTAAGGACCTTGCCAAGAGCTGCATAACCGTCCATTGCGATATATTCTTCAATGTTTTCGGGATCAATTACACCGCAGTTACGCAAAACAACACGGTTTTGTGATTTATAAAATGCGGTATCGCTGAGTGAAATTTCAGCAATATTTTTAACCTCTTCAGCGCCGGTATCATTGTAAACAAGACGCTCAACAATACGACCCTTTAAAAGGTGCTCCTCAACGATTTCTTTTACGTCATCCGGAGTTACACGGCTATAAAATGTGCCGTCCGGATAAACAATTACAACGGGACCTAATGCACAAAGACCAAAACAACCGGTCTGTACAAGTTTTACTTCATCAGAAAGACCATTAGCTTCGATATTTTTATTAAAAGCTTCTTGAATTGCCTTACTGCCCGACGAAGTACATCCGGTACCGCCGCAAATAAGTACATGTGATCGAATCATAACTTTACCTCCAAATTATGCCTGATAGTTAGCGATGGTATATTCAGAAACAACCTTACCGCCTTTTAAATGTTTTTCAACAACCTCATTTGCCTTTTCGGCGGTCATCTTAACATAAGTTACTTTTTCTTTGCCGGCCTCATAAATTTCAACGACAGGTTCAAATTGACAAATGCCGATACAACCGGTTTGCGAAACGGTCACCTTTTCGTTTAGTCCGTTTGCATTAACCTCCTCAACGAATGCATTAAGGACAGGACGAGCGCCCGCTGCGATACCGCAGGTTGCCATTCCGACAACAACACGAATTTCGCTTGAACCCTCACGAAGAATGACCTTATCTTTCATTTTGTCCTTGATTGCCTGTAATTCAGCCAATGATTTCATATATATCTTCCTTTCTATAATTTATTATTTATTAACGAATCTCAAAATACTGCTCATTGAGCGTTTCTTCAATCCATTTAATTACTTCATAACTGTTTATTGGAACATCTCCCAATATTTCTCGCATCTCCCTAGTATCGAGAAAGACCTCGCCTTTATCAGTTAGATGTCGAAATAAAAAATCTATATCGGGGTTTCCTTGAATTAGAGTAGTCACTGATGATACAACATCACCAAGCGGAGTAAAATCAACATGGTTAGTAAAGAAAAAAGCTGTAACGGTTGTGCCATGGTTTTCTTTTGTTGTATCAGATACAACTTCAATTTTTCCACCCGTCTGCTCACACGCAAGTTTTAAAAGCGGAATTCCCATTCCAACCTTCCTTGTTGTTCTAGTAGTATAAAACGGGTTCATAACTGATTCTACAGTTTCTTTTGACATACCGCAACCGTTATCCTTAATTTCGAAAATCAGTTTGTTTGCGGACTGCGTTAAAAGTATCTCAATGAACGTAGCGCCTGCCTTAACGGAATTTTCGGTTATATCAAGGATATTAAGCGATAATTCTTTCAAGTGCTTCCCCTCAATTTCAAAAACAAATTCTTTCGCACAAGTTTGCTCGAATATGGCTCATCGACAATATCAAAATAATTTTCTTTATCTCTTATATCAGTAAGACAATGCGCATCTGAGCTGATTATTGTTATTTTGTCCCTTGTTTCAGGATAAAGATTTTTATAGTTCTCAATATTATCCTTATTATGAAACTCTGCACATATAAAACTGCTATCACGCGGAAAATCACCCAACACAGCAATTATTCCGTTTGAAGGTCGGTCAATATGGGCCGGATAGCATATTCCATTGTATTTTTTAACAAGTTCAGGTGCTTCTTCAATGGTAATCTTGGTTGCATTTGAAAGAAGATTTTCCTCCGTACCCACAATATTGTCCTCACCATCACAAATAAATTGTTCCCCGAAAATATCTGCACGATTCTTAATAAAGATTCTTTTTTTATCTACCTCATCATTAAAACTCATTGCATCTTCTAAATTTTCGAAAAGACAAATAACGTGAATGTCCTCGGCAGTTGTAAGTTCCATACCGGCTATCGGTATAATTCCATAGCGTTTTGCTGCCTCAAAAAAAGCAGGACAGTTTCGGCAAGTGTTATGGTCGGTAAGTGCAACAATGTTAAGTCCGCAAATCGTTGCCATGCCCGCAATATTGTTAGGTGTATTATCACTATCCGCACAAGGTGACAAGCATGAATGTATATGCAAATCGTAATAATATCTCATTATATTATACCCGATATTTTAACTGCTGTATCATAAGCATTGCTTTTTGAAAGTAAAATATTCACTTTCTTTTCTTTTGCAACATTTAAAACTTCTTCATCGAGTTTTACATTTTCACAAATAATTACACAGGATACATCAGCAAGTGTTGCCACAGCAATCACATTTATATTTGACATAATGGTAATCCAAGCGTTGTCTTTGCAAGCTCTTCCCATAACCCAGCTTAACAAATCTCCGCAATATGCCCCATTTACTTCTCTTTCAGGATGCGGAATAGAGACCGCTGAAAAACCTGCAATTTCACAAAGTTTTGCTACATTCATACTTTGTCATCCTTCTTATTCAAAGATGAATTGATAATGCAACCGTCGGGGCTTGCACAACCTCTGATAACATCCTCAGCGAACGCTCTGCAAGATGGCGCACCGCAAGCGGCACAATCAATACCCGGAAGTGTGTTTTTCAAATTTTGTATATCCGACATCATACGCATTGATTCCGCCATATTGTCACTAAGACGTGAAATAGAGTAATACTCAGGAAGCGAATTGAATAAATAAGAATCCGGAATATAATTAGCGTTATTAGGAATAAAGTTTTGTGATACCGGCAAATATTTTCTTATTGATTGCAACCTTGCCTTTGCTATAAATGGGTTTTGCATCGTAAGTACGCCACCCACGCAGCCACCAGTGCAAGCATTAAGCTCAATAAAGTCAAGATGCGGAATATTACCGTTTTCTATCTGGTCGAGAACATGATTTACATTTTCGATTCCGTCTGCCGCAAGGTAACCCTCACTAAATATCGCTGTTGCCTCGCCACCGGTTCTCGCCCAACCCAAGCCTATCATTCCCGAAGAAAACAACTGCTTTAAATCGTCATCATTTCTCATGCTGCTAATCAGTTCAAAATAAACATCACTGATTGAAACAACTTCATCCACCCTACTTTTATAATCTGCAAATCCGTTTTTAACATAACTTGCCTTTGCAGGACAGGGAGAAATAAAACATACGCCAATTTCATCCGGCTTTAACTCAGGGTGTTCTTTTAATGCACGCTCTTTTGCGAGACCTGCTGCAATTTCCATTGGTGGAAGCATATGTATAATATGGTCACTTAAAGTCGGGAATCTTAAAGAAATAAGCCTAACAACAACCGGACAAGCCGAACTTATAGCCGGCTTTTTAACGCCCTCGGTTTTTAGATAAAGTCTTGTATAAGCCGAAACCAATTCTGCTGCAGCGGATACCTCAAATACATCATCAAATCCAATTTTTAAAAGCCCGTTTAGCACATAGTCAACATTATCCAAGTTTTCAAACTGACCGTAAAGAGTCGGGGCAGGAAGTGCAATTTTCCATTTAAAACGTTCCATATCGGATAGCTTACTGCAAACAACACGTTTTGCCTTTTGCGGACATACTTTTATACATTCTCCGCAATCAATGCAACGCTTTCCGTTGATAGTGGCTTTGCCGTCTATAATGCGAATTGCCTCGGTAGGACAATGCCTAAGGCAAGTCCTGCAACCAGTACATTTGGTTTTATCTAATAAAACGGAGTGTTCATAGTTGTTCATAAGTTTCACCTATAATAGTTTAACTTTCATAACGATAGTGGTGCCAACACCGACAGTAGAGGAAATATCCATACTGTCTGAATACCTTTTCATATTCGGAAGGCCCATACCGGCACCAAAGCCCAAAGCACGAACATTATCCGGTGCAGTAGAATAACCCTCCTGCATTGCTTTGTCAATGTCGCTAATTCCGGGGCCGTTATCTGCGAGAATAATTTCAATACACTCTTCATTCACAGTGACAGTTGCTTTTCCGCCGCCTGCATGAATGACCATATTTATCTCGCCCTCATACATTGCTATTGAAACTCGTCTTATAATTTCTGCGGGAATACCCAATCGCCTTAGATTTTTTTTGATTTGTATAGACGCCTGACCGGCAGAAGTAAAATCCTTACCGTCAACATCAAAAACGAAACTTATTTTTTCGCTCATTGCTTAACCTTGTTACCTACAAGACCATTTGCATACAATAGTCCGCAAGCTTCATATAGCCTTTTATCAGTTTTCAAAATAACCATTCCACTTTCATTAGCAAGCTTAAGCATTTCTTCGGTGGGGGTTTTTGAACGAACGAAAACTATACAAATCATATCCATCATTTCAGCGGTACGAATAACTTGAGGATTAACAAGTCCTGTCAATAGAACTGCCTGATCTTTAACATATGCCAAAACATCACTCATTAAATCGCATCCGCAGGCGGAATAAACATCACGCTCAATGTTTTCTTCACAGGTCAAGATTTCGGCATCAAGCAACTCTTTCATTTTAGAAATTTTCATATGCAACTTTCATCCCTTGAATTAGTCCGCGTATTTTTCAAGTATGCCGTCAACATCATCAACAGTTAAACGACCGTAAACTTCGTCATTAACAGTAAGTACAGGTGCAAGACCGCAAGCGCCGATGCAACGGCAAGCTGTGAGCGAGAATTTGCCGTCAGGTGTGCATTCGTCAGCACCGATACCCAAGCGTTCGCTTAATCTGTCAAAAATAGGACCTGAGCCCTTAACATAGCAAGCGGTGCCTAAGCATACTGAAATGTTGTATTTACCTTTTGGAGAAAGTGAAAACTGTGCATAAAATGTTGATACACCGTAAACCTTCTCTAACGGAACTTCCATTCCCTCGGCAATCATCTTTTGAACTTCTATCGGTAAGTAACCGTAGATGTCCTGTGCCTGTTGCATAACAGACATCAAAAGGGATTTATCGTGCTTGTTAGCATCAATAACAGCCTTAAGTTGTTGTTCTTGCTCAACAGTTCCCTTAAAGGGAAGATTACTAATCTTTTTTTGCATGAACAAATATCCTCCTTTAAATTTGTATATGGCATTTTACATACACATACATTATAACATATCATTTTTGATTTTTAAAGTACTTTTTTGACAAAATATTAACATTTTTTAATATATTTTAATTGATTATAAATAAAAACTGTTATATAATGGAAAAAAGCCAATATTTTGGAGGAAATAATGGAAAAATTTTTAAAATTGATTTCAGTTATACTTGTTGTTGCTTTGTTTGTTTCCTGTCTTTCTGGTTGTGGCGACAAAAGACAGGATGAAATAATTTATTTAACGGTTACGGAAAAGCCAAAAACACTTGACCCGCAAACAGCCGAAACCGAAACCGAGCTTATGATTATACGGAATTCATTTGAAGGTCTGACCCGTATAGATGAAAACGGCGATACTGCTTTAAGCGGCGCCGAAGGTTACACTAAAAAAGGCAACAAATATACTTTTAAATTACGAAATAACGCAAAATGGAGTGACGGAAGTTTTGTTACTGCATATGACTACGAATTTGCATATTCTAGAGTTATTGACCCCAACACTTCCTCCCCGTTTTATGATACTTTAGTAAACAATATAAATGATATTTATGCCACTGACAAAAATACTGTTGTTGTTATAGCGCTGACTAATGATGAAGATACTGTTTTCGAAATGTTGGCAAATTCTGCGCTGATGCCATGCAATGAAAAGTTTTTTAATCAGGCTGAAGGCAAATACGGATTAAACATAAACACTATTATTTCTAACGGCAGTTATTTAGTATCAAAATGGCATGCCGAAGATGATTTCGGCATTCGTTTAAAACGTTTTAATGAATATAACGGTAATTTTAAAGCAAAAAACGCCGCCGTTTACATTAGTATGCCAGAAAAAGATTACAGCGCCTATAAAACATTAAAAGAAGGTAAATGTGATATTGCATTTATTGGCAGTGCTGATATTAACACGGCAAAAAAAGAAAACTTTAAAACAATTACTTTTGAAAATACTTGTTGGTTTTTAACTATGTCAAATGAATTAAATGTTAATACCAAAAAAGCTTTTAAAATGCTTATTACCGAAAGTGTTTATAAAGATAATTTGAACGACTGTTTGAAAACCGCAACCTCTATGTTTCCGCAAATTTATAACAACAAAAACAAACCAATCGTTAACGAATTGTTTACTTACAGCCCAGACATTGGGAAAAATTTGATGACATCTTCTTTGAAAGCTTATGAAAACGACAAATTACCGCAAATTAAGCTCTATTATCCAACCAGTTCAATAACCGAGCCGATAATAAAAAATATTGCAGGACATTGGCAAAATAATCTTGGTGCCTATATCAATATTGAGCCTGTCGAACATACCGAATATCTCATTGACGAACTAATAAACCCAACCTATCAAATGGCATTGGTTCCGGTAAAGGACAGCGGTAACAACCTAAGCAACTATTTAAAAAATTTCGGTTATCTATATACCGGTCAAAGCTTAGAAGAAATTCAAAGTGACATTTTAAAAAGCGGAAATGTATATCCGCTGTTGTTTGAAAAAACAGCGATAGCTTACAGCTCTACCCTTAAAAATGTAACTTCAACAAAATTAAACGGTTATATTGACTTTTCATTTGTCATAAAAGTATCGTAAAAAGAAAAACAGCAAGACTACAAATCTTGCTGTTTTATTTTGTTTATTTCATAATTTACTTTTGAAATCGGTAAACCGACTACATTAAAATAATCGCCCTCAATGCTTTCAATAAAAAGTGAGGCTTTTCCCTGAATGCCATACGCTCCGGCTTTGTCGTCGGCTTCACCCGTTGCAATATATTCTTTGATATCGTTGTCATTAAGTTTTAAAAACTTTACTTTCGTTATAGAAGAAAACGAGTTTGTTTTGCCATTAAAACCAATAGCACAACCGGTAACGACATAATGGGTTTTACCGGACAATGATTTTAAAATATTAAATGCATCTTCACGGTTTTTAGGCTTGCCTAAAATTTTTCCGTCGTTAATAACAACCGTATCGGCGGTTAAAACAATATCCGAAAAATGCGCTTTTCTTATTTCATCACATTTTTTAAGTGCAATATATTCGGCAGCTTCAAATGCATCAATGTTGCTCGGAACGGTTTCATCAATTTGAGGTTTAATAACGGTGAAATCATTAGAAATAAATTTAAACAATTCACGCCTGCGCGGTGAAGAAGAGCCTAAAATATAATTCATTTCTCGACACCCGGTTCAATTGAGCCTTCAAGCAGAATAGAAGTACCGCGGCGGCAGTCATAATAACCGCCGTTAGATACGTTAATTTTCATACCGTTAACAACGATTTCTTCATTGTTGGCCCATGCCAAATCAACTGTATCAATATCGGTTTGCCAAAAGACATTTTTAGCTTTATTGCCCTTTGTCATTTCAATTCTGACAGCTTTACCAAGTGAATTATTTATTGTATAAATTTTCAGTTCTTTGCTGTAATCAGGCGATGCCAATGAATAATTATATTTTCCCTTTGGCAAGTCATCAATAGAAAAATATAAAACATCTGCAACAAACCATACCGAATTAACAAGCAAAAGAATTAACGCCATAGAATAAAAGATTTTAAGTAAAATGTTTTTCAAGGCTTTTACCCCGCATCATAATAATTTATTGAATTGGTTTTTGCTGTGTCAAGCGACTTATTATACTGTGCAATCACAAATCTGCAATGTACCAAATAACCGCAAGTGATATATGGCCCCGTAAAAATTAAAGGTGCAATTAACACATTAGAAACAAGCCACCCGAAAAAGCTGAATATAAGATAAACAAAATCAATAACATTTCCTTTTGTGACTTTTTTGGAAAGATTAAAAATCTCAGTTACTTTTAAGTTGTCATTTGCAACAAACAGCATTGGCGCAATATAAAATTTTGCCATGGTAAAAAAGGTCGCAACAACAGCGATAATTCCAAAAATTGCAACAACGGCACTAACGCTTGATGCCCATAACGGCATTGTGGCATTAAGCTCAGCATAATATGCCGGATTGGATAGAGTCATAACAATGAAAGAAGGAATTGAAAACAAATACAAATAAAGCAATGTACGAATCCAAAACAAAAGTGTAAAACCAATCGCTTTTTTGTATAATGCTTTGCTTGTAAAATAGTAAAATAGCGAACTGAGATTTTGCTCTTTACCTAACAATAAAAGCCAAAAGTATCTTATAAGTCCTAAAGACAATGGCAAATTAAAGAACAATGCCAACAAACCCACAACCGAAGCAACAACATTAGTTCCGACAAAAAGTGAAAGAATGCTTGCAACGAAGCCGACTGAAAATGCCGAAAACAAATAAGTACATATAATAGCGGCAGATTTAAGCCATTTATCTTTAAGTGCTGTTCTTGCAGTCAATTTGACAATAGAGCTACTTGCAACCATAATTTCACCGCCTTATATCTTTATATGTATATTATAACAATTATAAAATAAATTGCAATTTAAAATATTTTAAATGATTGTTAATTTTGCAAATTCCGCCATTAACTTTTTAGTGCCGACAGTATCAAAAACTATTTCAAGCATAACATCGCTGCCCATTGGTAATGCAGATTTAACAGTACCTTGCCCGAATGTTTTATGCAGAACCCTCATTCCAATTGAATACTTATTGACATTGCTTGATTTTTGAGTTGCAAAACTGCTCTTAATCGGCTTTGGTTTATAGTCAGACACAAAAGAAGACGGTTGTCTTTTATAACCGAAGTCACTCTTAAATCCGCTGTCGAAAGCACCGTATGAATAGTCGCGAGCGTCTTCAGTTATTTCACAAAGGCCTATTGGAATTTCGTTTAAAAATCTTGATGGTGGATTATGACCGGTTGAGCCCATAAGCATTCTTGTATTGCTGTGCAAAATATAAAGATTTTGTTTTGCTCTGGTAATCGCAACATAGGCCAGTCGTCGTTCTTCTTCAATTTCATCGGGTCCGCCGTAAATTGATTGAACACCCGGAAAAATTCCTTCTTCAAGGCCTGCGAGAAATACATTGTTGAATTCAAGACCCTTTGCAGCATGAATTGTCATTAACAAAACGGTATCATCGCTTTGATTCATGGCATCAATATCATTTAATAATGAAACTTCTTCTAAAAATGCCGAAAGACTTGTCTCCTCATTTTCTTGTTCAAACTGCTCAATATTAGTACCTAACTGATTGATGTTTGCAATTCTATCTTCGCCTTCTGGGCCTTGCAAGGCAAGATATGATTTATAGCCTGATTTTTCAATTAGTTCTTCATACAGTTCTTTAAGAGTTGCTTGCTCGGTCAACATAACAAAATTTTTAATTAAACTTGTGAATTCTTTTAGTTTATTAGCGGCACGCGAAATTTCGGCAAATTCATCCGCCCTATCAAATACCTCAAAAAGGCTGATTCCGTTTTCTTCGGCAATTCTTGCGCAACTGTTAACGGTTGTATCGCCGATGCCTCGCTTTGGTTCGTTTACAATTCGCTTTAATCTTAAATCATCGTTGGTGTTGTTAATCACCTGTAAATAAGCCATGACATCTTTTATTTCTTTTCGGTCATAGAAGCGTGTTCCGCCGATAACTTTATAAGAAATACCGCTTCGTGCAATGGCATTTTCTATCGCATTTGATTGCGAGTTCATACGGTAAAGAACAGCATGGTCACTAAACTTTTGACCCTTAGCAACATTATCTAAAATTGTTTCGGCAATATATTTTGCTTCGCTGCGTTCATCGGTGGCATTATGAACAACGATTTTTGAACCGACGCCGTTATCAGTCCAAAGATTTTTACCTTTTCTGCCCATATTATTACTGATAACCGCATTTGCCGCATCAAGAATTGTAGTGGTAGAGCGATAATTTTGTTCTAATCTTATTACCTTTGCGTCGGGGTACTCATCTTCAAAATTCAAAATGTTTTCAATGGTTGCACCGCGGAAGCGGTAAATACTTTGATCGTCATCACCAACAACACAAAGGTTACGGTATTTGCCTGAAAGCAAGCTTACAAGCATATATTGTGCATAGTTTGTATCTTGATACTCATCAACAAACACATACTTAAATTTGTTTTGATAGTAGTTTAAAACTTCGGGATTATTCTCTAAAAGTTCGACTGTTTTAACAATCATATCATCAAAATCCATTGCATTTGCATCATGCAACCTATTTTGATATTTTTCAAAAAGTAATGCAACTTTTTCGCGCCTAATATCACCCAATACATTTGCCTTGTACTGTGCCGGCGTTATCAGTTTATCTTTTGATGAAGAAATTTCGTTTAAAACATATCGATACGGAATAAATTTTTCATCGATATTGTTATCTTTCATTAAGCTTTTGATAACGCGCTTTTGGTCGTCGGTATCGTAGATTGTAAAGTTAGAATTAAAGCCTATAAACTGAGCATTTCTGCGAAGAATTTTACCGCAAACAGAGTGAAAGGTGCCCGCCCAAACATTGTTACTTTCGTTACCGAGCTTAGATGAAATTCTATCCTTTAATTCCCCTGCCGCCTTATTTGTAAAAGTAATAGCAAGAATGTCCCATTCGTTTGCTGGTTCGACACTGAAAGCGCCGGTCGATAAATATTCAACCTCGCCGTTAATATATTTTTGAGCTAATGCAATATCGTTCTCAGTATATTCATTTACAATATCGCTATTATACGCGTTTCCGTATTTTAATAAATAAGCAATTCTGTTGACAAGAACAGTTGTCTTGCCACTTCCGGCGCCTGCAAGGACAAGTACCGGACCTTTAACTGTTGTAACAGCTTTAAATTGCATGTCATTCATACGCGAAAAATCATGCTTAATAACTTGTTTTCGTAAATCCAAATAGTCCATTTTATATCCTTATCATAAATTATGGAAGGTATTTAGCAAGTGCAAACACCTTCCATAATACTTAAAATTATTGGTTTTCTTCTACAGTATATGGTTTGATTTGTTTTGAAAGTTCGGCAACCAAATCGCAATGTGCACGCATGGTAATCGGTTTTGTTAAATCCAAACTGAAAACACCCATGATTGATTTTGCGTTAACGACATATTTGCCGGAGAGAAGTTCAATATCATAATCCTTTGAAGCGGCTATATCAACAAATTTTTTTACGTTTTCTAAATTATCGAGAATAATTTGTTTTTCTAACATTTTCGACCACCCTTTTATTAGATAATAATATTTTTTAATTTAAATGTCAACCGTTTAATCATTAAAAAATTTATAAATATTCTGAGCTGTTTTTTTACTGATACCTTTAACCGATAAAAGTGTTTTAATATCAGCGTTTCTTATATTATCAACTGTTTTTAAACCCTTTATAAGTTTTTCGGCGGTACTCTGACCTACACCTTCAATTTCAAGCAAAATGCTGTTAAGCATTGCTTTCTTTCTTCGCTTTTTGTGATATCCTATTGCGAATCTGTGAACTTCATCCTGAATTGCGGTTACTAATGTATAAACGCTTCGGTTGGCCTTAATTGTTATATCACCGCCGTCATCGGTTATTGCCCTTGT
Organism: Acutalibacteraceae bacterium; assembly: GCA_045642065.1. Lineage (GTDB taxonomy): Bacteria > Bacillota > Clostridia > Oscillospirales > Acutalibacteraceae > UBA737. The sequence continues at coordinate 44,762 of JAZUID010000023.1, forward strand.
TCTGTGCTTAGAATCCTTTACCATGCCGAATACAGGTACATTGATGTTATGCTTTTTTAATGCCGGCATAACTGCCGAAAGTTGACCTTTACCGCCATCTAATAAGATTAAATCCGGAAGTTTTTTAAAGCCTTCGTCCGTTCCCTTTTCATATTCGGCAAATCTTCTGTCTAAAACTTCATACATGGATTTATAGTCATCTTGACCGGTAAAGGATTTGATTTTGAATTTTTTATATGCCGGTTTAAATGGCTTTCCGTCTTTAAAAACAACCATACCTGCAACATTTTCTCCGCCGGCTGTATTAGAAATATCATAAGATTCAATATACTGTGGCGGTTTATCAAGCCCTAAGAGTGTTGCCAATTCGTTAAGGGCTGCCGTTTCTTTACCTGAACGGGCAGTCTTTCTTGTTAAGTTATCTGCGGCATTGGTAAGACACATATCCAAGAGTTTCTTTTGCTCGCCTTTTTGCGGAATAAATAAAGCAACATTCTTATTAGCTCTGCTTTTAAGCCAATCAATAAGCACTTCGCTATCGGTTGGAAACTCATCAATGATAATTCTCGGTGGTGGGGTTTGTTCGCCGTAATAACGCGGCAAAAACTCATAATACAGTTCACTTTTATTAGAACAGTTTTCAATAAAATAATGAACCTTATCGGTTAGTTTGCTGTTTCTGAATTTAATAATTTCAACGCAAGCAACATCGCCAAAAAAAGCAGTTGCAATAACATCCTCGGTTTTATAAGCAGCATTATAAACCTTTTGCTTTTGAGAAACAGCTTCTATTGATTTTATTCGGTCTCTGATTTTAGCTGCTAACTCAAAGTCTAAATTGTCAGAAGCATTTTGCATTTCGGTTTTTAAGTCTTCAATAATATTAAAACTGTCGCCGTCTTTTTTAATAAAAGTTTTTGCGGATTTTATAGAATTTAAATATTGCGAATTAGTTATTTTACCGGCACACGGCGCATCGCAAATGCCAATATGATAGTTAAGGCAAGGTTTGGAAAATTTATTGAAATTTCTGTTACAAGTAGGCAATTTAAAAACCTTTTGCACTTCATCAACTGTTTCCTTAACAACATAGCCCGAGTTATACGGTCCGATAAATTCGCCAGATTTATCGATTTGCTTTTCGGCGGTAATTCGGGGCCATTTTTCTTTGCTTATTTTAATATAGTGATACCCTTTATCATCTTTAAGCAGAATATTATATTTAGGTTGGTTTTGTTTAATTAGCGAGTTTTCCAATATAAAGGCTTCAAATTCACTATCGCAAATAATATACTCGAACGTATCAACATTACTTACCATTTTTCGCACTTTTTCTGTGTGAGTATTTCCTGCACCGAAATACTGGGTAACACGGTTTTTTAAAGCCTTAGCCTTTCCGACATAAATTATCTCGCCCGATTTATTTTTCATAATATATACACCGGGTTTTAAAGGTAATTTATTAGCCAGTTGCTTTAATTCTTTTAGCTTTTTATCATCTGCATAAACGTTCAAAGTATATCACCTCGCTTTAATAATTATTATACTTCAATACTTGATTTTTGTCAAAAATAAGTATATTATTGTCTTATTGGGGTGAGAATGTTGAAAAAGTCCGTTTTAATTGTTATTTCTATATGCTTGGTTTTCGTTTTTTCGGGTTGTACTTCTTACGAAGTTGAAGAAGATTACAACCGCAGTGAAGTAATGGTTTACTCACCAAACGGCGAAAATGTTAACGGGTATAAAGTGTTTGATGACGGTACCGGAAACGGCAAATCCAACGGTGAAACCTTTGTTGCAAATACTGACAGTAAAACGTTTCATAAATCAACATGTGGCAGCGCAAAAATTATTAAAGAAAGTAACAAATATTCAACATCTAATCGACAAGAACTAATAGATTCGGGTTACAGCCCTTGTCAAAGATGCAAACCTTGAAAAATATTAAAAATGTTTGTCATTTTTGCTTGACAAAGGCTAATATAGTTGATATAATGTTAAAGCTGTCTATTTGATCCATTAGCTCAGCTGGCAGAGCACTTGACTTTTAATCAAGGTGTCCGGGGTTCGATTCCCCGATGGGTCACCACTTATCCCCGAAATCATTTTCGGGGATTTTTGTTTATATGAAAGGTGATTAAAATGATTATTGACGTTCACACACATTTAGGTTTTGTAGAAGGCAAGTTTGATATGCGCCTTAATGTGCTATTAGAATCCATGGAAAAATACAATATTACATATTGTTTGGTTTCAAGCATTGACGCACTTTTCTTTGATGCCATTGACGGAAATGAAAAAATGATTAATGAAATAGCGCCTTACAGCGACAAACTCGGTGTAATGTTAAGTTGTAATCCCGAAATGGATGTTGACGCATTAGAAAAGCAATATTTATCACACAGAGATGTTGTTAAAGGTCTTAAAATCCACCCCGATATCGCTAATACAACTTTAAACTCCGGCAAATACGATACCGTTTTAGAATTTGCTGGGAAATATCACTTACCGATAATCGTTCATACACATGATAACGGTATTTCGGACATAGCGTTTGTTGAAGAAAGTGCAAAAAAATTCCCGAACGTTGATTTTATTTTAGGGCATATGGGAATACTATCAAACAACGAGAATGCTTTAAATGCAATTAAAAATTTTGATAATATTTACGGTGATACTTCTTGGGTTAAGTACTCTACCGTTGAAAAAGCCAAAGAAATGGGCATTGAACATAAGATATTCTTCGGCACCGATGCACCAATCGCCGGATTTGACACCTTTGGTGATAAAGAATATTATGTGCCGGATTATTATAACAAAACAGATAAGTTAAATAAGATGGTCATGTTTCAAAATGCAAACAAATATTTCAAACTTGGTTTGAAGGAGTAACTATGAAATACACTTACAGAACAAAAATGACATGTGCAACAGAAATTCAATTTGATATTGACGGAAATGTTGTTACAAATATTAAATTTTTTGGTGGGTGCAACGGAAACCTAAAAGCAATCGCAAAGTTGGTTGACGGTTGGACGGTTGAACAAATAACTGAGAAATTGCAGGGAAATACCTGCGGTCCGCGACCTACTTCATGCGCCGACCAATTAGTAAAAGCGGTTAATGCCGCCGCAAACGAACAATAATATTTAAAAAGCAAGTCAAACACATGGCATTCGACTTGCTTTTTCTTTTTATACAATATATGAAATTGCTTCTTTTAAACTCTTTACACCAATTATTTCAATATCGGCTTTAATGTCTTTACATTGCTTAACGCAGGACTTTGGCATAATGCACCTTGTAAAGCCCATACGCGAAGCTTCAATTACTCTTGCTGAAACGCGCGGAACTGAACGGATTTCGCCCGACAAACCAATTTCGCCGAAGGCTATTAAATTTTCGTCAATAGGTGTATCGCGAAGTCCCGACACTAACGCCAAAGCAACGGCTAAATCGGCAGCCGGTTCTTCAAGACGCATGCCACCGACAATGTTAACATAGGCATCTAAATTAGAAAAGTACATGCCAAGCCGTTTTTCTAAAACAGCAAGTAACAAGTTTAAGCGGTTATAGTCAAAACCTGTTGCAGTTCTTCGTGGGTTGCCAAAACCGGTAGTTGTAACTAAGGCTTGAACTTCGGATAAAATAGGCCTTGTTCCTTCAATAACGCAGGTTATACATCCGCCTGAAACATTACTGATTCTACCCGATAAAAGCATGGCGGACGGATTTTCAACCTCGTTTAATCCACTTTCTGTCATTTCAAAAACACCGATTTCGTTGGTTGACCCGAAGCGGTTTTTAATCGATCTTAAAATCCGATAGGACTGATTGCGCTCACCTTCAAAATATAGTACCGTATCAACAATATGTTCCATAACCTTTGGACCGGCTATATCCCCACCTTTGTTGACATGACCGACTATAAGAATCGGTATATTTAATCCTTTACCGGTTCTAAGCAAAAGGTTTGTAGATTCTCTAACCTGTACTATGCTACCAGAACTTGACTGAAGCTCGGGAATTTGCATTGTTTGAATTGAATCAATAACGACTAAGTCCGGTTTATTGATATTTATATAGTCGCAAACCGACTGTGTATCAGTTTCGGTCATTATTGAAATATTGTCACTGACAACGCCAAGTCGATTTGCTCTTAATTTTAACTGCACGGCGGATTCTTCGCCCGAAACATAAAGAATTTTTGCATTATTTTGAAGCGCGTTGCAGACCTGCAAAAGAATTGTTGATTTACCGATACCGGGGTCACCGCTTAATAAAACAACCGAGCCTTTTACAATGCCACCGCCAAGTACGCGGTCAAGTTCACTAATGCCGGTCACAAGGCGCACTTCTTCATCAGCAACAATTTCCGAAAGCGCTTTTGAAGCGGCAGAAAATACCGACGGATTTTTTGTTGCTGTGGCTTTTTGTGCTGTGCGGACATCTTCTTCCATAGTATTCCAAGCACCGCAGTTAGGACATTTACCGACCCATTTTGCAGTTTCATATCCGCAATCACTGCAAACAAAAACCGATTTTAGTTTAGAAGCCATAGTACACCTCATTTATCGCTTAATAAATATATTATACATACTAAAAAATAAAAGTGCAAGTTTTAAAACCTGCACTTTTAAATTATTTAACTTTAAAGTCAAATTTACCGTCCTTAAACTCGCAAATAACATTATCCCCGTTTTTAATGGTACCGTCGAGTATTTTTTCGCTTAATGCATCCTCAATTTTATTTTGAATTGCTCTGCGTAGCGGTCTTGCACCATAGGTTGCATCAAAACCTTCCTTTGCAATTTCTTGCAGAGTAGATTTTTCGGCAGCAAAATCAATTTGCATCGTTTTTAAACGCAATGACAGAGTATTGAGCATTTTTTCGGCAATTAACTCAATTTGCTCTTGCTCTAACTTTTTAAATACAATAATATCATCAACGCGGTTTAAAAATTCGGGTTTAAATGTATTTTTAAGTTCGTTTAAGACTAAATCTTTAACATCTTTATTTGTATCGTTCTCTTGTGAAAATCCAAAGCTAATCTTTTTCTCGGTAATAAGTCTTGCGCCTACATTTGAAGTCATAATTACTACCGTATTCTTAAAGTCAACCTTTCGTCCCTGAGAATCGGTCAAAATACCATCTTCAAGTATCTGTAAAAGCATATTAAATACATCGGGATGTGCTTTTTCAATTTCATCAAACAGTAAAACAGAATAAGGATTTCTTCTGACCTTTTCCGTTAACTGTCCGCCCTCTTCAAAACCGACATAACCGGGTGGCGAGCCAACAAGTTTAGAAACCGTGTGCTTTTCCATATATTCAGACATATCAAGTCTTATCATCATATTTTCGCTGCCGAACATTGCTTCAGCCAGCGCTTTACACAGTTCGGTTTTGCCGACACCGGTAGGTCCTAAAAATATAAAGGAACCGATTGGCCGTTTTGGGTCTTTTAAACCAACCCTACCGCGTCTAATTGCCTTAGCAAGTGCGGTTACTGCTTCATCCTGTCCGACAATTCTATTATGCAAGACTTCTTCAAGCTTTAGCAACCGATCACTTTCTTCTTCGGAAAGCTGTGCTACCGGAATACCTGTCCAAGTGGAGATTATCTCGGCAATATCTTCACTTGTCACAACGCCGTTATTGTGGAAATTATCACTACGCCAATTTTCTTTTTTGTTTTTTAGTTCTTCCTTTAAAGATGCTTCTTTATCGCGTAAAGAAGCCGCTTTTTCAAACTCTTGTGAAGCAATCATTTCTTCTTTTTCAGATTCAATTTTTGAAATTTCTTCTTCTAAACTTTTAAGTTCAGGGGTTGATTTGGAAAGTTTTAATCTAAGTCTTGAAGATGCCTCATCAATTAAGTCAATCGCTTTATCAGGCAAAAATCTGTCGGTAATATAACGTGCCGAAAGATTAACGGCTGCTTCAATTGCTTCATCCGAAATTTTAACTTTATGGTGTGCTTCATATTTGTCGCGCAAACCAAAAAGAATTTTGATGGCATCTTCGCTTGACGGTTCAGCCACATTAACAGGTTGAAAACGTCTTTCAAGTGCCGCGTCTTTTTCAATGTTCTTGCGATATTCGGTTATAGTTGTCGCGCCAATCAGTTGCAAATCTCCACGCGCTAAATACGGTTTTAATATATTCGCGGCATCGGTAGAGCCTTCGGCGGAACCGGCACCGATAAGTGTATGAACTTCATCAATGAATAGTACAATGTTTTCGTTCTTTGTTACTTCTTCGATTACGGCTTTAATTCGCTCCTCAAAGTCACCGCGATACTTAGCACCTGCAACCATTCCGGTTAAATCGAGTGAAAAAATATGTTTGTCCTCTAAAATTTCCGGAACCTGCTTATTGGCAATTTTCAGGGCCAAGCCTTCGATAATTGCCGTTTTCCCGACACCCGGTTCACCGATTAGGCAAGGGTTATTTTTTGTTCTTCTGCAAAGGATTTGCACAACCCTTTCTATTTCGGTTTCACGACCGATTACGGGGTCGATTTTACCCTTTAAGGCTTCTTCTGTTAAATCACGGCCGAATTTTGAAAGTGTCGAATTTTCTTTTGATTTTTTATCTTTTACATCATTATTATCATTAAGATTTTCGACAGTTAAACCAACGGCTTTTACAACTTCGGTTGTAACTAATGTGATATCCACACCCAATTCATTTAAAAATCTAATGGCGTAGTTGTCACCTTCACTTAAAATACCCAATAAAATATGCTCGGTCCCAACATATTTTTTACCGATTTCATTACAGCCCGCAATGGACTTTTCTATAACTCTTTTAGCCCTTGGTGTAAAATAATCAGGTGAAAGTCTTGTTTCACTTCCGCAACCGATATTAGCACGAATTAAACTTTCAAATTTATCGGCAGTTACACCGTATTTATTAAGAACAGTAAATGCAACACCACTGCCGACTTTTAAAAGCCCTAAAAGCAGATGTTCGCTGCCGACATAAGTGTGGCCTAACATTTCTGCTGAATTGATTGCATGATTCAGAGATTCGTTTGCTTTTTCGGTAAATCCGGTAAAATTATATTTCATTACATTTTTTCCTTTCTGAATAATAGGATGACAAGATATTTATAAGCTTTCTCTTAACATTTGTGCTCTGTAATAATCGCGTTCATTTGCGGTTATTTCACCTTTTTTCTTCATTAGCATATAGGGCTGGCCCTCTATAAGTAATTTCATAACAGCCGGTTCAATAGTAATTATGCCCATACCGCAACCTAATTTAATCAAGGATAAATAATTCATCATTTCTTCGCTTGATATAATTCTTGCATTTTTTAAAATACCAAAAGCTCTGTAAATTTTATCTTCTAACAACAATTTATCAAGCATTTCCCGTTCTAACATTTCTTTTTCAACTAATTGTTTCGCAATAGTTTCTAAATTTTCGATTGCGCTTTTTTCGCCGATGCCTAAAGTTATTTGGTTAGAGACTTGATACATAGATGCTAAGGCTTTTGTTCCCTCGCCGTACATACCGCGTACCGTAAAACCGATTTTGCCGACAGAATCCGAAAGCAAAGCAATTTTATTACTGCTTTCTAAAGCGGGTAAATGCAACATTATGGAAGCCCTGAGACCTGTACCCAAATTTGTCGGGCATTCGGTTAAATATCCTAATTTTTCATTAAAAGCAAAATCTAATTGCGAGCATAAAAGACTGTCTAATTGCTCGGCAATATCGTAGGTATCCTTTAAATTTAAGCCACTTGAAATGACTTGAATTCTTAAATGGTCTTCTTCGCCAATCATTATACAAATTGACTCATCGTCGGAAATAATAATACCTCTACCACTGCAATTCGCAGCGAACTCACGGCTAATAATATGTCTTTCGACCATTGAATATACTTCGTTTTTAGGAATATCATCCATTGCGATGTACCTTAATTTATTCGAAAAAGGCGTGTTACTTTTTGCAATCGCAGTTTTAACGGTTTCGTTCAATTCTTTTAGTTGATTATTATTCATTCGGCAAGGAAAAGGAAGATTAGTAATATTGCGGGCGAGTCTTATCCTTGTACTAACCGCCGGATTGTTGTTTTCGGAGCTGTTTTCATACCAATTAGACATTATTCTTCGCCTCTTCTTCCCTTATTTTATCACGAATAACTGCCGCCTCTTCAAACTTTTCTGCAGCAACAAGTTTAGAAAGTTCAAGCTTTAGATTTTCTATGTTTGCGTTGCTTTTCTTTATAACAAGCGGCGCTTTGTTAGGAATTTTGCCAATATGATTTACACTTCCGTGTACTCTTTTAAGATATGGCAACAGTTCTTCATAAAAAGTATCATAACAAGCGCTGCAACCTAATTTACCCGTCTTTGCTATTTCCGAGAAGGTAGCACCGCAAACCTTGCAATGCTTTTGGTTTTCGATTTGATTTTCAGTAAAATCAGAAAACATTGAAGCCAACATACTACCCAATGTATTATTTGAAAATCCCAATTCGTGTGCGCATTGAGCACAAAGATTTTTTTCGGTGCTGACACCGTTTATAACAGTATGAATATGAGTTGTTGCACTATTCTTACCACAATTTTCACATAACATATAAATCACCTCTTTAAATCAATGATACTAACATCTGTTTTAGAATTGCCGCGCGCAATGTATCGCGAAGTTCAACCGGAACGCATTGCATAACATTATTTGATAACGCAGAACTGATTAAATTGGCACTGTCCGAGTTAATAAGGCCGACTTCCAAACAGTTTTCAATGATAATTCTTGTTGTCATTGTATCAATACTATCACCAATAGAGTTAATGATATGCATAAATGCTGAAGATTGATTTAACACAACGCGTTTAATACGAATATATCCGCCGCCGCCGCGTCGGCTTTCAATAATATAACCGTGTTCGGGAGTAAATCGTGAAGACAAAACATAGTTAATTTGACTCGGTGCACAACCAATCATATTTGCGAACTCGTTTCTTTGAATTTCCGCGGTATTAACTTCCGAGTCGTTAAGCATACGCATTATCTCACTTGTGATTAAATCGCTCATTCTCATAAACATCATTCCTTTTTTGACTTTCTTTGACCTTTATTATACTCAAAAGTCAGGAAAAGTCAATACCGTATTAAAAAATATTTTGTGTAGCAGTTTTAAAACCACCTGCATAGTATGTGGTGAAGACAATAAAGGAGGTCTTTTAATATGTGTAATAATGGTTGTTTTGGTGGTAATAGCTGTACTTGGGTACTAATTCTTGTATTGTGCCTCGTTTGCTGCGGCGGTTGCGGTTGCAACAATAACGACTGCGGTTGCTAATATCCATAAAAAATAAAGGGCAGTCTTTTGACTGCCCTTTATTTTTTACTTTTTGAAATCTTTAAAAGCGGGATGAAGTTTATCTTTATCCGATAAATTTATCTCAATATCTTCGCTAATCGGCCATTCTATACCAATATCAGGATCATTCCACATTAAGCCACCCTCGTCGTTGGGATGATAAAAGTCATCAACCTTATAAACAAATTCGGCTTCATCGGAAAGCACTAAAAAACCATGTGCAAAATTTTTCGGAATAAAGAATTGTCGCTTGTTTTCGGCACTTAAACGAACTCCGACATACTTACCGTATGTCTTACTGCCCTCGCGCAAATCAACTGCAACATCATAAACTTCGCCACGAATGCAACGAACAAGTTTAGACTGCGGATAGTTAATTTGAAAATGAAGACCGCGTAAAACGCCTTTTGTTGACATTGATTGATTATCCTGAACGAAATCTTCATCAATACCGCCCTTTATAAAATCTTCCTTTTGATATGTTTCCATAAAGTATCCGCGGTTGTCACCGTATGCGGTCGGCTCAACAATAATTACACCGTCAATATCGGTTTTAATGAAGTTAAACTTACCCATTAAAGCTCCTTCTTTCCGCTGTACATCTTATCGTAATATTTTGTGTATTCGCCGCTTGTAACATTATTAACCCAATCCATATTATCAAGATACCATTGTAATGTCTTTTTGATACCGACTTCAAAGCATGTTTCAGGGTACCAGCCCAATGCATCTTTAATCTTTTGCGGGTCAATACCATATCTGCGGTCATGGCCTTTACGGTCGGTAACATGTTTAATCATATGTTCGCCGACAGTTTGGTCAACATTTTCTTTGATGTATTCAATAATTGATTTAACAATAAAGATATTCGGTTTTTCGTTATGACCGCCGACATTATAAACTTCGCCGAGTTTGCCCGAAGTAACAACCATATCAATGGCTTTACAATGATCTTCAACATATAACCAGTCGCGAATTTGCATGCCGTCACCGTAAACCGGTAAATCTTTATGCTTTAAGGTGTTGTTCATAATAAGTGGGATTAACTTTTCAGGGAACTGATAAGGGCCGTAGTTATTAGAACAACGTGTAATGTTGATCGGGAATTTATAGGTGTCACCGAAAGCCTTAACAAACAGGTCGGCAGAAGCCTTTGAAGAAGAATACGGCGAGTGTGGATCCAACGGTGTTGTTTCCATAAAGTAGCCTGTTGCACCTAAAGTACCGTAAACTTCATCGGTAGAAACTTGTAAATACTTAACACCCTCTTTGTAGGTGTCGTCGCCGGTTTGCCAAGCAACCTTAGAGCATTGAAGCATATTAACAGTACCTTCAACATTTGTCTTAACAAAAATTTCAGGATTGGTAATGCTACGGTCAACGTGGCTTTCAGCCGCAAAATTAACTACATAATCAATATCATTTTCGTTAAAGATTTTTGTAATAGCTTCTCTATCACAAATGTCAGCTTGAACGAATGAATAACGGGGGTCGTTTTCAACGCTCTTTAAATTCTCCAAGTTGCCGGCATATGTAAGCTTATCAACATTGATAATCTTAATATCCTTATACTTGTTAAGCATATAAATTACAAAGTTTGATCCGATAAATCCGGCACCGCCGGTAACTAAATATGTTTTCATAATGATTAATCCTCCACTTTAGATATATATTCTTTTAAGGCAACTTGCCAATCGCGCATTTCGTCGCCGACACTGCATTCTAACGCCAAATTTCTGAGCGAAGAATAAGCGGGACGCTTAGTCGGAGACGGATATTCATCGCTTGTGCACGGCTTAACAGTATTTGGGAAGCCGGAACATTCGGCGATTTTAACAGCAAAATCATACCAACTGCATTCACCGGAGCCAGTGCAATGATAAATACCATATTCCTCCGTTACGGCTAATTTTAATAAATGATGTGCTAAATCGTTAGCATTTGTCGGATTACCGCGTTGGTCATTAACAACAGTTATGCCGCCGCGTTCTCTGATAACGCGTCTAACGGTTTTAACGAAGTTTTTACCAATATAGCCATATAACCAAGAAGTTCTGACAATAAAACATTTATCGCAAAAACTTAATGCGTACTTTTCACCCAGTGCTTTAGAAGCGCCGTAAACGCTTTGCGGATCTACTAAGTCCCACTCAACATAAGGTTTAGTAGCGTCACCCGCAAAAACATAGTCGGTAGAAACATGAATTAACTTAGCACCGATTTTTTCAGCGCAAACAGCCAAATTTCTGACACCCACCGCATTAACCTTAAATGCCGTTTCATAATTGCTTTCGCAACCGTCAACATTAGTCATGGCGGCACAGTTAATAATAAGATCCGGTCGCTTAACCGAAGTAAACATTAAAACTGCTTCATAATCGGTAATATCCAATGTGTCAATATCTACCGGAATAACAGTAGCTTTTTTGAATTCAATCGGAATAGTACCAATTTCGCTATAACCGTTTCTAATTATTGATTGCAACTCATTACCCAATTGACCGTTGCAACCGGTAATCATAATTTTCATTAACGGTAATTCCTCCATTTATATAAAAATTTAATTGTTGAACCAATGTGAATCAACAAATATTTAATTTTTTTGGCACTTTCGCGTTCCCACATGTGGGTGACCGAAAATTGCGGTGCAATAACCACCCTACCGTATTTTAAGGCGCGCAAAGTAATATCCGCATCCTCTAAATACATAAAATAACGCTCGTCAAAGCCGTTTAGCTTTTTAATTGTATCAGTTTTGCCACCGAAAAAACAGCCGCTGCAAAACTTAATATCGGTAGTCTTTGTAAGCTCCTTGTCAGCCCATGTGAACTCTTCCCTAACCTTTTTGCTGAATTTAAAGAGATTTGCAAGTCTGCCTAAATACAAATATTTAAAGGTTGGCTTTTCTTTGGGAAGATATTGAATAGAGCCGTCCTGATTTAAAATATTAGGCATTAAAAGTGCAATGTCATTGTTTTCTTCCAAATAATCGGTAATGTCGGATAAAACATCGCTGTCAATAGTAATGTCGGGGTTAACAAAGAAATGATATTTACCCATTTCCTTATCTAAAACCTTGTTATGTGCAGCGCCAAAACCGATATTGCCGTCATTTTTATAAACTCTTACACCTTGAAGACAAGACAACTTATTAAAAGTTTTATCGTCAGGACTGTTATCAAAAACATAAAGTACAAGTTTATAACGCTTAGTATGTTGTAACAAACAACGGCATGCCCCAAAAGCTTTATCGGCATCGTTATAAGTAACAATAGAAGCCGAGATAAAATCATCTTTCAGCATAGCACACCGTCCTTTATTTTCCAAAAATATTATACTTTATATAAATAATATTTGCAACAATTATTTTAAAAATCCGTTTACAATTTGCTCTTCTGCTTCGGCTTCGGTTAAACCTAATGTCATAAGTTTAATAAGTTGCTCGCCGGCAATTTTACCGATGGCAGCTTCGTGGATAAGAGAAGCATCTATACTGTTAGCAGTGATTTCCGGAATAGCAGTAACACGGCCGTTATCCATTAAAATGGCATCGCATTCAGTATGGCCCGCGCACTTATTATTACCGTTAATTTTAGAAACAAACTTTTGGAAAGAATCATCTTTTGCGACAGAACGCGAAATTACATTTGCGCTTGAATCGACACCATCAAGATCAACTGTAAAGTCGGTTTCGGCAATTTGTTTGCCATGGGTCATAATTTTTTCTTTAATTACAATAGAAGAATTTTCGCCGAGCCTTGCTTTTGTAACGCGGTTTGTTGAGTCAATACCCTTAATTTGAGTAGTTTCCATCTCCATATATCCGCCATCATCTATGTTAACTATCGTAGTGGGATTCATAACATTTTTTCCGTTGCCGTCGCCTGCGCCGTAGTGCTTTTCTACATACTTAACCTTGGCATTTTTGCCGACAAAGAAAGTGTGTATGCCGTCATGCCCCGAAGTTTCGCCGCCACAGTTATGAATGCCACAACCGGCAACAATAGTAACATCAGCATTTTCGCCGATAAAAAAGTCGTTATAAACCAAATCATTAAGTCCAGTTTCGCTGACAATAACCGGAATATGGACGGTTTCACCGACAGTATTAGCTTTAATAATTATGTCAATACCCGGTTTGTCCGTTTTATTTTTAATGTCAATGTTTTCGGTAACAAATCTATCCGCCAACTTGCCGTTAGCACGAATGTTATAAGCGCCGTCCGGTTTTTCTGACATATCGGCAATAATTTTCAACAATTCTTTTTCAGTATTATTCATTATTTACCCTCCGTTAAGTTGTCAGTTAAAACCTTGCAAGCAACGGCTGTTTTACCGAATAATGTCGGCAAAACATCTTGCCTGTTTCCAATATTTTTAATTTCACCGTTAGCAATAACGATGATGTTGTCTGCAATATTTAAAATGCGTTCTTGATGCGAAATAATTAAAATTGAGCCGCCGAAATTATCATGTATTTTTTCAAATACGTTTATAAGATTACCAAAGCTCCATAGATCAATACCGGCTTCAGGTTCATCAAATAAAGTAAGCTTTGTACCACGCGCGAGAACTGTTGCGATTTCGATACGCTTTAATTCCCCACCCGAAAGTGATGCGTTGACTTCGCGGTTAATATAATCTCTGGCACATAAACCAACCTGCGACAAATAATCGCACGCCTCGTTAATAGTGAGCTCTTTGCCGGAAGCGATATTTATTAAATCCATTACGGTAATGCCTTTAAAACGAACCGGTTGCTGAAAAGCAAAACTAATTCCTAAATTAGCGCGCTCGGTAACGGTTAAATCGGTTATGTCAATATCATTGAAATAAATTTTGCCCGACGTAGGTTTTAAAATTCCGGCAATAACCTTAGCAAGTGTAGATTTACCGCCGCCGTTGGGTCCGGTAATAACCGAAAAGCCGTCATCAACAGTTAAATTTATGTTTTTTAAAATATCTTTCTTTTGACCGTCTTCTTCGGCCGAAAAGCAAACATTTACAAGTTTTAGCATATATTCCTCCAAAAATTTCTAAATACGCTTACAATTTATTTTACCTTTTTTAGCCGAAAAAATCAATATATTTATTATAAATAAAATATTTAAAAAAAGGTTGTTAATCCGTAAGAAATATTGTATAATGGTTGGTGTATTACTATATGATAGATATTGGAAGTGTTAACCGGTTTTATGATTTATTTTGACAATAGTTCAACAACAAAGCCCTGCAAAAAAGCAGTTGAAAATATCAATAAAGCGTTATCGGTTAATTGGGGCAACCCTTCTTCCCTGCACAATTTAGGTGTTGAAGCCGAAATTATTGTTACACAAACGCGCGAAAAAATCGCAAAAGCATTAAATTGCCGAAGTGATGAAATATTCTTTACCGGTAGCGGTACCGAAGCAAATAACACTGCAATTATGTCTTTTGCCGGCAAAAAGCACGCAGGCAAAAGAATCATTACAACCGCCATCGAACATCCATCGGTTTTGAATACTGTCAAGCGCTTAGAAAAGTACGGATACGAAATTGTATATCTACATCCCGACAAATCGGGCGTTATTTCTCTTTGTGATTTAGAAAGCGCATTAACTGACGACACTGCGCTTGTCAGCATAATGCTCGTTAATAACGAAATCGGCGCAATCGAGCCGATTAAGGAAGCTGCAAAGCTTACCCATGAAAAAGCTAAAAACGCATTATTTCATTGTGATGCAGTTCAAGCTTTTGGTAAATTACCGATAAATATTAAAGATTTAGGTGTTGACCTTTTGACCGTTAGCGGACATAAAATTCACGGTCCGAAAGGTGTTGGTGTTTTATATGCTAAAAAAGGCATTAACCTTTTACCGCTTATTACCGGTGGCGGCCAAGAACACGGTCTTCGTTCGGGGACCGAAAGTGTACCGCTTATTGCCGGACTTTTAGGCGCCGTAGAAGATTTACCCGACCTAAACATTCAACTTCAAAAACAAACTGATTTTGTAAATTACGCAAAGCAAAAACTAATTGAAACCGGTCTTGTTACTATAAATTCCGACCGGAATGCCTTGCCTTATATTCTAAACATTTCAGTTAAAGGATATCGTTCTGAAACGCTTTTACATTTTTTAGAAAGCAAAGAAATTTATGTTTCAAGCGGTAGTGCCTGTGCCAAAGGTGAATTAAGTTATGTATTAAGCGAAATTGGTTTAAATAAAGACTTAATTGACAGCAATTTAAGATTAAGTTTCAATAAAGATAACAACACGCAAGAAGTTGATTTATTTGTTGATGCTTTGATTGAAGCAGCTGCAAAAATTCGAAAGGCTAATGTATGAAAGAAATTATTTTAATTAAAAACGGTGAACTTGTATTAAAGGGTATGAATAGGAACAATTTTGAGGATGCCCTCTTAAAGAATTTAAAGCGCCGTTTATCAAAAGTCGGGAAATTTACAATTAAAAAAGCTCAGTCAACCATTTTTGTTGAGCCAAAGGACGACTGTTCCGACTTTGACGAAGCAATGAATTGCGTTTCAAAAGTTTTCGGTATTGCCGCTTTTTCACGCGCATGTGTTTGTCAAAAAGATTTTGAAGATATTGCAAGTAACACAGTTAGATATTTAGAAAATACTTTTAAATCCATTAAAACGTTTAAGGTTGAAGCAAAACGTTCTGACAAGTCGTTTCCGCTAAACTCCCCCGAAATTTGCCGAGAGTTAGGCGGCAGAATACTTTCTGCTTTTCCGCATTTAAAGGTTGATGTGCATAATCCAGATGAGATTATTACCGTTGAAATAAGAGATTTTGGCGCATATGTTCGCGGTGGACAAATTCAGGGCGCCGGCGGTTTGCCTGTTGGCACCGCGGGTAAAGCAACAATTTTAATTTCGGGCGGAATTGACAGTCCGGTTGCCGCTTGGACTATGGCTAAGCGCGGTTTACAGCTCAATGCCGTTCATTTTGCAAGTCCGCCGTACACAAGCCTTCGCGCCGAACAAAAAGTTAAAACGCTTTTATCAAAAGTTGCGGTTTACAGCGGTAAAATTGATTTGGCAATAGTGCCTTTTACGGAAATTCAAGACCAAATCGCCGAAAAATGTCCTGAAGATTTCTTCACACTTATCATGCGCCGAATTATGATGCAAATTGCCGAAAAATTAGCTGAAAAGTCCGGTTCATCAGCGCTTATTACCGGTGAAAGTTTAGGTCAAGTTGCAAGTCAAACACTACCGGCAATTGTAACAACCGATATCGTTACCGATATGCCTATTTTAAGGCCTTTAATCGGTATGGATAAGGAAGAAATTGTTAAAATTTCCCGAGCCATTGATGCTTTTGAAACCTCAATTTTACCATATGAAGATTGCTGTACTGTTTTTACACCGAAGCACCCCAAAACACGCCCTACAATTGAAATGTGTTTAGAGGCCGAAAAAGGTTTAGATATTGAGTCGCTTATTGAAAAAGCAATCAGTGAAACAAAATTTACGGTAATTGAATAATGCAAAATAGATTAAACGAAATTAAAACTGAAGTTGTAAATAAGCTAATTGAAAATAACATTACTATTGCGACTGCTGAATCTTGTACGGGCGGTTTGGTTTCCGAAACAATTACTTCATGCTCCGGTGCTTCTAATGTATTTTCTTTTGGCTTCGTCACCTACTCTGCCGAAGCTAAAAACGCTATTTTAGGCGTTAATAAATCAACATTGGAAGAATACGGTGCCGTTAGCAGCTTTACAGCTAAAGAAATGGCACAAGGTGCAAAAGAAAAAGCAAATAGTGATATTGCAGTTTCGGTTACCGGCGTTGCAGGGCCTTCAAAAAGCGAAGGCAAGCCCGTAGGTCTTGTTTACATTGCTTTGGCAAATAACGAAAATTGTTTTTCTAAAGAATTAAATATAAAACCCGTTTCACGCGAATATGTCAAAACTTGCGCTACATACGAAGTATTTAAACTTATTTTGGAATTCTTAGAAAGAGGAATCTATTAAATGTTTAAAAGCTTTTCTTTAAGAAATTTGAAGTTTTTATTGCCTAACAAAAATGAGAATGTAAAACAAATTTTAAACAAGATACTTTATCTGTTCTTGTACTTAATAATTATCAGCTCTGTCATTTCAGCCACTTGTTTTACGGTTTTTCAAAATAAGATTATCAACAACGAAGAAGTATTTAAGAACATTTGGTATTCTGACAGTTCAAAAAGATTTGAAAAAGCAAAAGAGATTAACAGTGAATTCAGCGGTTGGCTGAAAATTGACGGCACAAAAATTGACTGTCCTGTTTTCAAAAGCAATAATAATGTTAAATATACATATATTAACGCCACCGGCGACAGTGATTATAACGGTGCTTTGTTTTTTGATAAAGATACAAAGTTAAATGAACAAAACCATTATGTTATTTACGGCAACAGCGGTGCCGACGGCTCACTTTTTGCCACTTTGGAAAATTTTATGTCGATTTTCTATTATAAAGAAAACCCCATCATTACACTTAATATTTCAAACGAAGAATTGTATATTATATACTCGGCAATGCTTATTAACTCGTACGATGACGGTGAAAATTTCTTTGATATTTACAGAGAAAGTTTTTCCGACAGCGAAAATTTTGAAAATTGGGTTAATGAATCTAAAAAGCGCAGTCTTTATTCAACCGACATTGAAGTATTGGAAGAAGATGAAACATTGGCTTTGGTGACAAAACCAAATGATGTTGACACAAGGCGCTTCGTTGTTTTAGCACGAAAGCTCAGAAGCGGTGAAAATGCAATTGAACTTGCTAGCAAAGCCGTTGTTATAAAAAGTTAAAAATTCAAAAATTTTATTAGTGTATCGCTAATATATTTCTTTTAGGAGGAAGTAAAAAGTGAATCAAAATTTAAAGGTTGATGTTATTTACTATAATACAAATACCGATTTTGAAATGGAATTTAATATGTGCGGTTGCTGCAAAATGAGGCTTTTAACCGACAAAACCGACGACCAAAAGAACTATATTCATATGTTAGCTCGCGGCGTTGCAAGAAGCCGTATCATATTATGCGTTGGTAAGTTGTTCGGCGAACGAGGTATTATTGCAACAACGGCTCTCGCCCTGCGTGCAAAGCTTGTAAACGCCGACAAGGATGATTTTGGAATTTCCGGCGAAGAAGACATCAAAATAATTGATGGTTCTATTCCCCTTGTCACTTCGGACGGATATTTCGGTGGTTGCATTATAGAACACGGACCGCAAGCACTGATTTTACTTTCGGAAAATAAAAATGTCAGAAAAGATATTATGGAAGGTTTAATACATCCGTATATTAAAGATTTAAACGAAATTGCTCAAACTCCTGTTGCTCAAAATAGTGCTGAGCAGGCTCAAGAAAATGTCGAGCCTCAAGATATTGAAGAAACCGAAGAAACAGTTAATGAGGAAATCATTGAACAAATACCCGAAGAAACCGAATCAATAAACAATACCGAAAACGAAATTGTGAGCGAGGTTGATCATATGCAAAATAATGATAACGAAAAAAAGATATCTGACGAACATATTGACTTTTCTGAAAATATGGTTTTGAACGATGACTATGATCCCGAAGATTTTATAAAATATAATGATCGTGATGACGACGGTATGCTTGATAATGAATTCGGCTTTATTTCAGAAAATGAAAGCAAATCAAAAATCAGTCATAATAAAATGCGAAAGATAAACCTTTTAGTCGTTGCCTTAATGATTTTATTGGCAATTTCTTTAGTTGTTATTGTTTTGTGTGCTCTAATTATTCCGCGATATAACAATGTTAATCCAAGCGGTTATATTCGCCACATTTTTTTCACATTATTTAATAAGTTATAATTAGGTGGTTTATTTATATGGTAGCAAGTGTCGTTGAGTTTTTAAGAAACAAACTCTCGCCGGAAATGGTTGTTTTCGTTGTGTCGTTGTTGCCGATTTTAGAGCTGCGCGGTGGTTTAATTGCAAGCTCTATATTAGGTATAAATTGGCTTATTGCTTTCCCGATATGTGTTATAGGGAACTTATTGCCAATTCCGTTAGAGTTGCTTTTTATCAGAAAAATTTTTAATTGGCTGAAAAAGATAAAAGGCATTGGCAACATGATTGAAAAGCTTGATAACCGTGCAAAAAGAAAAGGTGAAGAGTTAAGCAAAAACAAATATCTTAGTTGGGGATTGTTCTTGCTGGTTGCAATTCCGTTACCGGGCACCGGTGCTTGGACGGGCGGACTTGTCGCTGACGTTATTGATATGCGCATAAAAAAAGCCTTCCCGATAATTGCACTTGGCGTTATAACGGCTGGTCTTATTACATCTGTTATAAGTTATGTAATTCCCATGTTATTCTAAAAATAAAAAAGCTCCCACAAAGTGGGAGCTTTTTTATTTTACATTAAAGTCCAAAGTAATGGAATTGAAACACAACAAAGAACACTTGAAATTAACGCCATTGCCGCGCCTTCCCGTGTGCTTTCGCCGACCGATTTCGGATAAACAACTGCATTTAATCCACTTGGCATCATTAAAAATGCGAAACCGATTTTAAACCACGTTGCAGGCATTGGTACCACTTGATACAAAAGCCAAAATGTCAACGGGAATATTGCAAGTCTTAAAGCAACGGCTATATAGCTTCTATAATCGCCAAACAAGTTTTTAAGTTCAAATTCAGAAATCGTAACGCCCAATATAATCATACTGATTGGACCCATACAATTACTGCCGGTTTCTAAAAAAGTGTTTACAACGGCAGGCAAGCGGACATTACAAAGTCCTAACACAATGCCGACCATCAAAGCCATAATCGGTACATCTAAAAATCTTTTGAAAGAAAATTCTTTTTTTGTTAACCAACAATAAAATATAGTTGTATTTGCCAAACTAAACGGTACGGTCAGCAACATATAACTACCCAAAATTTCCGGCGCTACGGCACTTATTAAGCTCGCGCCGAAATACCCAAAATTTGAAAAGCCCAAGCTATACCAATAAATTTTTCTGGTATAATTATCTTTTGACATAAAATGTGAAATAATAAAGGCAAAAATCAAACCGACAATAATAAATGCAAATGAAAAGCCCAACAATTTTATGTTTGAAGACAAGTTTTCAATCCTCATCTGTTTTGTAAAGGTTTTAATGCTGAGACACGGCATAAACAAATTCACAAGCAAAGCGGAAAGTGTTTTCATGTGACTTTTTTCCAATATATTTATTTTTGAAAGGAAAAAACCTGCCAGCGCAAAACCTACTAAAATAATAACTTGATTAAATATTGCTTCCATTTTTAACCCCTATTTCACATGATGCTTTATAAATTTTAGCACAATAAAAATGCAAAATCAATTATTTTTTCTTTTAATAAAGTTTTTTGAAGAAAAAACGAGTATTTAAGAGCATTTTTTAGAAATTTAAAGATTTTTGTCTGTTAAAAGTAGTTATTGTCAAAAAAATAACGACTTTTTGCAAAATTTTTCTTGACAAACGCGTGTTTTAGCATTATATTTTTAAATTGATAGAAATATCAAAGCATCTGTGTTGAGAGTGACTTCAGATTTTATGCCGTAGTTTCCGGACATTTCCGAGAAAGCTATGAAAAACCCTTTGTTCAGGGCATTTTACGAGGAAGTCACGGGTATCGCACAGGGTAGTTCTCGAAGGAGGACAAGAATTATTCTGGTGTCGGCACTTAGTGTTGAACAAAGGGGGATGCTTTTTATGAAAAGTGAAAATATTATTGAACTCAAAAATGTGTCTGTCAATTTTGACGGCGAACAGGTTTTAAAGGACCTAAGCCTTTCTATTAAGGATAAGGAATTCATTACTCTTTTAGGGCCTTCGGGTTGCGGTAAAACGACTACTTTAAGGCTAATTGCGGGATTTTTAGAGCCGGATAACGGCGACATCATTTTTGAAGGTAAAAAGATAAATGGTGTTCCTGCATACAAGCGTCAGGTTAACACCATTTTTCAGCGTTATGCCCTATTTCCACACTTGAATGTTTATGAAAACGTCGCTTTTGGTTTAAGGGTTAAAAAGTTGCCTGAGGATGAAATTAAAAGTAAAGTTAAGCAAACACTTGAACTTGTTAACTTATCAGGACTCGAAAAACGCCATATTTCTACCATGTCGGGCGGTCAGCAACAACGGGTTGCCATTGCACGCGCCATTGCCAACGAGCCAAAGGTTTTGTTGCTTGATGAACCACTTGCCGCTTTAGACCTTAAACTGCGTAAGGATATGCAAAAAGAACTTAAAAAAATTCAACAGCAATTAGGCATTACATTTATTTTTGTAACACACGACCAAGAAGAAGCTTTAACGATGTCGGATACTGTTGTTGTTATGGATAACGGTTGTATTCAACAAGTTGGCACACCGCAAGACATTTATAACGAGCCCAAAAATGCTTTTGTTGCAGATTTTATCGGCGAATCAAATATTGTTGACGGTAAAATGTTAGAAGACTTTAAAGTCGATTTTTCCGGCAATGTTTTTGAGTGCTTGGATAAAGGCTTTAAGAAAAATGAAGATGTTGATGTTGTTGTGCGTCCCGAAGATGTTGACATAGTTGCGCCTGACAAAGGCATGCTAAAAGGTGTTGTTACATCTGTTGCTTTCTTAGGGGTTCACTATGAAATTATCGTTGATATCGGCGGTTTCAAATGGATGATACAAACTACCGACGAGCATTTTGTCGGCGATAATGTCGGCCTTATTATTGAGCCTGATGCAATCCACATTATGCATAAATCCGAATATTCGGGACTTTATGGCGACTATTCAAGTTACAGCGAGGAAATAGACCACCTCAATGATATAATTGAGGAGGAATAATAATTGAATAAAAAAAGTTTTGGCAGCAGATTGATTGCTGCACCTTACATTGTATGGTCGGCACTTTTTATTATTATTCCTTTAATAATAACCGCTTACTTTGCTTTGACCGATGCTAACGGTAATTTTGCATTAGCAAATCTTGCCGCAATTACAAAATATAAAAAAGCTTTTGGGATTTCGATAATATACGCTGCTATTGCTACTGTAATAACATTAGTTGTCGCTTATCCTATGGCATATTTCATGACAAAATTAAAAGCTAATACTCAAACCTTGGTTTTGCTTATAGTAATGCTGCCTATGTGGATGAATTTCTTAATTCGTACATATTCTTGGATTACAATATTGGCAAATACCGGCTTGATAAACAGTCTTTTAATTAAATTGGGACTTCCGAAAATTCAACTGATTAACACATCGGGTGCGGTAATTTTAGGTATGGTTTACGACTTTATACCTTATATGATATTGCCGATTTTTTCGGTTATGTCTAAAATTGACAATTCTTTATTGGAAGCCGCCTCAGATTTAGGCTCAAACGGGTTTTCTAAGCTCAGACGAGTAATTTTCCCGCTTTCACTGCCGGGTGTAATTTCGGGCATTACAATGGTCTTCGTGCCAAGTGTCAGCACCTTCTATATTTCACAAAAATTAGGTGGCAACAAAAACTTAATGATTGGTGACGCTATTGAATTTTTATTTAATAACGGACCGGATTATTATAATGTTGCCTCTGCCCTTTCACTTGTACTAATGGTTATGATTATTATTTGCATGGCAGTAATGAACATTTTTTCAGGTGATGATGAAGGAGGACTTCTAATATGAAAACTCTTTCTAAACTTTATATTGCTTTAATAGTTTTGTTCCTGTATGCACCTGTTGCAGTTATGATTTTTTTCTCATTTAATGCCGGTGAAAGTGTTTGGATTTTTGAAGGTTTTTCAGCCGAATGGTATAAAAATATCATATTCGATGAAACAATGCTTAACGCATTAAAACATACCTTAATAATTGCCGTCCTTTCCGCCTTTGTTTCAACGGTTTTAGGCACGGCCGCCGCTGTCGGTATTATGGCACTTAGGAATAAATTTTCTAAAAAAGCGGTGATGAGCGTAACTAACATTCCGCTTATGAATGCCGATATCGTTACAGGCGTTTCGTTGATGCTTCTTTTTGTATTTATCGGCAGAATTTTAGGCTTGCAAGAATCACTTGGATTCCCGACTGTTTTAATAGCCCACATAACATTTAATTTGCCGTATGTTATTCTTTCGGTTTTGCCGAAATTAAAACAAACCGATGCTTCGCTTGCCGAAGCTGCATTGGATTTAGGTTGTACCCCTATGAAAGCATTCTTTAAAGTAGTTTTGCCGTCAATTTCAACCGGAATTTTTACCGGTGCTATTATGGCGTTCACCTTATCTCTCGATGACTTTGTTATAAGTTATTTTACCTGCGGACACTATCAGACATTACCGATAGTAATTTATAATATGACAAAGAAAACCGTTACGCCGGATGTTTATGCACTTTCTACCTGCATATTTATCGTTATTTTTGTTCTGCTTATTCTTTACAACTCATTACAAGGCAAGGCAAATAAAAAGCGAGGTGCGAACTAATGAAGAAAATTATCTCATTAATAATTTGCATTTCAGTAATTCTTTGCGCATTTTGCGGTTGCGAAGGCGGATATAAATATCAAGATCTTAGTTACACCGGTAAATACACAAAAGAGCTTGCCGGTACACAGTTGAATGTTTATAACTGGGGTGAATACATTTCAGACGGTAGTGATGACAGCACAGATGTAAATAAGGAATTTGAAAAATTAACCGGCATTAAGGTTAACTACACCACTTTTGAAAGTAACGAAACTATGTACTCGCAACTAAAAAGCGGCGGCGTTTCTTATGATATCATTATTCCGTCAGATTATATGATCGAGCGCCTTAAAAACGAAAATATGCTTAAAAAAATAGATGTCACTAAGTTAAGTAACTACGGAAACATCTATGACAAGTATAAAGGGCTCTACTACGATGAAAACAACCAATACAGCGTTGCTTATAACGTTGGTATGGTCGGGGTAATTTATAATAAAAAGTTAATCGGCACACCCGAAAAGTCTTGGAAATCACTTTGGAGTAATAAGTATAAAAATATGTCGTTAAACTTTAATAATCCGCGTGATGCCTTTATGACCGCACAAATGATTTTAGGGCAAGACCTTAACACAACCGATAAATCCGATTGGGACGCTGCAGCCGACCTTTTAAAGAAGGGCAAAAAGAATCTTCAGTCCTATGCTATGGATGAAATATACGGCAAAATGGAAACCGGTGAGGCCGCTATCGGACCTTATTACGCAGGCGATTTTCTTACAATGTTTGATGTTAACGAAGATTTAGCGTTTTATTACCCGAAAGAAGGTACAAACATATTTGTCGATGCTGTCTGCGTTCCTAAATCATGTAGAAATTATAAAGCGGCTATGTTATATATTGACTTTTTATTAGAGCCCGATATTGCACTTGCAAATGCCGAATATATCGGATATGCTTCGCCTAATAAGGCAGTTGTGGAAAACGCTGATTATTACTACTACAAAAACAAAATACTTTATCCTGATGACAAAGATATTCCACCCGTTCAATATTACCACGACATGGATGATGAAACCCGTAGTTATTATGAAAATCTTTGGATAGATGTAAAGCTGTATTAAAAAAGATGGCCGTTTTAAACGGTCATCTTTTTTGTTAATAATTTACTTAAAATACTAGCTATAACAATTTTTAAAATATCAAATACAACAAACGGTAATACACAGACCGTTAATGTATAAATAATATTAGAGTTCATTATAAGCATAAACCATAATGAGCCTATTAAATAGTCAATTATTTGTCCAAAAATCATAATTGCAATTTTAAAAAATTTATTAGTTGATTTGTTTTTAAGCAAACCGACAAATACTATTGTTATTATATATCCGAACAAATAACCGCCGGTAGGGCCGGTAAGCTTATGAAAACCGCCCTGATACATAGAAAACACGGGAAGTCCGATACCGCCTAATACTAAATATGTCATATAAGAAAGTAACGCGTGTTTGTAATCTAAAACGCATATTGTAAAGAAAACAAACATCGAAAGCATAGTGACAGGCACAGGACCAACCGGAATTGAAATCGGCGCAAGCACGCAAAACATAGCTGTAAAAACCGCCGCAAAGCATAGCTTTTTTAAATCAACTTTATTGTTTTTCACGGTTATTTGCAAAACTTTTCAATATAATCATCAATAGCTTTAGAAATAATTTTTAAAGCCTCTTCCCTGCCTTGTACCTCGTTAACAGCTGTTTCTTTGTTTTCAAGACTCTTATAAACGCTAAAGAAATGACTCATTTCTTCAAAAATATGGCTTGGTAACTCATCGATATTTTTATACTGATTATAGTTAGGATCATTTAAAGGAATGGCGATAATTTTTTCATCGTTACGGCCGTTATCAATCATAGAAATAACGCCGATAGGATAAGCCCTAACCAATGTTAGCGGTTCAAGTGGCTCAGCACACAAAAGTAAAACATCAAGCGGGTCATTATCATCCCCTAAAGTGCGCGGAATAAAACCGTAGTTAGCCGGATAGTGAGTTGAAGTATAAAGAATTCTGTCAAGAATTATATATCCTGTTTCTTTATCTAATTCATATTTCTTTTTGCTGCCCTTTGAAATTTCAATAACACACAAAAAGTCGTCCGGTGAAATACGTTTTGGTGAAACGTCATGCCAAATGTTACTCATAAATTTCTCCTTTAATCCATAATATATTTAAATTTTAAATTTTGAATATTATCTGATTTTTTGCTGTAAATAAGCAGTTTGTATTTCTTAAATAAATCTACTTCTTCCTTATCGGCTACCGTTATAAAATCGCCAAGCGGTATAATTTCATTATCGCATTCAGCCGTTGTTGCGTCAATTTCATTAAACCCGAATTTTTTATAGAAATCCGACAAATTATTATTTGAAGGATAAGTAATGACAAAATCGTATTCTTCTTTTATATCTTCAATAAGAGATGTCATATATCCTTTATTTTGTTCCGACTTTAAAGTAGCGGCGGCATATAAATAACAGCCGTTCATACTAAAGTTTTCAGTTTTTAACTGCACCGGCAGGGCAAAACATTGACTAACCGTTTTGTTGGCTTTTTTATAGGTTTTTAAATACTTAAAGCAATTACTGAAAAGTCGGTCTTCAAATTCACCGTCGTTGCCAAAAGCTTCACGGTAAATTATAATTGACTTTTCTAATTCGTACTTGTCGGTACAAAGATATTTTTGAATTAGCATTTTTGGGTGATAAGAAAGCTTAGCTTTTCTAATACCCAATAGGCCTAAATCATCTTCCCTATTTAAGTACTTAAATTTATCCTTAACAAATTTTGCAAATTGATTGTTGATAACCGCATAAGCTGTTCTATAATCATTTAATGCTTTTTCAAAATGAACATCTAAAACTTCATCATTGATTTTTGACGCAACAGTAAAAGCAACAATTTTTTCATCAATAACTATTGCACCGCCAAAAAGATTAAATAAGAAATAATTATCTAACAAATACATCATATTCTCTTTTTCGGCTTGCATATATTTATCGGACCTATTGGCGTTTTCGCTATACCAAAGATTAGCACAAGCTTTGACTTTTTCTAAATTATTCTTATCAATTTCTTCAAAATGCCAGTTATAATTTTTTGAAAAAGTCGAAATATGATTTCGCTTTGAATGATATTTTTTACCGCTTAAATTTGCTAAATCTTCGGTTAAATAAACATAGTCATAAGCATCGCGACAATTTTCAAAATGGTAATCATTATAATAAAGTTCTTTAAACGCTTCAAATCTCGCACCGGATTGGACAAAGAACTTCGGAGTTTTGCCACCAAGATAATCTTTGATCATTTTGATGCCTTTTTCCAAGTCAATGCAATACGGCAACTGAAAGTGCTCATTTTCACCAATACCAGATTTAGAAATCAGTACATCATCTTCAATTGCATACATATTGTTATAAAGCTTTTGCCAACCGAACAGATTTACAAAGGTTTTTTCACAAGAAAATTCGTTTTTGTTTTTTAAAAACGAATTGATAATTTGATAATCATCGGGCTTAATCGGTTTAAATTCCAGCATTATTGTGTTTCGCCTTCTGTTTGCGGGACGATGGGCTCTCCGCCGTGTGCCTCGCAGTATATAGGCTGAGTATCCTTTTTGTACCAACCTTCGCGTTTATTAGGACAACCTGATTTTGCAAGCATACCACTGTCAGCACAATACGATCTTTGAACCGAGTAAGAACTGTTTGCAAATTCTTTTGCTTCTAAGCCGTTATGTGCCTTTGACATAACACTTCCCCAAAGCTTCATAGCAATTCCGCTGTATTTTGAAGGAATTGGTTGTTGAGTGTCAAATCCGCACCAACAAGAAGCTACATAATAAGGCGAGCCACCCACAAACCAAAGGTCGTTAGCATCATTTGAGGTGCCGGTTTTAGCATAAATCTTCATATTAGGTATAAATCCGGCAGCGCCTTTACCTGTACCGTTTTCCCCATAAACAACACCTTGCAACAAATGGTTCATAACGGTAGCGGTGTCTTCGCTGATAGCCATATTGCTCATACTCTCATTAGAAAGAATAACATCGCCTTTTTGGTTAGTAACCTTTGTATAAAGCATTGGCTTATTATAAATACCGCCGTTGCCGAATATAGCATAGGCTGCGGCAGATTCCATCGTTGTTAAACCGCCGTTAGTACCGCCCATTCCCAAAGGCGAAAGATTTATATCCTCACTCGTAAGTGTTGTAATACCTAATTTTTGAGTTAGAAAATCATACGAAACTTTAGGTGTAAGTTTATTAACAAGATAAACAGGTATAGAGTTAACCGAACGTTCAAGTGCATATTGTACGGTAATATTACCCCAATATGCATTGTACCAGTTAACAGGCGTCCATGTGCCGTATTGCGTCGCACAGTCATTTACAATGGTAGAATAAGTTATATTACCGTTTTCAATAGATGGCGCATAGGCCGCAATCGGTTTCATTGTTGAACCGGGTTGTCTGACAGCATCAGTTGCGCGGTTAAAGCCACGGTTTTCTGTCTTCTTTCCTATTCCGCCCGCCATACCCAAAACATTTCCGTTATAATCCATAACGGTCATAGCGCCTTGCATCGTAGTGCCGTCTTTACCAGCAATAGCGTTTGAAGTGTCGGCAAATGTTTCGTCTAAATACGACTGAATTTTCGGATTTATTGTTGCATAAATTTTGTATCCGCCCGAATAGAAGTTCTTAGCCGCGTGTGTTTTGTCGTAGTTATACTTTTCAGCTAAATCGTTAATAACTTCGTCAATTAAAGCATCAGAAAAATACGAATTGATTTCGGCTTCTTTTAGTGCGTCACTTGTAGCAACAACCGAAAACTTTTCTTTTAGCGCTTTTAGATATTCTTTTTCTGTAATTAAGCCCTGTTTGTACATTTCATCAAGTACTGTTTCGCGACGGGCCTTATTACTTTCGGGGTTATCGTCAGGTGAATAATAAGTCGGACTTTTAGTAATTGCAGCAAGGCTTGCACACTCGGTTAAAGATAATTCGTTAACACTTTTGCCGAAATAATAGTTAGATGCAACTTCAACGCCGTAAATTCCGTGCCCCATGGCAATAGTGTTAAGATAGCACTCAATAATGGTATCTTTTGAATAATGACTTTCAAGATATCTGGCGCGCATAATTTCGCGGACTTTTCGGCTTGGCTTTTGTGAAGCATCACCGGTAAGGTTTTTAACTAATTGTTGAGTAATTGTTGAACCGCCTTGATTGCTTGAATAGAAATGTAAAAACAAGTTTGCAAAAGCCGAAACAGTACGTTTCCAGTCAACACCTTTATGTGAAAAGACACGCTTGTCCTCAATAGCAACAAAAGCGTTAACCAAATTTTCAGGAATTCCCTCGTAACTTTCATCGTTGCTTTCTGCGGCAGTACGGTCAAAAGAAACCCAAATGCGGTTATATTCACCGTGCAAACGCTGATATTCAACTTCTGCACCCGTCTCCGGATCGGTTGCATAAATTGTAGTTGTAAAATTTAGCGATAAATCATTAAGGTTTTCATCCATTGTGCCGTCAACCATAGTAAAGGCGTACAAAATAAAAGAGCCAGCAACAATACTACCGGTAATTAAGCAAACCAAGAAAACAGTCAAAATAACTTTTAAGGTTTTTTCTTTTGTAAAACGTTTTTTATTCTTTTCTTCTATAATAACCTCTTCTTCGGCTTTTTTAGAAAAGCTGTTAAGGTCAATGCCTTCTGCATTATCAGAATTACTGCTACTGAATAATTCATTATCATCCATTGCATTTAACACCTCCGGATACTGATGTATTATACCACAAAATCCCTTTAAAATCAATATTTTCAAAAACAAAAGCGGGCCAAAACGACCCGCTTTAAAAATTATTTTACAACAATATTTACGATACGCTTAGGTACATAAAGTTCCTTAACGATTGTCTTGCCCGCAATTTCGTTTGCAACAGCCGTTTCGGATTTTGCAGCTTTTATAGCATCATCAGAAGATATATCAGCCGCAACACTAATTCTGGCCCTTATTTTACCGTTTACCTGAACGGCAATTTCAACGGTGCTGTCAATACATTTTGAATTATCAAACATCGGCCATTTGGTTGCATTAAGCTTACCTTCAAAACCACATTGTTGCCACAGTTCTTCGGTAATATGGGGTGCAAACGGGTTAAGCAAAGTAATAAATGTTTTATATTCGGCCCTTGTAATGCTGCCGGTAGCAGTAACAGTATTAAGCAAAGACATAAGTGCCGCAATAGCGGTATTCATCTTTAAGCCTTCAATATCTTCAGTTACTTTCTTGATGGTACGGTGCATTTCGGCTTCAATTTCTTTGCGGTATTCATCGCCATCGACTAAAATGTCGTTAAGTGCCCAAATCTTTTCCAAAAAGCGCTTGCTTCCCTTAATGGATGATTGACTCCAAGGTGCAGACTTTTCAAAGTCACCAATAAACATTTCATAAACACGCATTGTATCGGCGCCATAATCTCTGATAATTTCGTCGGGATTAACTATGTTGCCACGCGACTTAGACATCTTTTCGCCGTTTTCACCCAAAATCATACCATGACTTGTACGTTTTTTATACGGCTCACTTGTCGGAACAAGTCCGATATCATATAAGAACTTATGCCAAAAACGGCTGTAAAGTAAGTGTAATGTCGTATGTTCCATACCACCGTTATACCAATCAACCGGTGACCAATATTCAAGCGCTTCTTTTGAGGCAAATTCTTTATCGTTATGCGGATCACAATAGCGCAAGAAATACCATGAAGAACCGGCCCATTGTGGCATCGTATCGGTTTCGCGTTTGGCAGGACCGCCGCAATGAGGACAAGTTGTATTAACCCAATCGGTCATCTTTGCGAGCGGAGATTCACCGTTATCGGTCGGCTCATAAGAATCAACACTTGGTAATAATAACGGTAACTCACTTTCGGATAATGGGACATAACCGCACTTATCGCAATGAACAATAGGAATAGGTTCGCCCCAATATCTTTGACGGGAAAATACCCAGTCTCTTAACTTATAGTTGGTCTTAACAAAGCCTAAGTCCTTTTCTATCAACCATTTTTGAATAGCTTTTTTAGCTTCTTGAACGCTCATACCGGTTAAGAAGCCGGAATTAACCATAGTGCCTGTTGCACAGTCGGTAAATGCTTCCTTAGAAACATCGCCGCCGGCGACAACTTCGGTAATTTTTATGCCGAATTTCTTTGCAAATTCATAGTCACGATTATCATGTGCAGGCACTGCCATAATAGCGCCTGTACCGTAAGAAATTAAAACATAATCGGAAATATAAATCGGTATTTCCTCGTTATTAACAGGGTTAATAGCGGTAACGCCTTTTAAGCAAACACCGGTTTTATCCTTTGCTAATTCAGTTCTTTCAAAATCGGACTTTTTAGCGGCAGCTTCTTTATAAGCTAAAACCTCGTCATAGTTTTCAATTTTGTCAGCCCATTTTTTCAGCAACGGATGTTCAGGTGACATAACCGTGTATGTTACACCAAAAAGCGTATCGGCACGGGTAGTGAAAATTTCAAAAGTATCACCGATATTAGTAGAAAACTTAACCTGAGTACCGTAAGAACGACCTATCCAGTTGCGTTGTTGTGTCTTAACGCGGTCAATAAAATCAAGATCATCCAAGCCTTCCAACAACTTTTCGGCATAATCGGTAATTTTAAGCATCCATTGGCTTTTTTCTTTGTGAATTACTTCACTGCCACAACGCTCACAAACGCCGTTGACAACCTCTTCATTTGCTAAAACGCACTTACAAGAAGTACACCAGTTAACCTGCATTTTTTTCTTATAGGCTAAGTCTTTTTCAAACAATTTTAAGAAAATCCATTGCGTCCATTTATAATATTCGGGGTCGGTTGTATTTATCTCTCTGGCCCAATCAAAAGAAAAGCCCAAAGACTTTAACTGACGCTTAAAGTTAGCAACATTTTTCTTAGTAACTTCGGCAGGATGTACATGATTTTTAATAGCAAAGTTTTCTGTCGGAAGTCCGAATGCATCCCAACCCATCGGATATAAAACATTATAACCTTCTAACCTTTTTTTACGGGCAACAATGTCAAGCGCCGTATAGGAACGCGGATGCCCGACATGTAAGCCTTGACCCGATGGATAAGGAAATTCCACAAGAGCGTAAAATTTCGGTAAAGTATAATCATTTTTTGCGGCAAAGGTTTGTTCTGCGTCCCAAATATCTTGCCATTTCTTCTCAATTTCACTGTAATTATAATTAGTTTTCATTCTGTTTCACCCTTTATGCCTAATGTTTCCTCGCTAACTATTTCGCCGTCGCCCCACATTTTATCAAGACCGTAAAAATCTCTTTGTTCGCGACTGAAAACATTAACTATAACCGATTGATAATCAAGCACAAGCCAACCGGTCGCACGACCTTCAATATGATGCGGCGTTAAACCTTTTTCTTCCAATTTTGCTTCAACCTCGTCGGCTAACGCACGAACATGAGTTGAAGAAGTAGCGGTTGCCATTAAAAAATATTCAGTTAGCACCGTTAATTCTTCTACCTTAATGCCTAAAATGTTTACAGCTTTCTTTTCATTTAAGGCTTTAGCAGCAGTTCTTAAAATTTCAAGTGATTCCAAGACTTACCTTCCTTCCAAAACAGCCTGATTATAGGCGGCAATAGTATCCAAATGCACAGCTTTCTTACTTTCTGCTAAATCCTTAACAGAAAATTGCAGTGCATATATAAACGCTTCATCTAACGAAATATCAACAAGCTTTCGAATTTCATCAACATCAGGATAATCACGGTCAGCCGAAGTAAAGTCGGCCAAATATAAAACCTTGCCAAGCAAACTCATATTAGGTTTAGCAGTTGTATGATACCTAATCGCGTCAATAATTTCGGCGTCGTTTATTTTTAAATAATTTTCAACAAACAAAGCGCCACTGAAGGCATGCCACAGTTTTTCGGCGTTTTTTTCTATATCGTTTAGTATTATACCAAAATCACTAAATATCTTCAAGTGTTCATCAACGGAAGCGTTTTTAGTAATATCGTGAAGAAGACCGGCAAGATATGATTTTTCGGCATCAGCCCCATATTTGAGTGCCAACCTTTTTGCTTCATCGGCTACCGCTAAGGAATGTAAAAATCGCTTTTCCGTAAGTCGTGATTTTAGAAGTTCTATATAGTCATTATAATCATTTTTAAGCATTATTGTATATACCTTTTTCTACAACAAATTCATAAACATCACTGTCTAATAAGTGCTTTGCTTTGCTTATATCGGCGCGAATTTCCGTTGAAGATACATTGGTTATTCGTTCATCAAAGATGGTTATATCGGCGCCCAAGGAACGCAAATATTGGCATTTTTCATCAAATACTGTATCATCAATATCCAAACGCCGAAAAGCAATAAACGGCACCATTTTTAAGAGTTCATCAGCACGATACCATTTATCAAGCGTTATTAACATATCGCCGCCGCAAACAAATGCGAATTTTTTGTTTGGATACATTTCTTTTAGGAAGGTTACCGTATCAAAAGAATAACTTTTGCCTTCTCTTTTAAATTCCAAAAGGCAAAGCTCGGCTTTACTGAACTTTTTGACTGCGATTTCGCACATTTTTATTCTGTCTTCATCGCTTGCCATAAAATCACAAACCTTGTGTGGCGGAACTTTGTCGGGCAAAATCAGTATTTTTTCAATATTTTCGCATTTTTCCAATGCATCAAGCATTTCAAAATGGCCGATATGAATCGGATTAAAAGTACCGCCGAAAATTGCAGTAATTCCCATACTATTTCACCAGTTTAATTGTCTTGTTATCCTTACTTTCGCGGTACAAAACGAACTTAGATCCAATAACTTGTACGACATCTGCGTTAACGGCATCGGCAATTTTGTCGGCCGCTGTGCGCGAAGTTTCATTTGAAGTTTCTAAAACTCTTAATTTTATTAGTTCACGCGCGGTTAAAGCGTCATCAACCTGCTTAATAAGCGTATCGCCAATATCTAATTTGCCGACTTGAAAGATAGTTTCAATACTGTTTGCAAGTCCACGCAGTTGTGCACGTTGTCTGCTGTTTAACATTATTATACCTCTTTAAAATAATTTTCTAATTTTACTTTAAAAGCTCTTAAGGCGTTTCCACGGTGGCTGATGGCATCTTTTTCATCAGCCGAAAGTTCGGCAAAAGTACCGTTTTCGGTAACAAATAACGGGTCATACCCGAAACCGCTTTCACCTTTAGGCTCAAAACCGATATAACCTTTGCATTCGCCATAAGCTGTTATGGTTTCGCCATTCGGAAAGAGACAAATGATAGAAGAAACAAAGGTTGCTGTTCTTTTTTCTTTCGGTAAACCTTTTAACGCATTTAAAAGTTTTTCATTGTTAGCCGCATCGTCGCCGCTTCCTCCCGAATACCTTGCAGAATAAAGCCCCGGAGCACCGTCTAAAGCATCAACGCTAAGACCCGAATCATCCGCAATTGTAGGAAGCCCCGTCACCCTTAACCCCGACTGTGCTTTTAATAAAGCATTTTCTTCGTAAGAAGTTCCGGTTTCATCGACTTCGGGCAAATCTTCACTTAAATCGTTTTCGCTGACAGTTTCAATGCCAAACGGCTTTAAAATGCGTTCAAGTTCTTTTAATTTATGTTTGTTTTTTGTAGCAATAAATATTTTCATATTTCACCAAAGATACCGTCGGCAAATTCTTCTGCATTAAAGGGTTGCAAATCATCAATACCTTCACCAACACCGATATATTTTACAGGAATTCCGAGTTCGTTTTTAATTGCAACCACAATTCCGCCACGCGCAGTACCGTCAAGCTTTGTTAAAACAATGCCCGTAATATCGGTAACATTTTTAAATTCTCTTGCTTGATTTACAGCGTTTTGACCGGTAGCCGCATCAAGAACCAACAAGGTTTCAAGACTTGAATCCGGCAATTCCCGCTTAATAACACGATTTATTTTAGCAAGTTCATCCATTAAATTTTTCTTATTATGCAAACGGCCGGCAGTATCACAAATTATAACATCCGCACCCTTCGATTTAGCCGATGCTATTGTATCAAAGACAACCGATGCGGGGTCGGTACCTTCTACGCTTTTTACCATGTTAACACCGCTGCGCTCAGCCCAAATGCCGAGTTGGTCAATAGCTGCCGCGCGGAAAGTATCTGCCGCGCCTAAAACAACATTCTTACCGTTTGATTTCAGTTGTGCCGCAATTTTGCCAATGGATGTTGTTTTACCGACGCCGTTTACGCCAATAACAAGTATAACAGACGGCTTTGTATCAAGCTTTAAACCTTGATCCTCGCCTAACATTTCGACAACAATATCACGCATCATTGTCTTAATAACACAAGGGTCCGTTATGCCTTGCTCTTTGATTTTTACACGCATAATATCGCATATTTCAGTAGCAGTTGCAACCCCTATATCCGACATCACAAGAATTTCTTCAAGTTCGGAAAACAATTCTTCATCAATTTTTGTAAAAGAGTTAATTAAACTGTTTACATTGTTTGCGATGGAATTTCGCGTTTTTTGAAGACCTTCTTTAATTTTGCCAAAAAAGCCCATTTAAGCACCTTCAGTAATAAGTAGTTTCTTTTCAAGTTCGGCAACATTAAGTTCTAATAACTTTGTTACACCCTTTTCTTGCATTGTAACACCATAAAGCATATCGGCAGCTTCCATAGTACCGCGTCTATGAGAAACACAAATAAACTGAGTATTAAAGTCAACATTCTTCATATATGCGGCAAAGCGCTCAACATTAATATCGTCAAGTGCGGTATCAACTTCGTCTAAGAAGCAGAACGGCGGTGCATTAACCTTCATTATTGCAAAATAAATTGAGAGTGCCGTAAGTGCCTTTTCACCGCCCGAAAGACCGCTTATGCTCGGAACGTTTTTACCCGGTAATTTAACATTAATATCGATACCGCTTTCCAAGATGTTTTCTGGGTCGCTGAGCGAAAGTTCTGCACTGCCGCCACCGAACAAATCCTTAAATGTTTTAGAGAAGTTATTATTGATTTTTTCAAAACCTTCGGTAAACATTTCCTGCATTTGAGAAGTCAGTTGATTTATTAGCTTATAAAGCTCGGTGCGAGAAGTTTCAACATCGTTTATTTGCGCAGACATAAATTCATATCTTTCGCTAACCTCTTTATACTCCTCAATAGCAGCAACATTAACATTGCCGAGAGCGCGAATTTTAGATTTAATTTCAGCCAAAGTTTTTTTGGCATCACTAACCTTTTCGATTTTAATACCGATAGC
This sequence comes from Acutalibacteraceae bacterium, assembly GCA_045642065.1. Taxonomy (GTDB): domain Bacteria; phylum Bacillota; class Clostridia; order Oscillospirales; family Acutalibacteraceae; genus UBA737. Next base: position 80,942 of record JAZUID010000023.1, read on the forward strand.
TTCAGCTTCACTTCTTGTTAACTGATATTCATCGTAAAGTTTTCTGATAATATCATCATACTCGCGTTCCATCATTTCCTTGCGTTCGGAAAGACGGGCAAGCTCGCCACCTATTTTTTCGCGTTCGGTCGTGCGTTCACGTTCGCTTAAACGCAATTCTATTCCGGCTTTTTCGGTATTGTTACGCGCCGTAATTAAATCTTCAATTTGCTTTTCGGTTCTTGTAATAGACTTCTTTAACTCTTCGATTTCATCAGTTGCGTTATCAATTTCTTCATTTAACTGCTGATTTTTAAAGGTTACAGCGGCGATTTCCGATTCAATTACTGTTGATTTTTCGCCTCGGTCAGCGATGTTTGCCGCAAGTGCTTTGGCAGCTTCGTTAAGAGCCGTAATATCCTTACGGTTTTCAATTACCTTTAATTTAAGTTCTGTAATGCTTTCAGTATATTCTGTGCGCTTTTCGGAAATACCGTCTCGGCCGCCACTCATACTGTCAATTTGAGTCTGAATAGCATTTTTCTTTTCCTCTAATTCTTCAATGCTTTGTTTTGCACTTAAAGCATTTTTCTTTAGAAGTTCCAGTTTTTCTTTACCGCCTATTAGTTCTTCATTTAAACCTTTTAATTCGTTTTCGGTATTGTTTTTAAGTTCACTGATGCGCCTGATTTCACCTAAAACTCTGATTTTATCTTCATTAGCATTAGTAAAATCTGCTTTAATCGCAACAATATCAGCTTTGACAGTGGCCGCTTCGCTTAAAGCAATTTCATAGTCCTTAACGGCAATTTGATAATCGCTTTCTAATTTCTTTAAAGCTTCTTTATGTCTTTCAATGTCGCCGGCACGGCTTAATAAGCCGGCGTTTTTAATTAAAGAACCGCCGGTTAAAGACCCACCGGGGTTAATAACTTGTCCGTCAAGCGAAACTATCTTTACGCGATAATTGTATTTTTTAGCAATAGTAACCGCACTGTCAATATCATCGGTAACTATTGTACCGCCAAGTAAATATTTAATAATCTCGCTAAACTTAGCATCGGTTTTAACTAAGTCAGAAGCAACGCCCACATAACCGTACATATCTTCAAAGCCGGATTCCTTAAAGTCGCGCGACTTAATAGAAGATATGGGTAAGAATGTCGCTCTGCCCTTGCTGTTGGTTTTAAGGAAGTTAATAGCGCGTTTAGCATCATTCTCAGTTTCAACAACAATGTTTTGAATTGCATTACCTAAGGCGGTCTCAACCGCAATGCTATATTCTTTATCGGTGCTTATTAAAGAGGAAATCGGACCGTAAACACCGCGCAAGGTTCCCTTTTTAGATTCAGCCATAATAGTTTTAACTGAATGTTGGAAGCCTTCCATATTAGCTTCTAATTCTTCCAACAACTGAATTCTACGGCGTTTAGATTCAATTTCAAGCTTAAAGTTGTCGCACTTTTCTTTTAATTCGTTCGCCTTGTCTTCTTTTGACTTAAGTCTTAATTCATAACCGTCAATAGAATTTTTATAGGATGTAACGTTTTCTTCAATTTCATTTAAAAGTTTGTTTGTTTCGTTAAATTCTTCAGTTAATTCTTTTAAAGTTGCATTTTTGTCAGTAATAGATTGGTCGATAGTTAATGCTCTTGCGTTTATTTCTTCTATCGTAGTATTACTAGTAACCATTTCAACGCGTTTATCGGCAATTTCGGCTGACAAAGTGTTTAAAGCTACCGATTGCTCTTCAATTTGTCTTGAAATGCTTTCGCTGTCGCTTATTAGGTTAGAAAGTAAACCTTCCAATTCTTCAAGCTTTTTATTTAGTTCTTCTTCGTGTGCCTGCTTTTCGGCAACCAACTGTTTCTTAGATTCAATATCTTCTCTGGCAGTAACATCATCGGTGCCGATACGGGCAGCCTCTTCCTTTAAACGGTTAATTGTTTCGTTATTGTGGGCAATGTCGTTGTTAATAACGGTAATGTCTGCTTGACGAACGGTAATTTTAGAATTGAATTCGGAAATTTTAGCGCGTTCTTCTTCAATATCGGAAGTAAAGCGTGAAAAATCAGCAGAATTTTTATCTGCCTTGGCATCAAAATCCTCTAATTGCTTTTCAATATCATTATATTGCATTTGCGCAACGGCAATTTTACTTTCCTGCGCGCGTAAAGCATCCTTTGAATTATCGAGCATATTAAGCCAAAGACCTATTTCCAATTCTTTCTTTTCTTCGGCTAACTTTAAAAATTCTTCGGCCTTGCGACTTTGTTCGGCAAGAGGTCCGACGCGAGATTCGAGCTCGCCCATAATATCTTTTAATCTGATGAGGTTTTCTTCGGCGTCTTTAAGCTTGCGTTCAGCCTCAATTTTTCTATAACGGTATTTTGATATACCTGCGGCCTCTTCGAAAATATCGCGACGCTCATCAGATTTACTGCTGATAATATTATCAATCTTACCCTGACCAATCATAGAATATCCGTCTTTTCCAAGACCGGTATCCATGAACAATTCGTTAATATCTTTAAGTCTTACAGGAATATTGTTAATTAAATATTCACTTTCGTGTGAACGATAGTATCTACGGGTAATAGCAACAGAATCGTTATCAAAATTTAGTGAACGGTCGCTATTATCAATATTAAGTGTTACTTCACAAAAACCGTGCGGACGGCGAGATTCGGTACCGCTGAAGATAACATCTTCCATTGAATTACCGCGTAAGCTTTTGGTCGATTGCTCGCCCAAAACCCAACGTACCGCATCTGAAATATTACTTTTACCGCTGCCGTTTGGACCTACAACGGCGGTAATGCCGCTGCCAAACTTAAACAAGGTTTTGTCGGCAAAAGATTTAAAGCCTTGTACTTGTATAGAAGTTAACAGCACTTTTTCACACTTCCTTTTCTACTAAAATTTGCATTGGTTTTAAACTGTCGTTCGTTTTAACCGAAACATTAAAACCGTTTTCTTTTAAATAATTTATATTTGATTTCTTTTGGCCTATTGCCTTAGAAACATCTGATTTATTAACATAAACTGTGTAATTACCTTTTTTTGTTGCCTGTTTTAAAATTTTTTCTAAAAGGATTTTTGAAAGACACAGCTCACTAAATGCCGGATGCCACGGGCCTGCAACAAACGAATTTTCTTCTATTGTATGCAGTCCCAAGCGGATAACATTTATACCGTGTTCTGTAAAAAATTCATACAAATTTGCGGCGACAATAACAGCGTCTTCCAAATTTTGCGGAACATATTTCCCACTTAAAAACAAATTTTCAAGGCAAGTATCCTTTAAAACAAGAGTTGGATATATTCGAACGGTTTTTGGCTTTAATTCAGCTATTTTAATTGCCGTTTCATATGTTTTTTCGGGCGTATCGGTATAAAGTCCCGTCATCATTTGAAGCCCTAATTCAAAGCCGAAATCTTTAATTAAATTTGCGGCTTTAACCGTGTCCAAAGACGAATGACCGCGGTTATTTGCAATCAACACGCTGTCGCACATACTTTGCGCACCAAGCTCAATAGCAGTAACGCCGTATTCTTTTAAAATATTAAGTACTTCGTCATCAATAGCGTCTGGCCTTGTTGAAACTCTGATACCGTTAACGGTACCGTTTTTAATATACTTATTAGCAGCTTTTAAAAGACTAACCATGTATTGGCGTTCAATAGCGGTAAAGCTACCGCCGAAAAAAGCAATTTCGGTAGTTTTTGCATTATATTTAGGAGTATTTACAGCTTTAATTACAGCTTCATCAATATCAGTTTCATCAGGAGTATTAGTGCAACCGGTGATATGATTTTGATTACAAAAGCTACAAGTATTAGGGCAACCGATATGGGGCACAAAAATTGCTATATTAGCGTGCTTTAAGCTCATATACCGGCACCCATAAGTTCAAGTGCTTGTTTTGCAGCCATTTGTTCGGCTTCCTTTTTATTGTGACCGATACCGGTACCGATTACATTTGAATTAAGATGTACTTCAACTGTAAATGATTTATCGTGATCGGGGCCGGATTCGTCGGTTAAAATGTATGTTACAAACTCTTCGGGGTTTTTTTGGATAATCTCCTGCAAAGCGGTTTTATAATCCTTAAAGGAATTAAAATCTTCGTTATCAAGTTCACGCAAAACAAAGCGCATTACATGGTCCTTAGCCGCATTAACGCCACCGTCAAGATAAATTGCGGCAAGTACGGATTCAAACGCATCTGCAAGAATAGAATCACGCTCACGACCGCCGTTACGGTCTTCACCTTTGCCGAGTAATAAATATTCACCAATACCGATTTCACGCGAAAATTCGCACAATGCTTTTTCGCAGACTAACGAAGCACGAAGCTTAGTAAGCTCACCTTCGGGTAATTTCGGTAAATTTTTGTAGAGATATTCGGCAACAATTACGGATAGTACAGAATCGCCTAAAAATTCAAGGCGCTCGTTAGAACCGCAACTTACATGAGTTTCATTTGCATAGGAAGAATGCATTAAAGCATTCTCCAATAACTTTATATTATTAAATTTGTAATTTAGCTTTTTTTCTAAAATTTCTAAATTCATTTATTCTTCGTCCTTTTTGCAAAAGTGCTCGGTTAATGTTTCAATAACCTTTTCTTCTGCTACTGTTTTTGCTTTATAAATAGCGTTTTTGATGGCAAATTCATCAGAACTTCCGTGCGCCTTAATTACCGGTTTTGTAACGCCGAGTAACAGAGCGCCGCCAACTTCTGAGCTATCCATCATACTCTTAATAGAATATAGATCTTTTTTAAGGACAGCCGCCGCAATTTTATTCTTTAAATTTTTAAACATAACACCTTTAATCAGCTTAAAGAATGTTGAAGCTGTGCCTTCAATCAGTTTAAGCGCAATGTTGCCGGTAAAGCCGTCGGTAATAACCGCATTGCAAACACCTTTTGGCATTTCTCGCGATTCAACATTGCCGATAAAGTTAATCGGCTCTTCACTTAGAAGTTTATATGCTGTAGTTTGAAGTTCTCCGCCCTTAGTGTCTTCCGTACCGATGTTTAAAAGACCGATTGTCGGATTTTCAATTCCTTCAACTGCCTTTAAATAAACACTTGCCATAACCCCGAACTGTGCCAGCATTTCGGGTCTGCATTCGCTATTGGCACCCATATCCATAAGCATATAATTGCCGTTAGGTGAAGGTATCATACTGCCGATAGCTGGGCGCTTTACGCCTTTTATTCTTTTAACAATAAAAGTACTGCCGACAACGATAGCACCCGTAGAACCGGCCGAAACAAAAGCATCAGCCTTACCGTCAGCCAGTTCTTTAAAAGCCAGTGCCATACTTGACTCTTTATGTACTTTTAAAATTGATGTTGGTTCGTCGTGCATTGATATAACATCCGGCGTATCAATAATATTTAGTTGTCCCGCAAAGGTAATATTGTTTTGGCTAATGCAGTCTTCAATAATTTCACGGTTGCCGGTAAGGGTAATATCTACCCCGTATTCCTTAGAAGCCAAAGCCGCGCCTTTAACTATTGCCAACGGTGCGTTATCGCCACCAAAAGCGTCAACAACTATTCTCAATTTCCACACCCCATTTTAAAATTCCAAATTACTAAAATATTCAAGCGAACGTTTTGCCAAAGCGCCATAGCGTTCACGCTTATCTCTGATATGATTTTCAAGCGGTGGTATAACGCCGAAATTGGCGCCCATAGGTTGAAAATCGGTTGTATTTTCATCGGTAATATAATTAAGCAAAGCGCCAATCATAGAATATTTCGGTAAAATAAATTTATCTTTTCCCAAAACATAATTAGCAGCATTTATACCCGCCATAATACCACACGCGGCCGATTCCATATAACCTTCAACACCGGTAATTTGACCCGCAAAGAACACATTTTTATCGGATTTTAAGTTAAGTCCGATATCGAGTACTTCCGGCGAATTTATAAAAGAATTTCTATGCATAACGCCGTATCTTAAAAATTCGGCGTTTTTAAGACCCGGTATCATACTAAACACACGCTTTTGTTCACCAAATTTAAGGTTGGTTTGAAAACCGACAATATTATACATTGTGCCCTCTTTATTTTCGCGCCTTAGTTGAACAACAGCCCAAGGTCTGTGGCCTGTGTTCGGGTCGGTTAGACCAACCGGTTTTAATGGACCAAATCTAATTGAATCTTCCCCGCGCTTCGCAAGTATTTCGATAGGCATACAACCCTCGTAAACGTTAATCGGTTTATCAAAATCTTTAAGCGGTGCGCTTTCTGCGTTGACTAATTCTTTGTGGAAAGCTTCATATTCGGCTTTGTTAAAGGGGCAATTAATATAATCAGAACCGTTATCTTCGTATCTTGAAGCAAAAAAAGCTTTGTTCATATCAATGCTATCCGCCGAAACAATAGGAGCAGCCGCATCAAAAAAGCTTAAAGCTTCACCACCGAGCTTTTTAGCGATACTATCGGCAAGTCCGCCTTGTGTCAATGGACCGGTCGCAATAATAACAACGCCGTCGGGTATTTCATTAACCAGTTCATTTTTAATTGTAATTAAGCTGTTATTTGTGATTTTTTCGGTAATATATTTTGCAAAAGCTTCGCGGTCAACCGCTAATGCGCCACCCGCCGCAACCGAGCAAAGAGCAGCCGATTCTAAACAAACAGAACCGAGTTGTCTCATTTCTTCTTTCAAAAGTCCTGCTGCCGAGTCAACGCGATTTGCTTTGAGCGAGTTAGAGCATACAAGTTCCGCAAAACAACTGTTATGATGTGCAGGGGTCATTTTTTGCGGTTTCATATCGATTAAATCAACCTTAATGCCCCTATTTGCTAACTGAAGTGCGGCTTCACATCCTGCGAGGCCTGCACCTACTACTGTAACTTTATTCATTATTTGCTTTTAGCATCTTTCTTTTGGCGTGACGGGCATTCGGAATTCATGCAATACTTCCTACCGCGCATGCCGTTAATAATATAACTTCCACATTCGGAGCATATATCCCCTGTCGGAACACCGGGTGACGCAAAATCACACTTAGGATAGTTAGTACAACCGTAGAACTTATTACCTTTTTTAGAAATTCGTTTAATAAGCTTTGCACCGCATTTCGGACACGGTTGCTTAACTTCGTCTTCAGGAACAGGTTTTGTGTTTTTACATTCAGGATAGCCGGGGCAAGCTAAGAACTTGCCGAATTTGCTCGACTTAACAACCATTTTTCTTCCGCACTTTTCGCAAACAACATCACTTTCAACAACCGGTACTTTTACCTTCTTGCCATCGAGTGAGGCTTCAGCCTTTTTATAAAGAGCATCGAAATCCTTATAAAATGTATTCAGCGCATCAGTCCAATTAATTTCACCCGAACCGATTTTATCAAGTTCGGTTTCAAGACCTGCCGTAAACTTAATATCAACTATCTTTTTAAAGTGCTCGTTGATTAAATCAGCAACAACAGTACCTAATTCCGTCGGCTTTAAGCTGCGCTTATCGCGTTCGATATATTCTCTTTGTAAAATGTTTGAAAGAATCGGTGCATAAGTTGATGGTCTGCCGATACCGTTCTCATCCAAAGCTTTAATAAGGGTTGGCTCGGTATAGCGTGCCGGCGGTTGTGTGAAATGCTGGTTAGGAGTTAATTCGCGAAGCTTTAGGATATCCTTTTCCTTCATTTCAGGTAAAGCACCTTCATCATTATCCTCAACATCAACACCTTCTTCATAAAGTGTTGTAAAACCATCAAAAGTAACAGAATAACCGCTTGCTTTAAACAAGTAGTCGCCCGAGATAACATTAACATTAACGGTATCTTGTACGCAAGCAGACATTAGTGATGCAATAAAGCGTTCCCAAATAAGCTTGTATAATTTATTTTGTTCGACTGTTAAAGCGCCGGCAACCTTTTCAGGTGAAAGCGAAGCGGTTGTAGGACGAATTGCTTCATGTGCATCTTGAGCGCCGGATTTTGTTTTATAATAGCGCGGAGATTTCGGTAAATACTTTTCGCCGTAAGTTTCAGCAATATACTTATTAGCAGCAGCGCGTGCCTCTTCGGAAATGCGCAAAGAGTCTGTACGCATATAGGTAATAAGACCGGTGGTACCGATACCCGGAATGTCAACACCTTCGTAAAGTTGTTGGGCAATTCGCATTGTTCTTTGACCGGTAAAGCCCAACTTACGCGAAGCCTCTTGTTGAAGAGTCGAAGTTGTAAAGGGAGGCGCGGGTTGCTTATTGCGCGTGCCCTTTTTGATGCTGTCAACAACATATTGGCAATCATTAAGTTCGCTGACAATTTTTAAAGCATCAGCTTCTTTATCAATAGACTTTATCTTTTCGCCGTTAGCAAAACCGTAAAGCTTAGCAATGAAAGTTTTTCTGCCGGATGCTAATTTTGCATCAATCGACCAAAATTCTTCACTATTAAACTTTTCAATTTCGCGTTCGCGTTCAACAATGAGCTTTAAGGCAACTGTTTGCACGCGACCTGCCGAAAGACCGCTTTTTACCTTTTTCCAAAGGAATGGACTTAACTTATAGCCTACAATACGGTCAAGTGCGCGACGTGCCTGTTGCGCGTTTACAAGGTTTAAATCAATCTTATGAGGATTGTCAATACCTGCCCTAATACCGCTTTCTGTAATCTCGTTAAATGAAATACGATTCTTTTCATCAAGATTAAGTGACAACAACTGTGCTAAATGCCAAGAAATAGCTTCTCCCTCGCGGTCTGGGTCGGTTGCGAGAAATACTTGCTCGCTATTAGCGGCGGCTTCCTTTAAGGATTTAATTAAATCTCTTTTTTCAGCCATATTGATGTATTGGAGTTTAAAATCCTTATCAACATCTACACCCAACTTAGATTTAGGTAAATCGCGCACATGACCCATAGATGCCATAACATCATAGTCGGGGCCTAAATATTTCTTTACGCTTTTAACCTTAGTCGGTGACTCCACAATAACTAATTTAGACATACATTTCCTCCGAATCAGAATATATATTTTCCGCCCGGTACAGCTTTGATTATACCGCTGATTTCAAGTTCAATTAAGGCGGAGATGATTTCATCGTTACTTATATCAAGAGTTGTAAACAACTCGGGATATATTTCTTTTACTTTAATGCCCTTTAAATGATTATATACCAAATTGGCTTCATTTGAAAGTGGCATTTCGGAAATATTTTTAATTATTTTTTCTCTTTTGGTTTCATCTTTAGAAAAAGCTTTTTCAACATCAATTTTGTCCGGATAATTAGGTATATACTCGTTAAAAATATCCGACGCATCTAAAAGTGGCTTTGCACCGTCGCGAAGAAGTGCATTTGAGCCTTTATATTCATTTTTAACCGGTGAACCGGGTATCACAAAAACATCACGCCCAAGTTCGTTAGCTATGTTTGCAGTAATAAGCGCACCGCTTTTGCTACCGGCTTCGACAACCACTGTACCCAATGTTAAAGCGGCAATTATGCGGTTCCTTATCGGAAAATGAAATCCAAGTGCCGGTGAATCGGGTGGATATTCAGAAATAATAGCGCCTTTTTCAAGAACCGATTTCCTTAACGCTTCATTTTCGGGTAAATAGTTGCAAAGTAAACCGCAACCCAAAACCATTACAGTCTTACCACCGCATTTAAGAGCGCCTTTGTGAGCAAAGGTATCACCGCCAACGGCGCCACCGCTAACAACTATCATACCGGATTTTGCAAGCCTGAGGCTTAAAGAATAAGCCGCTTTTTTACCAAAATCCGTTATAATTCGCGGTCCGACAATGGCAACAGAAGGTATCTCATCAAAATCAGGTAACTTCCCCTTATAGTAAAGGACAATAGGACTATCCTCTAATTGCAATAACCGTTTAGGGTATTCTTCATCAAAAATAGTAACCAAATTTATGCCATATATTCTGCACCTGTCGGCTGTTGTTTTAGAAATGGTTAAATCTCGATTTTTAAAGCCGTTTAATTCACTTTTTGTAAACAAACCGCTGTCGGTTAACACTTCAATATCGGTATTATAAATATTTTTAGCATCGGCAAAAACATCTATGATTTTGTGAATACGCTTGTTTGCAACACCTAATATTGACTGCAACCAAACGCTGTAAACACTATTTTCCACTTTTTCGCACCATTTCCCACATTGCTATTGATGCCGCAACCGAAGCGTTTAGCGATTCTGCCTTGCCACTCATCGGTATAGTAATGTTTTTGTCGGCATTTTGCTTAGTGTAGTCTGTAATTCCGTTTGCTTCATTGCCGATTATAACAACGCTACCCGTAGGAAATGAAACATCAGTAATGCTTTCGGCGGTATTATCAACAACACAAGCAAAAGTAGTCAAACCGTTTTTGGCGGCAAAATCGGTAATATTGTCGCAAAACCAAATAGGTACTCTTAAAATAGTACCCATTGAAGCGCGTAACGCCTTCGGAGAAAACGGGTCACATCCACTACCGGCAAAAATTATACCGTTCACGCCGATTGCTTCGGCTGTACGCGAAACTGCGCCGAGATTAGATGGGTCCGCAATATTTTCAAGGGCAACATAAGCACCGTTTTTATCAATATCGGCAGTCCTAACTTCTTCCCTTTTGCAAACCGCGATAATTCCCTGCGGATTTGTTGTATCACTGATTTTATTAAATAACGAATCCGGCACAACAAAACAGTCGCTAGAATTATTGGCAAAAGTTAAAGCAACATCATTATATTTTTCGTAAGCAGTATCTGAAAAAATCAACTTATCAAACCTTATGCCGTTATTGTACGCATCATCACATATACGCAAACCCTCAAGCACAAAAGCACCGTTTTCAGCACGGTTTTTTGCGCTTGATTGCAGGTTGCATACAAGCTTGATAAGTGAATTTTCTCTTGATGTAATTCTATTAAAATCCATCAAAACCCACCTTGTTTCGAAGCTTTAAAAATGAAAAAGTCGCCCGAGGAGTTTTCACTCGGGCGAGAAATATTATTTTTCAAGTGCTTTTTTTGCAGCCTTTGCAAGTGTAGCAAAACCTGCAGCATCGTTAACGGCAAGATCAGCTAACATCTTGCGGTTAATTTGAACACCGGCCTTATTTAAGCCATTCATAAAGGTTGAATAATTCATACCGTTAATTTTGGCAGCAGCCGAAATGCGTGTAATCCATAAGCGACGGAAATCACGTTTCTTTTGACGACGACCGATGTAGGCATAGTTGCCGGATTTCATAACTGCTTCTTTTGCAGTTTTAAAGAGCTTGGACTTGGCACCGAAGTAACCTTTTGCAAGCTTTAAAGTTTTATTTCTTCTCTTGCGTGTTGCTAACGCACCTTTAACACGAGCCATTTAAATAACCTCCACTTTCAAGTAATCCTTATTTATAAGGAATCATTTTCTTTACCTTTGCAACATTTGTTGCATCGGCACAAACGACCTTGCGTAAATTTCTTTTACGCTTTGTAGTTTTCTTGTTGAGAATGTGCGACTTGAAAGCATGAGCACGTTTTACCTTACCGGTTTTTGTGAGCTTGAAGCGTTTCTTTGCGCCACTGTGTGTTTTAATCTTAGGCATTATAATTCCTCCCTAAATAATTTGCTGTTTACTTACCCGACTTCGGTGCTAAGAACATAAGCATGTTCCTGCCTTCCATCTTAGCGGCTTTCTCAACCACGCAGAAATCCTTGCACAATAGAGCAAAACGTTCCATGGTGGCAATGCCGATTTCCGGATGGCCTAATTCGCGGCCGCGGAATCTTATTGAAACCTTAACTTTGTTACCGTCTTCAAGAAAACGCTTTGCGTGTTTACCTTTGGTTTCAAAGTCGTGAACATCAATACTTAAACCTAAGCGAATTTCCTTAAGTTCAATAACCTTTTGGTTTTTACGTTGTTCCTTTTCACGTTTTGCCTGTTCAAAGCGGTACTTACCGTAATCCATAATTTTGCATACGGGCGGTTCGGCATTGGGCGAGATATTAACAAGGTCAAGATCCGCAGCGTAAGCCGCATCAAGAGCCTTATCAATAGGCAGAATGCCTAACTGTGCACCATCTGCACCGATTACGCGTACTTCTTTAAACTTAATGTTCTCATTGATTGCAAGTTCTTTGCTGGCTATGTTGATACACCTCCGAAGTTGTATATAGTTTATACAAAAAAGCACGGACGCAATACGCCCGTGCTAATAAGTAAAAGTAACTTATTAACCCATACAACTAAAATCGTAGGGTGAGGACGCATAGCGCACTACTTCTTTTGCTAAAAATTATTTTACCACAAATTTACCATTTGTCAAGTATTTTATTCAAATGTTAATTCTTTAATGGAACGAAGTTGGTAATCTGCGGTTTTTATAAGTTCCGGTTTCCTTATTGCAACGGCGGCGCCACGAACAACACTATGAATCGGATCCTCTAATAAATTTACTTTAAGACCGGTAAATTCACTTATATACTCAGCAAAACCGTTTAGCAAAGCACCGCCACCGGTTAAATACATACCGTTTTCGGTGATATCGGCAACAAGATCGGGATCGGTCTTATTAAGGACACTTCTAATCGCGTTACAAATCGAGTCAACCGTTTCCTTGATAGCCTCATGCACTTCGCTTGAAGTTATTTCAAAACTTTCGGGTAAGCCATTAAATACATTGCTTCCCTTTGCGACCATTGTTATTTCTAATGGGCGCAAAACAGCGGTACCTATTTTTTTCTTTATGCGTTCGGCGGTAAGCAAACCGATTTCAATATTGAATTCGCGCCGTACATATTTTACAATTTGCTGATCTATATCCATTGATGCAGTTTTAAATGATTCACATGTGGCAATACCACCCATAGAAATAACAGCAATATCAGTAGAACCGGCACCAATATCAACAATTAAATTTCCCTTAGGACTATCAAGATCAAGACCGATACCGTATGCAACAGCCAACGGGCTTTCAATGATAATTATATTTCTGCCGCCACTTGCTTCAATAACGTTATTCAATGAGTGGTGTTGAAGCTCTGTTAATCCTGCCGGCAAAGTTGCAATAATCTTTGGGCGCATCACTCGATTGCCAAAGGCTTTATCCATATACTTTTTAAGCATCATTTCGGCAATTTCATAATCGGAAATTACACCATGCTCGATGGGGTTGACACTAAGTAGGCTTTCGGGTGTTCTTCCGACTGTTTGTTTTGCCCTTTCACCATAATAAACAGGCTCCCATGTTTCAGCATCAACCGTAACATAGCTTGGCTCTTCAACCAAAATCTTAGAGCTTGAAAATATAACTGTTTTAGATGTGCCTAAATCAATTCCAATTTCAGTAGCCATAATTTATCCTTTCTTTCCGACCGCGATAGCGGTAACGCAATATACATGATATGCACCTGCAAACATAAGTTGTCTTGCGCATTCGTCGAGTGTTGCACCGGTAGTTTTAATATCATCAACCAGTAAAATCGTTTTGCCTTTAAGGTTTTTCTTACCCTTGAAACGATTTCTGATGTTTTTAAACCGCGCCTTGCTTTTTAAATAATGTTGTACTTTTCTTCTGCCTTTAACCGCCAAAGCATCATAAAACAAAGGAAGATTTAATATTTCGGATAACTCAGCCGCTAAATCTTCGGACTGGTTATAACCTCTTCTGAGCTTGGCTTTAAAAGACATTGGTACAAAGCAAATACCGTCAAACTTAATGTCTTTAAAGTCGGTTACAACACACAAAGCCATTTTTTGTGCGAAAAATTTTGCATAGTGTTGTTTTTTGTTAAACTTGAATTTATAAAGTATTCGTCTTGCTACATCTTCATTAAAAAACGGTGCCGTTAAACCTTCAAAATGATAAACTAAATGTTTGCAATCACAGTTACCTTTAATTAAACCGCATTTTGTACAACGCTTTTGCGGGTCAATAATCGGCAACATAAAATTGCAATAATCACAAAGAAATTCATTCTTTCTGACAATTTCACCGCAAGACAAACACTTGCTTGGATATATGTAATTTATACAATCGCAATAAAACGATTTTAAACGGCTAAAATCCATTTTTACCTATAAATCCTTTTAACATTGTGTATCTCAAAGTTTTTCGGTCATTTTCTGCCATTTTGTTCCATGTAGCTTTACTGCCGACAATGACAAGCAGTTTTTTTGCCCTTGTAACAGCCGTATATAAAAGATTTCTATACATAAGCCTTTGGGGAACATCAAACAAAGGCAGAATCACAACATCAAATTCGCTACCCTGACTTTTGTGAACTGTAACCGCATACGCTAATTCAATTTGCGAAAGTGACTCACCGAAATATGTTACAATACGGTCATCATACCTAACCTTAATAATTCCGCCCTTAACATCAATATCGGTTATATATCCGACATCTCCGTTATAGACACCGCAACCCGTTTCGCCGTTATCCTTTATATATGTTAGGTCATAGTTATTCTTTACCTGCATCACCTTATCGCCGATGCGAAAATAAATACCCTTATATGAAAGCTGCGGACCCTTCTTTTTTTTAGGATTTAAAAAACTTTGTAAAAGGTTATTAAAGTTGATTGAGCCGGTATCAAATTTCCTGCTTGGACAAAGCAGCTGAATATCTTTAATCGGGTCAATACCATAGGCATTAGGCAACCTCTCACTGCAAAGTTCAATAACAGTATCAACAACCGCGTTTTTATTGTCTCTTTGTAAAAAGAAACAATCTGTATCTTCATTAGTGAAAACCGCCACCGTGTTGTTTATAATTGCGTGCGCATTCGTGACAATTTGGCTTTTTGCCGCTTGCCTGAATACTTTTTTAAGACAGATTGACGGGAACATATTTGACTCTAAAATATCGTTTAGAATATTGCCTGCCCCGATGCTTGGTAACTGGTCGGAATCGCCGACAATTATAATTCGGCATGAAAGCTTTAACGCTTTTAAAAGTGAAGCAAACAGCAACGAGTCAACCATTGAAACTTCATCAATAATAATAACGTCGCACGGCAAAGGATTAAACTGATTTCTTGAAAAAACAGGATTGTCGGATTCATCCCATTCAACCTCTAACAACCTGTGAATAGTCTTAGCATCTTTGCCGGTCAGTTCGGTAATTCGCTTGGCGGCTCTGCCCGTAGGTGCAGCAAGTTGAATATTCAAATCGCGCATTTCAAAAAGTTTAATAATGGCGTTTAGTGTTGTTGTCTTGCCGGTACCGGGGCCGCCGGTTAAAACTAAAATTCCGTTAGAAAAAGCGTCAACAATCGCTTTTCTTTGCAAGTCTTCAAACTTAATTTTAAGTTTGTTTTCAACATTCTCAATTTCCAAATTCTCTATCGGCAAGCTTTGAGTAATATTATTCTTAACCGCTAACAATCGGGCAGAAACAAATTCTTCGGCATCGTAATATTCAGTCAAAGCAATGAATTCTTTTTCGTCTTCGTTATAAACTTTTACCTTTAACGCATTTTCTAATCTGTCAAGACAATCGCTGACTAAAAAGTCATTAGCTCCCAAAAGTTCACCTGCGCGGGCTAACAATTTGTCTTTCGGCAAACAAGTGTGACCGTTTGCAAGATTTTTATGTAATATATAAAGAATTCCCGATGAAATCCTTGCAGGGCTTTCGGTTAAAATCCCAAAATCTTCTGCAATGGTTTCTACAACCTCAAATGAAACATCTATACCGTCTTCACAAAGCAAATACGGATTTTCTTTTAAAAGAACCGCAGAATCTTTGCCTAATTTCTGATAAATCTTAACGCAACGCTCCGGCGAAATACCGTAGCCGGAAAGCAACATTATAATATCCTTAACACCAAATTGCTTTTTATAATCTTCCGAAATTTTAAGGGCTTTTTCATGCGAAATGCCACGAATTGCGCTTAACATTTCGGGTGAAT
The DNA here is from genome assembly GCA_045642065.1 of Acutalibacteraceae bacterium. GTDB lineage: Bacteria > Bacillota > Clostridia > Oscillospirales > Acutalibacteraceae > UBA737. The sequence goes on from JAZUID010000023.1 coordinate 96,803, forward strand.
TTTGAATAACATCAAATGTGTCGGTGCCGAATTTTTCAACAATTTTTGCGGCAGTTGCAGGCCCGACACCCCAAACAGCGCCCGAAGACAAATATCTTAAAATAGCGACTTTTGTTTTGGGCTCCGTCTTAGTAAAACTGCTAACTTTAAACTGGTCTCCATAAACCGAATGTGTTGTAAAGCTTCCCGTAAATTCGGCAGTATCACCTTCACATAAAAAAGGCATAATACCAACAACGGTGGTCGGTTTATTGTCGATTAAAACTTCGGCAACAGTATAGCCGTTGCCTTCGTTTTTGTATGTTATGCTTTCAACAGTACCTGAAAGATTTGTTAGTTCATTTACTAAATTTTCTTCCATTTAAACCTCTTAAACACACTAAATCTCATTTAAACTGTTAAGTAATGAAACCAGCATATCTTGCTTACAAAGTATAACGCCGCAACCTTTTACAAGTCTGCGACATTTTTCTATTGACTCTTCACTAAGTTGATCGGTCAATAAAACTACAAAGTTCGTATGTTTGCTTCCAAAAGACCTATAAACAAAAGTCAAGTATCTGATTTGCTCTTCCAAGCTATCTTCTTTTAATGAAACGACAATTGCTTTCGGCGAATTATTTTTAGGCATCAAATAAAGTGATTTTAAACTAAAAATAAACTCAGTAATGCCAAGAGTTATAAAAACGACACAAATTAAAATTAAAAAGGTTTTTACCATATATTTCACCTCTTTACAATATATGCAAAGAGGTGAAATATTGTACGTTTTTAGTTTATTGAAACCGTCGTGGTATAAGTGCCGACTTGCCAAATACTATTAGATTTTGTCGAGCTTACCTTAACACTTGCGGTGTGTTCGCCCGCCGACTTGTCGGTTACATCAACATAAGCTATTAAATCATTAGCGGTAAGATTGCTGAGCGCATCTCTTGGTCCGCAAATCTTAATGTTTTTGATTGTACCCGTTTTCTTGACGGTTAAGCCTTCCTTTAAACCGATATAAGACACATTCTTAACAGTAAATGTTTTTTCAATATAGCCGGTCATATCAACCTTAACAGTAAAGTGGTCAATACTGTCAAGAATTTTAACCCCGTCAGGTAAATCGGCTTCAACATCAAAAACTTTACTTTCGGGTGACACTAACGAAAAGTCAATAGAAGAAAGGTAAACCTCGGTCATATTAGAAACAACATCCGGTGTTCCGATAATTGTAACCGTTTTTTGGTCAAGCGTATATTTTATGTCGGTTGGGAGTATCCCACCGGGGAGACCGGTAAATACCGGTTTAACATTAACCGTTGCCTTCATCGAAATCGGTACAGAAACCTTTGCAACTGTATCGCTGATTTTTAAGTTGGTTGTATCTACCTTTTCACCCTTAGAATCATAAACAAATATAGAAGCATCAAATGTTTGGGTAGAACTTAGGGTTTTGTTAACTTCGGCATAGGCTACAACAGAGTCGATTTTTTCCATAACCGAGCGCGGACCTTTAACAGTAACACTGCCGCCGTTTTTGCAGGTAACGATTGGTGTTTCGGCAACAAGTCCCTCTGCCGCACCAACGCCGACAAGCTTAGGAACAACCGGATAAGTCTTAGTATCTATATAATCAAAAGTAACATCAATTACCGAAGGTGAAATAGAAACAAAGGTGTATCCGCTTTTGGCGCTGGCTTTTGCACCGAAAACATCAAGCGTATAAGTACCCGGCTCGGTAATTTCGGTAGCCGAAGCGTAAATGCTGAAATCTTCGGTCTTAAGGGAACTTACAATATAGTTTGGGCCACTGATTACAACGCTGAATTTTTGCGAAGAAACATCGCCTACAATGCCAAGTCCGTTTTCCTTTGCAACAGTGTTTTTAAGGTCAATAGTAAGCGGAATGTCAATGAATGTTTGTTGCCTGACCGGATTTTGGTTAATCATAATGACAAGCCAAAATGCAAAAGCCAAAACGAGCGAGAAAGGAATTGTAAAACGCTTATCAAAAATAAGCTTTTTAAAAAACTGTGATAATTTTGTAGTGAAATTTTTAATAACGGTATTCACAGTTATTCACCCTCCTTTCTATCGGCTTTGCCTTTAAAAGGATTTAACTTTTTAACAAAATCTTTAAAACTGCTGTTATTACTATCAGATGTACCGGTCAACAATAAACGCCTAAGCTCCGCACCGGCCGATACAGCATTATAATCAGTTTTCAGTTCACCGTTAGTTACAAGCGAAATATTGCCGGTTTCTTCGGAAACCACCAAAACAATCGCATCCGAATTTTCAGTCATGCCAATAGCGGCGCGATGCCTTGTACCCAAGCTTGCGCTTATATCGTCACGCTGAGTCAACGGCAAAATGCAACCTGCGGCATAAATTCTGCCGTCCCTTATAATCATAGCACCGTCATGCAACGGCGATTTTGGGAAAAATATATTTTTAATAACCGAAGAAGAAGCTTTTGCGTCAACAATAGTTCCGGTATTTATAATTTCACCTAATTGGGTTGTACGCTCAAAAACAATTAAAGCGCCCGTCTTTGTTTCTTGCATAGAACCGGCAGCACGGCTGACGTTATCAATACAAACCGAAAGTTCTTCGCCGGCATCCCCCGAGTAACCGTTAGCAAGTTTAGTACGGCCTACCCTTTCAAGAATGCGTCTGAGCTCGGGTTGAAAAATAATGGCAAGGGCAATAATAGCCGAGTCCACAACCTTAGTAAGAAGCCATTTAATGCTTGCAAGATTTAACCAATTCGCAAGCAAATACAAAACAACAAGAATTATTAAGCCTTTAATGAGCTGACCCGAACGGGTTTCGCGCATAAATCCGATTGCTTTATAGATGATAAAGGCGATAATTAAAATATCAATTATGTCAAAAGGTATGTTCATATTTGAAACCGCGTAAACAATTTGGTTCCAAAGTGTATATATCGCATTTGATAAAGCCGCCACAGTCAACATCCTTTGCTAAAATATATTATATATTTATATTAACATATTTAACAAAGGTCTTCAAGTAAATTTTATATATTTTTAATTATTTTTACCGTTTGCTCAATTTCGCTTCGTGTTGTAAAAACGCTCGGTGCTATTCTGACTGTACCGATATCCATAGTGCCGATTGATTTATGTGCCGACGGCGCACAGTGTAAACCCGACCTGACCGCAATATTTTTAGAATTTAATATTTCGGCAACATCACCGCTGTTATATCCGTTTATGTTAAAAGAAATTACCGGCGCAAAATTACTTTCTTTTGAATAATCAGCGTAAAAAATTACTTTATTTATTCCCTTTAACTGATTATAAAAATGCTTGCAAAGTGACATTTCATAATTGTGAATATTTTTAATTCCTTTTTTCTTTACAAAATCAATACCGGCCGAAACCGTCATAATCCCCGGTACATTTAAGGTTCCGCTTTCAAATCTATCGGGCATAAAATCGGGTTGCATCATATTAGCCGACAGCGAGCCTGTTCCACCCTCAATGATAGTATTTTTAATGGGTTTTTCTGCAATTAAAACGCCGACACCCATCGAAGCATAAAGTCCTTTGTGCGGTGCTATACAAAGATAATCAATAAAGTCATTTTTCATGTTTATTTCTTCTACACCGGCAATTTGTGCGCCGTCAACAGCAATTTTCACGCCAAAGCTTTTGCATATTTTTGCAATTTCCTTAAAGGGTATTTTTTTACCCAAAACATTTGAAGCGCCGGTAATAATTACAAGCTTTGTATCGGCAGTTATCACTTTTTTAAAATTTTCGATTGTCTGAGCGTCATCACTTAACGAAACTTTAAAGGTCACAATATCAGCGCCCACCTTATAAAGCGGTCGCATAACGGCATTATGCTCTAAATTTGTCGTAACCGCTCTGTCCCCGCGCTCTAAAAGTCCCTTAACTACATAATTTAAGCTTGCAGTACAATTTGCCGTAAAAATTACATTTTCAGGTGCCGTAGCCCCGAAAAATTCGGCAATTTTTCTTCTCGCATTAAAGACTTCAATCGAAGTCGCAACAGACTTATTGTGTCCGCTTCTTCCCGGATTTGCCGAAAAACCCGTAAGTCCCAAATTCATTGCTTTAATAACGCTTTCGGGCTTTCTGCCGGTAGTCGCCGCATTGTCAAGGTATATCATAAGTTTTTCTCCTTTATTGCATTAAATAAGGGAACAGTAAATGATCTGTTCCCCAAAACTCAATTGTTGTTCTTAATCTCTTGTATATCTAAGATTTTAACGCCGGAATTTCTAAGCAACGGTTCTATTACCGATATTTCACCAAAAACAATAATCGCATATCCGCAACCATTTTTATTTAAGCTTTGACTTTTTTCAACTTTTGCATTATATCCTTTTCGTCTTAAAACTTCTCTGCCCTTTATTGCATAAGTTACCGTTCCGGTGTTGATACGATACTTTTTCATATATTCACTACGCTTTCAACCGTAAAAACGGAATATTCATTAACATAATATGCAGTAATTTTTAGTTTGTACATCAATTATTTGTGCAACATTACAATAATAAAAAACTTGCATTAAAGCACTTGCAATTTTATATTAGGTGTATTATAATTAAGGACATCAGTTCACGTACGGGGGACAAATTATGCAAACGGAAGAATTTTTACTGATAAATAAAAAAGCCCTGCCGGAAGTGTATTCAGGTGTTGTTCGCGTTAAGGAGCTCATTGCCGGAAAAGGTTTAACAACGCTTGAAGCGGTTAAAGAAGCCGGCATTTCACGAAGCGCCTTTTACAAGTACAAAGATTATGTATTCAAGTACACCGAAGACGGCGTAAGACCTCTTAACTTAACGGCTGTACTAAACGATAAAGCCGGCGTCTTCTCTGCCCTTACCGCAGAACTTTATAAATACGGCGCTAACATTTTGACTATTAACCAAAGTATGCCGACCGACGGGATAGCTACCGTATCGCTTGTTATCAGTATTAAAAATCTTGAAATTTCACTTGAAACCTTATTAAACCTTTTAGAAAAGGTTGAAGGCGTTGTTTCAATTAAAAAAATCAGTTAGGAGAAAATCATGATAAACGTTGCAATTTTAGGTCACGGTGTTGTAGGCTCGGGTGTTGCCGAAATTTTAATCAACGATAAGAACCTTCTTATGAAAAATTCGAAGCAAAATTTATTTGTAAAATACATTCTTGATTTGCGCGAATTTGAAAATGATTATAAAGAAAAATTCACAAAAGACTTTAAAAAAATATTAAATGATGATACAATAAAAATCGTAGCAGAAGTAATGGGCGGAATAAATCCTGCTTTTGACTTTGTTAAGCAATGCTTGGAGCATGGGAAAAGCGTTGTTACTTCCAATAAAGAACTCGTTGCCGAAAAAGGTTATGAACTCATTAAAATTGCAGACAAAAACAATGTAAATTTCCTGTTTGAAGCAAGCGTCGGCGGTGGCATTCCCGTACTGCACCCCATTTCACAATGTCTTGTTGCAAACGAAATTGAAGAAGTCAGCGGAATTTTAAACGGAACAACTAATTACATTTTAAATAAAATGATAGTGGATAATATGTCTTTTGATGATGCTTTAAGTTTAGCACAAAAAAAAGGCTATGCCGAAAAAAATCCAGCTGCTGATATTGAAGGGCACGATGCTTGCCGCAAAATTTGCATTTTGGCAACATTAGCCTTTGGTAAACATGTATATCCGCATCAGGTTGAAACAGTCGGAATAACAAATGTTACGCTTGACGATATTGAATACGCAAACACCTTTAACTATGTTATAAAACTGATTGGCAGTACTAAAAAGATCAGCGATAATAAAATTACCGCCAGCGTTAAACCGACACTCGTCAGCCGTGAAAAAATGCTTTCTTGCGTTAACGGTGTTTTTAATGCCGTTTCGGTTAAAGGCAGTGCCACCGGCGAAGTTTTGTTTTACGGCAAAGGTGCCGGCAAAAATCCAACAGCAAGTGCCGTTGTTTCTGACATTGTTGAATGTGCCAAAAATTTAGATGGTAACAATACACTTATTTGGGAAGACGGCTTTGACGGTTATGTAGTCAGCGATGCTGATATAGTATCTAATTACTATGTTCTAATTAAAACCGATAATTTTGCAGCACTTGAAAAAGAATTCGACAAAAATTTTTCTGCCGTTAAATCAATTAAAAATCAATATAAAAACGAAATTGCCTGTATTTTTGAAAATATAAGCGAAAACGATTTGAAGCAAACTTTAAACAGTTTAAATTGTAATATTGACATTAAGATATTTAATATCATTGGGGGTTAATTATGTCTTTAATAGTTAAAAAATTCGGTGGCTCCTCGGTTGCTAATGCCGAGCGTGTATTTCATGTCGCCGAAACGATAATCAATGATTATAAGGCCGGCAACGATGTTGTCGTTGTTGTTTCGGCGCAGGGTGATACAACCGATGACCTAATTGCAAAAGCGTTGGAAATAAATCCGGACGGTGCTTCTAAGCGCGAAATGGATGTTTTATTAGCTGCCGGCGAAGAAATTTCAATAGCACTTTTAGCGATGGCTATTGAAAAGCTCGGTTTCCCTGTTGTTTCGTTGCTTGGCTGGCAAGCCGGTTTTTCAACCGACTCGCACCATGGCATTGCAAGAATAAAATCTGTGAATACCGAAAGAATTAAAAATGAAATTGCAAAACGCAATATTGTTGTTGTGGCGGGTTTCCAAGGCGTTAACAAATATGACGATATTACTACGCTCGGTCGTGGCGGTTCGGATACAAGCGCCGTTGCTATTGCCGCCGCTTTAAAGGCTGAACGCTGCCAAATTTACACCGATGTAGATGGCGTTTACACGGCCGATCCGCGCAAGGTTGATACAGCACAAAAAATGGTCGAAATCACCTATGACGAAATGTTAGAATTGGCAACATTAGGCGCACAAGTTTTGAATAACCGTTCGGTTGAAATGGCTAAAAAATATAATGTTGAGCTTGAAGTTCTTTCAAGTCTTGAAAATAAAACCGGTACATTGGTAAAGGAGAATGTTAAGATGGAAAAAACTTTAATCAGAGGTGTCGCAAAGGATTGTGATGTTGCACGTGTGGCAATAATTGGTTTAAACGATAGTCCCGGTGTTGCATTTAAACTATTCAACAAATTAGCACAACATAAAATTAACGTTGATATGATTTTACAGTCTGTTGGTCGTGACGGCACAAAGGACATTACCTTTACCGTTCCGAAGGATCAAGGCAAAGTTGCCCTTGATGCACTTCTTAATATGAAAGAATTACTTAACTTTAAGGATGTTACGCTGAATGTTAACATTGCCAAGATTTCAGTTGTCGGTGCCGGAATGGAAAGCCACCCCGGAGTTGCCGCAAAAATGTTTGAAGCACTGTTTGATAGCGGAATAAACATTCAAATGATTTCTACGAGTGAAATCAAAATTTCAGTTTTAATTGATTCTGAATATGCCGACCGCGCTGTCAAAGCAGTTCACGACGCTTTTATCAATTAAATTTTAAAGCCGTTCAAAAAAAGAACGGCTTTTTTGTTGCATATTTAAGAAATTAGATATATAATAATAGTAATTTATTTGAAAGGAAGTGCTTTTGTGGAAAAGGATGCTTCAACCGCAGGCGTTAATGCTGTTGGCGGTATTGTTAACACGGCAGAAATTAAAATTCTTATTTGCTATATATTGGCATCACTAAATGAACCCGTACCCGGTCAAATGCTCGCAAATGCACTTCACTATGAAGGTATTGCAAACTATTTTGAAGTTAACGACGCTATTTTTCAACTTGAAAAAAACGGGCATATTGTTTCGACTGATAAAGACACCTACAAAATCACTAAAAAAGGTATTGAAATTGCTGACACTTTACGCTCTTCCCTGCCTGTTGTTGTTCGTAACCGCGCATGCACAGCCGCCGTCAAAATGTTAACTCATGTTAAAAACGCTAAGGATACCGATATTAGAATCAGCCGTGAAAACGGAAAAACTTATATTAACTGTTCGTTATTGGATAATGAAATACCTTTTATGGGAGTTAAACTGATGCTTGCCGACGAAATGCAGGCTGAAGCTATTAAAAACAAGTTTTTAGATGACCCGACAAAGGTTTACAGCGCCATTATTGATGCGCTTACGAAATAGCATAAAATATAACACCGTGAAGAAAATTCTTCACGGTGCTTTTTTTATCCGATTTTGAGTCGTAATCTTAATTGGTCGCTTATCATCGCTATAAATTCGCTATTGGTAGGCTTTCCTCTTTCATTTTGAACGGTATAGCCGAAATATGAGTTTAAAACATCAATATCGCCTCTGTCCCATGCGACCTCTATCGCGTGCCTTATCGCTCTTTCAACGCGTGAAGAGGTAGTTTTATAAGTTTTTGCAACTGTGGGATATAATAATTTAGTAACCGAATTTATTATTTCATTATTGTTTATCGAAAGCATAATTGCTTCTCTTAAATAGTGATAACCCTTAATGTGTGCCGGAACACCGATTTGATGAATAATCTCGGTTACCATCATTTCAAGTTCGGCATTGCTTGGTAAAATCTTTTTCTTCTCTTCAACCGCAGTTTCGGGTCGCCAGTTAGAAAGTTTTAAAATCCGTTCTGCCATTGCGTTAATGTCAAACGGCTTAATAAAATAATATGATGCGCCGGCCGACAAAGTTTCGGTTTCTAACCTTTGACTGTCAAAAGAAGACATTGCCATTATTAAAGGTCTTTTGTTTCTCGGCATTTTGTTTATTTCTTCTAAAACTCCCAAGATATCCATATTCGGCATAAATACATCCGCCAACACAACATCATATCCGCCGTTTTTAATAAACTTTATTACTTCGGTACCGTCCTTTTCACAAAGCTCGGTTTCAATTCCATAACCTTTAAATGTGTCAGAACAAGCTTTGCCCAATTCCGACCTGTTATCAGCTATCAACACTTTTAGTTTTTCTTTCATAATTCTACCTCCAATTGATTTTGTTTACATATATTACCATATAATTACGATAAAATCAAGTGTTTTTCAAAAAAATTAAAATTTTTTTAGTTTATTGGTATATATTGTCAATTTTATCATTAAAAAATATCGGCCTACTTATAAAAGTAGGTCGATATTTGTTTTATTCGAGTTCGAAAGCACCCGTATATAATTGATAATATTGTCCCTTATCGGCAATAAGTTTATCATGGTTACCACGCTCAATAATCTCACCGTGGTCTAATACCATAATAACATCAGAGTTCATAACGGTAGAAAGTCTATGCGCAATTACAAATACCGTTCTGCCCTTCATAAGTCTATCCATACCCTTTTGTACTAACGCTTCGGTACGGGTATCAATGCTTGAAGTTGCTTCATCCAGTATCATAACCGGCGGGTCGGCAACGGCGGCGCGTGCGATTGAAATTAGCTGGCGTTGGCCTTGCGAAAGACCGGCGCCATCACCCGAAAGAACTGTGTTATAGCCTTCCGGCAGCATTTCAATAAAGTTATGCGCATTTGCAAGTTTAGCGGCGGCAATACATTCTTCATCAGTCGCGTCTAATTTGCCGTAACGAATGTTATCAAATACCGTGCCCGTAAACAAGTTTACTTCTTGCAGTACGATGCCTAAGCTTCGTCTTAAATCTGCCTTTTTAATCTTATTGATATTTATGCCGTCATATCTGATTTTGCCGTCTTCAATATCATAAAATCTATTTAAAAGATTTGTAATAGTAGTTTTGCCGGCACCGGTTGCGCCAACGAATGCAACCTTTTGACCGGGTTCGGCATAGAGTGAAACATCTTTAAGAACCTGCTTGCCTTCAACATAGGAAAAATCAACATTTTCCATAACAACATCACCGGTCAGCAAGGTATAAGTTACCGTGCCGTCGGCAGCATGCGGATGTTTCCATGCCCAAAGGCCTGTATGCTCTTTGGTTTCAATAATGTTTTCGTCCTTATCCAACTTGCAGTTAACAAGTGTAACATATCCTTCGTCTGATTCGGGTTCTTCATCCATCAAAGCAAAAACTCTGTCCGCACCGGCAAGAGCCATTACTATCGAGTTGATTTGTTGCGAAAGTTGGTTTAAATTGCCCGTAAACTGCTTTGTCATATTAAGGAAAGGTACAACAAGTGCAATACTAAACGGAAGCCCTGAAATGCTTGAATTCTTGCATTTTGTGGCGATAAATATACCGCCAACGGTGGCACAAAGAACATATAAAACATTACCGATATTCATAATAATCGGTCCTAACGAGTTTGCAAATGCATTTGCCTTGTAAGCGTCATTGTAAAGTTCTTCGTTGATTTTATCAAATTCTGCCGCCGATTTTTCTTCATGGTTAAAAACCTTAACTACTTTTTGGCCATTCATCATTTCTTGAATAAAGCCTTCGGTCTTACCAATCGACTTTTGCTGTTTAATAAAATATTTAGCCGAACCGCCACCGATTTTTTTAGTGACTAATGTCATTAAGAAAACGCCGAACAATACAACCAAAGTCATCCAAACACTATACCAAATCATAATGCTGAATACAGTAATAACTATAACAGCCGACTGCAATAAATGCGGTAACGACTGAGAAACCAACTGACGCAAAGTGTCAATATCATTAGTATAGTAACTCATAATATCGCCGTGCTTATTTTGGTCAAAATATTTTATCGGCAAATTTTGCATTCCGTCAAACATTTTTGAACGAAGCTTGCACAAAAATCCTTGCGTAATAACTGCCATAAACTGGTTATATGCGGTTATCAATACAATAGAAATAACATAAAGAACTATCAAAACGATAATAAGCGGCAAAATCTTCGTCTTGGCATCGGCCCACGAAAAATTACCTACCTTCAATGCTTCGGTAACAACCGATAGAACTTTTTGTTGGAAAACCGAAGGTATTGAAGTAACAACTGCCGAAATAAGAATACAGATAACGGTTGCAACGGTTAGTTTGGGATAAGAACTGACAAGCAATTTAATTACCCTGCCGAAAGTCTTTTTGTTTAACTTCGGTCTGTTGGGTCCTGCCATTGGTGGTGCTTTTCTTCCCATAGGTTTATTCATCGGTTGCACCCCCGTTCTTTTGCTGGTTGTAAATTTCTTTATAAATATCGCAACTGCCGATTAGTTCATCATGATTACCAACTGCCGAAATCATACCGTTTTCCATAACAATAATCATATCGGCATCTTCAACAGATGCAATGCGTTGCGCAATAATAATTTTTGTGGTATCGGGAATAAATGACTTAAATCCCGAACGAATAAACGCATCGGTTTTTGTATCAACCGCGCTTGTAGAGTCATCTAAAATTAAAATTTTAGGCTTTTTAAGCAATGCCCGTGCAATGCAAAGCCTTTGCTTTTGGCCGCCGGAAACATTGGTACCGCCTTGCTCTATATATGTATCGTAGCCTTTTGGGAAAGTTGATACAAAATCATCAGCCTGAGCCAATTTGCAAGCTTCAACAATTTCCTCATCGGTGGCGTTTTCGTTACCCCAACGAAGATTATCCTTAATAGTGCCCGAGAACAAAATGTTCTTTTGAAGCACCATTGCAACATTGTCGCGCAGTGTAGTTATGTCATAATCTCTAACATCAACACCGGCAACTTCAACCGAACCGTCAGTAACGTCATAAAGCCTCGGTATAAGTTGAACCAAAGATGATTTACTTGAACCTGTACCGCCGATAATACCAACAGTAGCGCCCGACGGTATTTCCAAGTTAATATTATTAAGGGCAAAGTTTTTAGCTTTGTCTGAATACTTAAACATAACATTTTTAAAGTTAATAGAGCCGTCTTTAACTTCAAAAACAGGGTTTTGAGGATTTTCAATAGTAGTATTTTCTTCTAAAACTTCGCCGATACGCTTAATAGATTCTGCTGATATTGTAAGTGTTACATATATCATAGAGATCATCATAAGCTGAATGAGAATTTGCATACCGTAAGTAATCATGGCGGAAATTTCACCGACATTTATAACGGCGCCGCCGCTTGAAATAATGAGCTTTGAACCAACAAGCAAAACAAAAACCAAGTTAGCATAAACACAAAGTTGCATTAGCGGTGCATTTAAAGCAACAATTCTTTCGGCCTTGGTAAAGTCCATTCTGATATCATCGGCTGCCTTATTGAACTTTTGCTTTTCGTATGCTTCGCGGGAAAATCCCTTAACGACACGCATAGCACGAACATTTTCTTCTATTGATTCGTTTAATTTATCATATTTTTTAAACACGCGTCTGAAAGCAGGCATAGCTTTTTTGCCGATCATAATAAGTCCAAATCCCAAAACGGGAACAAGTACTACGAAAGACATGGCAAGCTTGCCACCCATAATATACGCCATAATTATTGAGAATATCATCATAAGTGGCGCTCTGACGGCAATTCTTATAATCATCATAAACGACATTTGAGCGTTAGTGATATCGGTTGTCATACGGGTTACCAAGGATGCCGACGAGAACTTATCAATATTCGTGAAAGAATATGTTTGAATATTATGGAACATATCATGTCTTAAATTCTTAGAAAAGCCGGCAGATGCTTTAGCACAAGTAAATCCGGCAGCGCCACCGCAACAAAGTGACAATACCGCCATAACTACAAGTAGCAAGCCGATTTTAACAATTTCACCGACAACCGCACCCGCTTGAACGGTGTTGATAAGTCTTGAAGTAATGAATGGTATTAAGCATTCAATTACAGCTTCTGCAACAATAAAAATAAGAGTCAGTATCGTCGGGGTTTTATATTCTCTAATACTGCCAATCAGTTTTTTATACATTAAGTGTTTTCTCCCATCAAATTATTTTTAATCTTTTCCGTAATTTTAAAGAATGTATTGATTTCTTCTTCGGTAAGACCGTTTTTTATGCGCTTTTCACGCGCGTAAATATCTTTTTTAATGATATCATGATAATATAAAGCCTTATCGGTTAAAACAATTTTTTTAAGACGGGCGTCGTAAGGAACGCTAACGCGGTTTATAAGCCCGTTTTTTTCCATAAGCGACAAAATATTACTTGCAGTTGAACGGCGAATAGAAAATGCATTTTCAAAATCCTTTTGAAAGACATCATTTTTTCTATTATCATAAAGATAGCCTAACACCCAACCGTGAATAAAGGTTATTTCATCCCCCGGAAAAAGTTTTTTTGTTCGTTCTATGTCTTGCCTTATTAGTTTTGAAATAGTGTGAATTTGAAAACCTATTTTATTTTTTTTGCTATCTTGAGGCACTTTTTAATCACCCTCTTAAAAATAGTTAGCACGCTAACTATTATAAAAAAAATTAACAGTTTTGTCAAGACAAAACTGTTAATAATCAGTTAATTATTTATTAAATTTTCCGAGTTCCTTTGTTCTATTATAAGAAGCTGTTAATGCATTGTTAATTATATCATTAAATTCGGATGAATTAAAGTAGTTTAGACCCTCAATTGTACTGCCGCCTTTACTGCAAACATCGTTAACAAGTGTGGCCGCGTCCTTTTTGCTGTTAAGGACCATTGCACCGCTGCCGATAGCCGTTTGTGCGGCAAGTTTTAAAGCGGTTTCATACTTTAAACCAAGCTTTTCGCCGGCCTTAGCAACTGCGTCAATAAACAAATAGAAAAAAGCCGGTCCACAGCCGGAGACAACACAACCGGCGTCCATAAGCTCTTCGGGTATTTCTTCTAATATACCACACTTAATCATATCTTTACAGAATTTGCTTAAGTCGCATTTATCAACTCCGTTTGCGGTATATAAAACCATACCTTCGCCTAAAGTCAGCGGTGTGTTAGGCATAATTCTGATTACCGGATAATTGCCGAACATATCCTTTAAAGCGTTTATTGAAAGCCCTGCCGCCATAGAAACTAAAACAAATTTATCATTTCGGCTTTTAAGAATCGGCTTGATTTCTACAGCTATTTCCGGCATTATTTGCGGTTTTACACCAAGAAAAATGTATTTTGCATTTTTTGCGATATCGGTATTGTTAAAAACTTTACCGCCGATTTTTTCGGCAATAGATTTAGCCTTTTCAGCAGTTCTATTGGCAAGTGCTATATTCATAATTCCGTTTTCGGCAATCTTTTGGGCAATGGCACCGCCCATTTTTCCGGTACCGATAAAACCGTATTCCATATTATCACCTAACATTTCCGTCGCCCACAATAATATATTTATAGCTCGTAAGTTCGTTTAAACCCATTGGACCGCGCGCGTGTATTTTCTGGGTAGAAATTCCCATTTCGCAACCAAGTCCGAATTCACCGCCATCGGTAAATCTTGTAGAAGCGTTAACATAAACAGCCGCCGAGTCAACATTAGCGGTAAAATAATCCGCCGTATCTTTATTTTCTGTAATAATTGCTTCGCTATGGTGTGTCGAATGCTTTAAGATGTGTTTTACCGCATCTTTTACGCCATCAACAACTTTTACTGCCATAATATAGTCTAAAAACTCGGTATCAAAATCCTTTTCAGTTGCAACTTCGCATGAAATAATTTCAGAAACTGTTTTATCACCTTTGATTGCTACCTTATGATATTTATAATCACTTGTAAAACGTTCATAAAGTTTAGGTAAAAACTCACTTGCAATTTCTTTATTTACCAAACAAACTTCGGCGGCGTTGCAAACCGAAGGTCTGCTTGCTTTTGCGTTTTCTGCAATATTCAGCGCTTTTTCTAAGTCGGCATCTTTATCAACATAAATATGGCAAATACCGGTACCCGTTTCAATACAAGGCACCTTCGCATTTTGCACACAAGCCGAAATTAAGCCCTTCCCGCCACGCGGAATGAGTAAATCAACTAATCCGACAGCGGTCATAATGTCGGTTGCGCTTTGGCGCGTTATATCATCAATTAACTGAATGTAATTTTTATCAATTCCAAGTCTTAATAAAGCATTTTGCAAAACATCCACTATTACGCGAGAAGTGTTATAAGCTTCCTTACCGCCACGAAGAACGGCAACATTACCGCTTTTAAAACATAATGCGGCAGCATCGGAAGTAACATTTGGTCTGCTCTCATAAATAATTGCAACGACACCAATTGGTACGCTGACCTTTTTAATTTTAAGGCCGTCTGCTCTGTTATAATTATCGAGTTCCCTAAAAAGCGGATCGGGTAATTTAACAAGATCTAAAATGCCGTCTGCCATAGCCTTTACCCTATCTGCATTCAGCATTAAGCGGTCAAGCATAACATCGTTTACATTGCCACGCGCTTTTTGGATATCTAAGGCATTGGCACTTAAAATGGAATCTGTATTATTAACCAATTCTTCCGCCATTAGTTTTAGGGCTTCATTTCGTATTTCTAATGGTAACGCCGCATTTAAAGAGGTTACTTTTGCGGCACTTAAAATATCATTCGTATTTAACATATATTTCCTCTAAACCGTAAAAAGTGTTCCTACTTCTTTGCCGTCAAAAACGTCATAAAGAATTTCGGGATCTTTTCCGTTTGCAATTAAAGTTTTAACACCGGCAGATTTGCAAATAGTTGCAGCATTGATTTTGGTTTTCATACCGCCTGTACCGAGTTTTGTGCCTGCGCCACCCGTCATGGCGACGATTTCGGGGGTTATTTCTTTGACAACGCTAATTAGCTTCGCACTCTTGTCAGTATGCGGATCAGCGGTGTAAAGTCCATCAATATCCGAAAGAATAATCAGCATATCTGCCTTTAAATTTGCCGCAACAATAGCGCCTAATGTATCGTTATCACCAATAACGATTTCGTCGGTTGCAACAGTATCGTTCTCGTTAATAATCGGTATCGCACCGAGGCCCAATAATCTTTCGGCTGTATTTTGGAAGTTTTGCTTTCTTTCTGTATTTTCAAGGTCAGCGCCGGTCAACAAAATTTGAGCAACATTATGGTTATATTGCGAAAAAAGCTTGTCGTAAACATACATAAGTTCGCATTGTCCTACTGCGGCGGCGGCTTGTTTTGTCGGAATATCTTTGGGCTTTTCTGTAAGTCCCAATTTACCGACACCCATGCCGATAGCGCCTGAAGAGACCATCACAATTTGATTGCCGGCATTTTTAAGGTCAGCTATAACCTTGCAAAGCTTTTCTACCCTTCTTATATTGATATGTCCGGTTTGGTGGGCCAATGTCGAAGTACCAACCTTTAAAACGATACGCATAGCATTTCTTCCTTTAATAAAATTTATAGATATAATATCATAATACTTAATTTTTTTCAAGCAATGTTAATTTTTAAGCAATTTAACAATTTCGCCGTCAACATCACTTTTAAACTTTTTCCAAGCTTTAGGATTTTCAACATAATAAAGCGGACAAAGCTTTTTAGTTACATCATAATGTCTTATAACCTTTTCACTATCAAGCTCAAACGCATTACAAAGGAAAGCCGCCAACTTTACGGCTGAATTATAAGACTCTTTATTAAACTTACCTGTGCTGTCCGGATGGCAGACTTCGATTGAAATAGTATCATTATTCCGCCAGTTTGTAGCTGCGGATTTTTCGTAGATAGGTACGCATTGAATAATTTCACCGTTAAGACCGACAACAAAGTGTGAAGAAACTTCGGTTTCTTCCCTATTAAAATAGTCACGGTTGTTTTTAGCGGTTGTGGCAGGATTACCGACATAATGAATTACAATATTTTTAACATCATCTAATTTTTTGCCGGTACGCGCCGAGTTATGAATGTCAATTAAATCTACCGTAACATAATTAGGCATTTGAAGCGTTTTAGCGGTTTCCAATCTTTTCTCGATTGCCTTTTTCTCTTTATAGTCGGTATAGTACTTTCCGCCGACTTTTACGCCGACAAATAAAAGCGCTAATATAATTGCAAAAGTAAAAAGTCTTTTAAAAAAGATTTTTATTGGATTTCTTCTTTTCTTTCGTGGCTTTTCGGCTACCATTATCTAAAAAATCCCCCAATTGAATTTTAAGTTAATATATGTTATTATAATAATACTACATATTGGTTGGAGTTGCAATTATGAAATATGAAATTCTTGTGGATTGTCCAAGTGTAATACGCGACTTTTTGACATATAGCGAAACAATTAAGGGCAAGTCTTCCCGCTCTGTCGAAGGTTACTATTTAGATTTACAATCATTTTTCAGATACCTTTTGCTCGTGCGCGGTAAGGTCGATAAGACAACCGAATATACAGAAATTAAAATTGATGCGGTTGACCTTGACCTTATTAAGTCCGTTACTATTTCGGACCTATACGCTTTTATGGTGTTTTGCAAAAACGAACGGGGAAACGGCACCGCAACAAGAGCGCGTAAAACTTCAACATTAAGAATATTTTTCAAATATCTTTCTTCCCAAACCCACCAAATTCCGACTAATCCCGCCGAAATGCTTGAATCCCCAAAGGTTAAACAGGCCTTGCCAAAGCATTTAACACTTGAAAACTCTTACGAGCTTTTAAATGCGGTTGAAGGACCTAACAAAGAACGAGATTATTGCATTTTAACACTATTTTTAAACTGCGGTCTTCGTTTATCTGAGCTTTGCGGACTTAATCTTCAAAGCATATCAAGTGAAAATACAATTACCGTTTTAGGTAAAGGTAATAAAGAACGTGTGATTTATTTAAACGAAGCTTGCGTTAGTGCTATAAATGCATATTTAAAGGTAAGACCGAACGACGGCATTCCCGTGACCGAAAAAAATGCGCTTTTTATAAGCAGAAACAGACGCAGGATAAGTAACAAAACGGTTCAACATATCGTTAAGACTTATCTTGATAAAGCAGGGCTTGGCAATATGGGATTTTCAACCCATAAACTTCGTCACACAGCGGCTACTCTTATGTATCAATACGGCGATGTTGATATCAGAGTTTTAAAAGACATTTTAGGTCACGCAAATTTAGGCACAACCCAAATTTACACCCATGTTTCTGACAGCCAAATGAAAAAAGCGGTTGATTCAAACCCACTTGCCAATACTAAACAAAAATAAAAAAGGTTTCACTTTTGTGAAACCTTTTTGTATTTTATAAAATGATGCAAACAAGACCATTGCAGCCCTCGTTAATAACGCGTTCGATTGTTTCTTGAATTCGCATTCTGGCATCTGCCGGCATACGCGCCAGTTTAGTGTGTAATCCCTCATTCACCAATTCATGTAACGATTTGCCGAAAATGTTTGAATCCCAAATTTTAACGGGGTTTTCTTCAAATTCGCTCAATAAATACATAACTAAGTCTTCCGACTGCTTTTCACTTCCGACTATGGGACTTACCTCGGTAGTAATGTCGGCTTTCAACAAATGAATTGAAGGTGCCGAAGCCTTTAGCCTTACACCATATCTTCCGCCTTGCTTCATAATTTCGGGTTCTTCTAAGGTTAAGTCTTCAATGTCGGGCATAATAATACCATATCCGGTAGCTTCAACTTCATCTAAAGCGTCTTTAACCTTTTCGTACTCGCTCTTCATTTTTGCAAGCGTTGAAACCGATTCCATAAGTTCGCGGTCATCTTTTATAACGAGTCCGGTGTTTTCTGCTATAATCCTATAAAACAAACTTTTCTCGATTTCTAAGTTAAGGTTAGCGGTGCCGGTACCCAAATCGGTCGAAGTTACACCGGCGCGGCTGATGAATTCGTTTTCGTCAAAAGCACCTTCAAAATTGCCGACATCACGGATTTTCGATATGTTTTCTGCCGCTGATCTAATGCTGTCGTTTATAGAAGAACGAAGCCAATGCTCGCAAGAAAGCGAATTTACCCAATTTGGATAGTTAATAAGAACTCTGTTAATCGGGAACTCGTAAAGAATTTTTGAAAGTATCTTTTTAATATCGTTATCGGTTAATTCCAAGCAGTTAACCGGCAAAACATATACACCATACTTTTTGCTTAAGTTTTCAGCCATTTCCCGTGCTTCATTTGAGTTAGGATACATACAGTTAAGCAAAACAACATACGGTTTATTTATTGCATTTAGTTCGCTTATAACTCTTTCTTCTGCTTCAGCGTATTCTTCGCGCGGAATATCGCTTATACTGCCGTCGGTTGTGATTACAAGACCTATTGTTGAATGTTCGGTAATAACCTTTTTGGTGCCGATTTCTGCCGCCATATTAAATGGCACGGGATCATTAAACCACGGTGTCATAACCATTCTCGGATTATCGTCTTCAATATATCCTAAAGCGCTTGGAACTATGTATCCGACGCAGTCAATCAGTCTGACATTCATCTCGGCCGATGCATCAATTTTAATCGAAACACTCTTTTCGGGTATAAATTTAGGCTCGGTTGTCATTATTGTGCGGCCCGATGACGACTGTGGCAATTCATCCTTAGCACGCATCATTTGATATTCTTCACCAATATTAGGCAGTACGATTTTTTCCATAAACTGCTTTATAAAGGTTGATTTTCCGCTTCTTACGGGACCTACAATACCAATGTAAATATCCCCGCCTGTGCGTTTTGCAATATCATCATAAATACTATTAGGCATATATACTTTCCTCCGCATACTTTGTTTTTATTTAATCGTATGCTTTAAAAAAAGTATATATTACAAAAAGGACTAGGCTTTTTTACCTAGTCCTTTAAATTATTGCGGAGTACGTAATCTATTATCACTCTGTGAATGGGTTTCGCCTTCACCGGAAGTATCGCCATGTGATTCATGTTCAGAATCGTGTGAGACATTAGAAGAGCTGCCGGTTGTACTTGAACTGCTTGAAGTCGAGTCTTCAGAGCTTGATTCGTCAGTCGGAGTTTCAGGCGCGTGTGCACCTTCGCAGGCACCGGGAATATTATCCTTATCATAAAAGCCCGACAATGTAGTAGCACAATGTTCGCCCGCAAGTTTACCGGATTTAGCACAATAAGAACGCTCAACAACATCTTTGCTAACTGCAAAATCCTTTGTTTTTAAACCTGAATGAACGGGTTTCATTACATCACGCCAAATAGTTGCCGCAGCACCTTGGTCCTTAATGTTTTCATAAACATCAAAACCGTACCAAACCGACCCGACATAATAAGGCGTACCGGCAACCATCCATAAGTCGTTTGACTCACTTGATGTACCGGTTTTGGCGTAAACCTTCATATTGCTGTAAGAAGCAATTCGACCGCCCGTACCTTCGCTACCGTAAACAACCTTTTGTAAAAGTTTATTCATAATCGTAGCGGTGCTTTCTTTAATAACCTGTTCGCCTTCGGATTTTGATTCTAAAATAACCTCACCGTTATTTTTTTCAACCTTATAATAGGTTGTCGGTTCATAATATTTACCGCCGTTGCCGAAAATCGCGTATGCCGCGGCAGATTCTGTCGTAGTTAAACCGTATTGGCAACCGCCGAGCGCTAATGATGCTAAATTTTTATCAACATCGGTTAAGTGATTACAATGAAGCTTTTCTGTCAAGAATTTATATGAAGTTTCAACACCGACTTCTTTTAAAAGCCTTACGGGAATTGTATTAGCGGATTTTTCGAGCGCATATTGGACCGTGATATTGCCCTTATAGTAACCGTACCATTCCTTAGGACCGGCTTTGCCTGAGCCGTAATAATTTTCAATCGGTTGGTCTAAAACCATTGAAGAATAGTTAGCAATTCCGTTTTCAATAGCCTGCGCGTAAACACCGATAGGTTTCATGGTCGAACCGGGTTGACGCGGTGAATCGGTCGCACGGTTTAGTCCGCGGTTGGTGGTCTTTTGACCTGCACCGCCAACCATGCCGACAATGTGGCCTTGATAGTCCATAATTGTCATGGAAGACTGAGCGTGATTACCGGCATTCTCGGCTTTTTTGGCGATTTGCTTGAAATAAACATCAACGTTATTATAAACTTTTTCCATTTTGCCTTGAATGTTTTTGTCAAGTGTTGAATAAATTTTATAACCGCCGTTATAGAACATTGAAGATGCAATATCTGTCGAACAATCATACTTTTCGGCTATATCTTCAATAACTTCATCAATAAGAGCATCAATAAAATAATTGTTGATTTCAAACTCGTAGTTGTTTTTTTGTGAAAAGTCGAATTCTAATTCGTTAGTAAAGGCAAACGCATAATCTTTATCGTTGATTTTCTCAAGCTCATGCATTTTTTTAAGAACAGTTAAGCGTCGCTCTTTGTTCTTTTCGGGGAACCTTTCGGGGTTATAAAGCGAAGGATTCTTAGTAATAGAAGCAATAGCCGCACATTCCGAAAGATTTAAATCGCTGACATCCTTATTAAAATAGTAGTTAGCGGCAACTTGAACACCGCAAATGCCGTTACCGAGTGAAATAGTATTGAGATATGCTTCCATTATTTGCTCTTTACTTAATTTCTTTTCAAGGTAAAGTGCCCTGCAAATCTCACGAATTTTACGGGTAGAATTTTGCTCATTATCACCCGATATGTTTTTAATTAGCTGTTGTGTAATTGTAGAACCGCCTTGATTGGTTGAATAATATTTAAAAATCAAGTTACCGAAAGCACTGAATGTGCGCTTCCAGTCAACACCGCTATGCTCGTAAAATCGTTGGTCTTCAATCGAAACAAAAGCATCAATTAAAGATTTCGGCATTTTATCATAGCTTACCCAAATGCGGTTTTCAATACCGTGCAGGCGTTGATATTCAACCCAGTCCCCCTGTTTATTTTTAACATAAACGGTGGATGTAAGGTTCATTTCCAAGTTTTCAATTTTTTCAATCAAAGAATTGCAATCAAACAAGTCAATTACTTTATCAGATTTAGCAAATTGGGGCGCAGTAAAAATTGCTGCAACCGAACAAACAACTATTAAAATTGAAAGTGCTATACACGATTTTTTAAATAGTTTTTCCATGCTAACCTCCAAAAAAAGTATTATTTCATAATTTATTTAATTATATCACTAAAAAATAAAATTATCAATTATTTTATTTTGTTTACATTTTGTTTATAATTTGGTATTATAATACAAGTTATCAATCTATAGGAGATATGTTATATGTTAGAGTTAAGTAACATTAAAAAACAATATTTAACCGGCGACAATACCGTTGATGCCTTAAAAGGCATAAATGTCGCTTTTAGAGAAAATGAGTTTGTTTCAATTCTCGGACCTTCGGGATGCGGTAAAACAACTTTACTTAATATTATAGGCGGATTAGACGGATATTCAAGCGGTGACTTAATAATAAACGGAAAATCAACAAAACAATTTAAAAGTGCCGATTGGGACAGTTACCGAAATCATTCAATAGGTTTTGTGTTCCAAAGCTATAACCTTATTCCCCATCAATCAGTTTTATCAAATGTTGAACTTGCTTTAACACTTTCGGGTGTCAGCAAAGCCGAAAGGCGCAAACGCGCTGTTGAAGCACTGGGCAAAGTTGGTCTTGGCGATCAGTTAAATAAAAAACCAAACCAAATGTCAGGCGGTCAAATGCAACGCGTCGCTATTGCGAGAGCGCTTGTAAACAATCCCGACATCTTACTTGCCGATGAGCCTACCGGTGCGCTTGACAGCGAAACTTCGGTTCAAATTATGGACCTTTTAAAAGAAATTGCCAAAGATAAACTTGTAATTATGGTTACCCATAATCCCGAGCTTGCAACAGGTTATTCAAATAGAATAATCAATCTTTTAGACGGTGAAATAACCTCCGATTCCAACCCGTATATTCCCGATGAAAAGGATCTTTTAAACAAAACAAAAGTCAAGCACCATTCGATGTCTTTCTTTACCGCACTTTCGCTATCTTTTAATAACCTGCTTACCAAAAAAACGCGAACGTTTTTAACTTCATTTGCAGGTTCAATAGGTATTATCGGCATTGCGCTGATTTTATCACTTTCAAGCGGTGTTGATGCCTATATAAACAAAGTTGAAGAAGACACGCTTACAAGCTACCCTATAAGAATTGAAAAGGCAGGCATGGATATAAGTAAATTCGTAACCGACCTTATGGGTAACAACAAGCAAAAAACCAAAAAAGAGAAAGACAGGATATATTCAAACAACATAATGACCGACATGATATCAACCATGATTAACGGCATTAGCGAAAATAACCTTGCTTCATTTAAGTCATATATTGAAAAGAACAAAACTGACATTGAACTTTACACTTCTGACATTAAATACGGTTATTCAACCCAAATGAATATTTATAAGGATAACGGATATCGCGTAAATCCGAACACTGTTTTTGAATCAATGGGCTACAATACCGAAGCTTCAAAAACAAATTCAATTACCGGCACAATGCCAAACAACAGTTATAACAACAGCGATGTTTGGAATGAGCTTATTGACAACGACGAGCTTTTAAATAAGCAATATGATGTCTTGGCCGGTAAAATGCCAACCAAGTATAACGAAATTGTTATCGTTGTTGACAAAAGCAATGAAATAAGCGACTACACCCTTTATGCTTTGGGTATTAAGGATTCGACCGAGCTTACCGAAATGCTTAAAAAAGCAATGGCGGGCGAAAAAATTGAAAACAGCAAAATCACAAGTTATTCTTATGAAGATTTATTATCGCTAAACTTCAAGTTAGTTGTTAACAGCGATTTGTTTGAGCAAAATGAAAACAAAATTTGGGTAGATAAAAGTGAAGATGAATTGTTTTTACTGAACACCATAAATAATAAGGCTATTGATGTTAATGTTGTTGGTGTTCTAAGGCCTTCAAAAGATTCAAAAGCAAACTCGTCGGGTGGATTTGTAGGCTATAGAAATGATCTTATGACAACCCTTGTAAAACGCGTAAACGACAGTGAAATTGTTAAAACACAAAAAGAAAACTCTTCAATAGACATTTTAACAGGTTTGCCTTTTGCCACAGATGAAGAAAAAACAATGGACGATTTAAACGCTTACATCGCTACGCTACCCGCAGAAGAGCAAGCCCAATATAACGGTTATATTGCTCAAATGCAAGCCTCGGGTATGAGCGAAAGCCAAATTGTCGAAAAGTTCTTGTCCGGCGCACAAAACAACAGCAAATCAACACTCGAAGATAATTTAAAGTTAATGGGCGCCTCTGATCTCGATGACCCCAGCACAATCAGTATTTACCCAAAGGATTTTGAAGCCAAGGATAAAATTTCCGAATTCATAAATAAATATAACGAAAAGCAAAACGATGCAAATAAAATAACCTATACCGATTATATCGGCCTTATGCTTTCTTCGGTAACAAAAATCATTAACGCCATCAGTTATATTTTAATTGCTTTTGTCAGCATTTCGTTGCTTGTTTCTTCTATAATGATAGGCATTATTACCTATATTTCAGTTTTAGAGAGAACAAAAGAAATCGGCATTTTGCGTGCCATGGGCGCTTCTAAGCGTGATGTGTCGCGCGTATTTAACGCCGAAACGCTTATTGTGGGCTTTGCCGCCGGTGCAATAGGTATTGGCGCCACCCTATTGCTCTTAATTCCGATAAACGCCATTATAAATCACTTTACTGATATTGCCAACATCGCTTTCTTGCCGACTAACGCTGCGATAGTTTTAGTAATAATCAGTATGTTACTGACCTTTATAGCAGGACTTATTCCTTCGCGCATTGCCGCCAAGAAAGACCCTGTAACCGCACTTAGAACAGAATAATAACGCATTAAAAATTCCTCCTATTTTGTAGTTTTCACTTTTTTATAAAAACTACATACTATGTATTGAAGTTAAGCTTCAATTCATGATAGGAGGAAATTTTTATGTCAGACATAAGTAACAGTTGTTCGCCCAACGGCACCGCTTTTAAAGAAGCCGTTTGTATTGACGCCGGCAGAGTTTATGACTCATGCTGTGACCGCGACTGCTTAGAAGATTTACAATGCTATTTTGCACCCGAAACACAAGCCCTTATAAATAACGCAATAAGCGTTAGATTAAAAGAAGCTGAAGTACTTAATGTTTATGTTGATGTTGAACCGGTAAACTTTAACAAAGGATTTTATTCGTGTGATTTAACATTTTTCTTTTTACTGGCCT
Organism: Acutalibacteraceae bacterium; assembly: GCA_045642065.1. GTDB lineage: Bacteria > Bacillota > Clostridia > Oscillospirales > Acutalibacteraceae > UBA737. Next base: position 121,785 of record JAZUID010000023.1, read on the forward strand.
TTGATTTGATTACAGCACCGCGCACATCACCGCAAACAATTCACGGCATTACCGCCTTCACCAAAAAGGTTATCCTTTACGGTAGCGACGGTAACGTAAAAATCTTTTCAAGCGAAAATACCGACAACGGCAGTAACGCAAATACAACATCCGGCAATATTAACAGTCCAAAGTGTGTAGTACAGGTTGTTGAGCCTGTTTGCCTTTCAGCAAGAATCGGCGAATCAACCGAAGCATTTTGCAATATCGGTGTAATTCCGCAATTTGTTTGCAACGCTGTAGGCGGCGACATTCAGACAACATTGTCGGTCGGAACACCTACAATTTATGCTACAATCGGTATGTTCTCAATCGTACAGTTAATCAGAAATGTTCAAATGCTGATTCCTGTTTATGATTTCTCCATACCCGAAAAGCAATGCGACGGTACAACCGACCAACCTTGCGAAGCATTCAAAAAGATTAAGTTCCCGACAAACGACTTTTTCCCGCCACGCGCAGGCGACACAGATAATACCGGTTGTTGCGGAAACAATTAAGCAATATATAAGTCCCGAGTAAAAACTCGGGACTTAAAATTTATAAATTAACTTTTGAAAGTAATTTGAAGTGCATTGGAAGACCGTTTTTCATGCGAATAATTTGTTCGCCTTGAATAAGCGGTAAAAAATATTCAACAGCTTCGTCGGTGACATTGTTTTTAGAATCGGTAATCCAATTTTTTGGGAAAAATTTTTCCTTGTTGGCAATATCCTTAGCCGGTGCACTTTCGACGGTAACGGTATAAGGATTATTCCTAATCCGCTTAAAAACTGCAACCTTACCGCTTTCGCCTTTCATTGCAAGCTTAACGGCTTCGGCACCAATTACTTCAGCTTCTTCGATATCGGTCCTTGAACTAATATGTGAAGAGCAACGTTGCATAACGTTAAGTTCAATAGAACGAACCTTGCAACCGATTTTTTCTCTTACAATATTTTCAAGAACTTTACCGATTCCGCTTAAATATTCGTGTCCGAAATTATCAACAATACCGGTGCCGTAACTTTCTTCCTCGTTGCTTCTTTCAAGTTTTAAGCCTTCGGAAACGGCAATAATTACCGCTTTATGTACTTGTTGCGCCGCCTTAACATCAGAAATAAATTTTTCTTCGCTTATTTTGCTTTCCGGCAAATAAATTAAATGTGGCGCGCTTTCACCGTTAGCACGCAAAACGCATGAAGAAGCCGTCAACCAGCCGGCATGCCTACCCATAACTTCAATAATAGTAACCGAGTCAATACTATAAACCGAAGAGTCGCGGATTATCTCTTGAATAGATGTTGCAACATACTTAGCGGCTGAACCAAAGCCCGGCGTATGGTCGGTTATTTCCAAATCATTATCAATAGTTTTCGGAATACCTATAATTCGCGTTTCCTTTTTATTTGCAGCACCGTATTCGCTTAATTTTGCAACCGTATCCATTGAATCGTTACCGCCGATATAGAAAAACGCACCTATACCGTGGCGTTCAAAGGTTGCGAAAATCTTTGCGTAAATATCTTTGCTTTCACTAACATCGGGAAGTTTATATCTGCAAGAGCCCAAGCAAGTCGATGGTGTTTGACGGATAAGCTCCATATCATCATCGGTTTTAATCTTAGAATTAAGATTAACCAAACGGTCATTGATTATGCCTTCAATACCGTTAACCGAGCCAAAGATATAATCAATTTCCTTTTCCTTCAAACTTTGACTGAAAACACCTAAAAGCGAGGCATTTATAGCACAAGTCGGACCACCGGATTGAGCAACTGCAATGTTCATAATTTAACTTCTCCTTAAAATTCTGATAAAAAGAAATAGGCAACATAAAAACCTATTACCAACAAACAAATAACCGAAACGGTTAAAACGCATGAATTGAAAAATGCTTTTAATTTCGCATTTTCTTTACTTTTGCAATGCTTGCCTTTCATAATTCGCCCCTAAATTAGCATTGCTTTTATTCAAAATAATATGCAAAGGGGATTAGATTTTGCAACTTAAAAAAATAAGTAACCGAATGTTTAAAATAAAACTTAGCGACAAGGAAGTTTTAAAATATTTTGGTTCTTATGATGTATTCGCTTCGTCCCCGTACCTTTTCAGAAAAAAAGCCCAAAAAATAGTAGCAATATTCTTAAAAGATAAATCGAGTACTTTTGATTTAGAGGTCAGAGCAATTAAAGATTTCGGTGCCGAAATAGTTGTTTTAAAATCCGAAAAAACAGAAACAGAAGAAAACAACAAAACATATGCCATTGGTTTTAATAGCAAAAATGACTTTTTAGATTTTATAAACAGGATAAATCAATCAAAATTCGAGATTTATTCGTATAAAAACACATTATGCTTAATAACAAAAAGCAAAAATTTAAAAATTCCCCTAATAAAAGAATATTCAAATAATTTTACGACCGATAATATTCTTATTTCAGTAATTAAAGAACATGGTAAAAAATTAAAGTGACTTAATTTCTTTAACCCTTTCTTCGATATTATCCGAAAATACATAACTGCCGGCAACTAAAACCGTTGCACCGGCATTTATTGCTAAGGGTGCGGTTTCGGCGTTTATTCCGCCGTCAACTTCAATATCAACATTCAAGCCGCGGCGCTTACATTCATCGCTGATTTCTTTAATTTTATCTAATGCACCGAAAATAAATGACTGCCCGCCAAATCCCGGCTCAACCGACATTACAAGCACCATATCGCAATATGGTAACAAATCAAAAATTTCTTCGGCTTTAGTATTGGGTTTAATTGTAATACAACTTTTAATGCCTAATTCGCGAATTTTTATTAGAGTTGCTTTGTTGTCGCTTCCGGCTTCATAATGAAAGCCTAAAATATCGGCGTACTTTGCAAAATCTTCAATATAACGATGGGGTTTATCAATCATCAGGTGAACATCAAGCGTCATATCAGTATGCTTGCGGATAGATTTAATAACCGGCACACCAAAAGAAATATTCGGTACAAAATTACCGTCCATAACATCGAGGTGCAACATATCACAGCCCGATTTTTTAAGACGATTTATGTCGTTAGCCAAATTGAGATAATCGCAAGATAAAACTGAAGCTGAAAGTTTAGCCATTATAATTCCCCTTAAATAAATAACCATACGGATATAGGAAAAGCCTATATCCGTATTTGTTTTTAATACATTCCGCCTGCGCTTGCAGCAGCTGCAGCGGCGGCAGCATTTTGAGCGGCGGCATCTTCCTTCTTATCTGCTACCAAACTTTCGGTAGTAAGAACCATAGATGCAACCGAAGCTGCATTTTCCAAAGCCGAACGTGTAACCTTTGTCGGGTCAACAATACCGGCATCAATCATATCAGTATATTCTTCTTTATAAGCATCAAAGCCGTAATTTGCCTTGCCTGAAGAAACAATCTTATCAACAATTACGCTGCCTTCAATACCCGCATTAAATGCAATTTGACGAATTGGAGTTTCAAGTGCTTTAAGCACGATATTAACACCGGTTTTTGTATCGCCTTCGGTAGAATCAAGCAGTTTGCGAACTGCCGGAATTGCATTTATAAGCGCAACACCACCGCCTGCAACAATACCTTCTTCAACTGCGGCTTTAGTAGCGGACAATGCATCTTCGACGCGAAGCTTTTTCTCTTTCATTTCAATTTCGGTTGCGGCACCAACCTTTATAACGGCAACACCACCCGAAAGTTTTGCAAGTCTTTCCTGCAACTTTTCGCGGTCAAAATCTGATGTGGTAGTTGCTATTTCATTTCTGATTTGCGCTACCCTATTCTTGATTTCTTCACCGTTTCCGGCGCCGTCAACAATAATTGTATTTTCTTTTGTAACCTTAACTTGACGGGCACTACCTAAAGAATCAATACCTGTGTCTTTAAGTTCAAGGCCCAATTCTTCAGAAATGACTTCGCCACCTGTAAGAATTGCGATATCTCTTAACATTTCTTTTCTGCGGTCGCCAAAGCCCGGTGCCTTAACGGCAACGCAAGTAAAAGTACCGCGTAATTTATTGACAATCAAGGTTGAAAGTGCTTCGCCCTCAATATCCTCAGCAATAATTACAAGCTTTTTGCCGGCTTGAACAATTTGTTCTAATAACGGCAAAATTTCTTGAATGTTGCTGATTTTTTTATCTGTAATAAGAATTAAAGCGTCATCAATAACTGCTTCCATCTTGTCAGAGTCGGTCACCATGTAAGGTGTTATATAACCGCGGTCAAATTGCATACCTTCAACCACTTCGGAATATGTTTCGGCGGTTTTTGATTCTTCGACTGTAATAACGCCGTCAGCGGAAACCTTTTCCATTGCCTCGGCAATTAAGTTGCCGATTACTTCATCTGCTGAAGAAACGGTAGCAACGCGTGCAATATCCGCACTGCCGTTTACTTGCTTTGAATTGGAAATGATGGTTTCAATAGCTTTATCAACAGCAAGCTTAATACCTTTTTTTACAACCATAGGGTTAGCGCCTGCGGCAACATTTTTCATGCCTTCACCAATAAGCGCTTGTGCTAAAACGGTAGCGGTAGTAGTACCGTCACCGGCAGCATCGTTAGTTTTAACCGATACTTCTTTTACGAGCTGAGCGCCCATATTTTCAAATGGGTCATCAAGCTCGATTTCTTTTGCAATAGTAACACCGTCATTAGTAATAAGCGGTGAGCCGTATTTTTTATCAAGAACAACATTTCTGCCCTTTGGACCTAATGTAACTTTAACCGCGTCGGCAAGTTTGTCAACACCGGCTTGTAAAGATTTGCGCGCATCTTCACCAAAAATAATGTTTTTAGCCATCTATAAACACTCCTAAAAAATTATTCTACAACTGCTAAAATATCAGATTGACGTAGTATGGTATATTCTTGGTCGTCAAGTTTAATATCGGTGCCTGCATATTTTGCGGCAATTACCTTTTGACCCGATTTTACTGTCATTTTGATTTCCTTTCCGTCAACCAAGCCACCGGGGCCAACCGCTACAACTTCGGCAATTTGTGGTTTTTCTTTGCTGGCGGATGTTAAAACGATACCGCTTTTTGTTGTTTCTTCGCTGCTTGTTGCTTTGATAACAACATTGTCTGCTAATGGTTTAATATTCATAAAATTACCTCCAAAGCAAGTGCTTAATTATAATTATATTTTATACCACCTATAATAAATGTCAACTATTATGGCAAAAATTTACTAATTATTTACATTTCATTTGCAACAGTTTTCGGCAACAAAAATTTTATCCCTTTTTTAACTATTTCAAAATGCATTTTATCTTTATAGACAATTTCGCCGTCAAGGTTAATAGGCAACGGTTTATTTGCAATAATATCCATTGAACTGCATTCACGCATGTGGCAATAATCCAAATTGCCGTGAGAACCCGATTCATATTTTGATAAAAAGCTCGGTACTTTTAACTTGCTTATAACATCAACAAGCGTAAAGTTTAATTTTCCGTCAAAAGGAACAGCGGTGGGAGCCGCGTTATAACCGCCACCGTAATACGGTGCATTTGCAACAACGGCAAACAGACAGTTTTTGTGTCCTATGGAAATTCCGTCTAACAGTATTTCCATTTGCACGCCTAATTTTTTCAAAAAAGTTTTAACTATTGCCAACTTATATGCCATAGGGCCGCTGACAAGTGGCCAGTTTTTAAACATCATCATATCGCTTGCAACCATTGCGTCCATACCGATAGAACAACCGTTAACGCAGTAGCAATCATCGGTCTTAATAAGGTCAATATCAATAGCTTTTCCGCTGACTTGGTCGGCGATATCAAAAAAGGCATCTTTATGCCCGAAAAACTTTAAAAAGTCGTTTGCCGAACCGCATGGTATTACACCGTAAGTGACATTTTTGTACCCAACAATACCGTTGATAACTTCAAGTCCCGTTCCTTCGCCACCACAAGCAAAAATGCAAACCTCGTCACCTTTTTCGGCTTCTGCTTTTGCTTTTTTAGTCGCATCAAAACGGCTTTCGGTAAAGAGAATTTTATATTTTTCTTTTTTACCCTTAAAATATTTTTTAATTGATTCGGCAATAATTGGCTGTTGTTTACCTTTGCCGGCGGTTGGATTTATTATAAAAACATATCGCATTTATTATTCCTCGCTTAAATTTTTACTTTCCGAAATACATAAACAACTGACACTTAATCATGCCGTTATAAAGCTTTCTGCGTTTATCGGCTTGGCGCCCGAAAATACGCTCAAACTCATCATGCGGGCTGATAACATAATACTTGCGGTCAAAACCGGTTTTAAAGTTTTCGCCCATAATTTTATAAATTTCTTCGGCACCCTTAATATCAAGCAACCGCTCACCATAAGGCGGATTTGTAACGGTCTTGCAACGTTCCTTTGGCGGTGCAAAGTTTTTAATATCACCAACCGCCGCTTTAACATATTTTTCAACGGCGGCTTTTTTAGCGTTAGCTAAGGTAAGTTCAACTGCATCGGGGCTAATGTCAAAACCCGTTGCCCTAAAATCAACATTATGCAAAATATTGTCTTGAGCGCGCATTCTCTCTTCTTGCCAAACCTTAGCAGGAATTCTTGAAAAGCGTTCAGCGGCAAAAAATCTTCTAAGTCCCGGTGCCGTTTTTGTTGCCATCAGCGCCGACTCAATAAGAATCGTACCGCTGCCGCACATAGGGTCATAAATTTGAGTGTCGGGGTAAATACGGGCTAAATCACAAATTGAAGCTGCTAATGTTTCTTTAAGCGGAGCATCGTTAGAATTCCGCCTGTATCCGCGTTTGTGCAAGCCCTCACCAGATGAATCAATCATCATGGTAACCTTATTTTTAAGAATTGAAAAACGGACTTTATAGATAGTTCCGGTTTCTTCAAACCAGTTAATACTGTATTTTGCTTTTAAGCATTCAACAATAGCTTTTTTTACGATTGATTGGCAATCGGGAATACTGAACAAATCCGAATCTATACTCCAACCGTTAACGGGAAAAGCATCCTTAGGACCAATAAATTCTTCCCAAGCAATATTTTTTACACCGTCAAACAACTGTGTGAATGAAGACGCTTCAAATTCGCCCATAACTATAAAAATTCGTTCAGCAAAGCGAGAGCAAATGTTTGCGCGTGCAAGCATATTTTCGTTGCCTTCAAGCAAAACCCTGCCGTTTTCGGTGGTTATGCTTTCAAAGCCCATTCTTTTAAATTCACCGGCGGCAATACTTTCGGTGCCGAAAAGGCACGGTGCCGCCATTTTAATCAATCCCATTTTATACCTCTTTAGTTGCGTGCCTTGTTACGTAGCACCCAATATTAACCGCAACCGGTAGCCCCGCAATGTGTGTAGCGGACTTTTCAATATTAACTGCAAGCGCAGTTGTATTGCCACCAAAACCCTGCGGACCGATATCAAGCTTATTTATCTCATCTAAAATTTCGTTTTCAAGCTCGGCATAATACTTATCAGCATTTCTGACTTCAATGCTTCTTGTAAGCGCTTTTTTGGAAAGCAATGCTGCATATTCAAAGTCACCGCCAACACCAACACCGACAATCATTGGCGGGCATGGATTTGATGAAGCTTTTTTAACAATTTCCAAAACTGCGTCGATAACGCCTTGTCGCCCGTCAAAAGGGGTAAGCATTTTAACACCGCTCATATTTTCACTGCCAAAGCCCTTTGGTGCAACGGTAATTTTAACCTTGTCACCCTTTACGATAGAAGTGTGAATAATAGCAGGAGTATTGTCATTAGTATTAACGCGGTTTAACGGGTCAGCTACAACACTTTTTCTTAAAAGACCGTTAGTGTAGCCGAGTCGTACGCCTTCATTAACAGCCTCGGTTAAATCGCCACCGACAAAATGTACATCTTGCCCTATTTCTAAAAAGACAACAGCCATACCGGTATCTTGACAAATCGGCAAATCTTTTTCTTTTGCGACAACTGTGTTTTTTTCAATATCACAAAGAATACTTTTTGCTAGCGGGCATTGCTCTTTTTCTTTAAATTTATGAATTTTATCGCATATATCACTCGGTAATTGTTTATTCGCTTTGACACAAAGCTCAGCAACATTTTTTGTGATAACATCGGTTAAAATCTCTCTCATAAAATTCTCCTAAAAACAAAGTTAAGGCAGCGCTAACAAGGTAGCCTGCCCTAAATCATTACCTTGAAGCACCACGCTTTGTGCGGTGTGAATCAGGATTCTTGCGCTTTAAGTCGGAAAACTTTTCGTCACTTGTTTGCTTAAAACGGCTCATCATATCTTCAAAGCCCATACTTTCGTTCTTTTGCGGAGTCCATACGTATGATCCGTCCGGTTTTGCCGGTGCAGGTCTTTTTTCTCTGCGTGAAGTGCGGTTATCGCCGGTTTTTTCGTTGGGCTCCATCGCCTTTTTAATGCTAAGGCTTATTTTTCCGTCGTCGCCAACAGTAAGAACTTTCATCTTAGCGGTATCGCCGATTTTATAAATTTCTTTTATATCGCTTACAAAGGTGCGTGAAACTTCGGAAATGTGAACCATGCCCGAAACACCTTCACCAACATCGGCAAAAAGGCCATATTCTTTAATTCCGGTAATCCTACCTTCTACAATTTGTCCAACTTCAAGCTGCATACGAAAAAATTAACCTCCGAATAAATGGAAAAAATAATTAGTAAGAATCATCACGAAAGACTTTTTCTTTTGGATATACATATCCGAGTCTTCTGGCTTCTGATTCTATAATAGCCGCATCAGAATCACTATTTAACATAGTCTTTAATTCTTCAATAGAATTCTTTTTTGCCGCATATTCTTGTTGTAGCGCATCGCGTTGTGCAATGCTTTTGTTTAACGTATTCCAAAGTCCAATCAAACTTGTAAGCATATAAACGCAAACGGCCAAAACAAGCAGGCGTATAAAAACACTTTTTTTAGTTGTCTTTCTCTTTGTTTTGTTCATAACACTCTACCTCATAATTCATTTTAAATTATACTACATTTTATAAGGTTTTTTCAAGAGTTTTTTTACTATTTTAGGCACTTTTTTGGCAATTTTTCGGCATTTTTTAAAAAATTTATTGTTATAGATTTCGCATTTGTCAAAAATCTTATAAAACCGTTTTGAAATTGCTTTAAAAATTTTTAAAACAAAAATAGAAATTTTCTTTAATATTTTTCTGAAAATACGCGAAAATAACCGCCTTATAATTAAAAAGCCCATAAAAATTCCGACTAAAATATAAAGTCTTAATTCACCGTTTGAAACTGCTAAAAGAAAAGTAAAAGTCACAAGCGCTAAACTGCACCAAAAGAAAATATCGGTTAAAAAAACTAATATCTTATTAAATTTTAAGGCAGTTCTCAAAAAGTATAAAACATCATAGTAAAAGCAAACAAATCCACCAAGTATTATTGCATAGAAAAAATTTAAAAGTTGGTCTTCTATATGTATTTCCCACATACTATTTCAGTACTTTCGTTAAAAAATTTCCCTTTTTAACGCTATCGGTATATATAGCGGCGAAAATTTTTCCGTCTGCCGAAAGTTCACCGGTGTCGGTGTTAAATACCGTTATTTTCAGGTTGGCACCTTTAATTGTCAATTTACCGAGTGAGGTTTGCATAATAATCGTTTCTTCATCAAAACCGGAAACTTCCTTTACGCCCGTAACCGTAATCTTTTTTCTGTTTTCTAAAATAATGTTGCTGTAAAAATTTTCTTCCAAAATAAAACACCCCTTAAATTTATATTTAAGAGATGTAAAATTTATTCAATATATTAATCCACGATTTTATATAGTGAAACACTATCTTCTTTTTTTACCGTTTCGGAAACATCGGTAACCGAGACCTTAACATTCCGAGTTCCGAATGTTATTTCAATAACATCACCGATTTTAACATCATACGAGGCTCTTGCGGGTTTGCCGTTAACCATAACTCTTCCCGAGTCGCAAGCTTCGTTAGCAACGGTTCTGCGCTTAATGATGCGCGAAACTTTTAAGTATTTATCTAAACGCATAAACATCTTCTCCAAAAAATTTAAGCCACCTTAAATAAATAAGGTGGCTTATAAATGCTAAATTATTTTGCAACTGCATCCTTGAAAGCCTTACCAGCCTTGAATACAGGAGCCTTAGAAGCTTTAATCTTAATTGTTTCTTTAGTCTTAGGATTGATACCTGTTCTGGCAGCACGTGCGCGAACTTCAAAAGTACCAAAGCCAACAAGTTGAACTTTATTACCTTTCTTTAATTCACCGGAAACAACGCCGATGAAAGCACCAAGAGCTTTTTCAGCATCTTTCTTAGCGATGCCTGCTTTGTCTGCCATTGCAGCAACTAATTCTGTTTTGTTCATATTAAAGAACCTCCAAAAATAATTTTTAACGGAATTACTTCCGTAAATTAACAAGTACGAGAAGGGTTGTCCTTCTTAGTACTATATAAATTTACCATATATTGAAAAAAAAATCAATAGATTTTTAGCTATTTTTACATTTTTAAGGTTAAAATAGCAAATTTTTTACAGTTTTAACAATTTTTATCTGATAATTTTGTACTTTTTGCAAATAAATAATAACTTCTCGCCCATAGGTAACGACAATATGTCTTCGGGTTCTATAACCTTAATGAGCCAAATCATCACTAAATATGCAATTCCTGCAAGACAAATTGAAGCAACTGTTGCCAGCGAAACACTAATAAATGACCTTAAAATTGCAAACGAAATATAGGCGGTAACACCACAAACGACCGCGGCAATAAGCGGTTTAATTATCATAGAATAATAATCCGGTTTAACCTTTGAATATTTAACAAGTGCAATAAAGTTTGCAATACAAATATACGCATAGCAAATAGTAGTACCGATAGGAACTCCGACAATGTTAATTTGCGGAATTCCGACTAAAATAAAGTTGACAACAATTTTTAAAGCGGCACCAACAGCTATATTCTTAAGCGGCACCTTCTCTTTCCCTATTGCTTGAAGCATATTGATAAGCGGAGCGTTGATACCGGCAAAGGCGGCACAAATACCTAATATTCTCAAGTTTGGTGCGGCAATGGCAATGGCGGCTGCTTTATTTGGATATAGCAAAGATAGTATGCCAAAAGATAATGCAAATATACCGGCGCCACAAGGCAAAGCGATAATCGCAACTGTTCTTATCATTGTTTGAATATTTGATTTAATTTCCTGCTTGTCATTTTTTACCCAAGCCCTTGCCAACACCGGAATTGCGCTGACGCCCAAGGTCGAAGTTAAGACAGGTATTAGATTATAAATTGAAAATGCAAAACCGCGGTGGCATCCGTACAGAGAGTTGGATAAATCCTTAACCATATCGAATGATTTATCTAATGCGGTTTCATAAGAAATCAACGTTGAATAATGGGTTGCAAAATATTCGGGAACTTTTGTTATAGCCTTATTTAACTGATTTTGTACCATTACAACGTCAATTAAACTTGTAACATTATTTACAAGTGAACCTAACACAATCGGAATGGCAACGATAATAATACTTTTAATTTGTGATTTAAATTCTATCGGCTCGGGCGATGCGGAATATAAAGCTTTAGGTATATCCTTCCATCTGCAAGTCTTAAAGCGAATTAACAAAAAAATCGTACTGAAAGCTTCACCGAGCGAAATACCCAAAAGAGCGCCGGCAGCGGCATAAGAATAGTTGTTTGTTGACTTTAATACCAGTGTTGCAAATGTGAAGCCGAACACAAGTTTACCGAGCGCTTCTAAAATTTCGCTTACACCGGTAGGTGTCATATTTCCGAGACCTTCAAAATATCCACGGTATGCCGACATAACACAGCAGAATATTAACGACGGCGAAATTGCCAAAATACCTGGCAAGGCGCCATAGTTAAAAGTATGAAGGTTAAGTGTCTTGCCGAAAAGCGTTATAGAAGAATTACCGGTTAAAACAAAAGCCAAAACAATTAAAAGGGCAAATCCGACGCCACCCGTAACAACAAAAATAAGTTGTGAAGCGCGAAGCGTTCTGTTAATATCCTTGTACCTTAATTTTGCGGTGTATTCAGCAACAATTCTTGAAATAGCAATCGGCAAACCTGCCATTGCGATAGAATACATAGGAACATAAAGGTCATAAGCTGTCGAATAAAACCCCATACCCCTTGAGCCCAAAAGATTGGTAAGCGGTATTCTATAAACAGCGCCGATTATTTTTGCGACAACGGTAGCAATAATAAGTATTAAAGAGCCGTGCAAAAAGCTTTGTTGTTTATTTGTTTTTTCGTTCATTACATTTCACCAATATTTTTAATAATATCAATCATAATAAGCGGCAAAGCGGTTTCATTAAGGTTATTCATTTCTCTGTAACTGTCCTTTGCCTCTTCCCCTGCATCATCAGAAACTTTTCTGACGGTCAAAAAAGGAACGTTGCCGAAATGGCAAACCGAAGCAATAGCGGCTGTTTCCATATCGCAACTTGAAGTACCGAAGTTTTCTTTTAAAAAATTGCGACTTTCACTGTCACAAATGAAGCTATCACCCGAAACAGCGGTACTGACAATATTGTTATTGATGACTTTTTTTGCTATTTCCAATAGCTTTTTATCGGCATTATAAAAATAAACCTCTTGTGCAGGTTTTTGGAAAGGTTTATAACCGATACCGGTCATATCAAAATCGTGCTCAATAAAGTTATCGGGTGCAATTATTTCACCGCGCGACACATTATAAACGCCACCTGAAAGGCCGTAGTTTAAAATAATATTACATCCGCTGTCAATTAGCGCGGTTACAACCGTGGCGGCATTAACCTTACCTATACCGCAAAGTACTGAAACAACAGTTTTATTATCAACGGTAAACTGATGCCCCTTATGACCGAAAATTTCAATTTCTTTTATATCTTTAAATTCTTTTATTGTTTCGTAAAGACCGACATATTCTTCGGTATCGGCTACGACTAATCCTATTTTAATATTATTCATTTTCGAATGTTACCTTTTCCCCACATTTATTGCAATAAATTGAATCGTTTTCAATAGCGCTTCCGCAAGACGGGCATTTACGCTTGCCGCTGTTATCGCTGATTTCCATATAAAGATTTTCTAACTTTTCACTTTTTTCGTTAATGGCATCAACAACGGCTTTTGTCTGACCTTTCAAGTCAGAGTTATCTTTAATTTGTGAATAATAAATTTCGCCTAAAACTGCGAAATCTTTATTTCTTTTAGATTCCAAAGCAGCCGCTTCAATTTTAAGCTTTTGAACATTTAGTGCATCCTCGGTCTTTTTGCAGGCAGCGCCAAAGACTTCCTTCGCTTTTGAAACCGCACCGTCAAAGTTGTTAAAAATTTCCATAGTAAAAAAATCCTTTCAATATTTATTTAACACAAAAAGTGTTATTAAAATTTATATTTATTATAGAACTCGGCTATACCCTTTTTGCGCTCAATCATTTCGTCAAACTGATTGATATATTCATAAGGGTATTTAAAGTTAAAAATACGCTCGATATTATCGCCACACGGTTCCCTTAATTTCGTAACAGCCGAAGCACCGCAAGCTAAAATAGTATGTGTTTCGTCCATTATGAAAACATTGTAAATTCCTTCATATCCTTTTTTTGAATATCCGACATTTTCAAGGTTGCCGACGGTTTTGCTTTGCCTATACATATAATACGGCAAAATGCCTTTTTCACTTAACCTTGTCTTTGCGCTTTGGACCATTTGTTCGGCAATTTGTCCTGATGCTATTTGAGAAAAATCACCGCTTTTTGTAATGTTTGAAGCGCGTTTTACCGAAAGTGAATGTACCGTTACACTTTCGGGGTCAAGCTTAATAATTCTTTCTAAAGTATTCTCAAAACTTTCCGCCGTATCGGTCGGAAGCCCTGCAATAAGGTCCATATTTATATTATTGAAACCGCACTTTCGCGCTAACAAAAAGGCTTCTTCTGTTTGACTTGAAGTATGTTTTCTGCCGATAGCATTTAGGACACTGTCGTTCATGGTTTGCGGATTTATGCTAATTCTCGTAGCACCGTTTTCTTTAATAGCGTTAAGCTTTGCTTCAGTTATAGTATCTGGTCTGCCCGCTTCAACGGTATATTCCTTTAAATTGCTTAAATCAAAATTAAAAGCAACGGTTTTCATAACATCTTCTATTTGCTCGGCCGTTATTGCAGTAGGTGTACCACCGCCGATATAAACCGTTTCTAAATTCAAATTAAGATTTTTTGCAATTTGTGCCGTTATTTTGAGCTCTGTCTTTAAATGCTCTATATAATCGGGAATCAGTTTTCCTGCCTTGTCAACCGAGTGAGAAACAAAGGAGCAGTAAGAACATCTGCTCGGACAAAACGGAATTGAAATATAAAGGCTAAAAGAATCAGAGCTCGATTTTTCGACAATTTCTCTTTCACCTATATATGTACTTCTTAAAAGATCAAGTTTTTCATCATCAACCAAAAAATTTTCTTTAAAGTGCTTGTCTGCCTCTGCTTCGCCCAAAGCTGAAACAAATTTTGAATAAAGCTTTGCCGGTCTGATGCCGGTTAAAATGCCCCATTTGGGTTTATAACCGGTACATTCGTAAAAGCATTGAAAAAGCATGACTGCAAGTAGGCGTTCGCATTCGCGCTCATAATCAAAATGGTCGTTACTGACAAAACCTGTTTTATTAAATGTTTTGCCATTTAAATTTAATGTAATTGCTAATTTTGTATTATCGGTTTTCTTTTCTAAAACTGCCAAAACCGAGTTTTCTTCAAAGCTTAAGCTGTTAACATTGATTTTTTCAAAAGGCAAAAACAGTCGTATTAGTTTTTCAAGCTCATACCTATATTCATTGCCTATGAGATTTAGGTTCATATAATTCCTCTTAAAAAGTAGTTATTTTGCTTTTCCTTAATAATTGTTGTTGCTTCGCCGTGGCCTGGGTAAACAACGGTATAATCATCTAACTCAGTAAGTCGTTTTAAGGAATTTGGATAAAGTTCAACCGCCGCGAAGTCGTGGTCAGTTCTGCCAATACTGCCGTTAAACAATGTGTCGCCGGCAAAAAGGTGATTTTCAATTAAAAAACACATTCCGCCCTTTGTGTGACCCGGAGTCAGCATGCATCTAACGGAAATATCGCTGACAGAGATAATTGCGTTATCCTCTAAAAGAATATCCGCAAAAAATTCAGGCTGTTTTGCGTGAAAGCGGTTGGCAAGACTGATTTCACGGTCGTGCAAACCGATTTCGTCAATTTTGCTGATTGCAATTTTTACATCTGCTTTTTTTCGAAGCTCTTCGGCACCGCCAACATGGTCAAAATGACAATGGGTCAGCAAAATCAAGCGCTCTTTTTCTTTATTATCAACTAAAAACTTTAAAACCTCTTCGCTTATAAAGCCAGGGTCAATAACTACCGCAGCCTTATGGGTTTCAAGCATATAACAATTAGAATGAATATGACCGAGTGGTAAACAATTTATTTTCATTTGCGCCACACCTTTGTATCGTACAAAATCGTAACGGGGCCGTCGTTTAAAAGTTCAACCTGCATATCGGCACCAAAGACACCTTTTTCAACGCTCCTTACACCGTTTTCTTTAAGTAATTCGCAAAATCTTTCATACATTTTATTAGCGTTAAATGGCTCCATTGCGCCGATAAAAGATGGCCTGTTTCCCTTTTTTAAATCGGCGCAAAGAGTAAATTGCGATACAACTAAAATTTCGCCGTCAATATCTAAAACCGATTTATTCATTTTGCCGTCTTCATCCGAAAAAACACGCAAAGAGGCAACCTTTTTTGCTAAAATTTCATTGTCAAAATCAGTATCGTCGCTTTCGGCGCCGTAAAGAATTAAAAATCCGTTATTACATTTGCCTTTTAATTCACCTTCGACCGAAACGGCAGCATATTTTACGCGTTGCAAAACAGCAATCATTATAAAGCAATCCTTTCAACACTAAATACGCCTTCAATTTTTTCAAGGCGGGCAATAATGCTCTTAATATGCTCAACACTGTCAGCCGCGAGTGTGATAAGAATTTGGCAGTTACCACCCTTTAATGAACGGGCGTTTATATTATGAACCGGAACACGCATATTATAAAAGGTATTCATAACATCACCTAAAATATGGTCGCGGTCAATAGCGGTAATTTGCAATGTTGATACAAAGCTGTCGGTAATTTTACCTTGCCAATGCGCTTTAAGCCACCTGTCAGGCTCCTGCGAAGTCGTAATATCTTTAGGAACATTAACGCAGTCGCGTTTGTGAATAGAAACACCGTGTCCCCTTGTGATATAACCGATAATATCGTCGCCCGGAAGTGGCGCACAGCATTTTGAAAATTTAATAAGGCAGTTGTCAACGCCTTCGACAACTACGCCGTCAGAAGATTTACCCCTATTAACCGGTTTTGTAATAATGGGTACTTTTGTTTCTTGCTGCTTTTCAAAATTACGCTTATATTCTTCCTTTAAGCGTGGCATTATTTTAGAAAGTAAGACGCCGCCGTAACCTATTGCCGCATAAAATTCATCATTTGTTGAAAAATGCAAACGCTTAGCAAAGGTAGCAACATATTCTTCCATATCTTCATCTGCAATATTGATAAAGTTTCGCTTAAGCTCGCGTTCAAAGTCATTTCGGCCGGTTTCGATATTTTCTTCGCGTTTTTCTTTTTTAAACCAAGCGCGGATTTTTGATTTAGCTTGGTTAGTAACAGCCACATTTATCCAGTCACGACTTGGTCCGTGGCCTACTTGATTTGTAGTTAAAATCTCGATAACTTCGCCTGTTTTTATAATGTGGTTAATAGGCATAATTTTACCGTTGACCTTAGCACCGACCATTTTGACGCCGACCGCCGAATGAATAGCAAAAGCAAAGTCAACAATAGTAGAGCCGACCGGAAGATTTATAACATCGCCCTTAGGGGTAACGGCAAAAACATCTTCTTGCGACAAGTCAACTTTAATGGTTCTTAAAATGTCGGTCATATCGGCACTGCCGGCTTGGGTATCCAAAATTTCTCTAATCCAAGCAAGGCGGTCTTCCATCTTTTTATCGTTATCGGTAATGCCTTCTTTATATTTCCAGTGCGCCGCGATACCGAATTCGGCAGTATGGTGCATTTCAAAAGTACGAATTTGGATTTCAAAAGGAACGCCCGCGCGACTTATAACCGTAGTATGAAGCGACTGATACATATTAGGTTTAGGCGTAGAAATATAGTCCTTAAATCTGTTTGGAATAGGACGGAACATATCGTGCATGATACCTAAAATATTATAACAGTCGGCTACGGTATCGGTAATAATTCTAATAGCATATACATCGTAAATTTCATCAAAATCTTTGCCTTGAATATACATTTTACGATAAATACCGTGAATTGACTTTACGCGTTCTTGATAGGCAATTTGAACATTTGGCATAATACTTGTAAGCCTTGTCTCAATATTGTCTTTAATTTCATCAAGAATTTGTTCGCGTTGCGGTTTTCTTACCTTTAATAGTTCTTCAATTTCGGCATAAGCCACAGGGTCAAGATGCTTAATTGAAATATCTTCTAATTCTTCTTTAACCGGTCTGATACCGAGCCTATGAGCAATAGGAGCATAAATTTCAAGAGTTTCTAAAGCTTTATCTCTCTGCTTTTGCTCGGGCATAGCGTCAATTGTGCGCATATTATGCAAGCGGTCGGCAAGCTTAATAATAATAACGCGGATGTCCTGCCCCATTGCAATAAGCATTTTTCTTAAGCTTTCGGCTTGCTGTTGCTCTTTAGTGGAAAAGTTTAATTGACCGATTTTTGTAACACCGTCAACTAAAAGTGCAATATCTTCGCCGAATGCTTTTTTAATATCCTCGACAGTCGTGGGTGTATCCTCTACAACGTCATGCAAAAGAGCCGCCGCAACACTTTCGGTATCCATACCAAGTCCCACAAGTATTTTTGCAACATTAAGCGGATGGATATAATAATCTTCATTTGTATAACGCTTTTGTCCGCGGTGAGCATCAACACAAGTTACAAAAGCTTTATAGATAACATCAATGTTATAATTAAACTCTTGCTTTTCTAAAAACGATGAAAATTCCAAATAATCCCGTTGTTCGGCTTCTGTCATATTATGGCGACTCCTTTCTATATAGATTTAGTGATTTTCTTGTAAAAGTCACTATTTGATAAATCTTGTTTGTTTATGATTTCGTTAATTCTTAAAACGCCGTTTTCTTTTATTATTAGTTTTAATTCCGACAATATTTTAATTGCCGCCAAAGTTTTTCCGGGGCCTAAACTTTTAGCAAATTTATAAACAATCTTTTCTTCTGCGCCGGCGTTTAATTTTACATACTTATATACTTCGCCGATATCCGCCCGTGTAGGAGCAATGCTATCGGAATTGATTTCATTATTAACCAAAAAGTCGTTAAAGGTAATATAACTGTTAAAGAAACTGTCGTCATCAATGCCGCTCGGTCTTATTGCTTTAACTACAACCGATAAAGTGTATTCATCTTTATAATAATTAGCACCAAGCGTAACGGCAAGATCAACATTATCCCCCGCGTCAAAAGGTAATTGCTCGGGTCCGGCGCCAAATACCATTGCGGTAAAGGTTGTATCGCCCTTGCTTAACAATAAGCGTGTGTGCTTGCCACCCGAAAGCGCGGTTGTCTTAACAATGGTCGAGTCGAAAATGCCGAAAACAGGCAAATTATTACCGTTGCCATACGGCTCTAACACCGACAAAGCATCAACAATATCTACGCTGAGCGCGGCAGGATTAAGTTTTAAATCAATTTCAACGGTTGGCGGATAATAAGGTAATTTTTTAGCAAACTCATTGATTTGTTTTCTGAATAAATCAATATCACTTGTATTCATACTAACGCCGGCGGCAAGCGAATGCCCGCCGTATTTTGTAAGAATTTCGGTACAGAAAAGTACAGCATCAAACAAAGGAAAACCGCCGCAACTTCTGCCCGAGCCCGAAGAATTTTCGCCGTCAGTAGAAATTACAAAACAACTTTTTCCGTATTTATCGGCTATTCTTGAAGCGACAATGCCGACAACACCTTTATGCCAATTATTGCCCGACACAACTATTACGCGGTCGTTTTTATAACCGTTTGTTTCAACAATTTCGATAGCTTCGGTCAGAATTTCCTTTTCGGTTTGTTGACGCAAAGCGTTATCAGTATCAAGCTCATTTGCAATTTTAATTGCTTCAAGCATATTTTCGCAAAGAAGCATTTCAACTGCTCTTGAAGCGTCACCCATACGGCCCGAAGCATTTATGCGCGGCACAATGCCAAAAGCGATTTTTGCAGAATCAATACCGGCTTTTTCTATGCCCGCAACATTGATAATCGCAGAAATACCCGTTCTTGCTTTATATCTGATTTGATTTATACCGCATTTAACATAGCACCTGTTTTCTTCGGTTAAAGGCATAACATCCGAAATGGTCGCAATGGCTAACAAATCTGCAAATTTATTTATTAGTTCTTCCGGTTCCATTTCGCAAATAGCGCAAACAAGCTTAAAGGCAACGGCGGTACCGCAAATTTCTTTAAAGTCCGAAGGACAATCAAGTCTATGCGGATCAACAACTGCCGCCGCATTAGGCAAAATATCCTTTGGTATATGGTGGTCGGTTACAACTGTTTTAATGCCTAATGAATTTGCATAATCAATAACTTCAATCGAGGAAATACCGTTATCGACCGTAATAATAAGCTTAACACCGTGCTTTTTCAAGCTTTCGACGGCATCCTTATTCATGCCGTAGCCTTCACTAAACCTATCGGGAATATAATAAATACAATCGGCGCCGATATCCTTTAAAAACCCGTACAAAAGGGCTGTAGCCGAAATGCCGTCGCAGTCATAGTCGCCATAAACGGCAATCTTTTCATTATTAGCTATCGCTTCTTTAATACAATCAACCGCAAGGTCAATATCAATTAAATCGTATGCGGGTGAAATCATAACTTCATCGGAAATGAATTGCTCTAAAAGTGCAGGGTCGTCGTATCCGCGTTCGGCGGCAATAAGTGCAGTAATAGGGTCAATGTCGCAGTCTATTGCTAAGGATTTTGCTAATTCCTTGTCACTTTGCTTAACAATCCATTTTTTATAAGCCACATTAACCCCACCTTTCGAATGATTTTAAGAATTTGCCGTGTTTTCGATAATCTCGCGTAATTCTTCTACCCCATTGCCGTTTGTCGCAGAAAAGGGAACAATTTTAAAGTCGTCACCAAAGCGACTTAATTCTTCGGTTATTGAAGAAAGTTGACCGTTAAATTCGCTGACATTCAGTTTGTCACTTTTTGTTAACACAACAGTAAACGGAACATTTTTATAGCTCAAAAATTCAAGCATTGATATGTCAAACTCGGTCGGAGGGTGGCGCATATCAATAAGTTGAAAAGCCATTTTTATATTGCGCCCCGATTGAAAATAATCTTCCATCAAGTCGGACCATCTGCTCTTTTCGGCAAAAGGAACTTTGGCATAGCCATAACCCGGAAGGTCAACAAAGCGAAGGCTTTCGCACTTGAAAAAGTTGATTGTAACAGTTTTACCGGGCTTTGAACTAACTCGTGCTAAGCTTTTTCTGCCGAAAAGTTTATTTATCAGCGAAGATTTACCGACATTTGACCTGCCGCAAAAACAAATTTCGGGCAAAGTGCTTTGCTCTAACTGTTCGGCGGTGCCGAATGCCTTTTCAAAAATAATGTTATTGTAATTCATAAAATACCTACTGACTGATTGTATTTTGTGTTACAGCCGGTTCTTTAATATTTAAAACCGGTTTGGAATTTTTGTTTTCTACTAAGGCTCTGTCTAAAATTTCGCTGACATGCGAAACCGGTACAAATTGGACATTTTCCTTAACAACCTTATCAACATCTTCAAGGTCAGGTATATTTTCGTAAGGTATAAACACGCATTTAACACCGTTTCTGTATGCTGCCATAGATTTTTCTTTTAAACCGCCTATCGGCAACACTCTGCCGAGAATTGTAACTTCGCCGGTCATGGCAATATCTTGCCTTACAGGTTTATTTGTAAGTGCCGAAACTAAGCCGACGGTGATAGTAACGCCTGCTGATGGGCCGTCTTTCGGAACAGCCGCTTCGGTAGCGTGAATGTGAATGTCCTTATTTTTATAAAATTCGCTGTCAATTCCGTAATTTTCGGTAGCACTTCGAACAAAGCTTATTGCCGCATGGGCTGATTCTTTCATAACATCGCCCAAACTACCGGTCAGTTCTACCTTACCGGTACCGTTTAAAGCTGCTACTTCCAATTGCATAATTTCGCCGCCGACACTCGTCCAAGCAAGACCGTTTACAACACCGACAGTATCCTTTTTAAGGAGATTATCTGGGTGGTATTTTGCGTGTCCTAACAACTTTTCCAAATCTTTTGTCTTGATTGTTGCTTTTTCGATATCACCGCCGGCGATTTGCTTAACAATTTTTCGGCAAACCGAAGCAATAGTGCGGTCAAGCGTACGAACGCCCGCTTCTCTTGTATAACCGTCAATAATTCCCAACAAAGCATCATCGGTAATTTTTAACTGTTTGGCTGTTAAACCGTGATTATTAAGTTGTTTTTTAACTAAATGCTCGCGTGCAATATTCAACTTTTCATCGCGAGTATAACTGTTAAGTTCAATTATTTCCATACGGTCATAAAGCGGTGCCGGAATGCTGTTGGCATCGTTTGCGGTTGTAATAAACACCGCTTGGCTCAGGTCGTAAGGAATATCGACAAAGTGGTCAACAAAAGTATTGTTTTGTTCTGGGTCTAATACTTCCAATAATGCAGATGAAGGGTCACCCTTATAGTCGTTACCCAACTTATCTACTTCATCTAATAGTATTAAAGGATTAGAAACACCGGCTTTTGAAATTGCGTTCAAAATCTTACCCGGCATTGCACCGATATAGGTCTTTCTGTGTCCCCTAATCTCGGCTTCGTCGTGTACGCCACCCAATGAAATGCGTGCAAACTTTCTGCCCATACATTCGGCAATAGTTTTGCCGATAGAGGTTTTTCCGACACCCGGAGGGCCGACAAGACAAATAATTTGTCCCTTTATATTCGGTGCAAAGGCATAAACCGAAAGCATTTCCAAAATGCGCTCCTTTACCTTTTGCATACCATAAAAGTCGCGGTCTAATATCTTGGCAGCTTTCTTAACATCAACTACACTGTTATCAACCTTGTTCCAAGGAAGTCCCAAGCAAATATCAACATAATCTCTGATTACCGTGCCTTCGTGCGAGCCTTGTGGCATTTTGGAAAGTTTATTGATTTCGGCAAATAAAATTTCCTTAACCGATTGCTCGGCATCTAACCCGCTTATGCTTTCATAGTATTTGTCTATTTCATCGGCGGTATCATCACCATAAAGCTCACTGCTGATAATACGCATTTGCTCGCGCAAATAATATTCCTTTTGGGTTTCGTCAATGGCTGCGCGTGTTTTTTGCGAAATGCGATTGTCAATTTCGGAAATTTCGCGTTCCTTTGATAGCATTTCAATTAAAATTTTAGCACGCTTAACCGGTGAAAACTGTTCTAAAACATATTGTTTATCGTCAAAAGGTGCAGGTGTGTTAAAAGCAATATAGTCGGATAAATATCCTAAATCGTTATTTGTTGAAACATTAAAAATAACATCTTTTGGTACGCTTTGCGTAACCGTAATATACTTTTCGAATTCAGTTCTGACCTTACGAATTAAGGTTTCAATATAAATTTCACGATTTTTAATGGCGGTGTCGGGGCATTCTTCAACCGCACAAATAAAGTACGAGCCTTTGTCAACATAAGAAAGACGTTTTGCGCGGTAAAGGCCTTCTACCAAAACCTTAAAATTATCATCCGCAATCTTTAAGACCTGTCTTACGCGTGCAACGCAACCGACAGTATAGAGATCATTTTCGGTAACGTTTTCGGTAGCAATATCCTTTTGGGTAACCAAAAAGATTTGCTGACCGCTTTCCATAGCTACCTGCAAAGCTTTAGCGGATTTTTTTCTGCCAACATCAAAGCTCAGCACAGTTTTCGGAAAAACAACCAATCCGCGCAGAGCCATTGCCGGCAATATATCAGTTTTAATTGCTGTATTTAATGGCATATTCTACTCCAAGTTAATTAAAAATTCCAAATTTTGCTACTGTAAATAACGGTAGCGCAAAGTGCGTTATCTTCAAATAAGAAAATAACCGTGTTGTCGCCGAAGGTATAGCGTAAAATGCTGTTATTCTCCGGTAAATACATAAAGAACAATTCGTCAGCGTCGGCAGTTTCTTCGCTATAATCATAATCGGCAAAAGCATCTTTAATTTCAACACTTATATCTCCGCTCTTAAAGCCGTAACCACCGTCATAACTGATTATATATCCAATGCCCATATCTTTGTTTTTCTTTTGATAATAATAGTTAGCATCGCCCGTATCTAACAAAACGGTCTTTTCGCCTTCTATTTTAGAAAAATTGGATACTTCTTCGCCGGATTCTTCGGTCGTATCGTATTTATCAATAATATCTTCGGGGTTTGTTTTAAGGCCGAATTCACATTCGGGAATTTGACCGAGTTTTGCATAATACTCAATATCCAGTCCCTTAGTTTCTTCTTTCTTATTATCACTTTTGCAACCGGCAAAAGAAACAACAAACAAAATTGCCAATAAAAGAGAAATAATCTTTTTCATAAAACACACTCCTTTAAGAAAGCTTTGTCAGAAGCTCATCGCGCATATTATAAAGCTTTTGCGACAAATCAACATAGTATCTGTGCGGATTTTCAAATCTTGTAACCTCATCCCACAAGGATTCAACCTGTTCGCTTCTGTATTTGGCAATTTCTTTAACAGTGGGACTTGTATAAACTTGCTTGCCGTTACTGAAAATCTTGATTTGCAACTTTTTCGCAGTAAAATCTGTCACGGTTTTACGCTTCCAAGTATGATCCGGATCAAAAATTTCATAATCCTTACTGTCGTCAATTTCTTCATCAACAAGTGTAATAACATCGGCAATGGCTTTACCCGTTGCGTTATCATATAATCTCCAAGGCATTTTAACACCGGGTAAAGTAATCTTTTCGGGGTTTTCGCTAATCTTGATTTTCGGTATCAGTTTGCCGTCCTTTTCAATAGCGGCAAGTTTATATACACCGCCGAAAACCGCTTCGCTTTTAGCGGTAATTAAACGCTCACCAACACCGTAGCTATCAACCTTTGCGCCTTGGAAAATCATATCCCTAATTAAATATTCATCTAATGAGTTCGAAACGCAAATTTTGCAATCGGGATATCCGGCGTCATCTAACATCTTACGCGCTTTTTTAGTAATATAAGTGATATCTCCGCTGTCAATTCTAATGCCTAACGGTCTTTTACCCATTGGTTTTAAAACATCATCAAAAACTTTAATGGCGTTAGGAATACCCGATTTTAAAACATTGTAAGTATCAACTAACAAAAGGCAACTGTCAGGATAGTTTTCAGCATAAGCTTTAAATGCCGAATATTCATCTTTAAAAATTTGCACCCAACTGTGCGCCATGGTACCGCTTGCCGGCACACCGAAGTCTTTTGAGGTCTTCATAACCGATGTACCGGTACAACCGCCGATTACTGCGGCACGGGCGCCGTAATAAGCCGCATCTGCGCCTTGAGCTCGCCTAGCCCCAAACTCCATAACCGGACGGCCGTCGGCCGCACGTACGATACGGTTTGCTTTTGTTGCGATTAGTGACTGATGGTTTATTGTTAAAAGTACCATTGTTTCAATCATAAACGCTTGCATTGCGGGTCCCTTTACGGTAATAATCGGTTCGTGCGGGAAAATTACCGTGCCTTCGGGAATGGCCCAAACATCGCAACTAAACTTAAAGGTTGCCAAATATTCAATAAATTCTTCTGAAAAAAGATTTAAACCTTTTAAGTATTCAATATCCTCTTTGTCGAAGTGAAGATTGTTAAGATACTCGATCAGTTGATCTATACCTGCCATAATAGCATATCCGCCGTTATCAGGCACGGTACGGAAAAACATATCGAAATATGTGACAGTATCTCTTAAATCACTCTTAAAAATACCGTTAGACATTGTAAGCTCGTACAAGTCCATCAGCATTGTAAGGTTACGCTTATCAACCATAAACTAATACTCCTATTACATCTTTTCGGGTGCGGAAATTTTCATCATTGAAAGAATATTTTTAATTACCTTCCCTGTTGCATAGCAAAGATTTAAACGCGCTTGCATAAGCTCTTCATCATCACCCTTAACACGGGCTACGGCGTAGAACTTGTGGAACTTTGTTGCTAACTCTAAACAAAAATGTGTGAGTTTGGCAGGGTCATAAGCCTTTGCCGCCGAAACAATTTCATCAGTCAAAGCGGAAATGTGAAGAATAAGTCCGCGTTCTTCGGGAAGAACAAGCTTTTCAAGCTCTTTTTCGGTTACATCGCGACGGGCAATGCCTTCGCTTTCCAAATTTCTTATTATACTGCAAATTCTGGCGTATGCATATTGAACATAGTAAACAGGGTTACTGTTAGATTCGTTAACCGCAAGGTCAAGGTCAAAGTCAAAGTGACTGTTCGGTTCGCGAAGATTGAAGAAGAACCTTGCCGCATCAATCGGAACTTCATCTAAAAGGGTTACTAATGTAATTGCCTTGCCCGAGCGCTTAGAAGCTTTAATAACTTCACCGTCACGCACTAAACGGACCATTTGCATTAACACCGCATCAAGTCTGTCTGCATTAACACCTAAAGCGGTTAGCGCGGCTTTTAAGCGAGGAACATAGCCGTGGTGGTCGGCGCCTAAAATATCAATAGCCTTATCAAACTTTCTGACTTCAAGCTTGTTGTAGTGGTAAGCAATATCAGGTACCACATAGGTCGGAAAACCGTTAGCGCGAACTAAAACAAAGTCCTTATCGCAACCGAATTCGGTAGCCTTAAACCACAAAGCGCCTTCGCTTTCATAGGTGTAACCGCTATTTTTGAGTTTTTCGATAATCTTAGCAGTTTCGCCGCTGTTATGTAGGCTGCTTTCCTTAAACCAAGTATCATATTGGATACGGTATTTGCCTAAATCTTCTTTTAAACCTTCAATATTTTTAGGTAAAGCAAAATCAACCAAAGCTTTTCTTCTTACCTCTTCGGTTTCGGTCATATATTTGTCACCGTAAATTTCGGCAAAAGCTTTTGCGTGGTTAACAATATCTTCGCCGTGATAAGAATCTTCCGGCATCTCAATGCCGTCTCTAAACAGTTGTTTATATCTTAAATCAAGTGACAAAGCAAATTTGTTTATTTGATTTCCTGCGTCGTTAATATAAAACTCGCGTTCGGTTTTAAAACCGGCATAACTTAAAACTTCTGCCAAGCAGTCACCCAAAGCACCGCCACGGGCGTTGCCGATATGCATAGGGCCTGTCGGGTTAGCCGAAACAAATTCGACTAATACGCGTTCACCTTTGCCAAAATCACTCTTGCCGTAATCCGCATCTTTTTCAATTACGTCTAAAACAATATCGGCATAATATTTATCGTTTAAGAAAAAGTTAATAAAGCCCGGTCCCGCAATTTCGCAAGACTTAATATATGTATCCTCAAAATCTGCATTATTTACTAATATTTCTGCAATGGCGCGCGGTGAAGAATGAAAGTTTCTTGCCCAAGTCATAGCTGCGTTAACAGCATAATCCCCATGGTCCCTATTAGAGGGGACTTCAATATTAAAGTCGGTAAGTTCGCTATTAGCTAACGCACCGCTTTCCATTGCCTTTTTTGCCGACTGCATAATGCAGTCCTTAATCTGTTCCTTTGCTTTATACACTAATACTGACATTTTTATTAACCTCTTTAACGATAATTTCTACTGTATTTTTACTCAGTAACTGTAAATTTGAATCAATATTGTAAACAACCTTTATTTTACCGCCGTTTTCGTTTAGGTCGATTTTAACCGCTTCGCCGAAAATACCCATAAGCATTGTGCCTTGCGGTGTTGCGTAGGTTGTGCTTACACGTTCGTTTGTTTTTATAATAAACCTACTCTCGATTTCACCCGTACGGCTTAAAACGACACTTCCGTCTTTTTTTATGTGAAGCGAAGTTTTGGTCGTTTCTTTTCCGTTATCGTCAACATCTGCATACGAAATAAGATATTCACCGTTTACAGTCCCGAACTTGCCGTTTGTTGTAAGCTCTATTGAATCGCTGTCATCTTCGTATGACTGATGACTTTTAATTTTTATCAAAACATCTTTTAACATTTATTTTCCCAAAGATATTAGGGTTACATCTTCACCCTTAATCTCCTCACCTAAAAGTATTGAAGCGGTTTTGCCAAATGAAGCAGGCTTATCGCTCACAAAAAATTCGTGGTTGGCAATATTATTTTTACTGTTTTCCAAACCGTTATTTACCAAATAGTTTTTAACGGCGCCCGCAACCGAAATACCGGCATTTATAAGCGTTACACCGTCACCCATATACTGACTTATCACCCTGCTTAAAAGCGGGAAATGGGTGCAACCCAAAATTAAAGTGTCAACCCCTTCGCTTTTCATGTTGCATAAATACTTTTCGACAGTAGCAACGGTAGAAGGATCACCTTCGGTGTACCAGCCTTCCTCAACGAGCGGTACAAACAAAGGACAAGCCTTTTCATAAATCAAAGCATCGGGCATATCTTTTAAGATGGCATTTTTATGTGAATGACTTTGGATTGTAACCGAAGTTCCGATAACG
This sequence comes from Acutalibacteraceae bacterium, assembly GCA_045642065.1. GTDB lineage: Bacteria > Bacillota > Clostridia > Oscillospirales > Acutalibacteraceae > UBA737. The sequence goes on from JAZUID010000023.1 coordinate 149,600, forward strand.
CCAATCTTTTTGTTCTTAGTGGCTTTAACGGCGGCAGAAGCGGCGTGCGATATAACTTCGAAGAACGGAACGGGCAATTCGCTTGCCGTGTCGGAAGCAACCGAAGAAACAGTACCGCAGGCGGCAACAATTATCTTAACATTATGTTTTAGTAAAAATTGTTCATCTTCCTTTGCATACTTGCGTACCGTTTCGCGACTTTTGGTACCGTACGGAACGCGTCCCGAATCGCCGAAGTAAACAATGTTTTCGTTAGGCATTTGCTTTATTATTTCTTTTGCAACTGTTAACCCGCCGAGTCCCGAATCAAATATTCCGATTGAACGATTGTCAGCCAAAAATAACAACCCCTATAATAATATTATATTACACTTTATAATAACATAATGGCGCATAAAATACAATAGTTATATATAAATATTATATATAAATAAAGCCCGAATCCAAAAATTTTTGGACTCGGGCAAAAACTATAATTTAAAATTCCCTGATATTCTGTCATGGAAACGGTTTAAATAAAAGACCGCTAAACGCGACAGCGCAATATCAAACACAACAAAAGCGCCGTTGCAAAGAAGCAAAAAGATATAAGCGCCGTATCTTCCTATATCAGCAAAATCGTTGAACGAAAGACCGGTTAAAACCTTTAAAATCAAATAGATAATAATAACGCTTATATTGAAGCTTAATAACTTTAAAATCCATTCGGCAAAATGGCTTTGCGGTTTTTCATAAAGGCATTTTAAAAGCGGGTAATTACCGAAAAAAACGGCATATAAAATCTTACTTGTCGGCTCTGCAAAGAAAAAGACAATTACCGCCGAAGCAATATACGCGTAAAGAGTATATTTATTACCCGTTTCAATAAAGCAAACCATTATAAAAACCGATGCAACAGCAGGTGCCGAATAGGTTAAATACGGAACGTATGAAAGCAACATTATAACACTGCAAAGTGCGGCAATAAGACCGCAAAATGTTAGTTTTTTTATACTCTTATTCATATCAGCAACACGGAATCAGGTCCCCACCCATACATTCGCAACAGCAGTCGGCGCAAATTAAGCTTTGGCAAACATCACAAGCGTCACACCCGCCCATATTGCCGTTATACGCGCGGTAAGGGTTGTTTTGGCGGCCGGCTTGCCTTTGGGCATGGTTAAAAGCATTTTGATATTCCTGATTAGTCGGATTCATTCTGCAAGCAGTAGCATAGCTTGTATAGGCTTGGTCAAACCATCCCCTGCGGTAAAGAACGGTACCGTTTAAAAAATACCATTCGGCATCACGGGAATTTATCGGAACACCGTCTAATAACTCCTGCGCGTCCTCTAAACGGCCTGAATTTATAAGTTTTCTGATTTCGGGGAATGAAGAATTTGCACCATAATTATTGGTACCGCCCCTTTGCTTGCCGCAGTTTTTAATGTTATTCATAACTTCATCATAAGCATCGTTAATTTCTTGCATTTTCTCGCTTGCAAGATCAGAAAGCGGGTTATCGGCATAATTATCGGGATGATATTTTCTGGCCAATTCGCGATAAGCATTTTTCACTTCATCTTCGGTCGCATTTTTGGAAACGCCTAAAATTGAATATGGGTCTTTCATTTCTTTAACTCCTTAATAAAAGTGTCTTCCAAGCCTAAGTAAATTATATTGCCTAAAATAGTTTTAAATTTTTTAATATCCAAAAGTTCAAAGGCTAACGCCGACTCGTTTATACTGAAATACAGTTGCTCTTTAACCTTTTTTTGCATTTCTTCTTCGGTTAGCTCTTTCAAAATATTGAATCTTTTTTTCTTGATGTCTTCTTCTAAATCGCAAGCCGCATCAAGTATATAAACATACCTACCCAAACAATATCCGAGACGCGACAAAACCTTTTTTTCGGTACTGTCCGTACTTAAAAAAGCAAGAATTTCGGAAAGTGCTTCCGCCGTCGGATTGCAAAGGTCGTCAAGGGTAGGCTTTTCGGCTTTTTCGGCTGAGTTTTGTTTGAAAATATAGTCGGAAACAACCGTTTCTAACTGAGGATATTGCTCTTTTGCTTTGTTTCGGGCATTTTTGAAAACCGGCTTAATAATTCTAAACAAAAGAGCTTTAAAAAAGCTTTCATCCGCAATATTATCGCAGATTTTATAATAAAGCATTATCATTGCCGCCGCCGCGGGAAAATCTAAAAATGCATCCTTTTCTTTTTTACAGTAGTTGCATTTTTTTAGCGGATTAAAAGCACATCGCTTTTGCTCGAAACACAGGTTTTCATCACTTAAAGCTGCATTTAAAAGCGCTAAAAAAGTAAAATCGTAACTTAAAGTAAGACGGGATAAAAGACCGTAATTCTTGCCGAGTTTCTTGCAAAGAGAGCAATAAACCGCCTTGTATGTTTCGTATTCTTTTATTTTAAGTTCGGGTTTACAAGCCCTAATATAGCCGAACAAAACATTTTCCGCCTTTCTTTAATATTCTAACTTAAAATTGAAATTAAATGATGAATAATGTGTTAATTATAATATCTTTTTAAGGAATTGTCCCGTATAAGATTTTTCGCATTTTGCAAGAAGTTCGGGTGTACCGCAAGCCACCAATGTGCCACCTTTGTTGCCACCTTCGGGGCCTAAATCAATTATATAATCCGCTGTTTTTACAACATCCAAATTATGCTCAATTACAAGTACTGTGTTGCCGGCATCCACTAACTTTTCAAGGACATCAATAAGCTTGTGTACATCGGCAGTATGCAGTCCGGTTGTAGGCTCGTCCAAAATATAAATAGTTTTACCTGTACTTCGTTTTGCAAGCTCGGTTGCAAGTTTCACGCGTTGCGCTTCACCACCGGAAAGTGTTGTTGCAGGTTGACCGATTTTAACATATCCCAAACCAACATCACAAAGTGTTTTAAGCTTTTTGTAAATTTTAGGAATATTTTGGAAGAAGTCAGTTCCTTCTTCAATAGTCATTTCAAGAATGTCATAGATGCTTTTGCCTTTATACTTAACCTCTAAAGTTTCGTGGTTATAGCGTTTGCCGCCACAAACTTCGCAAGGCACATAAATATCGGGTAAAAAGTGCATTTCTATCTTTAAAATGCCGTCACCTTGGCAGGCTTCACAACGGCCACCCTTAACATTAAAGGAAAACCTACCGGCGTTGTATCCCTTAATTTTCGCGTCTTTTGTTTGCGCGAAAAGCTCACGAATGTCGTTGAAAACACCTGTATATGTTGCGGGATTAGAACGCGGAGTGCGACCTATCGGTGATTGGTCGATATTTATAACCTTATCAAGATTTTCAACGCCTAAAATATCTTTATGCTCACCTGCAAGCGTCTTTGCGCGGTTTAATTTATTGGCAAGTGATTTATAAATAATTTCATTTACAAGCGAAGATTTACCGCTGCCCGAAACGCCGGTAACCGAAACGAAACATCCAAGCGGAATATCAACATTAAGGTTTTTAAGGTTGTTTTCATTAGCGCCTATAACGGTAAGCTTAGTACCGTTGCCCTTACGCCTAACCTTTGGCACGGGTATCTTTTTTCTGCCTGTTAAATAGTCGGAAGTAATAGACTCTTTACACTTTAAAAGTTCTTCTAAATTACCCGAAAAGACAACCTTACCGCCGTGAACACCTGCACCGGGGCCAATATCGACAATATAGTCAGCCGCGCGCATTGTATCTTCGTCGTGCTCTACAACAATAAGGGTATTTCCTAAATCGCGCAATTTCTTAAGGGTGTTAATAAGTCTTTCATTATCGCGTTGGTGAAGCCCGATGCTCGGCTCATCCAAAATATATAAAACGCCGACAAGCGAAGAACCGATTTGGGTTGCAAGTCTGATACGCTGACTTTCGCCGCCCGAAAGGGTGCTTGAAGAACGGGATAGAGTAAGATATTCAAGTCCCACATTTTCAAGGAACGAAAGTCGCGCATTTATTTCTTTTAAAATCGGCTTTGAGATCATAGAATTCCGCTCATTAAATTTCAAGTTTTTAATGAAATCAAGCGCTTCTACAACACTTAAATTACAAAATTCGATAATATTTTTACCGCCGACCGTAACCGCCAAAATTTCAGGTTTTAAGCGCATTCCGTGGCAATCGGGACAGGGTTGTTCTGTCATAAAGTTTTCGATTTCGGCACGGGCATTATCGCTCGTTGTTGATTTATAACGCCTTTCAAGATTATTTATTATACCTTCAAAAGGAGCATAGTAAACACCACCGCCGAAAGTTTTTGTGCGGTGTAATTCTAACTTTGTTTCGCCGGTACCGTATAAAACGGCTTTTTGCGCTTCTTCGGGTATATCCTTAAAGGGCAAAGAAATATCAAAACCAAAATGGTCGGCAATACCCCTATAATACATTTCTGCAATGGCACCCGAATCGGGTGAATACCATGAATTAACGCCCCACCCCGGTGCCCTGATTGCGCCCTCCAACAAAGAATTATCGGGATTATTCATAATAAGCGCGGGGTTAACCTTTGAATAGGTGCCGATACCCGTACAGGTAGGACAAGCGCCAAACGGACTGTTAAAGGAAAACATTGTGGGTGTAAGTTCGGGTATGCTGACACCGTGCTCATCGCAAGCATAGGTTTGCGAAAATTCAAGAACTTCCCCGTCGATAACATCAACCGAAACAAGTCCGCCAGAAACAGCAACGGCGGTTTCGATGCTTCCTGTTAATCTTGAACGGATATCATCTTTAATAACAAGACGGTCAACGACAATTTCCAAGCTATGCTTTTTATTTTTTTCAAGCTTAATTTCGCCGTCAAGGTCTTTGATTTCGCCGTCAACACGCATACGCGCGTAGCCTTGTTTTCGGGCGTTTTCAAACTCCTTTTGATGTTCGCCTTTTCTGCCCTTAACAACGGGGGCTAAAATTTGAATTTTTGTGCCTTCGCTAAGTTTTAAAACCGTATCGACAATTTGGTCGGTTGTTTGTTGGGTTATTTCTTTACCGCAAATCGGGCAATGCGGAACACCGACTCTTGCGTACAATAGTCGCAAATAATCATAAATTTCGGTTACCGTGCCAACTGTTGAACGCGGATTTTTAGAAGTTGTCTTTTGGTCGATGGAAATTGCGGGTGAAAGGCCTTCAATAACCTCTACATTAGGCTTTTCCATTTGACCTAAGAACTGTCTTGCATATGAAGAAAGGGATTCTACATATCTTCGTTGCCCTTCGGCATAGATAGTATCAAACGCCAAAGAAGATTTACCGCTTCCCGAAAGGCCGGTAAAAACAACAAGCTTGTCCCTTGGAATAGTGACATTCAAATTATTTAAATTATGCTCGTTAGCGCCTTTAATAACAATGTTTTCACTTGGCATTTACTTTCCCTGCCTTAATTTATTTATCTTATCGCGCAAAAATGCCGCATGCTCAAATTCAAGTATCTTTGCCGCTTGTCGCATTTCGTTGGTAAGACGTTTAATTTCCGCTTCGCGTTCCATTTTAGACATACGCGAAACAGGTTTATCGTTTTTAACCTTTTGACCTATTTCTATTATGTCCCTAACATCCTTAATAATGGTTTTCGGAACGATTCCGTTTGCTTCGTTATACTTTTCTTGAATTGCTCTTCTTCGGTTAGTTTCGCTGATTGCTTTTTCCATAGAAAGCGTGACCGAATCGGCATACATAATAACCTTGCCTTCGGCGTTTCTTGCGGCACGGCCGATAGTTTGCACGAGCGAAGTTTCGCTTCGCAAAAAGCCTTCTTTATCGGCATCAAGTATAGCCACAAGTGAGACTTCGGGTATATCCAACCCCTCGCGCAAAAGGTTGATGCCGACTAAAACATCAAACTCACCCAAGCGCAAATCTCTGATTATTTCCATGCGCTCAATAGTATCAATGTCATAGTGCATATATCTAACCTTAATATCTAATTTTTCGAGATATTCGGTTAAATCTTCCGCCATCTTTTTAGTAAGGGTTGTAACCAAAACCCTTTGTTTCTTAGCGGCGCGGATATTTATTTCTGATACAAGGTCATCAATTTGGCCCTCGGTCGGTCTTACTGATATTTGCGGGTCGAGTAGCCCTGTCGGACGGATAACCTGCTCTGCAATTTGAGACGCGTGCTCTTTTTCAAAATCGCCCGGTGTTGCCGAAACATAAATTGCTTTATTAACATGGCTGTAAAACTCATCAAAATTAAGCGGTCTGTTATCAAAAGCCGAAGGCAATCTAAAGCCGTATTCGACAAGATTTTCTTTTCTTGCCCTATCACCGCCGTACATACCGCGAACTTGCGGTATGGTAACATGAGATTCATCTACAAAAAGCAAAAAGTCTTCGGGAAAATAGTCAAGCAAGGTAGAGGGTGTGCTTCCCTTTTTTCTTCTTGAAAGCACGCGCGAATAGTTTTCAACGCCCTTGCAAGTACCGATTTCTCTAAGCATTTCAAGGTCGTATTCGGTGCGTTGCCTAATGCGTTGTGCTTCAATCAGCTTTTCGTTATCAATAAACCACTTTACGCGGTCTTCCGTTTCTTCTTTAATTTCTTCTAACGCTTCTTCCAACTTGTCTTGCGGAACGATATAGTGCGAAGCCGGATAAATTGCTATGTGTGAAAGCAATGCTTTTACTTCGCCCGTAACGGTGTTAATTTCGCAAATGCGGTCGATTTCGTCACCGAAAAATTCAACACGAATAGCATTTTCGTAAGAATAAGCGGGAAAAATTTCAACAGTATCTCCCCTAACTCTAAACTTGTTTCTGACAAAGTTAATATCATTACGCTCGTATTGAAGGTCAACTAATTTTTTTAAAAGCTCGTCCCTGTCTTTTTGCATGCCGGTGCGTAATGAGATTACCATATTACGGTAATCAATAGGGTTACCCAAAGAATAAATACATGACACACTTGCGACAATAATAACATCCTTGCGTTCTGACAAAGCGCAGGTTGCACTATGCCTTAATTTATCGATTTCGTCGTTGATTGATGAGTCTTTTTCAATATAGGTATCGCTACCCGGAATATAGGCTTCAGGTTGATAGTAGTCGTAGTAGGACACAAAGTATTCAACCGCGTTTTCGGGGAAAAATTCACGGAACTCGGAGCAAAGCTGGGCTGCGAGGGTTTTATTGTGAGCGAGGACAAGGGTGGGTTTATTAACATTAGCAATAATATTAGCCATGGTAAAGGTTTTGCCCGAGCCGGTAACTCCGAGCAGCACCTGCTCTTTAAGTCCTTGGTTAATTCCGTCAACTAATTTTTTTATTGCCTGCGGCTGGTCGCCGGTCGGCTTAAAATCAGAATGAATTTTGAAAGATCCCAAGCAAAAATCCCCCCTTTTTGACGATTTTATTACGATTACTATAGACCATATTTTAAGGTTTTTCATCATTTTTCATTGGTATTTTTTGTCAAAAATCGGTAATGTTCCAGACAAGGTCATAATTACGCCTTTTTTGTACTCAAAAAACACATTGGAAAAATGGGAATTATTAGCCTAATTATTATACCATACTTTATGTGAAAAATAAAGTGGTGACTTGAATTTTTGTTCACATTTTACGCAACCCGTGAACAGTCAGTTCGCGGCTTATAAAAGCACAACAAAATAAATTTTCCAAACATTTTTGTGTAAGTCATTGTAACTCCTCCTTCATTTTTATAAAGACAGCAATTACTTTTTAACTTACCTGTATTTTAAATTTCAAGAAAACAATAGCGATTTCATAAAAAGTTTATAAAATAAAGGCACTGAGTTGTTCAAAACTCAATGCCTTAATCTTTTCAATCGTATTTCACAGTGATATTATGGGTGGTAAAATTTTTCTCAAAAATCAATTTCTTCTAATTCTATCGGAGCATTGCTATCGGTAGTTTCAGTAGAAGATCCGTACGATTCGGATGTGCTATTTTCCGCCACTGAAGTTTCTGTTTTTTGAGTAATGTTATCCGAAACATTTTCATCGCTTGAAGTCGCATCTTTTTTAGGTGCAGTTGTGTTCGTTGATGCACTTTCACTGCTTTTTGTTGTATTGCCCTCAGTTCCTTTATGAACAGTTGTTGTTTCGGATTCGCTTTTTGTGACGGAGCCACTTGTATCAGCCGAACCATCAAAATCCGTTGTACTATCGGTAACTTTTGATTCAACAGAATCAGTTGCGGATGTTTGATTTTCTCGGTTTGACGAATTATTATTATCCGTACAAGATATTAAGGTCAACGCAAAGGCAACCAATAGGATGATGGCAACAGCTATTTTGAAAATACGCATATTACACTTCGTCCAATTCGGTGTCTTTTCTCCAATCCTCACCGCTGCTGGTTGTAAAAACATCCTCAACATCTAAATGAATTATTTCAATTTTGGGAGATTCAAACACCTTGTTCATACCGATTACTTTTTCTCCATCCTTAAATTTTTGCAAATTCATTTCATTTTCCTCCTTTATTTTCTGTATTCTAATGTTGCCATATTGTATTGATACAGTGCCGCAACTGCTCGTTTGTATGTACCCGTCTTTGTCGAATTCAATACCGCATACGCATAGGACAAAGCAGATATTTTGATTGTCATTGCACCGTTATCAATGGAAACCGTATAATTATCTCCTAACTTGTGAGCGGAAATATTGGGAATATCTAATTTATATCTTCCGTCATTTTGCAAGGTAACGGTCACTCCGTCAACCTGTTCGCCCAAAACATCCGTAACGGTTATATTAGGAACATAACCGCTTGTAACAGTAAAATAGATGAATATATTGGTTTCACTGTCAAGCCCAAGAGAGCGCCCGATTTTCGTGATTCCGGCAATGTTGTTTTCTACTGTCATATCATATTTTGACAAATCAACATTAATGTCGGGAACATTACCAAAATGTATCATTTCAGTATAATCACCGGTTCCGTCGGATTTAACGGTAAATCCGTGCGTTTCTGCAAGAGCAAGCTGGGCATAATACCCGTAGTTTGCAATTGCTTTGACAAGTTTAACGGTTTTGTTGGTATCATCACCGTTGTACTTATCAAGAATTGCATTGATATAATCCAAAACGGATGTGGTCATAACAATGTTCGTATCTCCGTAATGGAAAGTAGCAGTTACGGTTTCCGCCATCTGCAAAGCATTGACATAGCAGGTGAATTTATATCTGCCGTCACTTTCCGGCTTCATATCGGCAAAATCAATGCGAGTGGTTTCGCCGTCTTTGCCGGACACGGTAAATTCCATATATGCACCATCAAGTTGCGGAACTTCCACTGCTTTCGTGTAAAAATTCAGCCCCAATTCTCCGCTAAGGACAAGTGAACGCTTGTCAAATTCAAATGCGGGGGAGAATTCTTCGGATTCTTCATACCCACATTCCAAACAAATGTGAGTTCTTATTGTTTTGGATTCATTGGAATTGACGAACCATTCGGTGAACTTATGACCTGCAATGCAGTTTTCGTGAACAGTCGGATGGGGATCAACATTGTCTTTCAGACCGTCGCCGTCGTAGTCAACGAATGTCGAACCGGACGGCACGGTAAACTTGTTCCCGTTGTGATTGAACAAAACTGACGGGTTTATAGCCGTTGTAAATACTACGCCCTCATCCGATTCATTCAATAGTTCAACGGTGGGGGATTTCAAATTTGCGACTGTTTGCTCAGTAGTACCAATAAATACGACTGTGCCATTTGTGATTTTAGAATAAGCATTTCTCCCAAAATCAATATCACCACCTATTTTCAATATAGCGTTTTCAGCATCTTGATAAATGCTACCCCAGACCTCGTAGCTGTTTACTGTCCCATAATAACAATCGAC
>JAZUID010000024.1:0-26385 GCA_045642065.1 Acutalibacteraceae bacterium
CTCCTTCTTTGACTTTATTTTCTTTCCAGGTAAGGATTTCCCCTCCTGTTAGCAACACACAATACCATGAAAAAAACTAAAGTCTAGTACTTTTTCGAAGAAAGACGAAATTAATTCACAAAGATTTTCAAAGCTCTTAAAACGCCCCTTAAAGCATCTACTTTATCGGTTTTTTCCCAAGGAAAAGAGTCACTTCCGAAGTGGCCGTAGCTTGAAGTTAAGGAGAAATTTTGCTCCTGCAGCTTAAACTTTTTGATGATATCCTTAGGTCTTGCAGAGAAATTTTCTTCAACAATCCTAAGTATCTCTTCATCAAAAGTCTTTCCGGTGTTAAAGGTGTTGATTCCGATTGCTACCGGGTCTGCTTTTCCGATTGCATATGAAATTGAAACTTCACATCTATCGGCAAGGCCCACCGCTACTATGTTTTTTGCAATGTATCTTGCAAAGTAAGCTCCCGACCTATCAACCTTTGTTGGGTCTTTTCCGGAAAATGCGCCACCGCCGTGTCGGGCAAAACCGCCATAAGTATCAACAATAATTTTTCGGCCGGTAAGACCGGTGTCACCATGAGGACCGCCGATAACAAAACGTCCGGTCGGGTTAATAAACACCTTTGTTTCTTTGTCAAAAAGATAATCCGGAATAACCGGTTTAATGACAGTTTTTAAAATATCATTACGCAATTTTTTTAATGATACTTTTTCATTATGTTGACTGGAAACAACAACTGTATCTATCCTAGTCGGCACACCATCGTTATATTCAACTGTAACCTGAGTTTTGCCATCAGGAAACAAATAAGGTAATGTGCCGTTTTTTCGAACCTCAGTCAATTTTTTAGCCATTTTGTGTGCAAGCGATATGCTTAAAGGCATTAGTTCCTTAGTTTCATTACAAGCAAAACCAAACATCATACCTTGGTCGCCGGCACCGTGGAGATTATATTCATCTTCAATTCCGCCTTTAAACTCAGCCGAGTTGTCAACACCTAATGCAATATCTTCAGACTGAGCGTCAATGGCGGTAACAACCGAACAAGTATTACCGTCAAAACCAGAATCAGATGAATTATATCCGATTTCTAATACGACGTCTCTCGCAATTTTAGGAACATCAACATAACAATCGGTTGTAATTTCACCCATTACATTGATAATGCCTGTTGTGCAAAAGGTTTCACAAGCCACACGCGCATCAGGATCCTGTTCAATAATTGCATCAAGGACAGCATCTGAAATTTGGTCACAAATTTTGTCGGGATGACCTTCGGTAACTGATTCGGACGTAAACAATACTTTTGACATTTTAAAACTTCCTTTATAAAAAATTAACCGTCCCATAAAGAGACGATTAATATAAAACCTCATCTCCCGGAAATATCCGCTGGTTAGCACCTTAAATATTCAGGTTGCCGGACTTCATAGGGCCAGTCCCTCCGCCACTCTTGATAAGGACAATATTTAATTAACAAAATTATTTTACCACAAACATAAAATTTGTCAATGGTTAATTTTGCTAAAATAACGCTTTAAAGCAAAATATAACGGGTAAAACGGTAAAATGTTAAAGGCAACTTTTACTGCATTCAATAATGTCGAGCCTATAACACCGGCAAGCACGGATTTTTGTGTAATCGGAATACCGATAATCAAGAAATATATTGGTGTGAAGATTGCATTCGTTAGCCAACCGACAACAATACTGATTGCAATTGTAATAACTGATGAAAAAACAAATGTAAAATATTTTTCAAACTTTTTATAAAATATGTTTGAAAAATAATTAAGAGATACAATTATGGTGCTCCCCATAATGACATTCATAATCTCCCCTATTCCAAATGTAGTTGTACGGAACAAGTGAAATATGTTTTTAATTATTTCAACAAAAATGCCAAAAAACGGGCTTAAAACTATGCCGGCAGCAATAGCGGGTATATCGGAAAAATCTATCTTTAAATAATCTACACCGGGTACTAACGGTATTTCGGGAAAAATTAAATAAATAATTGTTGCAAGTGCTGTCATAACTGCGGTAATAGTAATTTCATAAGTCCTTATCCTTCGCATAATTAACCTCCAACAAAAAAATAAGCTCCCGATTTTGGGAGCGAGTTTATCTTCTATCATCCGGACTGTAACCGTCGGCTTTGGAATTTCACCAAATCAACCAAAAAGGCTCGCGGGCTTTGACCGCCGGTGAGGAATTGCACCTCGCCCCGAAGTATTAAATTTAAATAAAACGCGGTAAAACAATCAATAAAATAATAAGCAAAATATGCAGAATACCAATAAAGAGAATTTTTCTGTTTAAGCGTTTATGACGTGTTTTATGCCTAATTGCCTTAAAAGTCAGATATATTGAAAATGCCGAACCCAAAGCTGCCAACAAAATATATGTTTTTTCGGGGACGCGCCATTGACCTAAAACAGACGCAGTTTTATCATAAGTACAAGCAGAAACGCCGATAGCATTTATGATAAGAAAGTATATTAAAAAAGGATATATGCTCATTTGTTCACCAAAATTTCAAAAATTTTGTTAATTATATCATAATTACACTGCTTTTTCAATCTGTTTTTTTAATTTATTTGTAATTCTTTTTTCAAGTCTTGAAATATATGACTGTGATATACCTAATGTGTCGGCTACCTCCTTTTGAGTGTATTCTTTATATCCGCCCATGCCAAATCGCATCTGCATTATTTGTTTTTCGCGCGGTGATAACATATCAATAAACTTTTTAAGCATATATTTTTCGTCTTCAATTTCTAAATTACGCGAGACTTCTTCCCCGTCGCTACCTAAAATATCAGATAACAACAACTCGTTTCCATCCCAATCAACATTTAATGGCTCGTCAATGGAAATCTCGTTTTTTTGTGAAGAGCATTTTCTTAAATGCATCAAAATTTCATTTTCTATACATCTTGAAGCGTAAGTCGCAAGCTTTATATTTTTATCAGCTTTAAATGTGTTAACGGCTTTTATAAGCCCAATGGTGCCTATAGAAATATAATCTTCTAAATTAGAAGCATTAGTATCAAATTTTCTTGCTATGTAAACCACAAGTCGTAGATTATGAACAATCAGTTTTTCTTTAGCCTTATCGGTACCGAGCATGGTTAGCTCTAACTCTTCCTCCGGGCTTAGCGGCGGCGGTAAAGTTTCCGAACTGTTTATATAATAATTCGGTAAGGCAAGTTTTAATTTGAAAATAAGTTTGTATATAAAATTTTTAAATTTATTCATATTAACACCTACAACACTATTTCTGGATTGATTATTGCTTCAAAATCCTTTGGTAATTTTGTATTTGACTTAATTATTATCGGACAAATCAATTCTTTAATCATTTTATCTATTTGTATGCGTGCAGAGTCACATCTATATCCGTATAACAGTGCTTCGCCGGTGACGGTGCTGCAAGGAACAGCACGGTATCTCTTTTCATATTCATTACTTTTATTACGAACATATTTGTCAATTTTATTAAAAACATTATCATTAACAATAATTATTTCATTATTTCCAAAGCAATCAGTTACGGAATTTCCGGTATCACTTAAAGCAACAAACGAAACTGTATATTCCAGTATATTTATTGTTATATAATAAGTTTTTGCATTGCTTGATTTATTTTTAAATATATAACAACCAAGCATAAATACAAAATACCCGAAAACTGTCGAAATAACGAGTATTAGAGGCGAGATGTTAAAATATACTACCGAGTTTGTAATATACAAATTTATGGGCTTAAAAGCCAAATAAACAGCTAAAACGGCGCCGGTATAAGCACAACTGACTAAAAATAAAATTATTGTTCCTTTGGCAATAATTTTAAAGTTTTTAAATCCAAACAAAATAAATACCATTAATACCGTTATTAAAAATTTATATAAAAAATCTAAAAATATATTTTTTAAGTCTGCTAATATGTAAATTGATGATAGTCCGCCGATTACGACAGATATCAGAATTTTAAAGGTTTTTACCTTTGTTTTTAAAAGTTTTAACGTTGCTAAAATAATAAAATAATCCACTATTGCGTTTACAATTATCAAAACATCTAAATAAATAATCATTTGCTTCACCAAAGTTATTATATTACCGGCAAAACGAAAAGTTTGTCGAACAAAAAAACAGTAGCAAAATTAATTGCTACTGTTTAAAAATTATTCGCCTTCGGGAAAACTAAAAGCGTCTTCGTTCGGGTTTTCACTGGATTTTTTTGGTGTGCTGATTTCCGGCGGATCGGTTGAATAACTTGATTCACCGATATTTGCTTTTAACTTAACGGTATAATTTTTTACGCTGCCGTTAGCAGTTTTAACCGTAATATTAACAGTCTCACCGGCTTTTTTGCTTTCAATAATATCTAAAACCACAGTATCGTTTGTAATAACGGTATCATTAATTTTTACAATATAATCACCTGCAACCGCCTTACCGTAAAGATCGCTATCTTGACTGATATCAGCAATTTTCAAACCGGTAAAATCAAGATTATTGATTTCTGCGGTTAAAGAATCAATGGCGGTATAAGTTATACCAAGCTTTGCACGCGAAATTACTTTCCCGTTTTTAATAAGCTCATCAACAACACGTTTTAATATAGTTGTAGGTATAGCATATCCAACCGAATCATATTGAACACCGGCTAATTTTGAGGAAGTAATTCCGACAACCTGACCGTACATATTAATAAGCGCACCGCCCGAACTGCCGGGATTTATTGCGCTATCTGTTTGAATTAGTCTTGCCGTATAGTTTGATGTCGTTTTTACGCGTTCGGAAACCGAAGAAATGATGCCTTGTGTAATTGATGAACTTCCCGAAGCACCATTTGGCTTGCCGATAGCAACAACGGTTTCGCCAAAATTCAGCTCGTCGGAATTGCCAAAGGTTGCCGCTTTTAAATTTTTAGTGTCAACTTTTAAAACGGCTAAATCACTTACGGTATCGCCGGCAACATATTTCGCATCATATTCAGAACCGTCATATGCAATGACCTTAAATTTCGGAGAGTTAATATTGGCATAAATATGGTCGTTTGTAACGATATATCCGTCATTAGTGTAAACTACACCGCTTGCTTGTGAAGCTGTTCCCGCGGAATTATAAGCATATACGCCGACAATATGTTTTACGGTTTTGCCGTAAATTTGTTCTGCCGTGAATTCATCGGTGTTTTTAGGCTTTGATTTTAAGTTAAGCGAAATGTTTTTATTTACGGTATTATTACTGCTTTTACCTAAAAAATATCCAATAGCCGAAAATGAAGTTAAAGCAATTATGGCAGCCAACACGAAAGCAAAGATTTTTAATCCCCTACTTGTCGGTGCCGGTGAATAATCAGAATACACAATTTTTTCATTATGGAAATTTGTGTGGCTGAAGTTCGGGTTGTCATTTTGAAGTTCCGGCTCGTTTATCTCCTCTTCGCTGAAATTTTGTTGCTCGTTATTAAATTCATCCATACTATCACCTTATTTTATTGGTAATGTAACCGTGAATGCCGTAAACTCGTTTTCAATGCTTTCGACGGATATCTTACCATTATGTGCTTTAATTATTGATTTTGTTATATAAAGGCCTAATCCTGTACTGTCCTTTTTAGCAGAACGGGCAGTATCTGCCTTATAAAACCTTTCAAAAATGAACGGCAGTTGTCGCGCCGGTATGCCGCAACCTGTATTTTTAATTGTAAACATTAATTTCAAATTGTCAACCTTGTTTGAAAATGTTATTGTGCCACCGTCGTTAGTAAATTTAATCGCATTATCAACAAGATTATAAACGACCTGATAAATTGAATCCTTGTCAGCAAAAATATTTACATCACTGAATTTATCAAGACCATCAATATTGATGTGTGCATTGGCAATTCGTTGCTCACAACTGATTACAATGTTCAAAAGCATTTCTTTAAAGTTAAAAGTTTGCGGTTTTAGTTCATAATCACCTGATTCTAATTTTGACATACTAAGCATTGACTGAACTAATCTTGTCAACCTTTTAACTTCTTCAGAAATAATATTTAAATAGTATTCTTGTTTGTCTTTTTCGATAGTTCCGTCTAAAATTCCGTCAATAAATCCGCCAATAGTTGTCATTGGCGTTTTTAATTCATGTGAAACATTAGCGACAAAGCTTCTTCTCGTGTTTTCTAATTGTACAAGCGAATTTGTCATTTGGTTAAACGCGATTGAAAGTTCGCCTATTTCATCATCGGTCATTACCGGAATTCGTTTTGAAAAATCACCATGAGCCATTGCGTGAGCGGCTTCTGACATGCTTTTAAGCGGTTTTGTTAATTTATATGACATAAAGTAAAAAGCAAAAAACATTATTATTACGGGAATAATAGCCGATAATAAGTATTGCCTTAAAACAACCGATAATACCTCACTTATTGCGGAGAGCGGAGTTGTTGCAAAAACATATCCGTAAATTGCACCGCTTTTTGCAGTTAAAGGTTTAGCTACACTATACCTTTCTTTATTATAAATTCCTAAATTACCGAGTTCAAAAACCGATTTATCTTTAAGGTCATTTATCGCTTTGCTTGAAACAATTTTCCCACGCGCGTTGCAAAAGTTATCATTATTACAACTACATAATAAAACTCGTCCTTTGGCGTCGGTTACAAAAATTTCATTACCGGTTACGTCGGAAACTGTGCTGATAAAGAATTGGAAATCCGAATTTTCACCGTTAATTTTTGTTTGTGAAGTTATATTTTCAGATACTTGCTTACAACATTTATCAAGGTTTTTATAATTTGTTTTGGCAAAATAAGTATTTAAAAATATAATCAATGTCAGCATCATTATAGAGATGCTGATAACTACTATAAAACCGGTTGTAAGAAAGAACTTTTTAAAAAGTTTTGATTTCATTTTAAAACCTCAAACTTATAGCCAACGCCCCAAACGGTTTTTAAAGACCATTGTGGAGATATATTTTCAAGCTTTTCGCGTAAGCGTTTTACATGTACGTCAACTGTACGTGAATCGCCATAGTAATCAAATCCCCAAACTTCATCAAGTAACTGGTCGCGTGTATATACACGGTTAGGGTTATTTGCCAAATGAAATATCAGTTCTAATTCTTTAGGTGGCGTATCAATTTTTACACCGTCAACAATTAAATCATAATTTGTTAAATTTATTGTCAACTTGTCATACTTTACCTCTTGAATATCGGTATCTCCGTCACTATGTGCGCGTCTTAAAACAGCTTTTATGCGTGCAATAACTTCTTTTGTATCAAATGGTTTTGCAATATAATCATCGGCACCAAGTTCAAGTCCCAATATTTTATCAAAGACTTCACCTTTTGCGGTTAGCATTATAATCGGTGTTTCGCTTTGCTTTCTGATTTCACGGCAAACCTGCCAACCATCTAATTTTGGTAGCATAATATCAAGAAGAATTAATGCCGGATCTTCAGAATTAAAAAGTTTTAATGCTTCCTCGCCGTCATTTGCAATAATTGCTTTATATCCTTCTTTTTCTATATAAATACGCAATAATTCGCAGATATTAGCTTCATCATCGACAATAAGTATTTTATTATTTATCATGATTTACCACCCCATAAAAACACTTTATCATAAAAAATAATAAACTGTGTGAAGAAAATGTTAATATTTGTAGAATTTAAGAAAAAGCCACCCTTTTTGGGTGGCTTAGAAAACCGATTATTCAGCAGCTTCCTCTTCTTTCATTTTTGCAAAGCAATCGCTGCAATATACCGGACGATCATCTCGTGGTTCAAATGGAACTTTTGCAACACCGCCACACGCAGCGCAAACAGCTTCGTGCATTTCTCTCGGTGCTCTGTTTGCAGCCTTAAACTTATCTCTGCACGGTTTGCAACGCTTGGGTTCGTTTACAAAGCCTTTAGATTCGTAGAATTCTTGTTCACTTGCTGTGAAAACGAATTCTTCACCACAGTCTTTGCATACTAACGTCTTGTCTTCAAACATTTTTTATACCTCACTTAGGGTTTTAAAATTTGCCACGGGATGGAATTGCACCATCATCTTTTAAAAACGCTTTACTTTAAGCTACACGGGCATATATAAGCGGTAAAACCGCTGATTAGATAGATTTAAGTTTTGACCTTATCCGATTAAGCGAATTGTCAACCGACTTATAACTTATATTAAGCTTAGCGGCAATTTCGTTATGATTGTTTCCGGAAAGAAATAATGACAAAACCTTAAACTCAAGGTCGGATAACTTTAATTCTATATCTTCCGCAAGTGAATTCATACTCTCTTTATTGAGCAAAATTTCTTCAGGAGAATTATTATCGGTTAACTCAATATCATCATACGAAGTTATGACAGAATCGGGCACGTTGCTTTTTTTATTGTAGCGTCTGACATTTGAAATAACAGCACGCTTAATACACAAATTTGCAAAAGTTTTAAAAGAAGATTTGTTTATGTCAAAATCTCTTAAAGAACTATAAAACGCCAACAAGGTTTCTTGGTGTGCATCTTCCCTAATAGATTCGGGACAAAATTTGTTGCAATAATATGTAATAACACTGTCATACCTGACAAACAGCTCGCCAATTAAATCATTATTACCGGAATTTATTTTTAAAACAATGTCTTCATCCGACATTTTTTCGTAATCTTCAACAAAAGTATTTATAATTTTTACCTCAAAATAGTAATATTCAATAAACTATATTAATATAATAACTTAAATTCTAAATATTGTCAAGTAAAAACTTTAATATAAAATCTGCTATATTGACAATATTAATAAAAAATATTAAAATAATGTTATAAAAGTATTGGAGGTAAAAATATGGTTAATAAAATTTATGATATATGGTGTGAAAAAGCCGTTGATGACCCTGATTTAATACCTGAATTAATATCTATAAAAGGCAATGCAGAACAAATTAATGATGCATTTTATAAAGAACTTGAATTTGGCACCGCCGGTTTACGCGGTGTTATCGGTGCCGGTACTAACCGTATGAATATTTATACTGTCGGCAAAGCAACTCAAGGTATTGCAACTCATTTAAATTCTTTAAAAAATGACGCAAAGGTTGCCATTGGATATGACAGCCGTATAAAATCCGACCTATTTGCCCGTGTTGCTGCTGAAATTTTTGCTGCAAACGGCATTAAAGTTTACATTTATAAAGAACTTATGCCGACGCCAATGCTTTCGTTTGCTGTAAGAGAATTAAAATGTGATGCCGGTATCGTTATAACCGCAAGTCATAATCCTTCAAAGTATAACGGTTATAAAGCATATGGCAGCGACGGGTGTCAGCTTGACAATGATGCTGCTGATAATATTCTTAAAATAATGGATAAAATTGATGTTTTTAATGACATTAAGCGTCTTGATTTTGATAAAGCACTTGCCGACGGAAGTATTGAATATATAAGCTCAAATGTTATTGAAAAATATTTAAATTGTGTAAAAGAAAAATTAGTTAACAAAAACGAAGATTTATCAAATTTAAGTGTTATCTATTCCCCGCTTAACGGCACAGGTAATAAACCTGTCAGAAAAATTCTCGAGATGGTTGGCGTTAAAGATGTAACGGTTGTTAAGGAACAGGAATTGCCTGACGGTAACTTCCCTACTGCGCCATATCCTAACCCCGAAATTCGTGAAGCATTTAATTGCGCTTTAGAACTTGCAAAAACTAAAAAAGCTGATATTTTACTTGCAACCGATCCTGACTGCGACAGAGTCGGAATTGCAGTTAATATTGACGGAGAATACAGATTGTTTACCGGCAACGAAGTTGGCACTTTGCTTTTAAACTTTATTTTAGAACAAAGAAAATCAAACGGTACATTGCCCGAAAATCCTGTTGCGGTAAAGACAATTGTTACTACCGAAATCTGCAAAAAAATTGCAGCTGATTATAATTGCGAGCTTTATAATGTATTAACAGGCTTTAAGTATATTGGCGGTGTTATTGCCGAATTAGAAAAAAGCAATAATGAAAATAATTTCATATTAGGATTTGAAGAAAGCTACGGTTATCTATCCGGAACACACGCAAGAGATAAAGATGCCGTTGTTGCTTCAATGCTTATTTGTGAAATGGCAGCTTTCTACAAGTCAAAAGGCAAAAACCTATTTACCGTTTTAAACGAAATTTATGATAAGTACGGCTATTATTACTGTAAACAACAAAGCTTTACCTGCGAAGGTCAAACCGGTATGCAAAAAATTGCAGATACTATGGAAAGGCTAAGAACAAATGCCCTTAAAGAAATCGCAAACGATCCGGTTATTGAAATTAACGACTATAAAACATCAACTAAAAAAGATTTATTAACAGGAAAATCGACTACCCTAACCTTGCCTAAGTCTAATGTATTAAGTTATACATTGCAGAGCGGTTCTTGTGTTATTGTAAGACCTTCGGGTACTGAGCCGAAAATTAAATTATATATTAATGCTGTTGGAAAAAATGATGCAAGTGCTAACGAGAAATTGAATTCATTATTAAAAGCCGGCACCCTTCTTTTAGATATGTAATAGCAAAAAAATAAAAGCCCCACTTTTGTGGGGCTTTTATTTTTTATGAAATTTAAACAATTCTAACCTTTATAACGCCTTCAATAGCGGCAATTTCTTTCGCTTGCTCATCGGCAGCAGCGCTTACATCTAACATTGTATATGCATAATCACCGCGTGATTTATTAAGCAGGTTTTCAATGTTAACGCCACCGTTTGCAAATACGGCAGTGATAGCAGTAAGCATTGTGGGAATATTTTTATGAATAACGCAAATGCGTTTTTCACCACTGCGTGGCATTGTAATTTCGGGTAGGTTGACGCTATTGACAATATTTCCGTTTTCAATATAATCAATAAGTTCTTTTGCAGCCATAGCAGCGCAATTATCTTCAGATTCAGGTGTAGATGCACCTAAGTGAGGAATTGCAATAACACCGTCGGTTCCGAGAATATCATCTGACGGAAAGTCGGTTACATAACAAGCAACTTTATTAGATTCGAGCGCAGCTTTAATTGCATTATTATCAACCAAACCGCCACGGGCGAAGTTAAGAATTCTAACGCCGTCTTTCATCTTTGCGATAGTTTCGCTGTTTATAAGTCCTTTGGTTGAATCTAACAGCGGAACATGGATTGTAATATAATCACTCTTTGCAAAAATTTCGTTAATATCATAGATATGAATTGCATTATGGTTTAAATTCCAAGCCGAATTTACGGACAAATAAGGGTCGTAGCCCAATACATTCATACCAAGAGAATTAGCTGCATTTGCAACATTAACACCTATTGCACCAAGACCGATAACACCAAGCGTCTTGCCCTTAATTTCAGGACCGGCAAAAGCACTTTTCCCTTTTTCAACAAGCTTGCCGACTTCTTCGCCTTTGCCCTTTAATGTTTTAATCCATTCGATTGCCGTGACAACACGACGGGATGAAAGCAAAAGACCTGCAATAACAAGCTCTTTTACGGCATTTGCATTAGCACCGGGGGTGTTGAATACAACTATGCCTTGACTTGAACAACGGTCAATCGGGATATTGTTAGTCCCTGCGCCGGCACGAGCGATTGCCTTTAAGGAATTAGGAAATTCAACATCATGCAAAGCAGCAGAGCGAACGATGGCACCGTCAGGATTTTCAACTTCATCACCAATTGTGTACTTGTCGTCAAAAATTTCAAGACCGCTTTTAGAAATCTTATTAAAAGTTTTAATCTTATACATTATGCATTTTCCTCTTCAAATTTTTTCATAAATTCAACAAGCTTTTCAACGCCTTCAACAGGCATAGCATTGTAAATTGATGCACGCATACCGCCAACCGAACGGTGACCTTTAAGATTAACAAACCCAGCAGCTTTTGATTCAGCAACAAACTTTGCATCCAATTCATCACTACCGGTTACAAACGGAACATTCATTAAAGAACGATCTTCGGGAACAACGGTACCTTTAAATAATTTGCTGTTATCTAAGAAATCATAAAGTATTTTAGCTTTTTTTTCGTTAATTTCTTTCATTTTTTCAAGACCGCCTAATTTCTTAAGCCACTTGAAAGTAAGTCCTGCAACATAAATTGTGTAGCAAGGCGGAGTATTAAACATAGAACCGTTTTCCGAATGTGTTTGATAGTTAAGCATGGTTGGAGTAATTTCCATTGCATTGCCAATTAAATCCTTGCGGATAATAACAATCGTAACACCTGCAGGAGCCACGTTCTTTTGCGCACCGGCATATAAAACGCCAAATTTTGAAACATCAATCGGTTCCGATAAAATGCAACTTGAAATATCTGCAACAAGCGGAATATCACCGGTATTTGGTAAGGTGTGATATTTTGTACCGTAAATGGTGTTATTCATGCAGATGTGAACATAGTCAGCATCTTTGTCAAAGTCATCTTTGGTAGTCTTCGGAATGTAGGCAAAAGTCTTGTCGGCCGATGATGCAACAACGCGTGCCGCACCGTAGCGGGAAGCTTCTTGATATGCTTTTTTAGCCCATTGTCCGGTAATTATATAATCAGCTTTTTTGTTTTTATTCATTAAGTTGAACGGCACCATAGCAAATTGTGTTGAAGCACCGCCTTGTAAGAACAAAACTTCATAGTTGTCGGGAATATTCATAAGTTCCCTTAAATCAGCTTCGGCTTCATCAATAATTGCTTGATATTCTTTTGAACGGTGGGACATTTCCATAACCGATTGACCGGTTGTACCGTATTCCATCATTTCACTTGCAGCAGTCCTTAATACTTCTTCAGGTAGCATTGAAGGACCGGCACTAAAATTATAAACTCTTGCCATAATAAAATCTCCTTTGATTTAGCATTATTACCATTATACGTAATATATTTTATAATGTCAATAGGTTTGTTAAAATTATAACAAAGATTTTTACTATTTTTTAAATTATTGACAAATGATTGTTAAATATTTAACATACAACTCCATATTGGTACAGTATTTCTTCTCTTTGAGTGTCACTAATACTAACCTTTCACTTTTGGAGCGGGTGATGGGAATTTGTCTCGACACTTCCGTGTCTATCGCCTCGCTTACGCTCGTTGCCGCGGCTAACAAACAGTCCACCGGACTGTTTGTTTTAACGCCTTGTTCGATTCCCCTATTACTAATTTAATTCTATAAAAAAAGAGCAGATACATTAGTATCTACTCACTTTTGGAGCGGGTGATGGGAATCGAACCCACACGACCAGCTTGGAAGGCTGGGATTCTACCATTGAACTACACCCGCATTTAAACGGCAAGTGATATGATAACATATTATTTGCCGTTAGTCAACACTTAATATTCAATTATTTTGCCAATGGATGGAATTTTGTATATGACAAAGTATATTTACTCTTTAAGAACTGCGCATATATTTGAGTTGAAGAAATATCAGAATGACCTAACATTTCTTTAATATCTTTTAGTTGAGCACCGTTTTCCAATAAATGCGCCGCAAATGAATGTCTGAATGTTTGGGGAGTAATATCTTTGCTTATTCCGGCATCAGCCGCATAATGTTTAATTATCTTCCAAAAGCCTTGTCTTGACATAGGTTGTCCCGATAGATTAGTAAATAAATGTGTCTCATCTTCTTCTAAAACAACCATTGGTCTTACTTCAGACAAGTAATTGGCAATAGTTTTTACGGCACCTTGATATATAGGAATAATGCGTTCATTTTTATCGTGCAAATAAAGAATTCCAACCTGCAAGTTTATATCACTTAGTTTTAATTCAATAAGTTCTGAAACTTTTATTCCGGTCGCATATAAAAGTTCGAGCATTGCCTTATCTCTAACACTCTTAAAATCAGAACCGCTTGGTTGATTCAACAAAAGCATAACTTCATTAGGATCAAGAATACCCGGCATCTTTTGCTTCGTTTTCTTTATATGTATAGAATCTAACGGATTTTTGCCGATTTTTCCCTTAGCAGCAAAATAACGAAACATTGCACGAAGCGAAGCTACGCTTCTGTTAACAGATGATTCCGACTTCCCCGTTTTATTTAAAAATTCTAAATATGTATCAATATTATTTTTAGAAATACTATCAAATTTATCAATTTCATTCTCGGTGCAATACGCAACAAACTGGTTAATATCACGCATATATGATTCATATGTATTTTTTGCACATTTCTTTTCATTTAACAAATAGTTAGAAAAAACATCAACAAGTTCTTGCATATTTACACCTCCTAAACATTAAAATTAAATAAATCTAAAAAAGCACTTGTTATTACATTATTAAGCAAAGAACTTAATGATAATAACAATATAAATATCAAATTTTTAAAGCAAAAAGTTTTAAAACTGAAAAACAAATTATTAGTTAAAGTGTTTTTTACAGTCAAATTCACGACAGATAAAGATAAGCAAAATGCTTCTTTTGCCGCCAAAATAATAATTATTATTATAAAAACCGTAGTCGGCAATAAAATTATAGCATTAAACGCCAAGCCTTTTAATGAATAAGCGCCATAAACGTACGAATATATTCCGCCGTACACAATTCCAAAAAGGTTTAGAAGAATAGGTATAATAACTATTCCGAAAATTGAGCTTCCAAATGCAAACAAAACAGCAAGAATAACCGAACAAACAAACAGCACTTTTAAAAAACAATTTAAAAAGGTTGATTTGCTATATAATAAAAAGCCGTTTTTAAAAATATATTTTGCAGCATTAAAAATATTAGTCGATTCAGAGCAAAATATTATACCGATAACAATCCCCAAAATTAAGCAAACCGACAAAATAATAAACGCATAATTTTCTTTTATTGAATTAAAAAAATTATGCTTGTTAAGCTCAATAATTTTACATTTTTTCAAACAACCATCTCCCATTCAACTACATATAATAATATGTTGTAAATGGACAAGATATGAAAATATTGCAAAATCAATATATTGCGGAACAAAACAGCAAAAGCACAAAATATTGAAATATTGATAGTTTTATGTAAACCGCAATATTACAAGAAAAAAATCAGCCGCAAACTTTACAATTAAAAAAGAGCAGCTGAAATATCGACTACAATATATTTATACTATATTTCGGGTCTTATGTCAACAACAAATTTTTGCAATAAAAATGTTATGTAAACTTATTATGTTAACCATACAATATTTTGTTATATGCAAAAAATTAAAACCCAATTTATTGTAAAAACTACTTTAAATTATTACAATTTTGTGATATAATCTACTTAAAGATTGGAGTGATTCAAAATGGCAAAAACGGT
This sequence comes from Acutalibacteraceae bacterium, assembly GCA_045642065.1. Classification (GTDB taxonomy): domain Bacteria; phylum Bacillota; class Clostridia; order Oscillospirales; family Acutalibacteraceae; genus UBA737. The sequence continues at coordinate 15,296 of JAZUID010000024.1, forward strand.
AATAGTCACCGGTGGATCAAAAGGGATCGGTGCGGCAACATCAATTTATTTTGCGCAAAAAGGTTATAATGTTGTAATTAACTATAACAGTTCCGTACACGCCGCCGAAATTTTAAACACTTCCCTACTCTCAAACGGTTATAATTCATCAGTTTTTAAAGCAGATGTTTCAAACCGTTTAGAAGTTGAACTGATGGTAAAAGAAACATTATATAAATATGGCAGCATTGACGTCTTAGTAAATAATGCGGGTATTGCATATCAAGGTGTCATTAACAGTATGGATGAAATAGACTTTGACAGAATTGTTGATGTTAATTTAAAAGGTGTATTTAATTGCTGTAAGGCAGTTGCCACACCAATGATAAATCAGAAAAGCGGTAAAATAATAAATATATCTTCAATGTGGGGTCAGGTTGGTGCTTCATGCGAAGTTGCCTATTCTGCCGCAAAAGCCGGTGTAATTGGTCTTACAAAGGCTTTAGCTAAGGAACTGGCACCGAGCGGTATTAATGTTAACGCGATAGCACCGGGGCTTATTGAAACAAGTATGAACGCAAATATCAGTATTGAAGATATGCAGGATTTTGTTGAATCAATCCCGTTAGGAAGAATGGGCTCAAGCGAAGAAATAGCCGCTGCCATCTACTTTTTGGCAAGTGATGAAGCTGACTATATTACCGGCCAAGTGTTAGGCGTTAACGGTGGATTTGTAGTATAAAAGGAGTAAATTTATGGAATTTCCGATTTTTTCTGCAAGAAATAAAATTAAAGAACTGTTCTCTCTTAAAATCAATTCGTATAAAGAATTGATGACATATTATAGATGTGCTTTGATGGAGGTTGAGACAAAATTAAATGTTTTAAATCAAGAATTTTCGCTTGCAAATGATCGCAATCCTATTGAATCTATTAAAACCCGATTAAAATCGCCCGAAAGCATTGCCGAAAAGTTAGAGCGAAAAAAGCTTAAACCTACAATAGAAAATATTGAAAATGAATTGTTTGATATTGCCGGTGTTAGAGTTATATGTTCATACCCAAGCGATATTTATATGCTTGCCGATGCTTTGCTTCAACAAGATGATATAAAATTAGTTGAGAAGAAGGATTATATCAAAATACCAAAGCCAAACGGTTACAGAAGCTTACATTTAATAGTTGAAACACCTATTTTTTTACATAATGCTAAAAAACTTATGAAGGTTGAAATTCAACTTCGTACTCTTTCAATGGATTGGTGGGCAAGTTTAGAACACAAAATAAGATATAAAAAAGACATACCGGATAATGTTGTTAAAAGTATTGAGGCTGATCTTTTGAATTGTGCGCAAATGGCTGCAGCATTAGATGAGAAAATGGAAAGCATTTCAAAACAAATAAATAACAATTAACAAAAAAGCAAAGATAAACTATAATGTTATCTTTGCTTTTTATTATTTTAGTTCAGCTATTGTTACACCGTCTTCCCCTTCACCGAAAGTGCCGAGACGGTAGGTTTTGATATTCGGATGGTGTTTTAAATACTCTTGAACTGATTTTCTTAAAACTCCGGTGCCTTTACCGTGAATAATTGTTATTGAAGAAAGGCCGGTTAATATAGCTTCATCAATATATTTATCAAGGGTAAACAAACCTTCATCACTCGCCATGCCACGCAGGTCAATTTCTCCGTTTAAAGTGCGTTCTTTTCTGTTTGTAACATTTCGTTGCTTGACGCTATAATCTTTTCCCTTTTTATTTTCTATATCTAAGAGTTTAAGATTAGAAAAGTTTACCCACATTTTAATAGCGCCCGAAACAACCTGCGCTTTTTTACTTTTTTCATTAACATCAACAACCGTTGCCTCTTTGTCAATATCGCAAATAAGCACAGTATCGCCATTGTTTGGTGCCTTTGTTAGTGGTTTAGAATTAACCTTTGCTTCATTTATCGGGTCGTTTGCATCTTCAATTTCTGCAATACTTTTCTTAAAGGTTGCCCTTGCGCGAGCCGCAACATCCGAAGCATTTGAGGAAGTTAATGATTTTTTCAGTTCTTCAAGCTCATTTAACAGCAAACTTGATTTGTAGCGTGCATTTTCAAGTATGGCGTCGGCTTGCTCGCGTGTTTTTTCCATTAGTTTTTCTTTTTTTGCGGTAAATTCGGCGTTTTTAGCATCAATTAAGCGTTTATCTTCACTTAATTTTGCCCGCAATTCAAGCACCTTTTTGTGCTCGCTTTCGGCATTGGCGCGCGCGACTTCAAGAGAAGCCACTACCCTTTCAAATTTCAAATCATCATCACTTAAATATGTTTTTGCTTTTTCAATAATTTCGCTATCGAGGCCTAACTTACCCGAAATTGCAAATGCATTTGAGCGACCGGGCATGCCGACAATCAGCCGATATGTCGGTTTTAGTGTTTTTAGGTCAAATTCACAACAAGCATTTTCAACCCTATCGGTATCAACAGCATAAGCTTTTAATTCGGGATAGTGCGTTGTAGCGACAACCTTTGCTCCCTTGTAAAACAAATTGTTAAGTATTGAAATCGCAAGCGCCGCACCCTCAACAGGATCGGTACCGGCGCATAATTCATCAAACAAAACAAGAGATCTGTAATCGGCCTTTTCGGTAATTGAAATAATATTAACCATATGCGATGAAAAAGTTGACAGCGACTGCTCAATACTTTGTTCATCACCGATATCAGCATAAACACCGGTAAAGGTGGAAATTTCGCTTCCGTCATCAACAGGTATCATAAGCCCGCACATAGTCATTAAGGTTAAAAGTCCCACCGTTTTTAAGGTAACGGTTTTACCGCCGGTATTAGGACCGGTTATAACCATTGTATCATAATCAATGCCCAAACTAACGGTAATCGGTACAACCGATTTATAGTTTATAAGCGGATGCCTTGCATTTTTTAAATAGATCCGTCCTTCTTCGTTCAATTTCGGCATTGTCGCTTTAATTTTGTAAGCATAATTTGCCTTTGCAAAAATAAAGCAAAGCTTAACGATAGATTTATAGGAGGAAATTATTGTGTCCGAAAAATCTGCACAAAGAGCTGAAAGCTCAGATAAAATGCGATTGATTTCTTCTTGTTCCTTGTGTCTTAAAACGCGAATTTCGTTATTAAGCTCGACAACACCCATCGGTTCAATAAATACCGTTGAGCCACTAGCAGAAGTATCATGCACTATGCCGGTAATATTAGCTCGGTTTTCCGTTTTAACCGGAACGACAAATCTACCGTCTCTTTGTGTAATAATTGCTTCTTGCAAATATTTGGCGCTTGAACCATGAATGGTTTTATCTAAAACTTCGCGCATTTTTGACGATTTTGAAGCAATTTTGCGCCTGATTTCATAAAGTTCGGGCGAAGCATTATCGTTAAGTTCGGTATCTGATTTAATAGCAAAATTTATTTTATCTTCTAAAAATTTATTTGGTAAAAGTGCAGAAAAATAATCGTTTAATGATTGAGGATTATAGGAACTGCAATCTTCATACCAATTTTTAACACCGCGGATAATACGCAACAGTTCACAAATATTCAATAAATCCGAGATTGACAATACTGCACCGGCACCCGCCCTTGTCAATGGTGAATTAACATTATGTACTGTGCCGAAAGTCGGTGCTGAATGCTTGGCAATTAGAATATATGCCTCTTCTGTATTTTTTAGCATAATTTTAAGCTTTTCCAAATCACTTTCCGGTTCTAACGCAGTACAAAGTTCTTTTGCGTCTTCAAGTGTGGCTTCAAGTGATAATGATTCAAGTATTTTATCTAATTCAAGTGTTTTTGAATACTTCTTTATATCGTTATTCATAATAACTCCTATTGCAAAGAATTATAAAAATCTAATGTTGTAAAATTACTATCCGACTGCATTTTAACATAATTTTCAGTTATATAACCTAAAAGTTTTAAATCATCTTCGGGCACAGTAAAATTGTAAAGTTTAGCTATATCTGAAAACACAATGTGTCTTAATGCTGAAAGGACAGTTTTATTAAGCATAACACCAACATTATTAATGTTACATTCATTGCAAATAAGTTTGCCGTTAGTAACATCAAAAAACATAATGTTGTCTTCAAATTTTCCGCAATTACTACAAGCGACAAGGTCAGGCATATAACCGGAAAGCGCCATAATTCTGAATTCGGTTATAGCTTTTATTTGTTTTAGCGGATATTTATTATTAGCAACAAAATGCAAAGAATTAAGAAGAACTCTTAAAAATTCTTCATTAGGCGTTTCTAAGGGACAAAAAGTTAGAGCAAGCTCACAAAAATATTGCGAAACAGTAAGCTTTTCAATATCGGTGCCGGCAGTAAAAAACATACTAATCGGTTGCGCTTCGTAGATTTTATATGTATCCTTGCGTTTTGCAATGCTTAATGCAGAATAGCATAAAAGAGAAGTCGCACTTCCCTTTTTGCTGTTAATCGTTCGTGCGCCCGAAACAAAAGCACGAATTACACCGTATTGTTTTGTAAAAACAGTTACAAGCTTATCACTTTCGCCCGTATTCTGTTCCTTTATTATTAAGCCCTCGGTCGTAAAACGTGTTATCGTTTCTTTCAAGTACGCTGTTCTCCTTACAATTATTTACATAGTTTATATAATCGCTTATTTTACCGGATTTTATAAACTTATTCCAATACTCGTTAAATTTCATTTAATCACCTTCAACAGTATTATTGTCAAAAGTGATAAATTTATTCTAATCAAGTCCGAACGAATGAATCAGGTCTTTGCGGTTTCGCCAATCTTCCTTAACTTTAACCCAAAGTTTAACCGAAGCCCTTATGCCGTAAAAACGCTCAATGTCTTGACGGGCCTTAATACCAATATGCTTAAGCATTGCACCGTTTTTACCGATAATTATGCCCTTGTGCGAATCTTTTTCACAGTAGATTACAGCTTCAACTTCAACAATCGGCTCACCGTCTTTTGTGTCGCGCTCAAAAAACTTTTCGACATCAACGGCAATTCCGTGTGGAACTTCATAATTTAAAGAACGCAAAATCTTTTCGCGTATCATTTCGGCAACCATAACTTTGTCGGGTTGATTCGTTACATCGTCATCACCAAAATAATGTGGTGATGGTTTTGTGTATTTTAAAACCTCAGCCTTAATTTCATCAACACCGCTACCGCTTTTTGCCGATGTTAAAATCACTGAATCAAATTTGTGATAATTATTGTAAGCCTCAATCATTTCGAGCAAAGCTGATTTATCAGCTAATAAATCAATTTTATTTATAACTAATATTGATTTTAATTTTCGTGCTTTAATATTTTCAATAAGCGATGTTTCGGCGGCAGGTAAATTTTCTTTATCAAATTGAAATTTTGGGTTAGCTTCAACGACTAAAACAGCAGCGTCAACATCTTTCATTCCTTCGTTAACTGCTTTAACCATATTTTCGCCCAAAACATTTTTAGGTTTATGAAACCCCGGTGTATCAATAAAAACAACTTGATCTTCCCCGCAGTTTAGAACACCCATAATGCCCGTTCTTGTAGTTTGCGGCTTGTCCGATACAATAGAAATCTTTTGACCCAACACTTTATTAAGCAACGAAGATTTACCAACATTTGCCCTACCGATAATTGCAATAAAAGCAGATTTTTCCATTTATTACTCCTTATTTTACAGAAAGGCCCAATTTTTCTAAAATAGTTTCTTCTTTGTCACGCATAATAACCTTTTCAATCCCACCACGAACATGGTCGTACCCTAACAAATGAAGCATTGAATGAACTGTTAAATAAGCAATTTCGCGTTCAATGCCATGTCCGTACAACTCACCTTGTGCAAATGCGTGTTCAAGTGAAATAACTACATCACCCAACATTTTATTACCGGTTTCAGGGTTTATATCATATTCACCGTTTTCACCTAACGGAAAAGACAAAACATCGGTGGAAGTATTGATATTACGATATGCTTTATTATATTCTTTTATCATTTCATCATCAACAAGTGTGACGTCAACTTCGGCGTTATCGGGGAAGTTTTCGCAAATAAGTGTTGCAAAGCATGATTTTCTGATTAGTAATCTGGTTCCCTTTGGAACTTTAACCTTCTTTTGTGTGTCGGTTATATTGACCTTTACGTTCATTTTTTTCTCCGTTCTTTTCGTATGCCTTAATAATTTCCTGAACTAATCTATGACGCACAACATCTTTGCCTGTCAGTTGCGCAATTTCAACATCGTTAACGTTTTTAAGGACAGTAATGGCTTCTTTTAAGCCGGAAGTTTTGCCCTTTGGTAAATCAATTTGAGTAACATCACCGTTAACAACCATCTTAGAATTAAAACCTAAACGAGTTAAAAACATTTTCATTTGCTCGCAAGTCGTGTTTTGCGCTTCATCTAAAATAATAAAGCTGTCATCAAGCGTTCTGCCGCGCATATAAGCAAGTGGTGCCACTTCAATATCTCCGCGTTCTTGACAACGCTGAAAGTTTTCAGCGCCTAACATTTCAAACAACGCATCATACAACGGTCTTAAATAAGGATCGACTTTTTGTTGTAAATCCCCAGGTAAAAAACCTAAACTTTCGCCGGCTTCAACAGCAGGACGCGTTAAAATTATACGGTTAATTTGTTTAGATCTAAACGCATTTACCGCCTGTGCCACTGCCAAATATGTTTTGCCGGTGCCGGCAGGACCAACGCCAATGGCAACTGTGTTGTTTTTAATTGCGTCAATATATTTCCTTTGACCTAAAGTTTTTGGTTTGATCGGTTTGCCTTTTGCAGTAATGCAAATACAATCAGCATCAGTAATTTGTGTAATATCATTTTCATTACCGTCGCTCACAAGTGAAGTCACATATTCCAAAGATTGATCGGTAATTTGCTCACCTTTATTTATCATTGTAATCAGACAATGTATTGCACGGGCTGCTTCTGTAACAGCCGTCACATCACCTTTAATTTTAATGTTACTGCCGTGTGAAGTAATTGAAACGTTGTATTTGTTTTCTAAAAAATTAACATTAGAATCAAAATTACCAAACAAATTAACAAGTTCTTCCATACGTTCAATATCAATTGTTTGTTCAAACATAAACTTCACTTCCTTTAATATATTATACTACCATATTTTTTCAGTATTTTCCACTATTTATTAATAATTTATCTGTTTTAGCAATGTTTTTTTGAGTTCTTATAGTAATAACTGCCTTAACGCCATCGGTTTCGTCAATAAAATCCAATGAAATTATGTTGAAATCACCATATTTTTCGGAAACTTTGTTTTTAAGCTTTTTTTCTAAATCGTTATAAATAAAGTCTTTGTTATACATCATTTTCTTTTTTTCAAACTTATAATAATCTTTTGAATAAATTTTTATCGGTATTTTTTTGCCTAATAAACAGCAATTCTTAAAATGCGTTTTGCATATACAGTTTTTAGGTTCGTTAAAATAATAAATCGGTAAATAAACATTGTAAGCTTTTATTAGATTAAAAGTTTTCGCCTTTTTAACATTTATATTTTTAATCTGTTCGTATTTTTCAAATAATGTATAAGATTCAGTAACTTCGGCAATTATTGTTCCTTTAGATTTAACATAACTTGTGCTGTTGATGTTTTCGACTATTCCCGATACCAACAAATCACCTTTGGCAACTGCATCGCCGACTTTTACAACGCTTGTACCGGATTTTACATCAAGCTTTTTAATTATTCCTTCGCCACTTGAAATTAAATTTGAGGGCGTGTCGGTTATGTCTATATTTTTTGCCGCTTTTAATTCAACGGTCAATATACTGCCTTCTACATTAAATGATGCCCATGAATATTTGTCGGTGTTTAGTAAAAATTCATCTTTCTTGTTTTTAGGTGAAAAGGCGTGTTTTCTTATTCCTTCGCGTATTCCTACAATTTTACAAACATCTAGGACATAATTTTCATTAGCTTTATTGCCGGTATCGACGTTTATTATCCAAATAAAGCTCGAAAGATATGTTATTATTAAAAAGAATAAAACTGCACCAAAAACTATTCCCTTTCTTTTGTTGTTTTTTTCAATTATAAAAGGAAGGCCGGATTTTGAAATAATATGTACCTTAACGCAAATACCGCGTTTAATATGTCTTAACCGTTTAAAATCTCTAATTGACAGCGAAAAGTAAATCTTGCCCTTTTTATACTTTAAATTCCAAATGGTAATGCCCGATTTTGTGCAAAGATTTATTATTCTTTCGGCAAATTCACCGGATATATAAACATTAACATATCCATATATAAAACGTATTAAAAAAAGCATTTTTTACCCCTAAACATTAAAATCAATATTATTGATTTTCCCTTTGATTTTCATTACATTGTCGCTCAAAATATTCATAGTTAAATTTACTCCGGTAATACTTAAATTCCCTTTGATAAGATTTAGTCTTATGTAATCATTTTTATACTCATAAACACCTGTGCAACCGTCAACCGTCATTTCATTATTGCTTTCAATTTCAATTTTATATCCGCCAAAGCAGTTGTTGTTAAAACCGGTTAATTTCCATTTTTCTTTTAATTTGTTTGTAACAAAAGAAATTTTCTTAGACAACTTAAATCCTCCAAAAATATTTATAAATAATTGTATGAAAAAATCATTATTATAATGCCGAAAACATACAATTTAGCGGTGATAAATTTGAAAAAGAAGTTGTTGATAATATCAATACTATTCGCTCTAACTGTAATTTTACTATATCCTAATGCATCAGCAACGGGCGTTGAAAAAGGCCTTATAATAAGCAGTAAAGTTATTATACCGTCGCTTTTTCCTATAACCTTTTGCGTAACATTACTGATGAATTTTATCAATACCGAAAATTCAGGATTTTTAAGTAAAGTGTCGGTTAAGATATTTAATTTGACAGCAATGGAATTTATCGGCTTTTTGTTGTCACTAATAGGCGGTTATCCTATAGGTGCTAAAATTATTAGTGAACTTTACGATAACGGCAAAACAAATAAAAATAACGCAATTACAATGCAAAATTATTGCGTTAACGCAGGTCCGGCATTTATTATAATTGCAGTAGGCATAAAAATGTTCCATAACATAAAAATCGGCTTTGTATTGTTCGCCTCACATATTTTATCAAGCATTATTATTGCAATAATTTCAAAAAAGAAAATCGTTTTAAATAAAGCTCAAAAGCAAAGTATTATAAAATCAGACTTTGCAGAATCGTTTGTAAATTCGGCTGCAAGCACTTCTTCGGCTTTAATTGGCATTTGCTTTTATGTAACTCTCTTTTCTGTTATCGGTGAAATTCTTGATAGTGTTAGTTCAAAAATATCATTTTTAAAATTTGTAAAATATTTTTTGGAAATTACTAATGCGTTAAATAACAATAAAAATGTCTATGTTGCATCATTTTTGCTTGGTTTTGCAGGTTTTTGTATTTGGTTGCAAATTTTTTCAATAAATAAAGAATATAATATTAAAAATTTTGTCTTGTTTAGAATATTGCATGGGCTTTTAAGTATGGGTATTACTTTTTTGCTTATTAAAACATTTAAAATTTCGGTAGAAACAGTTGGTACTTCTTTAAATTATAAATTCAGTTCTTCAAGATTGGAAATTACAATTTCGCTATTTATATTGTCAATACTATTTGTTGTATCGCTTTCGAATAAAAAATTTACTGGAAAAATAATTAAAGATTTGATATAATTGATTTGGTGATAAGATGTCTAAAACAATTTTTAATAAGAAACTGCCGAAAAAATGTGAATATTGCAAATTTTCTAAATCACTTCCCTTTGGTGATGAATTGCTCTGTTCAAAACGTGGCGTTACTAAAAAATTTGATGTTTGCCACAAGTATAAGTATGATATTTTAAAGCGCAAACCAAAACAAAATATTATATCAAACGACTTCCAACAAAAAGACTTTGAAATTTAAATTTTTTTGTATTTTTTTGTTGACAAAACGCTTATGTGTGGTATAATAGGTTTTGTCTTATGGTGGATGTAGCTTAGTTGGTTAAAGCGCCAGTTTGTGGCACTGGAGACCATCGGTTCGAATCCGATTACCCACCCCATTTTTAAATCTGCGGAAGTTTTTCTGCAGATTTGTTTGTATAAATCGGATAGTGGGGAGTCGTCAAGCGGTAAGACACAGCACTTTGACTGCTGTATGCGTGGGTTCGAATCCCGCCTCCCCAGCCAAAAAGCTTGATATATGAAGAAAAATCTTTATATATCAAGCTTTTTATTATTTACTTTTATATTGAAATTCCATTATAATTACGTTTTACTGCTTCGTAGCTTTCTATGTTTCCTATATCGTACCTGCTTCCGGGCATTTCCATGGCATACACCGTTGTCTGAGCGCAAAGCCATGCAATATAACTGCCCGGTGCATCTGTTCCGCAGCCCTCGGCAATTCCCTTTTGCACAAGTGCCGCATCATCTTTTGTATAATAATAAAACGGCGGACAGCACCAGTGTGTAGGCGGCTCGGATGGTTTTTCAACCATTGAAACAATTTTGTCATCTTCATCAACCGTTACTATGCCGCATTTTTTCAGTTTGTTTTCATCAGCCTCATAATATCTCATTATACAGGAGGCATTTTTCGATTTACAGTATTCAATAAACCTGACAAGTGAAAAATCAAGCACATTGTCACCTGCGATAACGAGCATTTCATCGTCAAGATTCAGCTTTTCAATCGCAAATTGAATATCTTTAACTGCACCGAGTCGGGTTTCGTTGGACTCTGTTCCGTCATCAAGCACAGTGATTTTTACGTCTTTTGATTTTGCCCATTTATTAAAATGCTCAGCGTACTTATGGTTGGAAATAACAATATATTCATCAACAAGCTCCGCACTGTCAATGTCATCAATCAGCCAGTCAAGTATTGTTTTTTCGCCGATTTTAAGAAGTGGCTTCGGAAAATTTTTTGTCAGCGGATAAAGCCTTGTCGCATAGCCTGCCGCAAGAATAAGACATTTCATATTATCACCCCTGCAAATTTACACCGTCTGCGCTTGTACAGATATGTGCGCTGTATTTTTCTTTTAAATCGGGAAAAACCTTGATATATTCCGCTTC
>JAZUID010000025.1:0-24491 GCA_045642065.1 Acutalibacteraceae bacterium
AGACTTGAAAAGGACGGTCGGTTTACCGACATCAAACTTCCGGTGGACGTTTGATGAGTCCGCGTTCGTGCCGACAAAACATTTTTGTCGGGCAAGTCTTGTCACCTCGACCAATAAAAAAGGGTATCCAAAAGGATGCCCTTTTTTAATTATAAATTAAATACGGTAAATTTTTTACAAAACAAACAGCGACAGGAACTTAACGCTTCTGTCGCTGTGTTTATTAGTTAGGCTTTTATTATTTTATGCTTATTTGCTGTTTTCTTCTTTGCGCTTTGTCAAAGATAAAAGTACAAGGAATAAACCGCCTGAGCAAACTGTTAACCATAGTGCCGAGTCGGTTTCGCCGGTTTTCGGGGAAGTTCCGTTGGCATTGGGAACAACCGCATTTTCGCCTTCGCCACCTTCTGTGCCGATGTCTTCGGGTTCTTCTTTTATTGTACCTGCATAAACGGTAAGAGCAACATCGCTATCATCAATAACAGCGGTGTATTCTTCCAAAGCAGATGAGAATTTGAAGGTTACAGGTGTGTTTACGGTATCTCGGCCTTCAAATGCCACAGGATTAGTGTCACCGCTTACGGCAAGCTCGTTAAAGTCGAAGTTGTCAAACGGACAGCCGATGGCATCGCCGCTCGCAGAGGAAGCGAAGAATTCACTGTCTCTGATATCCATGGCTCCATAGGCGTAGACGGCGGAATAGCAACCGAACTCATCGTCGGTCGTGGCGATCAGCGTGGCGTCGTTGCTCATGGTCAGCGTACCGAAGTAGTCGCTGTCATCCAAACCGTCATTTTCATAGCCGCCAACGCTCAGAGCGTAACCAACAGGCGCATGGATCTCCACTCTGCTGCCGTCGATGGTGACATCGCCCTGTGCCCAAACCGCGGAATCGGCGGTCAGCTTTGCGCCGTTTTTGACGGTGAGATCGGTGGAAACAAGCTCGTTGCCGTTGTCTTCATCGTACCACCAACCTCCGTAATAGGCCTGCTTCCAGTAGTCCGGATCATCGGTTTCAAGACCGTTGTCGCCGCCGTAGAGATTGACAACCACATTCTTGCCGTCCAACTCCACATCATCCCATGTATAGATGGCATAAGCTTCGGGATAATCGTATACCGACCCCGCGCAGCTGCCGCCGTAGAAGTCCACGGTGGATTTGCCGGATACTGTTATAGAACCGCCATTGAAGCCGTTGGCATAATCGGCGGTGCCGCCTTTGGCTGTAACCTTACTGCCCGTAATGACAACGTCATAGGCATAAATACCGTAGGAACGGGTTCCGTAATATTCTGCCCAATAGTATCCGTTATAGTCATAATCATAAACATTATTCGGATCTGCGGAATCGTACCAGAAATCGCAACCGAGATTGCCGCTTTCCACTTCAACGGTACTGTTTTGAATCTTCAATGTTCCGTATGTTTCAAAGCCACAGCTCCAATTGGTTTCCCATACCAGGTCATATTCCCATATTTCTTTGAAGCGGTCTGCATTGCACACCGTTTTGACGGTGCTGTCGGTAACCGCAACGTCACCGTAATATGCTTCAATACCGCATTGCATCGCGAGGACATCAACCTTACTATTTTCAATGCTGATATCGCCGTACCAGGCATAAATACCGTTCCAGCCGGCATCAATATCCACATCGGGGCAATCGGTAATGTTTACATCGCCTTCGATAGAAAGAGATGTATATGCGCTATCAATATTGTTCAGCGCTACCTTGCCGCAATTTTCAATGGTAACATCACCGCCGGTGATATAAGTATTGTCTTGTGCGTATATGCCGTCAGCGTAGATGGAATTGAAGTGAGCCGTGATATTTACGCTGTCACAGTTTTTGATCGTTACGCTGCAGGTATAATCAACGGAATCAGGATCCGCATACATATAATTCAGATAAATGCCTGACCCCTTCGCATTGATATCAAAATCGTCACAGTTGTCGATGACTATGTCGCCGCCGGATACAGAAATGCCACACCATCCCGCGTCAATATCTACGGTGGGACAGTTGATGATATTTACGTCTCCGCAGGCACAGATTCCGGTAGATTCACTATTAATATTGTTCAGTGTTACCTTTTTGCAGTCGGAAATAGTGACATCAGCGCCTGAAATGAAGAAGTCGTCGTCAGAATTGTCCGGTGTACCGTTATTATCGTATAGACCGTCAGTTACAATGCAATAATGCTCGGCAGCTGCAATATTTACGCTGTCACAGTTTTTGATATTTACGCTTCCGGAATAATCAACGGAATCGGGATCTACGCACACAGAAGAATGAACAATACCCCCTATCTTGGCGTTGATATCAAAATCGTCACAATTGTCGATGACTACGTCGCCGTACCAGGCATAAATGGCGTTCCAACTCGAATCAATATCCACGATGGGGCAATCCATGAGTTTAACGCCGCCTTCGGCATATATACCGGATCCGTCAGCCCCATCATAATTGTTCAGCGTTACCCCTTCGCAGCCGGACAAGGTAACATTGCCGCCCGGAGTATAGGTGTCATCATCATAATTATCCGGTGTGCCATTATCGTTAAAAACGCCCGTAGTAGTGATGCAATGCCCGCCGGCGGTCATAATTTTCAGGCTGTCACAGTTCTCAATGACAATGTCACCTTCGGAGACACAAATGCCGTTGATGTACGAATTGATATCTAAGCTGCCGCCGCTGATTGTCAGGTTGTCGTTTTGCACGTAAATTGCATCGCCAGACGTCGAGACGAGCTCACAGCTGCCCTGCACCACAATGGTAAGGTCAATGTTTTGAGCAGAGATTGCCGAAAATGTTGATTCAATATTTGTGCCGTCAGCCAGCGTCAGGGTGTTGGTGGCGGGGTTAAAGGACACCTTGCCGTCGTTCGCGGTGCCGTCCAGAATGTCAGTACAGTTTGCCGAAGTTACTTCAACGCCGTCAACCCATACATTGTACCCTGTCGGCTCTTCTGCTAATGCTGTCATCGAAAATAAGGAGACAACCATTAGCGCCGCTAAGAGAATGCTTAAAATTTTTCTTTTCATAATTTTAAAATTCCTTTCTTAAAAGATTTTTTAAAAAACAAGCAAACTTTTTATTAATACTTATCTAAAAAAATATTACCATTTTTATGTAAAAAAGTCAACTTGTTTTTCGGCATTTTTATGAAAATAAACAGTAAAAATTCAAAAAACAAAAAAAGAGACATAGCGCAAAAAAAGCCTCCCGTTCGGGAGGCTTCTTTTCTTTTTATTTCAAGTAATCTTCGCGGAATTTTACATTAAAGGCGGTGGCAATGGTTTTTAATTGCTCATCTGTTATTGTGTTGACTTGGGGCAGGTGGGCGGTAAGCATATAAAGTGTGGCTGCTTTTTCTACCGTTTCAACCAGTCCGAAAGCTTCGTCCAAATCTTTGCCGGCACCGTAGATGCCGTGCATACCCCAAACAACAAGCCGGTGCTCCTGCATTTTTTTCGCGGTGGCTTCGCCGATTTCGTTGTTACCGCAAAGCATCCAAGGAAGAACGCCGATGCCGTCAGGGAAAACCACCATACATTCGGTGCAGGTTTTCCAAAGTGTTCTTGTAAATTTGGCATCGTCAAGCTCGTGCACAAAGTTCATGGCAAGGGTGTTGGTCGGGTGACAATGCAAAACAACGCGGTTTAGGGGGTCTTCTTTAAGCCGTGCAATATGACTCATAAGATGTGCGGGCAGTTCGCTTGTAAACTTTCCGCCGTCTTTATAACCCCAAAGCAGTTCGGCAGTTTCGCCATCCTCGGCTATTCTTATAATACCCAAATTGGTTTCGGGGTCAAACTCGACATTTTTAAAGTATTTGCCGGTGCCTGTTACCAAAAAGATTTTGCCTTTAAGCTCATCCGCCTTAAAGCCGATTTTAACAGTTCTTATAACCTTTTTTAAATTTAAATAAGGTTTTACTTCTTTTTCTTCCAAAAGCAGACTGATGTTTCCGCCGTTGCGTTCGTCCCAACCCAAGCGGTACATATTTGCGGTTGTACGCATCATTTCGATTAAAAACTTTGCATTTTTAATGTTTTTCATTTTTCTCTTCCTTTATTTAATAATGTTAAAAACTTGTGCAGCGGTTCTTGTTAAATTTTTCGCGGCATAACCTTTGTCAAGCGCTTTCTCTATCGGTACAACCTCATTCAAAATTGTAAAAATTCCGTCAATATATTTATTGCAGTTTTCTGCACCGTCCCCCACGCAACCGCAAAAGGCGAGAACTTTTTTGTTCTGCACTTTTGCAAGCTTGGCAAGTGTAATAGGTGCTTTGCCGAAAACGCTTTGACCGTCCATCCGGCCTTCGCCGGTGACTACAATGTCACATTCGGCAATTTTTTGTTCCGCGCCCAACTTTTCAAGCACAAGGGTAGCGCCACTTTGCATTTTCGCATTTAAAAATGTGAAAAAGGCGTATCCCAAACCGCCTGCCGCACCGGCACCGTTCTTTATATCAAAATCAGTACCGAATTTTTTGTTTGCAAGCGCACTGAAACCCTTTATCCAACCGTCCATATCGCAAACGGCCTTTTGGTCGGCGCCCTTTTGCGGTGCGAAGATTTTACTGCACCCGTTTTCGCCCCACAATGGGTTTGTAACATCGCAGGCAACCGTAAAGCTACAGTCGGAAAGCTCTTTTAACTTGTTTTCACATTTAATTTCGGCAATGTCCCTAATACCGTTGCCGTTGGGTGTGACAGGCGCGCCTAAGTTATCCAAAAACTCAAAACCCAAAGCTTTCAGCATGCCAATGCCACAGTCGTTTGTCGCACTTCCGCCAAGGCCGATTATGAAATCGCGACAGCCTTTTTTAATGGCGTCGGCAATCATTTCGCCAACACCGAAGGATGTTGTATAAAGCGCATTGCGGTCGGCGCCGTCAACCAAAGTTATGCCCGCTGCCGCGGCAATTTCGATTATGGCGGTGCTTTGGCAAACAGCATATTCTGCGTTGGTTGACACCCCGATTTTAGGCGAAGAAACGCGAACGGTTTGCATTTTGCCACCCAAAGCGTCGGCTAACGCTTTGCAGGTGCCTTCGCCACCGTCGGCTAATTGCATAATTTCAATTCGGGCGTTTTTGTCGGCTTTTAATATGCCGTTTTTAACGGCAAGACCGGCTTCAAGCGAAGAAAGACTTCCTTTAAAGGAGTCGAGCGCAACTAATACCTTCATAAATTGCCCCTTTTAAAAATTTAGTATATCTTTATTATAATATTCATTTATATATAATGCAACTTTAATTTTCAAAGTTTTGAGAGGTAAAAAAAGTCTAAAATAGCCGGTAAAAGTTTAAAAAACGGACAATATTTTGCCCATATAACAAACAAAGCAAAAAAAGGATAGTTTTTTTTGGAAAAGCAAAATATTATCATTTACATTAAAAAGTCGTTAATATATAAACTAAAATAAAAATACCGCTGAAAGAAAACTCTTTCAGCGGTATTTATTTTTAAAAAGTAAAACAATAATTATCTTTGAACGCGGCCCGAAGCGTTACCGTTTGCTAAGGATTCAACTTCGCTAACGCTTACTAAGTTAAAGTCTTGCTCAATGCTGTGCTTTAAGCAAGATGCGGCAACCGCAAAGTTAATTGCTTTTTGTTCATCAAAGCCTGAAAGCAGGGAATAGATAAGGCCACCGCCAAAGCTATCGCCACCGCCGACACGGTCAATAATGTGTACCGGATATTTAGGGCTGAAATATGCCTTGCCGTCGCTATAAAGCATTGCGCCCCAGATGTTGTCAGAAGCCGAAATGCTTTCGCGTAAAGTGATGGCAACCTTGCTAAACCCGAATTTATCAGCCAGCTTTTTAGCAACCTGAATGTAGCCTTCGCTGTTAACTTCACCTTTAATAAGGTCGGTGTTTTCGGCTTCAATTCCGAATACATCCTTAGCATCTTCTTCGTTTGCAATGCAAACATCAACATAAGGCATTAACTTAGTCATAACCTTTTGCGCTTCTTCGTTGGTCCACAATTTTTTGCGGTAGTTAAGGTCGCAAGAAATCTTAACACCCATTTCTTTAGCTTGCTTGCAAGCTTCCAAACAAATTTCGGGAAGCTCGCCACCTAAAGCGGGGGTGATGCCTGTAAAGTGGAACCAATCGGCGCCCTTAAAAATTTCTTTCCAGTTAAAGTCGGACTTGGCGGCCTTGGAAATTGCGGAATAAGCGCGGTCGTAAATGACCTTTGAAGCTCTTTGTGAAGCACCTTTTTCTACAAAGTAGATGCCAAGGCGTTCGCCGCCGCGCACCATAAGCGAAGTATCAACGCCGTATTTGCGAAGTGCATTTACTGCGCATTGACCGATTTCGTGGGTCGGTACTTTACTTACAAAAGCGGCGTCCATACCGTAGTTCGCAAGAGAAACGGCAACATTTGCTTCACCGCCGGCGTAACTTGTATCAAACTCATCTGCTTGAACAAATCTTAAATAGCCTTGCGGATTAAGACGCATCATGATTTCACCAAATGTAACAATTCTTTTCATTTTTTTCACCTTTTAACCCTTTACATTTTCAACAAACTTTTTTGCAAGTGCGGTAATTTTATCAAATTCGCCATTTGCAATTAAAGTTTTATTAACTAAATTACCACCGACACCTGCGCCGACAACACCGGCTTCAATAAATTCAGCCACGTTATTTTCATTAACGCCGCCAACGGCAAGAAGTGGAATGTTATTAAGCGGTGCGGTAACCGCTTTTATATAGGAAGCACCGAGGCTTGTAACAGGGAACACCTTTACAAAGTCGGCACCTGCAGCATAAGCGGAAGTAATTTCCGTCGGGGTAACGGCACCCGGCATAGAAACCATACCAAGCTTAACTGTTTTCTTAATAACCTTTACATTTGTGTCAGGCGAAACGATAAATTTTGCGCCGGCTTTATAAGCTTTTTTTACAAGCTCAACGCTTGTAACCGTGCCGGCACCGAATACCATTTTGTCGCCCATTTTTTCGTTAAGAAGCTTGATTGTGTTAACGGTATCGTCACGGCGTTCTTCGCTTGACTGGTCAAATGTAACTTCCATAAGACAAATTCCGCCTTCGTAAAGTGCCTTGGCAAGATTTAAACAATCTTCGCCGTAAACACCGCGCACAATAACAACAATTTTTTTCTCTTTAACTGTTTTAATAATGTTTTCGCGCATAATAACCTCCGCCAAAAAAGATATATTATCAATATAAACGGTTGTTTGCGCCGAAATATTGATTTTTCAGCAAAGATATGTTATCATATCTTTGGTGATGTTATGAGTGATTTATTTGTAAAACGCATAAGCTCCGGTAACATAAATTTTAAATACGCAAAGGGCAACAGCGCCCGTTCGGGTAAAGAATTCCACCTGTTTTACGAAATAATTTTGTTTTTAGGCGGAAAAGCAGATTTAATAACCGAAACAATACATATGAAATTAAAACCGGAAACTCTAATTGTAATACCCAAAGAAACTTACCATCAAGTTGTTATTAAGGGAAAACAAGAAGACTATTGCCGTTGCGTTTTAGAATTCCAAGAAACAGAGAATATTAAAAATATCTTGGGAAATAACCTACAAGATCTTTTTATAATTCACATGGATAAAAACACAAATTTTTTATTTTCAAAGCTGGTAAAATTGGCGGATGAAAGCGAGCATCCTTTTAAGGACGACTATCTCCAATCAATTTTAGTGCTTTTAATAAACGAAATATTTGATAAAAAAAGTATGGATATTGAGGTTGAACTTACTGACGAGTTAACAAAACAGGCGATAAAATACATATCCGAAAACCTTACAAATGAAATTAACCTTGAAGATATGGCATATGCGCTAAATGTTTCTCTTTCGACCTTAATGCATAACTTTAAAAGCAGTATGAACATTTCAATATACAAATATATTTTAAAGAAAAGGCTCATTTTGGCCCACGCAAAAATCTCAAACGGTGAGGCGGCAACTGTGGTCGCGACCGAATGCGGTTTTAACGATTATTCGGGGTTTTACAGGCAATACAAAAAGATGTTTGATGTAACGCCATCATCCCGCGAGCGAAAATAATATGGACATTAAAATCCCCGAAAGGGGATTTTATTTTTTTAATTTTCTTTTAAAGAAAACTGTTTAGGCAACATGCCCGTTTCCTTTTTGAATGCGCGGCTAAAATAAGAAGCGTTTTCAAAACCAACCATTTTAGCAACGGTTAAAACGTTATATTGCTTTGTAAGCAACAATTCCTTAGCCTTGTTGATACGGCACTTAAACAAATAGTTCGAAAGACTTTCGCCGGTTTCGTTTTTATAAATTCTGCTTAAATAATACGGTGTGTACGCAACCGAGTCGGAAATAGATTTAAGTGAAAAATCAGCATCTGCCAAGTTTGCAACACACTTTTTAACGGTCGTTACAAGCTCGCTTTGGTTTAGGGTGGATTTAATAACATCGTCTTCAAGCCGTTTTAATTCTGAAACCATTTGCTCTTTTGTAAGACGGTTGATGCTGTTTTTAATACTTGTACCGTCAATAATAAGTGAATTTTCGAGTTTTGAAACAATGCCGAGTAAAAGCTTTTTGGTATTGTCGGCGCTGTCAAAACTTTCCACAATGCCGTTTAGTTCGCTTAATTTTTCTTTGTTATTAGAGAGCATGGCGTTAATAAAAGAAGTGCTTAGCTCTTTAAAATCATAGACCTTTTCGGTGCAAAGATTTTCAAGCCCCGTAATTTCGTAGTAAACATAAAAACCGTATGCGCTTCGCATAAGCTTGACGGTGCTTTCGGCAAAATCCGTTACAACATTTTTGGCTTTTTCTTCAATGCGGGACTTGACAATTACAAAGAAACGGGCGGTATCAACATTTTCGCTTATGCAAAAAACGTCAATATCATCGTTCTTGACTTCACACATATCGCGCCACATGGTGCTGTATGTTATAGTAGTGTCTTCGCCCCGTGTCCTTTGTGCGGAAAAATCAACAATAGTAAAATTGTTTTCGCGAAGACCGATATGTTTAAAGTGGTTGTTGTTTAGAAGCTCGCTAATCGGAACATTACTGTTAACAAACATGAAAAGAGATTGCCTTGAAAGGTCTCTGAAATGTTGTTCGGTAACGTCTTTATTCAATATCTCGTCTTTTTCTATTTCAAAACAACTTTTAGTTTCTTCCAAACAACCCAAAATTTCTTCTTTGTCAACGGGCGTGGTCGCAAGCTGAGAAATACCGTATTTAAGTGCCGTTCGGGCTAATGCAAAATCGCAATGCTTGCAAAGTAAAATTATTTGAGTCTTAATATCTTCTTCAAAAACAGCCTTTGCAATGCTTAACCCCGAAACGCCTGTTAGGGCGGAGTCAACAATTAAAATATCAACTGTATTTGTCCTAATCTTTTCTAACAGAGTTTCGCCACTCGTATAAGTTTCGGCTACCTTAGCAAAGGGGGCAATGATTGTCAATAATGTTCCTAATTTCGCATACAACATTTTTGTCGTTATCGGCAATAACAACTTGATATTTATACAACCAAAACGCCTCCTTGCAAGAATATCTTTTACAAAATAAACAACAAATAGTAAGAATATTTATAAAAAATATTGATTAGTTACAAATTTCTTATTCTATTTGAATTTTACTATAAAAGATTATCAATAAGAATTGCAATTATTGCCCCATATATTGATTTTCTTGCAAAAAGTAATGTTTATTATTAGTTTTTTTGCCTAAAACAACTACTTTTTAAGTACATTAACAAAAAAAGTGCCCTAACTTTTGTTAAGGCACAGTGGTCGGAGTGACAGGGTTCGAACCTGCGGCATCCAGTTCCCAAAACTGGCGCGCTACCAACTGCGCTACACCCCGATAACAAAAAGTATTAAATTTTATATTCAAATTAAGAAAAAGCGTTTTGGTAACCCACTTGCGGTGCCCGACATTTTGTTACTGCCGAACAAAATTGCCGACCGCTGCGCTTCGCACTGCTCGCTTAACCGTCCACAGGACGCGCTCGCGTTGCTCACCCAAAACTGGCGCGCTACCAACTGCGCTACACCCCGATAAAACAAGGATTTACTTTTTAACGGCCATTATATATTATCATAACAGCACGCATTTGTCAAATGGTTTTTGAAGGTTTTAAAAAACTTTGCCGAGTGTATTTAAGAGCACTCGGCATTTTATGTTTTAATATAAATCCAAGACCGCTTTTGCGCGGAACTTTATCATTTCTTTCAAACTTTCGGGCGATTTAACCGTCACCTTATCCCCATAGTTGATTATCCATGTAACAAGCGCCTCGCTTACGGCAGCTTTTACCGAAAAATCGAAAGTATCTTCGGTAAAGTTTTTAATAAAGATGTTTGTTGAAAAACGGTCAAAAACCTGCTCGGCAATCTGACGGTTGCAACAAAATTCGATTGTTTCAAGCTTGCCCGAATGCATGTTGAAAAGCTTAGAAGTATAATCGGCAATGTCAAAGTAATCGGAGTAGCCGGAAACCTCGCCAAAGTACCTGCGGGGAATATCGGTGATTTTTACTTTTCGCATACGGTCAAGCCTAAAATGAGCGATATTATCGTACTTGTCGTAGTTACCGATAAGGTAATAGTGGTCGTCCTGCCAAGTTAAAGCATAGGGACTGATGGTCCTGTGCTTTTTAACGGTGCCGACCGTTCTGTCGGCATTGATAGTGCGGGTAAAGTAATCAAATTCGACCTTTTTGTTTTTAGCAATGGCATCGCTTAAAATGTCGATGCTGTAATAAATTTCTTCGTTGTCACATTTATTTATGCTGTCAATATAAATGTGCTTTTCGCGAAGCCCTGCTTGATTTTCGCTTAGCATAGAGTCTAATTTGGAAATTAACTCGCGCGTCTTTTTCGGGGTGATGAATTTTGCGGTGCGAACGGCATCGGTTAAAAGATAAATTTCGGGCACTTCAAATTCACGCGATGCCAAAAAGAAACCGCGCTTAGGGGAAGAGGCTCTTATAATATCGTAACCGTAGTCGATTAAATTTGCAATGTCATCATAAACCGATTTGCGTTCGGCTGTAACACCCATAGCGCTTAATTTTTCGCAAATTTCGGTGGCAGTAATCGGGTGATCTTCATCACTGTATTTTTTTAAAATATCAAGCGTGCAAATAATTTTTATTTTTTGACCTTTTCGTTCTGCCATTTTTCCACCTCGTTAAAAAATTCTTCTTTCGAATAAAAAGTGTTAAGCATATCAAGCATGCCGTTTGCAGTCAAATTTTCAGGCAACCTTAAAAAATCAAGCAGACTTTTGCGGT
The DNA here is from genome assembly GCA_045642065.1 of Acutalibacteraceae bacterium. Taxonomy (GTDB): domain Bacteria; phylum Bacillota; class Clostridia; order Oscillospirales; family Acutalibacteraceae; genus UBA737. Next base: position 11,297 of record JAZUID010000025.1, read on the forward strand.
TCTTTGCGCTGTTTTCGGTGCCCGAAATGCCGGCGGAAAACAAATCTGCCTTTGTAATCTTTTCTGACTTTTCTTTTTTAGTTTCGGCGGTGAGTCCGCTTTTTTTAAAGCATTCTAATAAAACGCTTTCGCTAATACCCTCAACACCTAAAAGACCTTCTTTGTTTTTTTTGGCTTTTCGGGGCTCTTTTCCTTTTATTTGCGGAATGTAAACGTTAATAATTTCGCCGTCGCCTATAATACTTTTAATGTGCGACCTGATAACCGCACCGGCAGAATCGGAATCGGTCAAAACAACAATGCCTTTTTCTTTTGCCAGTCTTTTAATAAGGGCGCGCTTTTCTTTATCCTTAAAAATTGAAAACCCAAAGGTTGGTATTATCGGCGCGTCAACAAAATTAGCAAGTTTAATTTTGTCGTACTTGCCTTCGACAATAATTGCTTTGTCAAGCCTTATCAATCGCTTCACCCCTTGCAATTATATAGATCAGTCTTACAATCAGTTGCTCAATAGCAACGCGGGGATTAGCGCCGGATTTAAGCCCTTTATCGGCACTTATCAAAGCTTTGAAGCAAAGCGAAAAACGCTTTTCATCCATTCGGTTTAAATTACCGGCCGCCTTTTCAAGCACAAAAGCGCGGTTTTTGTAACCGAAAATTTCGGCAATTTCGTTAAGATTTTTGCCACACCCTTTGCCACAGTAAACGCGGTACATATCGGTAAATGTGCCGGCAATAGTGTAAAGAATGACAATCGGGTCCAAACGCATAAACAAAAGGTCATCAACCGTTTTTAAAGCGCCGTCGGCATTAAGAGAAAAAATATCTTTTGTAATATTATAAACCGAAGCTTCTACCGATTTTATACATACCTTGTCAATAACATCTTTAGTGATTTCGCCGCTGTTATTTAAGAAAAAGCAAAGTTTGTTAAGCTCGTTTTGCAAAATTAAAATATCTTCGCCCGCGGTTTCCACCAAATATCTTGCCGCGTTCATTTCAAGCTTAACTTTTCGTTTGCCGGCGCCTGCCACAAGCATTTTGCAAAGGTCGTTCGCGGTGCGGTGGTTTAAAAGAAACGCTTTTCCGTTTGCCTTTTCGGCGGAGGAAACAAGCTTTTTAAATTTGTTATCCTTTTTAAAGTCAACCTCGAAAGCATTAAATACCATTATAAAAACGGTGTCTTCGTTTTCGGTTGATAGAATTTCGTTCAATTTGTCAAGGTCGGATTTGCCGGCGTGGGTGTAATCAAAATCAGAAAGCAAAACACACTTTTTGTCCGACATCATGGGAAGCTGCATAAAGGCGTCGTAAACCTCTTGCAAATCACAGTCGTTAGTGAATTTACAAAAATTAAAAACATCATCCTTTTCGCAAACCGAAGAAATCAGTTTGTTAAGGTATAAATCTTTAAGATAAGAATCGTTACCGAAAAGAATATATTTACCGCTGACGGTTTTAGCTTTTATTTCTTCTTTTAGTTTTTCTTCATAAAGTATCGCCATTTGATTTTTCCGCCACCCTTCGCAACGATTTCACTTCTTATTTGTTTTAATTTTATCATATACTTTTGTTTGTTGCAAGCAGAGAAAACCGCAAAGCAAACAAAAAGCACAGCAAGACCTATAATAAATGAATTCGGGTTTACTTTTATATACGAAAAAGTTGAACCGCCAAAATAGTTTATAACCGAATTTATGTACCTTGTAATATGATTGGCGGTAAAGAACGCGGGCATAGAAACAAGGGGCGAAATTAAATGCAGAATTAACCCTAAAATCGTGATTGACAGCGCTAAGGTTACCGCGAAAGAAACTAAAACATTAGTTATTAAAGAAACCGCAGAAAATCCGCCGAAGCGGTAAATCGTAACGGGAAGTGTCAAAATAAGCGCACTTAAACTGCAAACGGCGATGGAGATAATATCGTATGCAAAACGAAACTTTACCTTGACAAATGAAAGCAGGAAAGGGGATAAAGTTATAATTCCGAAGGTCGAAAGCACCGAAAGCTCAAAGGAAAGCGAAAACAAATAAAACGGGTTAAACATATACATAACCGCAACGGTAAGACCAAGGGTGTTGGAACTGCAGTTGTCCTGCTTTAAAACAAACGAAAGTGCGACAGCTAAATACATTAAGCCTGCCCGTATTATTGAAGGTGTAAATCCGCAGACGGCACACATAAACAAAGTGACTATTACGGTGAAAAAGGCTTTTAGATATTTATTATAGAATAGCCTTTCCAAAAGCAAAACGGTTATAGACATTATTATCGAGAGATGCATACCCGATACCACCATAACATGACTTAAACCGGCATGCTTTATACAATTTTCAAAGCCTTCTGTTAAATATGATTTGTCACCGATTATTATAGCGAGCAGGGTAGAAGCACTTTCGCTGTCGGTACTATCAAAAAGGGTATCGGTAATATAGGTTTTTGTTTTGTATAAAAACTTATAGAAACCGTTTTCACCCGTTTTAGCAATATCGTCTTCTGCGCTCCCGAAGAAAAGCACATTGGAAGCATAGAAAATGTTTTTATAATCTTTATTATTTAAACTTTTTAATTTTACTGTTGCGCTTACAATGTCACCCATAGAAATTTCGTCGCCCTTAAAACTAAGGCTTATTTTACTGCTTTTAAATTCGCCACTTAGCGGTTTTATGTAAACTAAATTATAACGCTCGTTATCTTCGGGATTATTAACTACCAAAAAATTTCCGCTGATACTTTTACCGTTGGCCTTTAAGGATTTGTCTATTCTTTTTTGAAACACAAAAAGGGAAAGGGTAATAATTAAAAGCGGAACCAAAAACATTAAAATAAAACTTAGCTTTCTTTTAAAGAGCATAACAAAGCAGGCACCTATTATTAAGATGCCTGCAATAATTGTTATACCGTTAAAACAGTTTGCCAATGCAATAATAACCGAGGCGGAAATCGCCAAACTGAGCATGGGTCTCTTTTTAAGGTACGTAAACATTATTTGTTATAATGCTTGTAGCCCGGATGTTTACCGGTTACGTGATAGTAATTTTCACGCAGATACATAAGCTTGTCGATTTGCTCTTTCGGAATTTCCTTAGCACCGCCTAACAGGTGTGCGTTTAGAGAAATCTTTGCAAAAAGCTCCAAAGTTTCCATACGGTAATAAGCGGTAATAAGGTCGCAGCCAACCGTTAAAGCACCGTGGTTTTCAAGCAAAAGCACATCATGCTCGGCAAGATACGGAGCAATAGCTTCAGGCACTTCGTTTGTTGAAGGTGTGCCGTATGGAGTAAGCGGAATAGAACCGATTGCAATAACCGTTTCTATCATAGAATACTCATCAAGGCTCTTGCCTGCAACGGCGTATCCGGTTGCTGTTGGCGGATGGGCGTGAACAACGGCACCGACGTCTTCGCGTTCGGCGTAACAACGCATATGCATTTTTATTTCGCTTGAGGGTTTATAACCTGCTTCGCCCGAAACGATGTTTAGGTCCTTGTCAATAATAACAAGTTTTTCGGGGGTAATAAAGCTTTTGCTGATGCCGGTAGGAGTTACCATAAAGTTGCCGTCAGGCAATTTAACCGAAACATTACCGTCGTTAGCGGCAACCCAGCCGAGCTGCCACATTTTGTGGCAAACATCGCAAATTTGTTCTCTTATTTCCATGTATTCCATAGTAAAATATCCTCTTTTAATTTATTTAAGCGTTGCAGGTTAAAGTTGCCTTTAACCTGCAACTTCAAAACTTAAATTATTTCTTAAATTGCGGGCCGTATGCGGCACAAGCGCGGAAATCAGCGCCTTCTTTGTCAGAGCCGAATGCATTCCATGCAGCCGGACGGAAGATTTTATCTTCGGGAACATTGTGCATGCAAACGGGAATGCGAAGCATTGAGCAAAGTGTGATAAGGTCGGCACCGATGTGTCCGTAAGAAATAGCACCGTGGTTAGCGCCCCAGTTGTTCATTACATCATAAGCGGTCTTAAAGGGACTGCCTTCCTTGCCGTCACAACGAGGTGTAAACCATGTGCAAGGCCATGTCGGGTTAGTGCGTTCCATTAGTGTGTCGGTAACTTCATCAGGAAGATTTACGGTCCAACCTTCTGCGATTTGAAGAACAGGACCTAAGCCCTTAACTAAGTTTAGACGGATCATAGTAGCAGGCATTTCTGCGCGTGTTACAAAGTGGCTTGAAAAACCGCCGCCGCGGAAGTTATCAAAACCGGCTTCACACCAAACGGTAGCATCGGTCATCTTCTTAATATCTTCGTCGGTAACATCCCACCACTTCTTCATAACATGATTGCCGTTTTCATCGGTGCATTCACCGCAAGCGTCAAGACAAGCAGCGCCCGAGTTTAAAAGGTGGATAATACCGCCGTTTTCTTTTGCCTTGCCCTCAAATTCATAACCGGTAACGCGCTTTGTAGCTTCGGGTGACCAGTATGTACGAACATCGGCAAAAATTTGTGCACGGTTTGTAAGCAAATTCATAAAGAGCATGCTGATGCCGTTAAGAACATCGTTTTCGGTAGCAAAAGCGATAGGCTCTTTCTTGCCTGTAAAGTCGAAAGAGGAGTTAAGCAATGCTTCGGGATAGTCGCAATTCGGCCAGTGGTCTGTCCATTGGCGTTGACCTTGGAAACCTGCTGCAATAGCGTTGTGACCGAGCATTTCTTCTTCAAAGCCTTCCGGCAACTTGTCGTTACCGCGGATAAGGTCTTTAATAATGCAGTACATTTTAATGGTGAATTCCCATTGTTTATCCTTTTGCTCGCGTGTAAATTTAATCGGGCGTTCTTTACCCAAGAATTCAACTGAATCAGGGTTGTCGTCGCGACCTTCTTTGCAATGTTCTTTAGTCCAAGCAAGAGCCTTCTTGTAATCTTCTTCGTTATAAATGCCTTCTTCCATTCGGCGAAGAATTTCAACTTCGTCAACAGATTCAACGCGAAGGCCCAAATAATCCTCCATAAACGATTGGTCCATGATAGAACCGCCAATGCCCATGCATTGAGAACCGATTTGAAGATAAGACTTACCGCGCATAGTAGCAACTGCAACAGCAGCGCGACCAAAGCGCAACAGCTTTTCTTTTACATCTTCGGCGATGTTGGTAACATCGTCAACATCTTGAACTTCATGACCGTAAATGCCGAATGCAGGCAAGCCCTTTTGTGCGTGGGTTGCCAAAACGGATGCCAAATAAACGGCGCCCGGACGCTCGGTACCGTTAAAGCCCCAAACGGCCTTAATGGTGTTAGGGTTCATATCCATTGTTTCTGCACCGTAGCACCAGCAAGGTGTAACGGTCAAGGTGATGTCAACACCTTCCTTGCGGAACTTTTCTTCGCAAGCCGCAGATTCGGGCACACGGCCGATAGTAGTGTCGGCAATAATAACCTTTACGGGTTCGCCGTTAGAATAGCAAAGATTATCTTCAAAAAGCTTCTTTGCTGCCTTTGCCATGTCCATGGTTTGACCTTCTAATGATTCGCGTAAACGCATAGGTCCGCGTCTGCCATCAATAACCGGACGAATGCCGATTACCGGATAGCCGCCAATAAGTTTGCTGTTTGCCATTGTTGTTTCCTCCCAAAATAAAATAATTTTATTTTATAATTGCATTATAGTATGAAACATGATAAAATACTATCATAATATTGGACTTTTTTATAACAAAATTCACTTTTTGGAGGTATTTGCGTGAAATATCCCGAATTTAACGAAAAAAAACAGCACGGCTCGCCGGATTTTCCTATTCAGTACTACCACGTAACACCCTATCATCCGCAATATGAAATGCCGCTTCATTGGCACAGGGAATTTGAAATTATAAGGGTAATTTCGGGCAGGTTCACCTTGTTCGCCGATAATGTTGAATATGATATGTCGGCAGGGGATATAGGCATTGTCGAATGCGGTATTTTGCACCGCGGAACCCCCGAAAACTGCGTTTATGAATGTTTGGTTTTTGATATAGGTATGCTAAGGAAAAAACATAACGATGTTTTAAGCAACTATCTTTTACCAATATTAAACAGGGAAGTTGATGTTAAAACCTTTCACCCGTCGGGGCAGGGTGAGTTTTATAAAATCACCGCCGAGCTCTTTGAAACCATGCGGGCTTCCTCTGAGTTTTATGAACTTAAAGTGCAGGGCTTAATCTACACCTTTTTTGCCTGCCTTTACAGTTGCGGTTTTGTTACAAAATCGGCAAAGCACCGACACGCCGACAAGCAAGTAAAAACCCTTATGGAATTGCTTGACTGGATAGATACAAGGTATAACGATTCTATTACTTTAAAGGATCTTGCCAAGGTTTCGGGCATGAATGAAAAGTATTTATGTAGATTTTTTAAGGAATATACTTCTAAAACACCTATTGATTATATTAACAGCCTTAGAATAGAATGCGCCTGCCACGAGTTAACCGTTACGGGCGCCACAATCACCGAAGCGGCGATAGAAAGCGGATTTAACGATTTAAGCTATTTTTCAAAAACCTTTAAAAAGTATAAAGGCATTTCTCCCCGTGAGTTTTTAAAGAGCAAGGAAAAATAGAAGAGGAGAAAGAATATGAAGATTTACGAAACCAATTTATACGAAAAAAATTATTTAGCCGAAAGCAAAAAGGATTTTGTCGATTGCACCCCCGAATGTGAAAACGCTGTTATTAATATTTTTGATGATGTAAAATACCAAACCGTTTTAGGCTTTGGCGGGGCAATTACCGAGGCGGCCGCCTATAATTATTCAAAACTGACTAACGACCAAAAAATGATGTTTTTGGAAAAATATTTCGGAGAAAACGGCGGTTTGTCATATAGCGTGTGTCGTCTGCACATCAATTCGTGTGATTTTTCATTGGATGTTTACGATTATCTTGACCCTAATGACAGAACGACCGAATCCTTTTCTATTGAAAGAGATAAACAATATATTATTCCGATGATTAAGGATATAATAAATTTTTCAAAAAAAGATATTTTCTTTTTTGCGTCGCCTTGGTCACCGCCTGAATTTATGAAAGATAACGGCAGCCGAATTGACGGCGGAAGGCTAAAAGATGAATATAAAAAGCTTTGGGCATTGTATTTTTGCAAATATATAAAGGCATACCGTGACGAAGGTATTGATATTAAGGCAATTACCATTCAAAACGAGCCGAATGCAAAGCAAACTTGGGAAAGCTGCTTTTATTTAGCAGAGGAAGAAAAAGAGTTTTTTGAAGATTATTTAGTTCCGACACTTGATGAAAACGGTCTTTCAAAAATCAAAATTATGATTTGGGACCACAATAAAGAAAGAATTTATGACAGGGCAAAAACAATTTTAAAGGATAACAAGTATGCCGACAGAATTTATGCCGTTGCGTATCATTGGTATTCGGGCGACCATTTTGAGGGGCTTGACCTTGTTTACAACCAACTTCATAAGGATACATTTCTTTCTGAATTCTGTTGGGGAATGGATTATGACAAAGAAAAATTAGCCGAAAAATATGCCAAAGAAATATGCGAAGACTTAAATCATAATACTATCGCAATATGTGATTGGAACATATTGTTAAGCGAAAGCGGCGGACCGTATCATAACAGGACGGCCGAATCTTCCTCCGTTTCGGGAGTGGTTTTTGAGTCTAAAAGCGGGGGTTGCTTTGCTCCGGTTCTTTATGACAATAATTCAAAAGAGCTTGTTTTTACACCAATCTATTATTACATTTCGCATTTTGCAAGGTTTATCAAATCCGGCGCCAAAAGACTTGCAACAACAAAGTATTCTGAACTTTTAAATGTAACTGCTTTTGAAAACCAAGACGGTACAAGGGTGGCGGTTGTAATAAACACTTCTGACAATGAATTGCCGGTTAAAATAAGGTTTAAAGAAAAAGTTTGCGATTGTTCGGTTAAGGCACATTCAATATACACTTTTTTGTTCTGAAATCCCGATAAAAACCAAAGTTAAAATTTTTGTGAGGTACAAATGGAAACAAAACGACTTAAAATATATGTAGCATCAACTGATGAGATGAAAGGGTTTATACAAAAACAGAAAGACCAAATTCTAAAAAAAGCATACACCGAAATGCTTGAAAACAGCATTGCAAACCCCGAAAGACGGGAGTGGTATGCTATGTGGATGATAGAATTAAAAAACGGCACGCATATAGGCGAACTTTGTTTTAAGGGAATCGGGGAAAACGGCTTTACCGAAATCGGTTATGGCATTTCGGATGAATATAGGGGTAACGGCTATGCGACAGAAGCGGTTTCGGCGGTTGTAGCTTATGCCCTTAAAAAGCCTTTTATCAGAGCAGTTTTTGCCGAACTTGAAAATGATAACGTTGCTTCTAAAAAAGTCCTTACAAAATGTGGATTTATCCGTAGCGAAAAACAAGGTCACGAAGGACCGATATATATTAAGGAGAAGATTATGCAAGAAGATATAATAATCCGTTTAGAAAAACCGGAAGATTACAGAAAAACCGAGAATTTAGTAAGAGAAAGCTTTTGGAATGTTTACCGCCCCGGTTGTCTTGAACATTATGTTCTTAAAAATCTGCGTAATGACAAAGATTTTATACCCGAGCTTGATTTTGTAATGGAAAAGGACGGCAAAATTATAGGGCAAAACATATTTGTAAAAACCGTTGTTAAGGCAGATGACGGTAGGGATATACCGATTATGACTATGGGCCCTATTTGTATTGCGCCCGATTTTAAAAGGCAGGGTTATGGTAAAATGTTGCTTGATTATTCGTTAAAAAAGGCAAAAGAATTCGGTTGCAAAGCCGTTTGTTTTGAAGGTAATATTGATTTTTACGGCAAAAGCGGATTTAGGTATGCAAGAGAATTCGGTATTCGCTACCACGGGTTGCCCGAAGGGGAAGACGATTCTTTCTTTTTGGCAATAGAATTGGAAAAGGGATATTTTGATAATGTTACCGGTGAATATTCTACCCCAAAGGGATACTTTGTCGGCTTTGAAAATCCGGAAGCTTTTGAAAATTATGACGCTACATTTCCGAAAAAAGAAAAACTAAAACTCCCCGGTCAATTAGAATAACAAAAAAGGAACTGCTTGTGGGCAGTTCCTTTTGCATTTTATTACTTTAAAAACCAACGCTTTAAAACATCTTCGGCGGGTTTACCTTGAATAGTAAAGCCTTTGTCAACGCCTTCTTCATCGTGGTGCATCGGTCGGTTTTGGGTTTCGTCCCATTTCCACCAGAACATACCCATCCATTGCGGTAAATCCCAAAATGTTTTCAGCGAAGCCTCCATAAAGTTTGCCTGCTCTTCGCCGTCGTAGTAAGTTTCGGTTATTGCGTCCCACGGTCTTATAATGCATCCGTGTGCCGAGCGCGTGCCGTATTCGGTAAAGACAACCGGCTTGTTGCCGTAGTTTTTGGAAAAGCGCTTAACGGTTTCTTTTCTAACGCTTAAATAGTCCATCATTTCTTCCACAGTGAAGTGCGGACTGTCTTTTATCGGCTCAACCTCGGGTGCGGCAGGCGGATAAAAACTGTAGCTTAAAAAGTCAAGCTTATTAAACCAATAAAGATTTTCATCGGGTGTTGCCTCGGGGTCGCCGTCGTACCTTGTCGGTGTGATTTCGTAAGAGATAGGTCCGTCATAACGCTCGCGTACAAGCTCAATAATTTCTTCCCAATACTTGCCTTGCGCTTCAAGACCCTTATATTCGCAGCCGATTAAAAGCGCGTCGGCTTCTATTTTTGTTGCAAGCTCGGCAAAGTAGCATTCCGCCTTAATAAAGCTTTCAAAAAACTCTTTCCAATAGTCGATGTTGACCGTTTGAATTTGGTGGCCGGTCGGAAAATCCACACTACCCATCCACATACCGTCAAGCGGTGTCATGCAGGGCTTAAACAAAACCTTAATGCCGTTTTCGTGCAGCTTTTTAACCATGTTTAAAAGTTCTAACTCGCCAATAGAATATTCAAAATCTAAAAACAAATGTCGGCTGGCAAAGTTTTCAAGGCAGAAATTCATATTAACCGTTACAAAGTTAACGCCGGTTTTTGCCATTAACTCGGGCTGTTTTAAAACTTCTTCCTTTTCAAAATAACCGCGCTTTGACATAAAACCGAAGTTCATTCCGCAAACCGGATTAGTAAAAAGCGGGTGGTTTTTAAATTTTTCCGGTACATTTACAACAGAAGCATCAACCATTTTAAATATCTCCTATTCCTTTTTTGCACTTTTATGCAACTACATTTTAACAAAGTCCGAATTGAAATAAAAGTGCAAATAGTTTACATTTAAGGGCAAAATATTTACATTTATACACTATTCATTATTCAAAAAAGTCATAAGGGGGAAGCTCGCTGAAAACAGGTGCTTCAAGCTCGGGAAGATGCTCGACACCGTCCATAGTAACCTTAAATCTTAAAGCCTCATTTTCAAAAAAGCGCACTTCAATCGTTTGCTCGGTAACATCAACAACCTCGGTAAAGGTTGACTCCCAAATACCGCCCTTTTCTTCCTTTTGTTTTCTCGTCATTGCTCTGACTTCTGCATTTGAGGCGTTGAATAATTCCTTAATGACATCTTCATAATCATCATTAAAAAGGAAATCGTATGTTCCGCCTTGAAATTCGCCCAAGTTTTCACTTCTCGGGTCAAAATGGTACTTTTTGCAGTTGTCGTAATCGGTGTAGAACCAAGAGTAAGAAATTCTTCGCATCAAATCGTACATTTGGCTTTTGCTGTCAACTTCGCCGATAAGGGATTGAACGGTCATAAACCGTCCTTCGCCCGATTTCATATCTTCGCGCTGGTATGCCCACCAATTAAGGTAAAAGTTTGCCTGCGCAACAGCTTTAATTTTGCAATACTTTTCCTTGTTTGTTTGGCCGACGCCTATCCAGTCAATTTTTGAAACATCTTCTTCGTCAATCCAGTTAACAGCCAAAACTTTTTCCTCTTCCGAAGCATAACCGTTATATGTTTCGCCTAAAAAACCTATTGCGGAAAATTCAAGCAGTGAAGCGTGCGTTTCACCTTTGGCGGTACTGTCCGAAACAATGAAGCAGTAATTCCAATAGCCGTCTTTTGAGTAGATATCCAAGGTTTTAACATACTCTTTTGCTTCGGCAACGGTTTTGCAATGCTCGGCTATATAGCGCGGCAGCTCAAACATATGAACTCTTCTTTCCCCGTCTTTGTTTGTGCCTTTTAACGAGAATTGGTCGTTGCCCGCAAAGTCGCACTCGCCATGGCGCATATTCACTTCAACATGAAGCCCTTTGTCGTTCATCACATCATCGCAAAGGAAAGGAAGAATATTTTTAAATTCGTCATTTATCCCTTTTTCTTTGACTTCGCTGTAAAGCGGGGCATAGTCGCGGAAGGTATATGCAAGACCGACCGTTTTATACCTGCCTTTGCTTGCATTTGTTCTGACAATATATGCCGGCTTGTCGGCAATATTCAAGTCCATATTTCTGCCGACAATTCTGTGCCCGTTCGAAATTTCTTTTGTGACTGCGGTGCATCCGCCGCCCCAGTTGTCGTTGTTGTCAGCCCAAAACTTGTCGCCGTAGTCGTAATCTACTCGGTCGTAGTTCACTTCAAAAATACGACTGCCTTTTTCAATTTCTTTAATTTTTGTAAAGCTTTCTTTTTTGTCGCAACCAAAAAGTGTTGAAATCATAAAAATGCATAATAAAACCGAAATTACCCGTTTAAATTTCATATTTTAATTTCTCCTTTCTGTCTTTTCAAAGTATATCATATTTGATATATTTTTTCAATTATTTTGTTGTTTTTTTAGGCTGTCAAATACTTGAAAAAACTTGACAAATTATATGGCGGGTTATATACTATATGTAGCGATATTTTCAATTAAATTACCCAATAAATTGATATATTCGTTAAAAATCAGGTTTAGAAAGCGCAGGCTTAATTGAAAATTTGCAATCTCTGTTTAATAAAATTTAATTGAAAGGATCTTTGCTTATGAAAAAGAAATTTTTAGCACTTTTATTAGCGGCGCTTATGATCGTCGGACTTTTGCCGATGACGGTAAGTGTCACGGCGGCGACCGAGTACATTTACCTTAACACAGGCGGCAGTAGTTTATGGAATAAAGACGGCGCCACCTTCGCCGTGTGGACATGGGGCGGTTCCCTTGGCTCATCCGTTGCCGTACCAATGCAATTGGAATCCGGTGACATTTATAAGGTGGATAAATCACTGCTTGGAGACTCGGTGTTATTTGTTCGTGTCGTGTCGGGGAAAACCTTTAACGGCGAGGACTGGAGCACCAATACGGTTTGGAACCAGACGGGTGACCTGAATGTGCCTGCCGGCAGCGATAACTGCTATGAGATAACAGGCTGGGCTGCTAAGGACGGTCAGTGGACTGCCTACACGCCTGCGGCTCCCACCTACGCCATCACCAACGGCACGGCGCAGGACGCAAACGGCTCTATCACCGTGGCAGAAACTGCCGCCAGCGGTGCAACCGTCACCGTGACCGTCACGCCGGATAAGGGCTATCAGCTCAAGAGTCTTGTGGTGTTGTCGGCGGTTTCCTTAGCTCCACCTATCATACCGGCTCAGGATGCACAGGACGAGACGAAGTATACCTTCACCATGCCCGATCATCCTGTCATCGTTAAGGCGGAGTTTGAGGAAGCTCCCACCTACGCCATCACCAACGGCACGCCGGAAAGTGCCAAAGAAACGAATCACGGCTATATCACCGTTGACGAGACGGCCGCAGAGGGTGAAACCGTAACGATTACGGTCAATCCGGCAGAGGGCTATCAGCTTAAATCGCTGACCGTTACCCCCGAAGCGCCGGCGATCGCCGGTGCGCTTAAGGGCGAATTCAGCGTCAGCGCCACAAAGAAGGTCCACTTCTCGCAGGGCAACCTCGTTGCAACAATAGATGCAACCGGTGCTCCTACAGCCTGGAAGTTCGCAGCACACCAGTACGATTGTCTTGGAGCAGGTGGAGCAAACAAGACTATCGGAGCCCCAACCGGAGACGTTGACCTCTTCGGCTGGTCAACCGATGCCGCATCAAACAATTGGGGAATTCATACAAAGACTTCAGAAACAAAAAATTTTACTACCGGAAATTTCAAAGACTGGGGAAAAGCCGTAGGAGATGGCAACACATGGCGCACACTCTCCAAAGCCGAATGGACATATCTGTTCAACA
>JAZUID010000026.1:0-53264 GCA_045642065.1 Acutalibacteraceae bacterium
TGGTAAAACCTGTACTGTTGAAGCATGGGCAGCTTCTCGTAAATATAACATAGTTTTACTCAAGAGAAATAATAACGTTTCAGATATCGAAAAAGAAATACACAACAGATTTAACGAAGCTAAGAGTTTGACCATTAGCAATACTGAAAACGGTGAAAACGCTTCAAACAAAAAAGTTCCATGCGTTTTGTTAGTGGATGAAATTGATGCCATTGGTTCTGCCAGAGAAGATAATGGTCGCGCAGCAAACATTACCGTTGCATTAATGGGTGAAATAGATAACCTCAAACCTGATTCAGGTGTTGTAGTAGTTGCAACCACTAACATTTTGTCATCTGTTGACGAAGCAGTAATGCGTTCCGGAAGAATTGAAGAAAGCTGTGAAGTTGTAAAACCATCTAACGATGATGACGTTATGAAAATTGTTAAAGTGTGCATAAATGGTTTCAAACTTGAAAACAATATGGACTGCGAAGATTTTGCATCTGAATTTTTAGGTGAATTGCGTAAAAAGACAGGCGCAGACATAAGAAGAACATTTGAGCTTGCTGTGGCACAAAATATGAAGAAAAACAATTTAAAACATTTTAGAGACGTAACTTTAAAAGTTAACGACGTTAGATCAATACTTAGCTCAAAATGCTAATATTTCAAAATAAAAAGTCCACCTCTGAAAGGTGGACTTTTTGCTGCCATTTTTTAAATAAAAAGCAGCCACACTTTTACGTGTGACTGAAAAAGGAGTGTTCTTATAAACAAAAACTGGTGCCGCTGGCCGGACTTGAACCGGCACGGTATCGCTACCGAGGGATTTTAAGTCCCTTGTGTCTGCCTATTCCACCACAGCGGCATGTACTAAATTGTATAATAATAGTTGCAATTTGTCAAGCAATTTTTTAAAATTTTTAAAGCGACTCGGCTTTCATTCTCTTATTTGACAATATATTTATATAATGTTATAATTTATAAGTATTCTTATGCTTTACGGAGGCGGTAATATGATTTCCAACAAAAACGGCTATATTTCCCCACTTTCTACGAGATATGCAAGTGACGAAATGCAATACATATTTTCGGAAAACTTTAAGTTTTCCACTTGGCGCAAGCTTTGGGTTGCACTTGCAAAGGCAGAACGGCAAGAAGGTCTTAACATATCGAGCGAGCAAATTGCCGAGATGGAGGCCAACATTGATAACATCAACTACGACATTGCCGAAGAGCGTGAAAGAGAAGTAAGGCACGACGTTATGTCGCATGTTTATGCCTTTGGCAAACAATGTCCTAAGGCAGAGCCGATTATTCATTTAGGCGCCACCAGTTGCTATGTTGGGGACAATACCGACTTGATAATAATTAAAGCCGCTTCGGAACTGATACTTAAAAAAGCGGCAGGTGTACTTAAAAATTTGAGTGATTTTGCCCTTAAATATAAGTCTTTGCCCTGCCTTGCTTATACCCACCTGCAACCGGCGCAGTTAACAACGGTAGGCAAGCGCGCCACATTATGGATGTACGAGCTTTCAAAGGATATTGAAAACTTGGAATACCAGTTAGAAAGCATTAAGCTTTTAGGCTCTAAGGGTACTACCGGCACCCAAGCAAGCTTTATGGAGCTTTTGGGCGGCGACGAAAAAAAGGTTAAGAATATTGAAAGCTTTATTGCAAAGGAAATGGGCTTTAAGGGTGTTGTCCCCGTTTCGGGACAAACCTATTCAAGAAAGGTTGACGCTTACTTTTTATCTGTACTTTCGGGTTTCGCCCAAAGCGCTTATAAATTCGCCAATGACCTTAGAATTTTGCAGTCCTTTGAAGAAATGGAAGAGCCTTTCGGTAAAAATCAAATCGGTTCTTCGGCTATGCCTTATAAGAGAAATCCCATGCGGTGCGAACGCATTTGTGCCTTAGCAAGATATGTTATTACGGATTCGCTTAATCCTGCCATTACCGCTTCGACACAATGGTTTGAGCGAACTTTGGATGACAGTGCCAACAAGCGCATTGCCGTATCCGAAGCATTTTTAGCGGTTGACGCTATTCTTAATATTTATTTAAATGTTACGAGCGGTATTGTTGTTTACGAAAAGGTAATTAACAAGCGTGTTATGGAAAAGCTTCCGTTTATGGCGACCGAAAACATCATGATGGAATCGGTCAAGCGCGGTGGCAACCGTCAGGATTTGCACGAAATTATTCGTGTTTATTCGCACAAAGCCGCCGGTGAGGTTAAGTTAGAAGGGAAACCTAACAATCTTATTGAAATGCTCGCAAACGACCAAAATATTCCGCTTTCAAAAGAAGAAATTTTATCCGAGCTTAAACCGGAAAAATACATTGGCAGAAGCGTTAGCCAAACCGAAGAATTTATCAAAGATGTTGTAAACCCGATTCTTAAAAAATACGGTGGCGAAAATACAACTTACGAGTTGAGTTTGTAAGGAGAAGTTTAATACTATGGCTTATTTATCCGATATTGAAATTGCGCAAGCAAACAAAATGGAGCCAATTTCAGAAATTGCCAAGCGCGCCGGCATAGACGAAAAATATTTGGAAACTTACGGCAAATATAAAGCAAAGGTCGATTTGTCGCTTTTAAATAATAACAACAAAAAGGACGGCAAATTAATTCTTGTTACCGCTATTACCCCTACCCCCGCGGGCGAAGGTAAAACGACAACCTCAATAGGTCTTGCCGATGCGTTACGCCTAATTGGTAAAAACACTGTTGTTGCTTTAAGAGAGCCGTCTTTGGGCCCCGTATTCGGCATTAAAGGCGGTGCCGCCGGTGGCGGTTACGCTCAGGTTGTACCTATGGAAGACATAAATCTTCACTTTACAGGTGACTTTCACGCTATCGGTGCGGCAAACAACCTTTTAGCCGCAATGCTCGACAATCACATTCATCAAGGCAATGCGTTGGGCATTGATGTTCGAAAAATCACTTGGAAGCGTTGTGTCGATATGAACGACCGCCAATTAAGATTTGTTACCGACGGTCTTGGCGGAAAAGCAAACGGTGTGCCGCGTGAAGACGGTTTTGACATTACTGTCGCCAGCGAAATTATGGCAATTCTTTGCCTTTCTGACAGCATTAGTGATTTAAAGCAAAAGCTTTCAGAAATTATTGTCGGTTATACCTTTGATGACAAGCCTGTCACCTGCGGTCAGTTAAACGCCGCCGGCGCTATGGCGGTCTTGCTTAAAGATGCGATTAAACCGAATTTGGTGCAAACCTTAGAGGGCACACCTGCCTTTGTTCACGGCGGGCCTTTTGCTAACATTGCACACGGATGCAACTCGGTTACCGCTACTAAAATGGCAATGCGCGTTGCCGACTACACCGTTACCGAAGCCGGTTTCGGTGCCGACTTGGGTGCTGAAAAATTCTTGGATATTAAGTGCAGAAAAGCCGGTCTTACACCGGACGCCGCCGTAGTTGTTGCTACCGTTCGCGCCCTTAAAATGCACGGCGGTCAACAAAAGGATGATTTAGCCAACGAAAATTTGGACGCATTAAAGAAAGGTGTGCCTAACCTTTTAAGGCATATCGGCAACATGAAAAATGTTTACGGGCTTCCCTGTGTTGTTGCCGTAAACCGCTTCCCGACCGATACTGAAAATGAAATTAACTTTATTATTGATGAATGCAAAGCACTTGGTGTTAATGTTTGCCTTTCTACTGTCTGGGCAGACGGCGGTAATGGCGGAACCCAACTTGCAAGAGAGGTCGTTCGCCTTTGCGAAGAAGAAAAGCCGAACTTTACTTTCAGCTACAGCGATGACCTTTCTATTGAAGAAAAGATTAACGCCGTTGCTACAAAGGTTTACGGCGGTATTGGTGCCGATATTTTGCCTTCTGCAAAAAAACAAATTGAAAGGCTTAATGAATTAGGTTTTTCAAAACTGCCTGTCTGCATAGCAAAAACGCAGTACAGTTTTTCGGACGACCCCGCTAAACTCGGCGCACCCGAAAACTTTAAGATTACAGTTAAAAATGTTCGCGTTTCGGCCGGTGCCGGATTTATCGTTGTTTTGACCGGTGAAATTATGACTATGCCCGGTCTTCCAAAATACCCTGCCGCCGAACGCATTGATATTGATGAGGACGGTACTATTACCGGTTTGTTTTAATGAAAGTTGCATTTTTTACACTTGGTTGCAAGGTCAACCAATATGAAAGTGAATCTATTCGCGAGATGTTTGAGCTTTGCGGACATAAAACTGTCAGCGAAAAGGAAGATTTTGATGTTTTAGTATTAAACTCCTGCTCGGTTACAGCCGAAAGTGACCGCAAAACAAGGCAGATGTTAAGGCATTTCAGAGCAAAAAGCCCAAACTCTATCATCGTTCTTACCGGTTGCATGGTACAAGCTTTTCCCGACACGGCTGAGGAATTAGCCGAAGCAGATATTGTTATCGGCAACAAGGATATCAGCGGTATCGTAAGCGCGGTGGAAAGCTTTAAAAAAGACAAAAACCGCATATTAAGTATTCCGCCACACATTGACGGCGAATGCTTTAACACCCCCGCTATTAAGAATTTTGCCGAACGGACAAGAGCTTACATGAAAATTGAAGACGGTTGCAACCAATTTTGCACCTATTGTATTATTCCCTATGCTCGCGGTCGTGTAAGGTCAAAGCCTATTTCGGAATTAAAAAACGAAGCCGAAGCGTTGGCTCAAAACGGCTTTGTTGAAATTGTACTTGTCGGAATTAACCTTTCGGCTTATAACGATAACGGCCTTGATATTTGCGATGCGGTCAGCACCGTTTGCAGCGTTCAAGGGATAAAGCGGGTTCGTTTAGGCTCGCTTGAACCCGACCATATAAGCAATGAAAGACTCTTAAGACTAAAAGCCGAAGAAAAGTTTTGTCCCCAATTCCATTTGTCTTTACAGTCAGGCTCCGACAAAACCCTTAAACGCATGAATAGACACTATGACACGGCATTTTACAAAGATTTAGTCACGCGCATCAGAAATGTATTCAGTGATGCTTCCATTACTACCGATATTATGGTCGGCTTTGCCGGCGAAACAGAAGAAGAGTTTAAAGAAAGTTTAAGCTTTGTTGACGAAATCGGTTTTGCAAGGGCGCACGTCTTTGCTTATTCAAGGCGAAGCGGAACCGTTGCCTACAACCTGCCTAATCAAATCACAAGGTCGTTAAAGTCCGAAAGAAGCGCCCGTATGATTGAACTTTGCGCTAAACGCGAAAACGATTTTCTTAAGAACTTAATCGGAAAGCAAGTAGAAGTTTTATTGGAAGAAAACAGCGAAGGATACACGAAAAATTACAGCAGGGTTAAAGTTTTAAACTGTTCCGCCAAAGCAGGTGAAACCGTAGTGGTAACAGTAAAAGGCGTAGCCGACGGCTACTGTATAGCAGAATAAAGAACACGGATAGATTAAAAAAATCTATCCGTGCTTTTTTATTGATTTAAATTAACTTCGGGCAGACCTTTTACCGACATAAGAATTGAAATTATGCCCGAAACAACCGCAGACGAGAAAACCAATTTCCAATCTACCGCCGAAATAACCGCCGTTGTGCTTAAGGTAGCAAGAGCAGTTTCGGCAACGGTTTTTAAGGCTCTTATGCCCGCCGCTTTAAACCATAATTTTGTGTTTTTCTTCATATAATCACCTTATTCAATATACATTTTTAAGCCGTCAATATTTTTGCCGATAATTCCGGCGTATCCGTTAGCGGAATCGTTAATGTCAAATCCCGTAACAAACGGCAACCAACGGTTTGTCGAACGAATATGAACGGCATAACGAAGTGTTTTACCTGTGTCGGTATAAGCGCAAAAAGCATCAATCGGTTTGCCCAAAATACCGGCATAGTCTTCTCTGTTTTTAACTGTCGGCAACCAGCCGCCGCCCTTTACATGCACGCGGTAGTAAATGCTGCCGGCTGAAAGATTACAAAAAACACCCGAAGCGTCGTGACCGAAAATGCCTGCATAATCGGTAAGGTCCTTTACATTAGGCAACCATTTTTTCTTGATATTGTCGAACACTTGGTAGTTCACACTGATTCCGGCGTTTTGTGCTTTCGGCGTTGCCGCTGTACTTACTGCGTCGCCGCCGCTTTTTTCGACTATAACTTTAACAATGGCGCCGGCAATCTTATTTGCAAAGTCTTCGCTTAAAATTATCGGCGTATCAACAGTACTGTCCATAAACCCGCATTCTAACAAAACCGCCGGCATTTTAGATTGCCTGCATTCACCTAAATCGGCTTCTCTTAAAGGATTAGAGCGGTTGCCTTTAAGTCCGGTTTTTCCTACCGTTTCTTCATAAAGGGTTTTTTGCCATTCCTTTGTTTTTGCATCTACTTTAGTATATGTATAAGCTTCAATTCCGCCACCGCTTCCGCCGTTTATGCCGGCGTTATGATGTATTGCAAGATAAAAATCGGCACCCCATTTATTAGCCTTATTTGTTCTCGCGGTAATGCTTAATTCCGTACCGTCGTCAATACGCAAAACTTCAATGTTTTTATACTGCTTTAACGAAGACTCTATCTTATCGCAAATGCGTTTATTTAAAACATATTCCCTTGTTTCGTTTTTATCTATACTTTTAAGGCATCGCTTACCGCTTGTATTGTAACCGTGCCCCGCATTTAGTGCAATTTTCATTGCCAAGTTCCCCTTTCTCTTATTTCTAAATCATAAATTCTTTTGTTAATAGCCTTTATTTGTTCCTCAACCACAGGCATGCGATTGGCAAAATTATTGTGCATGTGCACTTCTCTTGTAAGCTCGGCAAGGCGCGTGTCGGTAACCGCCTGCGCCTTATCCAGCTTATGTTGCATATCCTTTCCGCTTTTGCTGTTGGTAACAACAACACCCACAAAAGAAAGCAAGCCGACAATAACCGACCCCGCAGCGCTTATAATTGCGACACCTATACTTATCATACTACCTGCTCTGCGACACTTGTTTCAATCTCGGCAAAAAGGCAAGCACAGTTGGGCTTGGTTTCAAAATAAACCTTAGTCCTTATCGGATGAGATTTTAAGTCGCTGTCAATTTTAAGACCTGTGTAGCTTTGGCTTCGATAGGTTCTAATCGCACTCTCCTGATAATATATCGGCTCTTCGCTTTTTAAATAATGGCTGTTAAAATGGCCTGTGAGTTTATAATTTTCTTCACCGTTCTTTTCGCTTTTTTCGAGAAAATCAACAAGGCAGTAATGCTTAACGCCCTTGCTGTCAACAATAATTCTATTAGCTTTGTTGGAATTTGTTTCAACCCCGTAAAAGACAATAGACGAAATGTCTGAAGTGGTTTTTGAAGAATAATCTTTGCCTTCGCTTACTATTTTATTAGCACTCGACGGCAATATTCTTTGGGGAAATTCTACCGAAGGGGAATAAGAAATATATTCGCTGTACTGCGTGGCATTTTGCCCTTCTTCAATTTGGAAATAAGTAAAGTTTACACTTTGCGCACGCGACAGCATACTGATGGCGCAAATCTCGTTTTTTTCAAAAACAAAGGTATGTTTTTTCTTTACCAACACATCGGTAGTAAGCACGGTTTTTCGCCAAGTCCTGCCTTCATCTGCGGAAATTTCAAAACAAAGGTTATCAGGTAAAATTGAATAGTCGAAAGAAAGGGTATAGGTAACACCGTATTTTAAGCCGAAAAATTCATATCTGTAAGAATTTTCGCCGGTATCGTACCAGTTGTCGGTATTATATAAATGGCTGAATTTTATCTTGTTCTTGCCGACTGTACCGCACTTTGAATTAGGGGCTACCAAATTGACACCCGAATTTAATGGCATATCGGTCCCGTAGTAAAGCTGTGGCATGACCGTAACCCTGTTTACCTTAGTTGCAGTGCTGGAAATTTCCAATCGCAAAATCAGTTCTTCCCCTTTATTTACAACAATGTTAAACGGAATGCCGTGTGATTTATATGTAACTTTTTGTCCGTTTTCGAAACGGTCAAGGCAAAGCGCGATATCGGCATTTCCGCTCAAAAGGTTAACAGATATTCTTCCGCTCTTTAATGCTATATGTTTCAGCACAAAAAGGTTAAACGCATCAATGGAATTATTATATCCCGAAACAGTAATCCTGTTTTCTTCCGAAAAAGTTGCGGTTATTCCCTTATAGGTCTCTTCATATTCTTGCGGCAGGACCAAAAGATTTTCGCCGTAAGTTGTAACGGGCGTGAAAACGGGGTTTGAATTTAAGGTATATGTTTTCCTTTTCACTATCATAAGATTGGAATAAACCGGTTCTTCTAATAAATATGTAAAGGATTTGTTCTCTATACCGGAAAGGCTTAAATTAAGAGCTGTTTCGGCCTCTGCTTTCGTTGAAGATGCTGTAAGACCTATGTCGGTATATTTCGGGTACCAACGCACCTTTTTACCGGAAAGCGCTATAATTTTTCCGCTGTTTTCAATTTCTTCTAAGCTTTCGGCGACTTCACCTAAAGTAAAGTTGTCTAAAACGGTTTCAGAAGAATCCGAAATATTCGGAAGACTGAATTCAATAAAACTGCCGTTATCTCCCTGCCATTCTGTGAACTCAAGATTATCGCCAAAAGAAAAGTCAGCGGTAATAATCTTCGTCCTTGCCGTACCGTTGTTGGTATTGATAATAAGCTTATCCGCCTTTTCGCCGACCGAGTAAAGCGCCGGTAATGTGCAGGTATAAATGCCGTCTCTTAAAAAGAGCGGATAAAGCCCGCCCTCAATCCGGTTGCGTATTGGCTCAGGGTTTAAAATACTGCCGGCATTTAGCTTAAAGCTCTTTCCTTCGCATTGATAATAAATCACATCGTCCTGTACGGCGTTGGCATAAATACACGGTTTTAACTTATCATCAAAGGTGCCTTCAACCGTAAAATCGTTACCGCTTTTCTTTAATGTTTTATAACCTGTGTAGCGTGTGTTGCCTTTATAAAAAGTTGCTTTTTTATAATTGCCTTTATATAATTTTGCAGTATCGTTATAAACCTTTATCACACTTACACCGCCTTAATGAACAAGATAATATGTGTTGCTGTCCTTGACCGCAACTTCATATTCCTGCTCGGTCATTTCTACTATTCGGTGACCGCATATAGTGTTTGCATTACCTGCACTGTTGCTTGTTTCGGCGTTACCTGCCGACACGGCATAGCTGGTGCCCCAAACAACCCAGTTGGATCTTATTGAAGCATCCCCCAAGCATTGCCACGTTTTAACAACTGTGCTTTCACCGTCAACTTCGCTTATAAGCTCGGCAAGGTCACCGCGCTGAGCGGTAAGTTCGGTTAGCTCGCTTTCATCGGAAATTGTGTAAATTTCTTGTGTTGCGGTGGCAGGTATTTGATTAAGCGGAACTTTTCCGCCGACAAGTGTTGCAACATTTGTGCCGAGCATGGCAATAAGGTCGGCTAATGCCTGCAAGCACTCCTCCTTTGAAGTTTCGGCACTTTCTGCGCTTGAAGCGGCGCTTTCCTTCGAGCTGTTTGCCGAAGCGCTGCTCGACTGTGAAATTTCCGCGTAGCTTTGCGCATCGGTCTTGCTGTCGGCAGCAATTTGCGCGGCGGCTTCCACCTGCTGTTTTGCCGCTAATACGACTGTTTTGGCGTTAGTTGCGGCGCTTGCACTTTGGGCGGCACTTTGAACACTTTGCTTTGCAACGTAAGCAATACCCGAAAGGCTTTGCTTTAAAGCACTTTCGCGGTCAATACCTGCTATGTTCTCAAAATAAATATTTGCAGGGAAAGCATATTTTTCCATTACCGTCGTGTCGGCATTAACTTCGGCTATGGAAAGATAAATTTTAGCAAAAGAACCGGTCGAAGTTACGAGTGCGGTCAAAGCAAAATTAAGAGTATTGCCACTAAGAAGTGCATAATCGCCAAAGGTGCGGTTGCCGGCGAAGTCAACGCAATCAAACCTGTAAAGCAACTGGTTTGTACCTGCCGCCGCCAGAATTTCATCATAATAATCCTCATCTATAACAAACTGTATATTATAAGCATTATTATCGCCCTGCATACCGGCAAAAACTGCTTCGGACGGGAAAGTGCCGTTCTTTTTTACATTAAATATTAAATTTTCCATTTTTTCACCTTTTATATTTTATATTCAAAACAAATATCTAAAATTGCTATTCTCCCGTAGCCGCCAAGACCGATACCGAAGTACCTTGTCGGGCTTAACGAGGGATAAAGTTTTACATTTTTGTTTTTTTGTGCATCAGCCTTTTGCGAAAAACCGATAACCCCTAAATTGCTGATTCCGTTTTCGGTAAAAGCGTTTGCCTTTAATCTTTTACTGCCGTTTTCTAAAAGAATAATATCTATTAAAAACGGTCTTTTGAGTTTTTGCGGCAACCCGAAGTCAAACTGCTTTGTAGTAAACTCACAGTAGATATCGCTTTTTACCCTTTCGCCTTTAATAGTTGAAGTTTCTTCATCAACATAAGGCATAATTTTAAAATCCTTTTCGGCTGAATTGTCGAACAAATAATAGGCTCTTAAAATATAATTCTCATTATTTAAGATTATCGGCTCGTTAGAAGAAAACAACAGCTCATCACCAATGGCAAAGGACTTGTTAACACTAATAGGCAGTTGCCATGCAAAGCTTTTAATGTAATCCTCACCGCACTTTTCTTTGCTTACCGAAGAAATATTTTTAAACCCATAGGAGTTACAATCGACTAAATATGCGGTATTGCCTAAAAAAAGTATATAGTTACCAAAATAGTCGCAAGCAACAGCATTTAAAATCTGCTCGTCGCTCTGCTTTTTTAAAAGCGGCAAAAGCATTTTTGAAACTTCGTAAACATTGCTTTTTGAATAATCGCTGTTTGCAGTAAGGGTATAAATATGCCTTCCTTCGAGCCAAACGGGTCTGTTGCCAACAAGCTTTAAGGTGTCGGTCAAAGTACAACCTATTGAAGAATTAAGGGTAATTATCGGAAATGTTTTTTTGGCATCAATATTAGCTTCACCTAAAAGATTTTTATTGACATAGTCATTATTAAAGAGATATGTAACCGCCAAAATTTCCCGTTCTTTAAAAGCCAACATTACATCGTTTTGCTTTAAAAATGCCGTGACTTTTTGCGACGGGTCACCGATATAGGTTGTGCTGTTTTCACTAAAATAAAGAGGATTATTTACACTTGACCAAGCAATAAGAGAGGGCTCGCTTACATTTCCGCCCAAAAATAATCGTGTTACGGTGTAAAGACCGTCTGAACCGCCGCCGAACCATTCGTTAAAATTCATATTAAAAATTTTTCTGTTTTTGTCGGCAGTGTTCTTATAAGGTACGCTTACTTCCATATTGTTTTCCTTATAACAGTCGGCGGTTATTTTTGCAACATCAGTATATGTTCTGTCGGTAAAAAACCAAAGCTTATCACCTAATACACCCATATAAATATCATCACCGCGGTTAATCGTTTCAAGCTGCCAACCGTTTGTGTCGGTAATCGTAACACTGTGTGCAAAAACCTGACCCAATCTGTCTGTTATGGTTGCGCTCAATGTTCTTCCCACAATTTCACTCGGTTTTATAGGCTTTAATAATCTGTAACTCATAAAATGATCATACACTTCGTTCGATAAGCGCTTGATGTTTACGGTTGAAAACAACATTCTGTATCTGTTACCGATAATATTGTAGCCCTCGACATATTCTGCACCGTCTTTAATTTGGTCCGCTTCGGCGTCGCTGCCGGGGATTTGGAATTTGCAACCTTTAATAATTAAGGGGGCATAAATATCTTCGTCCCCTAAAAACTCCCAAAAATCGGTCAAATTTTCAAGTCTGTAAATTTTAAAGCATTCGTCATCATCAGAATCCAGCAAAGAAAGTAAGCAATAAATATATTTTCCGAAACAAAAAAGGTTGCCGGCAACAAGGGTTAAATTTTCCAACGAAATTGATTTAAGTGTTATTTCTTCGCTACCGTTTATTAAACTAAAATCAATTCTGTTGTTTTTGTTGTAAAATTCCAAATAATCGGCTTTTAAACGGTAAAGCTTATTGTCGTTTTTCCTTGTCACATTGTTTTTAATATCAACAATTTTTCTAAGTCTTTCAACCTTTAACATTTTTGGAACAATACTCTCGTTTATCTTTACTGCCGGCCGAGTTTTTAAAGCTCCGTCGTTCTGCCATAAATTCATGCTGTAGCTTAACTGATTATCTGCGATTTTTGTCACATCATCTTTAAGGTTAATTCCGCCATCAAAGTTTGTTAATCTGAAACTCATTTCCTTTTTATTTTTTGCAGAAGGGAAAAATGACATTTTGTTCTCTCCTTCCTTTAAGAAATCGGCTTTGGCATTTTATCTGCCACCGAAATTTGTTCTTTTGTGCTTGCGCGCTTAACATTATAAAGGCCTGCAAAAAGCTGTGTCTTTGCCGTATCTTCCTTAGCGGCGGCAATATATGCCGCAACACCGTAAGGCATAACATCATAAAGCGCTTTTTCGCTTAAAAGTATTTGGTCATCAAGGCAAGATAACGGCTTAAACCCGTTTTTATGATTTATATAAAACAAATCGGCATAAACGGTGTTAAGGGCGGCAAGCGAAATGGCTTTAACCGAAATGTCATTCTCGATTTCCGAATATCCCAAAAGTTTTAAAGTAATATTTAAAATTTGTTCCGCTTTCATTCTTCTGCCATCCCTTCATTTTTCTTAATTTCTCGCCTTAATCCCGTAACATTCGGAATAAGTCCGTCCGGTACCCTTTCAAGATACTGATCAAAGGTAATAAGTTTTTCTTTAAGTAAATTATCAAGTGCCGAAAGCACAACACCTTCGCTGCGAACGGTCGATGCACCGACATCAACCTTAGCGTTAATAACAAGATTTTTATATCTCTTTGCATTAAAAAGCATATAGTGAGTGCCTAAACTGTCAACATACTTTATACGGCGGTTGCCGTAAAGATTAACCCAAAAGTCAGCCCAAATACGTGCTATATCCTCGCAAAAATCATAAAATCTGTTGATATATGTCTGCATTGGAAGCATTGCCGCTTCACGCATTTGAATAAGTGCGGTTGCGTTATCCAAATTCAAACTGCCAAGCGCGGCATCGGTAGCGCCCGAGTCGGTTAAGGTGTCGTTGGCAAGACTGCCGATAGCACTTTGATATTGGCTTTCAAAAGCCGGCGGGGCAATATGCTTTACCGCGTTAGTAAGGTCAAAATCAAGACCGGGATAAACCGTAACTACTTGACCGGGGTCGTTGGAAATCGGAATGTTGACAGCGTCCCCGTTTACGACGGTAATCGGCATACCTGCCGCCATAAGCGACCAAACTTCGGCAGTCAAAGCGCGGTTTAAGGCTATTTGGTTAGGTATTAAATAGGTGATTTCGCTCTCGCCGTAAGCGCTGTTTTGTCGTCTTTCCCAATTAAATTTTGCTATCGGATAATTTTTAAGATTTAAACACCACGGCATTTTAACGACCGCGTTTTTGGTTACCATAACGGCATAGACCTTAGTTTCACCGAATTCGTCCTTCTCTTTATAAATTTTTGTAAGAACGGTTACTTTTCTGTTAGAATATGACTGCTCAAAATCAGGCACTATTTTTTCGGCTTCTTCTGTAAGGATTCCGTTAGCTAGCGCCATCTCTTTGACTTTATCAAGCTCTAAATATTGGTTAATAATAATGTAAGGCTGCTTCTGTAAATCGGTTTCATAAGGGTCGCCGAAACAGACGTTTTCAACATTTAATACATCAAAAGCTATGTCCCCGTTTATCGGTGTAGTCAGGCGCTCGTCGGCATAAAGTCCCGTTTTAATGGTCGGGTCCCAATAGGTATATACAATACCCGTGCCCGTAATAAAAGCATTTCTTAAAGCCTCTTCGGTTTTGGCATAAAACTTTACCCTTTCGGCTGTAACGCCGAAATATTGCGAAATGGCATCCATCACAGCCGCTATCTCGGCGTGGTCTGTTTTTCCGCCTAACTCTTTGCCCTGCTTTAACTTTTCAATAATATTTTGCTTGTCGGCCTTTAATTCGGTTGTGTTTGGTACACCGTCTGCGCTGTAATTTACCGCTACGGGAGAATTGGTAATACAAGCTAACTTATATTCGCCGATTCGTTTAATCAGATTTCTTCTGACAAGTGGTCTGTCGTTACCGCATTCGGCACCGTACCATTGATCCCCGACAAAAAAGCGTTCGTTAATTTTGCTTTGTTCATAAATTCCGTTATCGCCCAAGCTTTCTTTATGGTCGCAACCTTTTATGTATTGATTAAAAATATCTTCGGGCGAAAAATTCAATTTTTCTTTGTACATAATCACATTCCTTTATATTTGTATTCCGCAGCGCATCTACTGCACTGCGGAACCATAGATTTTGTACTGATAAATACTATTCGGTAATGATTGAGTAAATAGTATTTGCGGCCGATTTCTTTACAAATGCATCATAGTACACTCTGTAATTAAATTCGTATGCGTCGGCATCCTTATTTTGGTCGGGTGTAAAGATTCGTAAAGATTCAGTCTTCTTAACAAGGCTGGCTGCGTTTCGAGGCATTACAAGAGCGCGGATATCCTTTGCTGTATTTGTCGGTGCAAAACCGCCTGTAGAGGTAGTAGTGCCTGCATTAAATGTGTAAGCAGTCTTCATGCGGTCAGAAGAAACAGGGATAATTGCAACACCGTTTAAGTATTGAACGCGAAGGTTTAAGTCACCCTGCTTAAAGTCGTTTACTGCAATTTGACGGGTGAGCTCACTTGAAGACATAAGTGCTGCGTACATTGTACCGTCAACAAATGCAACAAGCTCGGAATCGTAACCCGAAGCATCATAAACATTGTTAATCATAGCAATTAAATCCGAAACGGCAGTAGAAGCGTCGTAGGTTTCGGTGTGTGATTTAGTAACTGCGACACCTGCAAGCTTAGAAAGTGTGTAAGCGTCCATTTCGGGTACAACCTTAGTACGGATATATTCGCCTAAAACTTGACCTGCAAGATTTGCAATACCCGTTTCGTCCATATCTTCGCTGTCAATAACAAGCTTACGGGCTCTGTCCTTTGTTAAGGTGTGTGAGGTTTGTGCTACTGTAATTGCCCCCTTAGAAAAGCCTGAATCACGGTTGTAGTCGGCAAGACCGACAAAGTCAACATCGGGAATAATTACAGTTTTTGCGCCTACGAATTTTGCGCTTAAAACGTTATCGGCCAAAAAACCGGTAACGGCTTTGCCGACTATCATCTTATCAAGTTCGCTGGCATATTTTGTTGCTGTTGCTAATGTATTTACTGGCATAATTAAAATTTCTCCTTAAATTCCCTGCCAAAGACCGGCGACAAAAGCTGAGTTTACGGGTACTTCCTGTTCGGTGGATTTCACCTTTTCCATAGCCGCCGCACTCGCTTTTACTGACGCTTCCTTAGCAGCGTTAATTTTTTTGTTTTCGTTGTGTAAAAATACTAAATAAGCGCTTAAAAGATTTTCGCCGTCTAAAACTTTTTCCACTACACTTAAAGGCAAATCCTCGATGGTGTCAAGGTCGTTAAAGTCTTGCTTTAAGTCGTTAAATTCAAGTTCTAATCGGGCTTTGGAATTATTGAATTCTTTTTCCTCATTTTCTTGCCGCTCTTTAATAATTTTACCGTACTTTTCTTTTTGGCGGTTTTTATAAAGTGTTGTTAAATTTTCTAACATTTCTTTATCGTCGCCGCACTTTTCGGCTATACTCTCGCGGTATTTTGCTTCATCCTTTTCCAACAAACCGTTTACAAATTCGTCAACCGATATTTCACCTTGCGCCGCAAGATAATCAAGCTTCGCATAAATATCGTTTAGACCTTTACTTTCATAAAGCATTCCTTTTTGGGCGAGAGTTTTTGCCTCATCCATTGTTAAATTGTGTGTTTTGTGGTTAAACTTAACCTCAAGCAAATCTTGCTTTGTTTCGGCAGGGACAGAAGCTTCTTCCGATTTTTCTTCTGAAACTTCTTCGCCCGCCGGAGTTTCGGTGTTTGGCGTGGTTTCCAAAATTTCCGTTTTCTCCATAAATTTTGTTTTGCTCCTTTCCTGATGGGAAAAAGTACGGACTAATCGGTTTTATCCTGCTTAGTTCCGTTATAGCTTAAAAAATTCCGGTATTCTCGCGCGGTACGTTCCACCTCTGACTGCTGCTCGGGTGTCGGTATAAACGGCTTTGTTTTTGTGGTCGAATACCTTTTGGCAAAAAATATGCCTACGCTAAAACTTAAAGCAGCGCTTAAAACCCACAAAAGCCAACTTATTAAAAGTAATAAAACGTTGTTCATATGAAACCTCCCTTAAAGTCGTTCGGGCTGATGCCCGATTTTATCTTTGTTTTAGGCTTTTGCCTTTCGTCAGATCCTTTAAAAAATCTAACATCATAAAAGGCGTATCGTAATGCGTCCATTAAATGATTGTTTTTGTCTTCCGGCTCGTTTAAATATTTGCCGTCAGCCGATTTTTTGTAGCAATAACCCGAAAGTTCCTTAATCGTGTTTTGGCATTTTGGGTGGACAAATATTTTATATTCGCTTATCGCGTTAATACCGTTTATTACACTGTCTCTGCCCTTTACCGAAGGTGCAATTCTCGATATTCCGAGTCTTCTTAAATCATCATTGGACTTTGGTTCTGCGGCATCCGCCCGTATTCGTTCCTTTGCATAGCCCTTTTTAATAATCATTTCGGCTATGTCGCAGTTAAGCATTCTCGTTTTATAAAATTCATCAAAAATGTATATTTCCTTTTTGTTGTTCACTGCGAAGCAAATAAAGGCAGTCGGGTCGTTGGTGTAGCCGTAGTCAAGACCGAAAAATGTGCGGTAGTTTTGTTTTTCGCGGTCGTCATTTAATAATTCTTCAATGCAAAAATCTTTTATCTCCCAATTTTCAAACACAAGGCCTTCGCTGATTCCCCAGTTGCCAAGTCCCGCAACATCATATCTCCGACGGTTTCGTTCTTTCATTTGCGAAAATACCGCTATATCGGTGTCGGTCAAGAACTCGTTGCAAAGATAGTTGGTTGAATAGGTCGAAACATTTTTTTGTTTGCTTTCAAAAAACCGTTTTTTAAGCCAATGGTGTTCACTCCAAGGATTAAATGTAAGGGTAGTTTGTTTAAAAAGACCTTTTTCTATTTCTCCGCGAGGAACCGAAACATCAAGTTTATCAAAATCGTCCTCGTTTTCAATTTCGTAGGCTTCTTCTATCCAAACCCAACAAAGATAACCCTTTGAAACGGTTGTAGATGCAAGTTTTAAAACATCATCAAATCCACGAAAAATAATTTTTTGTCCTGTCGGTATATAGGTCATTTCCATGGGCGATACCGTATTATGCCAAAGATGTGCAACCCCCAATTTGTTTTGCGCCCATTTTAGCTGGGCGAAGGTGCTGTTGCGGTGTGTGTTCATAACAGCCCTTACAACAAGCAGGTTGCTGTTTTTGTATTTCATAATCCGGTAAATAAAATTAAGCGCCGTAGTTGTGCTTTTTTTGGAACCTTTACCGCCCTTTAAAATCCTGTACCGATTTTTATCGTTCCAAAAATCGTCATACCCTTTACCGACTTTATCGGAAATGCGGTTTATTCTAAGATTTTCCGTCACTTTTCGGACTTTCCTTTAAATCTTCAATAAAAACTATTCTTTCGGTCTCCTCCTTACTTTGTGGGGTTTCGAGCAGTTTTGAGCTTATGAACTCCAAAGCGCTTAAAGCACCTTTGGGGTCAAAAGTAAAAGAACCCGTTTCATCACTTCCGCGTTTTTTTACCGGCACTTCCTGCATACATCGCTTATAAACCTTTTTGGCTTGGCGAATGACCCAGTTCATATCCGGCTTGTTTGAGCGTTCCGTTCCGCTTGACATACTATACCACCTCTTCAATATGACATACCATGCCATCAAAATTCAATTAAGTCTATTGCCTTAATATGCAATCTTTCAATCTGCCTCCAACTGTAATTTAAGCGTTCGGCAATCTCTTCAAGTGTCAGGCATTTTATGTATTTAAGTTCAATAATAAGCTTTAATGTCGGGTCGGTCATTTTGTTTATTGCGTTTGTGATTTTCTGCCTTAAATATTTAAGAGCTTCTATTTCGGCATTTATCGTGTTTTCAATTTCCAAAATGTTTTCAACCGCAAAACCGACACTGCTTACATAACTGTTCCCCTCGGGATACAATTCGCTGTCGGGTATGATTTTTTCCGACTTGGCACGCCAGCGGTAAAGCTCTTCTATATGTTCGTCAAGCATTGCTTCTGAATACTTGTATCTGTTTAATATTTCTTTCTTCTCAGTATTGGTCATATCTATATACTTATAACTTGTCCTTTCGCAAATTACACAAAGTGTGAAATATTGCCGTAAAAAAATTATTGCTCTAAATTTTGGGGCATAGTGGAACGGTAATTCACTCAAAAACAATATCTTTTTTGCCGTATTTCACATATCGTGTAAAATTATACTATACCAAATTTTTCCAAATGTCAATAGCAATTTTCACACTTTGTAAAATTTTTCTTGACATAATGCACGTTTTGTGTATATAATAGTCATAGGATGTCATATCCTGTCAAACAAAAAGGACAAGTTTTTTAAAACTTTTTCTACCCTTTCGGTTTTATTCGACAAATGCTATATGTTAATATTTATTTAAGGCGGTGTGTTATATGTCTTCATTTGGTAGTGTTTTACGCGAACTTCGTAAGGATAACAATCTGACTCAAACTGAATTGGCGGATAAATTAGGTCTTGCTTGCAGTACTATCAGTATGTACGAACGCGGTGACCGCGAGCCCGATTTTAAGGTTATGGAAGCGATTGCCGATTTATTTAACGTCACGATTGATTATTTACATGGCAAGGCAAATGCTTCTAAAAAAACCTTTATAAGCCCTGAAATTACAAAAGATTTTACTTCCTTCCCCGTTATCGGCAGTATTGCCGCAGGGTTTGACAGCATTGCCTACGAAAACTGGTCGGGTGAAACGGTTGACATACCAAACTCCTACCTAAAAGGTCACGAAAAGGATGACTATTTTGTCCTTTGCGTCAAGGGTGACAGCATGTACCCGATTTATCAAAACGGTGACTATGTATTAATTCTTCGCCAAACCACCCTTAACAAAAGCGGTGACGTCGGCGCGGTGCTTTACGACGACGAAAACGCGACACTCAAAAAAGTTGAATATCAAGACGGGGAGGATTGGCTTAACTTAGTACCCTTTAACCCGATTTATAAACCCGAAAAAATTGAGGGTGAACGCTTAGAGCATTGTAGAATTTTAGGTATTCCGAAAATACTTATCAGAAATATTGAAGAATAAAAAAACTGCAGGGAAATTAAAAACTTCCCTGCAGTTTTATTTTATTTTCGGCGTTCATCACCTAAGAAAAATACCGCTACTGTACCTATGCCACAATGTGAAGCGATTATCTCCCCTATCTCAATAACCTTTATTTTGCCTTTAAGATTTTTAAAGATGCTTTCTATTCGGGCTTTGGTTTCGTTAGCATCAGCTAAATTATGTGAATGAACTAAATAGCATTTGCCGTTATAATTCTTTCCGTTTTGCGCGTGGGCAGACATTTCGTTCACTGTCGTTTCAATAGCAGATTTTTTGCCACGCGCTTTGCTGTATGCTACAATCTTTCCGTCATAGTTTAAATGCATTATGGGGCAAATCCCAAGCACGGTTGCAACCGCTGCGGCAGCACCCGAAACGCGACCGCTCCGTTTGAAAAATTTTAAATCGGTGCAAAAAAATTGGTGGTGAACTTTTCTTTTGTTTTCTTCTACCCACTTTGCTGTTTCCTCCAAACTTTTTCCGCTGTCACGCATATCGGCAGCGTAATCAACAAGCAATCCGTAACCCGCACAACTTGAAGTCGAATCAATTACCGTTATCTTTTTGTCGGGGTATTTTTCCATTAGCTCGTTTGCCGCAAAAGAAGCATTATTGACCGACTGCGTCATGCCCGAGCCAAAAGCAATATGCAATATATTGCCTTTTTCTAAAAGCGGTTCAAAAAACTCCGAATAATTAAAACTGTTAAGCTGCGAGGTTTTAGGCAAAGCGCCGTTTTCAATTTTTTTATAGAATTCACTTAACTTTTTTTCGGATTTAAACATATCTTCTTCATAATCTACACCGTCAATATTATAGGAATAAAACAAAACGGGGATATTCCTTTTTGCAATATAAGCATAAGGTAAATTAACGGTTGATTCACATGTTAAAATAAAATTTTCAGTCATTTTCTTTCGCCTTTCTTGTTAGTTTTAGGTTATGCTTACATTATATTTTCAAGATAGTTAAGAAACAATAAACTGTAAAGGAATTTAAGTAAACCCTGAAAAAGTGCACCGGTAGAGTTCAAAAATGAGACTCTACTGACAGTAGAGTCGCATTTTCAATTACAGATTTTTAATAATGTTGCTTGTTTTATTGCTTTTTTGAAAGATTTATTATAAAATAGTTATATAAAAATTTGCCTTTGGGGGAAAATATGAATAAAAAGATTTTAACTTCCGAACATTTAATGTGGTACGACAAAGCCGCAAACAATTTTAACGAAGCACTGCCACTCGGTAACGGCCGATTGGGCGGTATGGTTTATGCCGATGTTTCCTCTGACCGGATTTCGCTAAATGAAGAAACTTTATGGAGTGGATTCAGAAAAATACCTAAATCCGAAAACTATCCGAAAACCTATAAAAAAGCCAAAGAACTAATGGACAAAGGCGAAATAGACGCGGCACAAAAGTTGCTTGAAGATAAGTTCGGTGACTTTTTAGTACAGATGTATATGCCTTTCGGAAACCTTAAAATCGACTCGGTGAATTACGGAAAAGTAACAAACTACAAGCGCAGTTTAGATTTAAGCCGTGCAATACAAACCCTTTCTTATAAAGCGGGCGGTGTTAATTTTAAACGCGAATATTTTGCTTCTAATCCGCATGACGTTTTGGTGGTTAACCTAACGGCTGACAAAAAGGGTAAAATTAACTTTACCGCAACTTTGGAATGTGTTTTAAATGCAACCTTTAAAGAAGAAAAAGATACGGTTTTGTGCGAAGGTGCAATGCCTACCGCCGTTGCCGAATATAACGACGCTTATCGCGATTTAGACCATATTGTTTATGGCACAAATAATAATACAATTCGTTTTTCCTCCGCTATGAGTGTAACTACCGTTGGCGGTACTGCAGAATATAAAGGCAACTGCATTACCGTTAAAAACGCCGACAGCGCAACTCTTTACATTTCAATTCGTACTAACTTTAAAGCCTTTGACATCGCCCCCGATGCCGTAAGCAACGGGCATACCGCACTTTGCGTTAGTGATGTTAAAA
Source organism: Acutalibacteraceae bacterium (assembly GCA_045642065.1). Taxonomy (GTDB): domain Bacteria; phylum Bacillota; class Clostridia; order Oscillospirales; family Acutalibacteraceae; genus UBA737. The sequence goes on from JAZUID010000026.1 coordinate 21,372, forward strand.
CCGCCATGCGTGCCGGCTACCAAAAAGTTTTAAGCGACAGCGTTAATGATTATAAAAATCTTTATGATGCTTGCGAAATTTCTTTCTACGGCAACTCGCGCGGTAAATTACCGACCGACCGCAGAATTAAGAAGTTGGAAAAAAGAAAGGATAACAGCCTTTATGCTTTGCTGTTTAACTTCGGCAGGTATTTAGCAATATCTTCTTCAAGAGTGGGCACCCAACCTGCAAACCTGCAGGGGATTTGGAACGAAAAGCTTTTACCGCCTTGGAACTCCAACTACACCTTAAATATCAATACCGAAATGAATTACTGGCCAATACTCCGCTGTGGGCTTGATGACTGCTTTGAGCCTTTTGTTAAGTTTGTTGAGGAGTTGGCAGTTTCAGGCACGCAAACCGCAAAAACATATTACGGTTTGGAAAATTGTTGGGTTTGCCACCATTCGACCGACATTTGGCGCATTACCCACCCCGCTACAAACCGCATTACAAATAACTGCCAATGGGGATTTTGGAATTTAGCCAGCGGTTGGCTTTGCAATATGCTCTTCGACAAATACCGTTATAGCGGTGATTTAGATTACTTAAAACGCATTTATCCCACCATTAACGGCGCGGCGGAATTTTACAAACAACTTTTAGTTGAAGAAGACGGCATGCTTATTCTTTCACCTTCCACCTCGCCCGAAAACAATTATCTGGATAAAAACGGTAACGAGCATGCGCTTGATAAATACACCGCAATGTCACAAGAAATTATTTACGAACTGTTTAGTTATGTTTCTAAGGCACAGGATATTTTGGGAATTGATAACGAATACAAAGATTTGTTGCCGAAAATCAAAATGCCGACTGTCGGTAAAGACGGGCTCTTGAAAGAATGGAGCGAAGAATATCCCGTTTGGGATTTGCACCACCGCCATGTTTCGCACCTATACGGTCTTTTCCCCGCTAACTTGTTTGACAAAAAGCAACGTGCCGCCGCACGCAAAACACTTATTCAGCGCGGTGACAACGGCACGGGTTGGAGCCTTGCTTGGAAAATTAACCTTTGGGCACGACTTCGAAATGGAGAGCACGCGCTAAAACTTTTAAACAACCAATTAAAATTAGTTCCAAGCGAAAATGATTCAACAAACTTTTCGGGCGGAAGCTACCAAAATCTGCTTTGCGCCCACCCGCCCTTCCAAATTGACGGCAACTTCGGTGCTGTAAGCGGTATTATTGAAATGCTTGTTACAACCGATAAAAAAGGTAATGCCGTGCTATTGCCTGCCTGCCCTAAATCTTGGAAAAAAGGTTATGTAAAAAATATAAGACTGCCTAAAAACCAATCAGTAAGCTTTAGCTTTAAAAACGGTACAGTTAAATTTATATAGAAAAAAGGAGTCCTTTTAAGGACTCCTTTTATAATTCTAACACACAAATATCTTTTGCACCGACAGTTACTTTGTTATCCTTTGGTGGTGCGCCGAATACCGCTTTTGCATTGTTAAAGCGCTCGGGTATTTCGTGGGTTACACTGTCAATCCAACGGTTTACAAGAACAAGCACTTCGCTTTCGCCGTTTTTTCTAATAAACATTATATCACCGAAATTTGCGTAAAGCGGTATAAATTCGCCGGTAAAGGCTTTTGTATTTCGCCTGAAAGCACCTAACTTTTTATAAAATTCCAAAAGTTCTTTATCCTCCCTGCCCCAAGGGTAAGTCCCCCTGCAAAACGGGTCGGCAAAACCGGTCGCACCTGCTTCGTCACCGTAATAAACGGACGGCACCCCCGGTAAGGTATATTGCAAAGTTGCGGCCAATTTTAAAAGACTTTTGCCTAAGCTGTATTCTTTGTCTGAAAGCTTTCGTCTTGACTGCGCTTCGCGGTCGCCGAAATCGGTTTCTTCGCAACCCAATACATTTATAATTCTGCAAGTGTCGTGGGTGCCGATATGATTCATTAAAAGGTTAACCGCTTCACACGGATAATTTTCCAAAACATCTAAAACAAGGTCCAAAAGGTCGCGCGCGTTACCGCCCTTTAAAAAGGCAATTATAGCGTTTGCAAAAGGATAATTCATTACCGAATCTAACTGTTTTCCCCTTAAAAACCTGCGCCTTTTACCGTAACTTATTTTGTTGGTTGCATCTTCCCAAACTTCGCCCAATAAAAAGTTTTCGCTGTCTTCTTCCTTTAAAGAAGCTCTGATGTTATCTAAAAACTTATCGGGCAGTTCATCTGCAACATCTAACCTAAACCCTTTAATGCCGAGTCCTAACCAATGCTTTAAAACACCGTTTTTGCCGGTTATGAATTCGGTAAAAGAGTCATCATCCTCGTTAGTTTCGGGTAAAGACGGTACACCCCACCAAGCCGAATACTCATTCGGGTAATTGTTGAATTTATACCAACTTAAATACTTAGAATTTCGGTCGTTAAAAGCTCCCCGTTCACCGTATCTTTTATATTTATTAAAATAAATGCTGTCATCCCCCGTATGAGAGAAAACACCGTCTAAAATGATATAAATTCCATGCTTTTCAGCCGATTTTATAAGGTCCCTTAAATCATTTTCATCACCCAAAAGCGGGTCAATTTTCAAATAGTCCGCCGTGTTATATCGGTGGTTTGAATGAGCTTCGAAAATAGGATTTAAATATATGCAATTTACACCTAAATCTCTTAAATATTTAAGTTTTTGCTTAATGCCTTTAAGGTCACCGCCGTAATAGTCGTTGCAAAGCCTTAGCTTGTCATTTTTTTGCCTATGTTCAGGCACTTTGTACCAGTCGTCACACAAATGTCGGTCGGTCGGCACATTCTTCTTATCCTTGCCCGAATTATAAAATCTGTCGGGGAAAATTTGATAAATAATTCCGCCTTTTAGCCAGTCGGGTGTTTTAAAATCGCCCGAAAATACCGTTTGTTGCCAATCAGTGCCGGAATTTGAAACTAACCCTAAGTTATGCTCCCCTTTGGTTACTAAAAATTCGCCAAAGTCACTTAAATACTTAAATTTGTACCAATAAATACCTTCGTCAAAACTTAAAGTATATTCGTAAACTCTATAATCTTCGACATAATCCTTCAGTGACATTTCGTAGTAGATATAATCATTTTCGCCGTCTTTTTTTACTAACAAAAATGCCTTACTTACTTTTGCGTCATTATGCAGCAAAAGCCGTAACGCAAGGTTTTCGCCCTGCGCCACGGCACCAAATTTACTTTTGTATAACGAGTTTCTCGAATCAAAAGGATAGTACTGCATTAAATCACCCTTTATTTTAAAGGTTTAATATGCCAAATATTGTTTGCGTAATCGGATATTGAGCGGTCTGCCGCAAAGATGCCCGATTTTGCAATATTCATTAAAGACATTTTGTTCCAAACATCTTTATTGTTATAAAGTTCGGTTGCTTTTGCCTGCGCCGCACAATAGTCAGAATAATCGGCAAGTGCCATATAATTGTCAACCGTCTTTAAAGTGTTTGCAATATTGCTGAAATTTTGACCTAAAATACCGCTTTCAATAAAATCGATAGCCTTTTTAAGCTCTTGATTGTTATTGTAGTATGGTGCCGGATCGTAGCCTTTCTTTTGAAGATTTAATACTTCTGGGGTACGCATGCCGAAAATCAGTATGTTTTCATCCCCGACAGCCTTATGAATTTCAACATTTGCGCCGTCTTCGGTGCCAAGTGTAACAGCACCGTTCATCATAAGCTTCATATTACCTGTACCGCTGGCTTCGGTAGAGGCTAAGGATATTTGTTCGCTGATATCGGCAGCCGGAATCATAAGCTCGGCTAAGGTTACGCGGTAATCCTCTAAGAAAACGACCTTTAATTTGTCCTTAACCGTCGAATCGGTTTCGATTAACTGCGATAACTTGTAAATCATTTGAATTATCTCTTTTGCGAACAGATAACCGGGGGCTGCCTTTGCGCCGAAAATGTAAGTTTTAGGCGTAAACGGAGCATTCGGATTTTCCTTAATATAAAGATAATCCGAAATAATGTGTAAAGCGTTTAGGTGCTGACGCTTATATTCGTGCAACCTTTTAACCTGCATATCGAATATGGAATCAGGGTTAACGGTTACACCGTTTTCGTTCTTTAAATATTTAGCAAGGCGCTCTTTATTTGTGTGCTTAATTTCGGCAAGGCGGTTAAGAACTGTCTTGTCATCAGCATATTTTGTTAAATTATCCAATGAAGCGGCATTTTTAATAAAGTCGTCACCGATAAGCTCGGTAAGATAACTTGTAAGAGTCGGGTTTGCTTGGCAAAGCCACCTTCTGTGTGCTATACCGTTTGTTACATTGGTGAACTTTTCGGGGGTCATGCCGTAATAATCTTTGAATAATTCTTTAACCAAGATTTCGCTGTGAAGTTTAGAAACACCGTTTACGGTGTGGCATGTTGCAACGCAAAGGTTAGCCATTTTAACCATTCCGTTGCTGATAATAGCGGTGCGTTCGGCTAAATCCCAGTCACCCGTTTTGGCGATTACTTCCTCGCGATATCTTCTGTCAATTTCCTTAATAATATCATAAATACGAGGTAGTCTTTCTTTAATAAGTTGCTCGGACCAACATTCAAGTGCTTCCTGCATGATCGTGTGGTTTGTGTAAGCAACCGTTCTTGTTACAATGTCCCATGCCTTTTCCCAAGAGTATCCGCACACATCAAGTAACAAGCGCATAAGCTCGGGAATAGATAATGTCGGGTGTGTATCGTTAATGTGAATTGCAACCTTTTCGGGGAAGTTTTCTAATGTGTTGTAACGGCGCAAGTGTCTGTTTAAAATGTCTTGAATAGAAGCCGAAACCAAGAAGTACTGTTGTCTGAGTCTTAAAGACTTACCCTCAAAGTGATTGTCTTCAGGATAAAGAACTTTGGAAATTGATTCCGCCATAGCGCGTTGCTCCGAAGCGCGAACATAGTTACCGCTGTTAAACGCCGACATATCAAAGTCGTTACATTCCGCACTCCAAAGTCTTAAAACATTAACCGTTTTACCGTCCTTGCCCGAAACCATAAGGTCGTAAGGAACTGCACGAACGGTGTTATAATCAACATGTTCAATATGATGATAATTTCCGTCCCACCATTCGTTAATGTGACCGTCAAAGTTAACATCAACGGCAGAAGAAGGCCTTGCTTCTAACCAAACACTACCGCCCGGCAACCAAAAATCGGGCAGTTCGGTTTGCCAACCGTCAACCAACTTTTGTCTGAAAATACCAAGCTCGTATTTAATGCAATAGCCCATTGCCGAATAACCGCCGGTCGAAAGCCCGTCTAAAAAGCAGGCGGCAAGTCTTCCTAAACCGCCGTTACCAAGGCCGGCATCCGGTTCGAAGTCATAAAGATTGTCAAGCTTAACCTTAAAGGTGGCAAGCGCTTTCTGCATTGTATCGGTTAAATCCAAATTATAAAGGTTATTTTTAAGGGAACGCCCCATTAAAAATTCCATACTTAAATAATAGATAGTTTTAGTTTCTTTTTTATCGCACTCTTTTTTAAACTGTGCGCGCCTTTCGGACATTATTTCAAGTAGCGACAGCACACAAGCTTTATAGAACATTTCATCCGACGCTTGTTCGGGTGTAACGCCCAAGTTATGTGATAACTTTCGTTCTATTAAATTGCAAAGGTCGCTGACGGTATATTTTGCCATTTCATATCCTCCTAAAACATCTATTTTAATCTATATTTTCTTAATAATATAATAATACAATATTTTTTGCTTTTTTTCAAGTAATATCTAAATTTAATATACCCTTAATTTTTGTTTAGTTTGCACAAAAAACAGAAATAATAACACTTTCAAAGGCGAATAACTATAAAAAAGCAACAAAAAAACCGCAACAGTAAGGCACCGTTGCGGTTAAATTTCTGATATTTTAGATAATATCGTCGTCGTTGCAGTTAAGGTAGTCACCCTTAATGCGGTTTTTATTTGTTATGCGGTCCAAAATTGCCAATGCACCAAGGACCGTGCCGAAAAATGCGGCAATGCCGGTTATTACTTTAAAAAACTTTTTCATGGTGAAACCTTCTTTCTACATCTTTAACCCAATTTTACCATTAAATTTTAAACTTGTCAATAAATTACATAAAGGGCGCAAACAAATGAAGTACCGTTTGTTTTAATTTTCTGAAAACCGGTATGCTTTGCCATTCTTTTAAGGTTATTTCTTTAGAACATTCTAAAATATCCAAAAAGTTTTGCTTTACATCTAAAACGGTATCGTTATTGCAAATCCAAGCACCGCATTCGAAATGGAGTACGAAAGACCTGTAATCCATATTAACCGTGCCGACCGTTGCTATTTTATCATCCGAAACAAAAAGCTTTGAATGTAAAAATCCGGGGGTGTATTCATAAATTTTAACACCCGCCTCTAAAAGTTCTAAATAGCTGTATTGCGTGGCAGGGTGAACATACCACTTGTCAGGAACACCGGGGGTAATAATTCTGACATCAATTCCTGATTTTGCCGCCATTTTAAGTACTTCGGTCATGCTGTTATCAATGATTAAATAGGGTGTTGCAATATAAACATATTCCTGCGAAGAGTTTAAAATTTGTTTGTAAATGCCTTCGGCGGGATTATGCCGTGACAGCGGTCCGTCGCAATAAGGAAGCACAAAACCCTCAGCATCGACGCTGTAATCGGGAATATATTTCCCTATTGCAATATGTCGTTTGGTCGTAAATTCCCACATCGCGCAAAACATTGCCAAAAAGCTTCTTACCGCCCTGCCTTTAATGATAATTGCGCTGTCCATCCAATATCCGAGCGGGCGCTCGGCGTTAATATATTCATCGCCGATGTTTATGCCGCCCGTAACGGCGGTTTTTCCGTCAATAACCACTATTTTTCGGTGGTTTCGGTTATTTGTAAAAGCATTAACCGAAGGCCTTATCGGGTTAAATTCCGAAATTTTAATGCCCTCTGCTCTTAAATTTTTCAAAAAGTCCTTGCTTTGCCGTCTGATAGAGCCGAAATCATCAAAGATAATTCTTACCTCTACCCCGCGTTTAAGCTTTTCTTTTAAAATATCATGAATGGCGTTCCACATTTCGCCTTCGGCGAGAATGAAAAATTCAATAAAAATATACTTTTCGGCCTTTTGGAGTTCTTCCAAAAGCCTTGTTAAAAACACTTCACCAGGTGCTAAATACTCGGTAGATGTACCGTCATAAAGCGGGTAGCCCGATTCGCTAACCAAATAATCAGCCTGCTTATAGTGCGATAAATCGTATTTTTTCAAAGCCTCGCGTACTTCCCAATCGGGTGGCAAATATTTCAGATAATGCCTTTCGCACCTGCCCATTTGCTTTCTTAAATGCGGCATTACGCGTTCGCCGCCCCAAAGCAAAAAGACCGATATGCCGAAGATTGGAAAAATAAGTATAAACACTATCCACATTATCTTATAGCTGGGGTTATCCCTGCGGTTTAAAATATAAACAACAAGCAATGCGGCAATAATATTAAAAGCAAAATAAATCGCCACAAAGTTTTTGGAAAGAGTATAAACTATAACGAACAGAAATACAATTTGTGCTAAAAACAGCAACGCCGAAACCAAAAGTCGCGTTGGAATTTTAATGCCGCGTTTCCCTTTCAAAAGGCATATCCCCCTTTCAGATAATTTAGAAAAAGCCTAAATTTTATAAAGCATATCGCCGTAGCTTGGGTAGGGCCAGTATTCCTTAGAAACGACCGCTTCTGCCGAGTCGGAATATTTTCTGATATCCTCCATAACAACCAAAATCTTGTCGCAATACATGCGTGCTTTTAACAGCTCGCTATCCATCTTTTCTGCCGAAACAACCAAGTCTTTAAGCTCACAAACGAGGTGATAAATTTCAGCATTTGCCGCACTTAAACGCGCAATCAGCTCTTTTTCAACGGTGGTATCTAAAACCAAGCCCGTTTCTTTTTTGTTTATTAAGGTTTTGCAAAGCTTGTTACAATACTTGCTGATTGCAGGCATAACTTCACGCTTCATCATATCAATTAAGGTTAAAGCTTCAATATGTATTGTTTTAGCATAACTTTCAAGTGCAATTTCAACGCGTGAATCAAGTTCGTTTTTGCTTAAAACCTTGTGCCTTTCAAACAGTTCAATATTTTCCTTAGTTACTAAAAGCGGTACCGCGTCAACGGTAGTTTTAAGATTTAAAAGTCCCCGTTTTTCGGAAACGGAAGCCCATTCTTCGGAATATCCGTCACCGTCAAATAAAATGCGTTCGTGGTTTTTATAAGCTTCGCCTATCAGTTTAAGTGCCGTTTCATTTATGTTGTCCGATTTTTCAAGTTCATCGGCAAAGCGCTTAAATACATCTGCCACCATAGTGTTAATCATAACATTAGCGTCCGAAACGCAAGCCGAAGAGCCAAGCATTCTGAATTCAAACTTGTTGCCCGTAAAAGCAAAAGGCGAAGTGCGGTTGCGGTCGGTATTGTCCTTCTTAATAGTCGGAATAATATCGGAGCCGACGGTCATATTTATCCTTTGCATATTATCGCGCTTTTCACCGCTTGCAATGGATTCTAAAATTCCTTTTAGTTCTTCACCAATGAAAACCGAAATTATTGCCGGCGGTGCTTCGCTTGAGCCGAGTCGATGGTCGTTCCCCGCAGTAGCAACCGAAATTCTAAGCAAATCTTGATGTTCATCAACGGCCATAATAACTGCGGCTAAGGTTGTTAAAAACAAAAGATTTTCACCGGGGTTTTTACCTGGTTTTAAAAGATTTATACCGGTATCTGTTGAAAGAGACCAGTTGTTGTGCTTACCGCTGCCGTTAACACCGGCGAACGGCTTTTCATGTAAAAGGCAAACAAGACCGTGCTTTTCGGCAGTCTTTTTCATAAGCTCCATTGTAAGCTGGTTGTGGTCGGAAGCAATATTTGTCGTTGTAAATATCGGTGCCAATTCGTGTTGTGCCGGTGCCGCTTCGTTATGCTCTGTCTTTGCTAAGACACCGAGTTGCCAAAGCTCAAAATCAAGCTCGCGCATAAATGCGGCAACGCGTGGCTTTAAAGCACCGAAATAGTGGTCGTCCATTTCTTGACCTTTCGGCGGTTTGTTACCGATTAAAGTTCTGCCACAGAACATTAAGTCGGGGCGCGCGTCGTACATTTTTTTGTCAACCAAAAAATACTCTTGCTCGGGACCTACTGTTGTAGTAATATGCTTAACATCATTGTGGCCGAACAATTTAACAATGCGTAACGCTTGCTTATTTATAGCATCCATGCTTCGTAAAAGCGGAGTTTTGTTGTCTAACGAATCACCTGTGTAGGAACAAAAAGCGGTTGGTATGTAAAGGGTATTGTCCTTAACAAAAGCGTATGAGCTCGGGTCCCAAGCGGTGTAACCGCGCGCTTCAAAGGTTGCGCGTAAACCGCCCGAAGGGAAAGATGAAGCGTCCGGCTCGCCCTTAATTAACTCCTTACCCGAAAATTCCAAAATAACATTTCCGTTGTCGGTGGGTTCAATAAAACTGTCGTGCTTTTCGGCGGTAATACCTGTTAAAGGCTGGAACCAATGTGTAAAGTGAGTTGCGCCTTTTTCAATCGCCCAGTTTTTCATAGCCTCGGCCACTTCATCCGCAATAGCAGAGTCAATGCCCTCGCCCTCTTTAACGGTTGATTTCAGTTTGTTGTAAACTTCATTAGGCAAGCGTTCTCTCATAACCGAATCGCCAAATACGTTATTGCCGAAAATTTCATCGATCCTTTTCATTTTTTACCTCCAAGAAATACTAAAAACCCACTATAAAATACATCTATATTATATATATAATATTTAGGTTTGTCAATTAACCTATTGCTTATTTTTATAATTGGCTGCCATCAGCTTTAAAAAGTCGGGCCAATAATAAAAATCGGGCACGGTAAGGTTTGTTTCGGCGTACTCTAAAAAGCCTATAATGTCGTCCCTTTTTATGCCGTTTTGAGCTATGCTTTTAAATGCCGACTCGGCAATATTTTTTAATATTTCCTGTTTATTAACGGCGCTTTCAATTTCGCTTAAAGCCATATCACCGCTGAAATGCATTATTACACCGTCTTTTGTAAGGTCTGTACCCCCGACGGCATCTACGATTTTTTTAAGCAACAAATCTTCGCCTTTTATTATATAATCAACACGGTAGCCACAGCACTTTCCCCCGACGGCAACCGATGCTTCGGTAAAAAAACTTTTGATTTCATTTTCCTTAAAATCAAGGTAATAAAAGCTTTTTCCAAAGGGCAAATCAATAAAAATTCCGCAGTTTTGCGGCGTATATTCATAAGGCTCACTATAAGCTTTTTGATCGACCTTTTCGGTACCTGAAGAAAGATAAATACAGCCTATAAGAACAAAGATTAAAAGAAGCACTAAAAAGTAGATTATAAAGGTAAAAATTTTAAGATTTTTTGTTTTCATACATATTCTCCGCAAGAAATACTTTAAAGTATTATGCATAAAAAAACACAAAATATCCTTGACAAATAAATATCTTTAACTTATAATAAGTAGGTCGTAAGATGCTGCTATGGCTCAGTTGGTAGAGCGCGTCCTTGGTAAGGACGAGGTCACCGGTTCGATTCCGGTTAGTAGCTCCAAAGTAAAATCCTATCACGCAAGTGGTAGGATTTTTGCTTTGTATTATTCATTTTTCATTATTCAATATTCATTCGTTTCCCCGTGATAGGATTTTCTAAATGAATAATGAATAATTGATTTACCCGAAAGCTTATAAACAAAAAAACTCCGGCAGAGGTTTGTAACCCTCTGCCGGAGTTTTTATACAATCATTTCAAAAGTTCTTTACAAGTTTTAACAATCTCGGTGGCGATTATCTCATTGCCTTTTTCGTTTAGGTGTACCTTATCGGGTTGCATAAGATCAATTCTGCCGTCGGTAACCGAGAACAAGTCAATTACGGGTAAATCATGCTTTTTGGCAAGTTCTTCAATACCCTTATTTCTAACCTTTATTCTTTCGTTCCAATTAGGATTATTTGCGCTAAACGTTGTAAGAACTAATGCAAATTTAGCTTCCTTATAAGTTTCTTCTAATGTAGTTAAAACTCTGTCAAAATGCTCTGTGAATTCTAATTTGTCTTCTAAGTGACCGCCGTGATGACCGAAGTTAACCAAAATAACTTCGCGGTGGAGTGCTTGCGATGCAAAAAGATTTAAAGATTCAATAAGGTGCGAATTATCAACACCCTTAGACGAGCCGTAGCCGTCAACTAAAAAAGCGCCGTCGGCAAGTCTTGTTACAACCCTACGGCATTGCACCGAAATAGAGTCGCCGATATACCAAACACGCGGGGTGGTTGTGTCGTTATTTGACTCCCACCAAATATCGTCCCATTCCCATCTTTCAAGTTTTTCTTTGCCGTCAAATTCGTATGTATTATTCATTATCAACACTTACCTTTCGGCTAAATTATACCAACTTTTTTTATCTTAGTCAATCGCTTTAAAACTAAAACCAAATTTGAATAGAAAGTATTGCTTTTTTTCGTTTTTTAAGGCTTTTTTTGACTTTAAAAAGCGAAAATTCTACGGTTTTAAAAAATTATAGATAAAGTTTTAAAAATATGCTATAATAATTTTGTTATAAGTTTTAAGGGGGTGTCAATATTGAATTTACCCGATATGGATTTAGTTCTTTCTGTTTTTTCAAAAGAAATGTATGACTCCGATATTGCGGTAGGTAATGTCGATGATGTAAATCGACTGCTCGACTTTGCTCATAAACAGGGCTGTTTTTATGTTGTCGCCAACTATTTACTAAACAACATTGACCTGCCCGAAGACTTTAAAAGCCTTTTAAAAGAAAGGGTCGAAGCCGGCAAATACACTTCCTTTGCAAAATACATTTTCTTAATAAACCTATTAAAAAAACTTGAAAAAAACGGCATTAAAGCGGTAGTTTTAAAGGGCTATTCGGTAGCAAGGTTTTTTAAGAATCCATTTTTACGCATTTCGGGCGACATTGATTTGTTAGTTGACTGTGATAACGAAAAAGCCGCCAAAAAAATTCTTGAAAAAACAAACTTTAAGCTAATCCACAAGCGCAAACCGCATGAGCATCACTCATCATACAAGCATCCGGTTTACGGTATGTTAGAACTTCATGTCAAGCTTTTTGAGGATGAGATTTCAAATGTTTGGTTTGCCGACAGCGCTTCGCCTTTATATGTTGAAATTAAAACGAAAAAAACCGAGCTGAACAACCAAACCTTCAGGGTGTTAGATGACGAAGCCCAGCTTTTGCATATCTTTTTCCACTTGGCAAAGCACTTTGTGGAAAACGGCATAAGTGTCAGAATGATGTTCGACTTTGCTCTTTCCTGTAAAGAATTTAAAGATACGGTCGATTTTGAAAAAGTGCGTTCAATTATTGAAAAGTCGGGATTTATTAAGCTTTACAACTCGATTTTCAGCTTTTTAATAAAATATTGCGGTTTTAAAGAAAAGGATTTGCCGGCATTTACAAAAACGGAAGATTCATTTGCGGATGCACTTTATTCGGATTTAGTCAACGGCGGTTGGCTAGGGCTCTTTAACACAACATCGGGCGAAGTTTTAAATAACTTTACATCACAAAAAGTAAATAAGATAAAGGCAAACCAAGACGAATTATTCAGAAACCGAAAGGGTTTTGTTTATTATTTATCAGCTCTTTTCCCGTCGCCTAAAAAGATAATAAAAATGTATTCCTATTCTGAAAAACGTCCTTTGCTCTTTCCCGTTGCTTTAATAAACAGATATATTGATATTTTAAAACGCAAAACCGATAAAAGCTTAAAAGAAAAACTCAATATTCGCGATAAAGCTCGTTTTGATTTGCTTAAAAAATTTGAGCTGTTAGATTAAAAAAAAGACACAACCAACGGTTGTGTCTTTTAGTTTTTCTTCAATTATTCTTCGCTGAAAATAACCGTTAAGTCGGGGTGAAGCTGTAAAAGCGATGCCGGTACCATCGGGTCAACAGGACCTGAAAAAGCTTTCTCAACAATAGCCTTTTTAGCGGCACCGTTGGCAATAAGCAATACCTTTTTAGCCTGCATAATAGACATCATACCCATTGTAATAGCAGTCTTCGGCACATCTTCTTCCTTTTCGAAGAAACGCGCATTGGCTTTGATTGTTGACTCGTCTAACTTTACTTCGTGTGTAGCAGCGGTAAAGAATTTATCGGGTTCGTTAAAACCAATGTGACCGTCAAGACCGATGCCTAAAAGCTGAATATCCGTACCGCCAAGGCTCTTAACCAACTCATCATAGTTTTTGCCTTCTTGTGCTAAATCTTCGGCACAGCCGTTAGGAACATAAGTCTTTGACTTATCAATATTAACAAAGTTGAAAAGATTATTATCCATAAAGTAACGGTAACTTTGGTCGTTAGTTCCGTCAAGGCCGACATATTCGTCAAGGTTAACGGTAGTAACCTTTGAAAAATCAATAATACCGGCTTTGTTGCGGGCTATAAGTTCTTTATAGGTGCCGATTGGTGAAGATCCGGTTGCAAGACCTAAAACGCAGTTTGGCTTTAAAATGATTTGTGCCGCAATAATGTCTGCCGCTTTCTTGCTTAGTTCTTCATAATTTTTAAGCTTTATGATATTCATATTTCCTTACTCCTTTAATTGCTTTCTTTGCGTACAACAACTTTTTGTGATTTTACAATGCTGTTTTCCGCATATACTCCGCGTAAAGAGGTAAGCGGATAAACCGAAGTCCCTTTGCCCACCACGGTACCGGGGTTAACGACGCAACCGCACCCAATATCCGCACAATCACCTAAAATTCCGCCGATTTTTCTAAGACCGGTTTGAATTTCAGAGCCGGCGTGAATAACCACGTTTTTTCCGTCCGATTTTAGGTTAGAGCAAATAGAACCGGCACCCATGTGAGCATGGTTGCCAAGCACTGAATCACCTACATAATTATAATGCGGTACTTGTACTGTGTCAAGTAAAATGCAATTTTTAAGCTCGGTAGAATTGCCTATTACACAGTTTTTGCCCGTTATAACATTTCCCCTTATATATGCCCCCGCTCTGATTTCGGTGCCTTCGCCTATTATAGCCGGCGATTCTATTGTTGCCGTATCGGCGATTTTTACGTTTTTCCCTATCAGCACACCGGATTTTATTTCTTTAAATCCGTCTATACCTTTTTCCAATAAATCCGAAATTAAATTTTTTATATCGGGTAACATTTGCCAAGGATATTCGTACTTTTCAAAAAAACCTTCTAAATATGGCACCTTGCAACAAAACAAACTGTTTGTTTTTACCTCATTATTCACAAACAAAGCCACCTTTCACAATAGCTCTGTTTATAATGTCGGCATATTGGGCGCAAAGCTTTTCGCTTTCGCATTCTATCATAATTCTGACAACCGGCTCGGTTCCGCTTTTCCTTAAAAGTGCCCTGCCGTTCCCATTTATAAGCTTTTCTACTTCGCTTACCGCTTCTAAAACCGATTTGTCGTTAATTACCGCTTCTTTGTCTTTAACCCTGACATTTTTAATAAACTGCGGATAAAGTTCAACCGGTTCCGCAAGTTTGGAAAGCGAAGTCTTTCTGTCGCAAATTTCTTCTGCTACCATAATTGCGGTCAAAATTCCGTCACCCGTTGTCGCATACTTTCTCAAAATTATGTGGCCCGACTGTTCACCGCCGATGCTGTAATTCTTGTCTTGCATAGCTTCATATACAAAGCGGTCGCCAACTGCGGTTTGCATACATTCAATACCCGCTTTTTTAAGTGAGTTGAAAAATCCGCTGTTTGACATTACGGTTGCCACAACCGTGTTGCCGTTAAGCATACCGCGGGATTTTAATCTGTTCGCTAAAATATACATTATGCAGTCGCCGTCAATTACGCGTCCGTTTTCGTCAACGGCAATACAGCGGTCGGCGTCGCCGTCAAATGCAAAGCCCAAATCAAGATGCTTTTCTTTTACTAAACTTACAAGATTTTCAATATGTGTTGAACCGCAGCCGTTGTTTACATTTAAACCGTCGGGCATATTCCCGACCACAACCGTTTGCGCACCGAGTGCATCGAAAACAGATTTTGCAATCATCCAAGAAGCACCGTTTGCACAGTCAAGCCCTATTTTCAAATTTTTATACGAATTTGATGCCAATGAAATTAAATAACCCAAATATCTGTTTCTGCCGGCAACATAGTCAACAATTAGGCCTATTCTTTCCTTTTGTGCCAATGGCAAATCTTTTCCTTCGACGCCTAGATATGACAAATTACCGTCAATATAAGCTTCAATATACGAAGTTGTTAAATCATCTAATTTTTCGCCGTATTTATTTATGACCTTAATTCCATTATCGTAAAAAGGATTGTGCGAAGCGGTTATCATAATTCCGCAATCAAATTCATCCTGACGCGTTACATACGAAACGCTGGGCGTTGTTGTAACATGCAACATATACGCATCCGCACCCGAAGCGGTTATTCCGGCAACAACCGAATATTCGAGCATATAGCTTGAACGCCTTGTGTCCTTGCCTATTACGATTTTAGGTCTGTATCCGGGATTTTTACAACCCGAAAGGGCTGACGAATAGTACCAACCTAAAAATCTTCCCACTTTATATGCCTGCATAGAGGTTAAGTTTAAATTTGCTTCGCCTCTGAAACCGTCGGTGCCGAAATACTTATTTTCTATTACTTCCCCCTGTTTTGCCCTGTTAACCGAGATTTTATCCCTGATAAGTTCGTCGGCGGAAATGTTGAAAATATCGCACATTTGCAGAATTTTGTCAATTTGGGGTAACGCTTGGTCAACCTCCCATTTTGAAACCGACTGCCTTGAAACCGACAGTTTATCAGCAAGAGATTCTTGGGATATATTCATATTTGAACGAAGGTATGAAATTTTTTCGCCTAATGTCATAAACACATACTCCTTTTAAAATGATACTTTTAATTTTACCTGCACATTTTTTGTTTTTCAAGCAACTTAACATTGAAAATTATGCAACTATAGGTTGCTTTTATGCATCATTATACCAGTTTTTCACCGCAATATTCAACAATATTTTCAAATAAAGTAAAGTAAAATTTACAAATTGATGCCCGTTTGCACATTTCGCAAAACAATCAAAGAAATTTTACACGAAAAAAGTATTTTTTGGCGGTTTTTAATAGACAAAGCAAAAAATATGTTATATAATAAATTTATATTATTTTAAGTTCCGGAGGCAATTATGGAAAAAATTCTTGTGCTTGACTTTGGCGGTCAATATAATCAGCTGATAGCACGCAGGGTTAGGGAGAATAATGTTTACTCGGAAGTTCGCCCCTATACTGCGCCTATTGAAGAAATTAAAGCCGCAAAGTACAGCGGTATTATCTTTACCGGCGGTCCCAAAAGTGTTTACGGCGAAAATGCCGCACTTTGCAATAAGGAAATTTTTGAGCTTGGCATTCCTATTTTAGGCATTTGCTACGGCGCTCAACTTGTTGCGCACCAATTGGGCGGTAAGGTAGAAGCCGGCGCCAACGAATACGGCAAAGTTGAAGTTGTGCTTGATAATACCAGTAAACTGTTTAAGGATATCCCGCAAAAAAGCATTTGTTGGATGAGTCATACCGACTTTATTAACCAAATGCCGATTGATTTTAAAATTACCGGCAAAACCGATATTTGTCCTGTTGCCGCTATGGAAAACGCCGCCAAAAAGTTTTATGCGGTACAATTCCATCCGGAAGTTTTACACACACAATTCGGCGCACAAATGCTTAAAAACTTTGTTTACAATGTTTGCGGTTGCAAGGGTGAATGGACTATGTCGTCCTTTACACGCAGAACTGTTAAAGAATTAAAGGCAAAGGTCGGCGACAAAAAAGTTCTTTGCGCGCTCTCGGGCGGTGTTGATTCTTCGGTTGCCGCGTTGCTTTTACATAAAGCTGTCGGCGACAACTTAACCTGCATTTTCGTTGACCACGGTATGCTGAGAAAAGATGAAGCGAAGCAGGTTAAGGAGCTTTTTGGCGAAACCTACAATATAAATCTTGTTGCGGTTGATGCTTCCGAGCAGTTTTTAGGTCAGTTACGCGGTATCAGCGACCCCGAGCAAAAGCGCAAAATTATCGGTCGCGAGTTTATTCGCGTGTTTGAAGCTGAAGCTAAAAAAATCGGCAAGGTTGACTACTTAGTACAAGGTACAATATATCCCGACGTTATCGAGTCGGGCGTTGGTGATGCCGCTGTTATTAAAAGCCACCACAATGTTGGCGGTTTGCCTGAGCATGTTGATTTTGATGAAATTATTGAGCCGCTGCGCGACTTGTTTAAAGATGAAGTTAGAAAAGTCGGTCTTGAACTCGGTATGCCAGAAAATATGGTCTTCCGTCAACCCTTCCCCGGTCCCGGTCTTGCCGTTAGAATTATCGGCGAACTAACCCGCGAAAGAATTGCCATTTTGCAGGATGCCGACGCTATCTTCCGCGAAGAAATCGCCAACGCAGGCTTAGACCGCGAAATTAACCAATATTTCGCCGTTTTAACAGATATGAAGAGCGTAGGCGTCATGGGCGACTTCCGCACCTACGACTACACCTTAGCGCTTCGCGCAGTAACAACTATCGACTTTATGACCGCCGACTGGGCGAGAATTCCTTATGATGTTTTAGATACTGCTTCGCGCCGTATTGTAAATGAAGTCAAAGGCGTAAACCGTATTGTTTACGATATTACTTCAAAACCCCCCGCAACTATCGAGTGGGAATAAGACATTCGCGCCGCCGGTGGCGGATGAAGCGAATGGCTTATTACCGTAGCGGTCGAAATTATGCGATGGCACTTTAGTGCCGAGCATATAATTTCGGGCACCGCAAGGCGGGTACCTTTTTCCTTTTTGCGCCGCCGGTGGCGGATGAAGCGAATGGCTTATTACCGTAGCGGTCGAAATTATGCGATGGCACTTTAGTGCCGAGCATATAATTTCGGGTACCGCAAGGCGGGTACCTTTTTCCTTTTCGCGCCGCCTGTGGCGGATGAACGCAGTACAGGAAACGGCAGCGGAGATCGTCAATAACGACCTGATTTACTCATAACAGACGCACGGCGGTGGGGAGAGATCCTCGCCGCCGTTTTTATTTGTGACTTTTTCGCAAACGCCATTGACAAAAACTAAATGGCATATTATAATATAGCATATGTTATATAACGATAGCTTTTTATGGAGGTGCCGTATGCCACCTAAAGTGAGAATTACAAAGGAAGATATTATCCATACCGCTGTTGAAATCGTAAGACGGGATGGTACAGGTGCCATTAATGCAAGAGTAATCGCCAAAGAGTTGAACTGTTCTACGCAACCAGTGTTCTCCAATTTTGCAACGATGGAGGATTTGCGCTACGCTGTAGTAGCTGCCGCTGATGCTTTATATCAAGAATATATAAACCAGGAAATTGAGACTGAAAACTATCCGGCATATAAAGCGACCGGTATGGCGTATATACGCTTTGCAAAAGAAGAAAAGGAACTGTTCAAACTGCTATTTATGCGTGACCGTTCTGCCGAGCTTGTGCAGCCGGAAACAGAAGAAATGAAAAAAATATACGACATTGTGCAAACCAGCACGGGTTTTGGCGGAGATAAGGTTAAGATGTTTCATCTTGAAATGTGGGCATATGTTCACGGGATCGCTACAATGATGGCAACGGGTTATTTGGAACTCGATACAGAGCTTGTGAGCGAAATGATGACCGATGCATATCAAGGTATGAAAAATCGCTATAAAGCAAAGGAGTAATTACAGTGGACGCAATCAGAATTGATTCATTGACAAAGAAATATAAGGACGTTACCGCTGTTGATAATTTGAGTCTAACAGTAAAACAAGGTGAACTGTTTTCTCTTCTTGGTGTTAACGGTGCAGGAAAAACAACAACTATTAAAATGCTTTCATGCCTTACCACCCCTACGAGTGGAAATGCTTTTTTGAATGGCAAAAGTATTATCAGCAACACCTGCGATGTGAAATCCATTATTGCCGTATCTCCGCAGGAAACCGCTGTAGCGCCTGGTCTTTCAGTTATGGAGAACCTTGAATTGATGTGCGGCGTTCACGGTATCGGAAAGGATAGGCGAACAGGAAAAATAGCAGAGTTGACGGAGCTTCTCGGTCTTGATACTGTACTGAAAAAGAAGGCTGGGAAACTGTCGGGCGGATGGCAGCGCAGATTAAGTATTGCCATGGCGCTAATCAGCGAGCCTCAGATTTTGTTTCTTGACGAGCCAACTTTGGGACTTGATGTACTTGCCCGAAGTAATCTTTGGGACATTATTCGTTCTCTCAAGGGTAAGGTTACGATCATTCTGACGACCCACTATATGGAAGAAGCAGAGGCACTGTCTGATCGCATTGCCATTATGAAGGACGGCAGGTTGCTTGTCTGTGCTACCGCCGGGGAGATCAAGGCAATGGCCAATACCGACAGTTTTGAAGAAGCCTTTGTGCGTATTGTGAAGGGGGCGACAAAATGAGAATGCTAAGTTTCGCCGATAGAAACGCAAAAGAAATATTACGGGATCCATTGAATTTAGCTTTTGGCCTGGGTTTCCCCATTGTTTTGATTCTGCTGCTCACCGCCATACAGGCAAATGTGCCGGTTCCCATTTTTGAAATAGCACATCTCACTCCCGGCATAACGGTGTTCGGCCTGTCCTTTATGACGTTGTTTTCCGCCACCGTCATTGCAAAGGACAGAGGCAGTTCCCTTCTGCAAAGGCTTTATACAACGCCTCTTACGGCAAAGGATTTTATCATCGGTTACACGTTTCCAATTTTACCCATCGCTATGGCGCAGAGCATCATCTGTTATATTGCTGCCCTTGTACTCGGGCTTGACCTTACCGTGAATATTTTATATGCAGTGTTGTTCCTCATCCCTGCTGAGCTCCTGTTCATTGCATTGGGCCTGCTTTGCGGGAGTGTATTAACTGATAAGCAGGTGGGCGGCATATGTGGTGCACTCCTTACCAATCTTGCGGCCTGGCTGTCGGGCACTTGGTTTGATCTTGAACTGGTAGGTGGAGCATTTCGAAAAATTGCCTACGCTCTGCCGTTTGTTCACGCCGTCGAAATGGAACGAGCCGTACTTGCAGGGAAACTTGCGGATATCTTTCCACATCTTTGGTGGGTGTTGGGATATACCGCCATTACAATGATTGCCGCAGTTCTGTTGTTCCTACGGCAGATGAAGAAACAATGAGAAAATGAATTTGGTAGAGATAATAAGCAGCTTTTCCGAATGGATTAAAGCTTCTCATTATGAAATGTGATCGGTGACGGGGAGTTTTTCCTTCGGAAATGTTGAAATTCTTACGCTTTCGTGCTATAATATGTAAACCGTTAGATGCTATTCTCCTATCATCTTAAAAGAAGGTGCCTTATTTGGCACTACTCTAAATGTGGTGATAGCAATACGGTGATAACAAAATGATAGCATTAGTCAGTACACCCTATGTAAATAGGATAATCTGAAACAATGCGAGTCAAATCGAGCCATATTCCCTAAGCAAAGTCGTTTAAGGTCGACTTTGTGTTTGCGAGTGGGAATAAGACATTCGCGCCGCCGGTGGCGGATGAAGCGAATGGCTTATTACCGTAGCGGTCGAAATTATGCGATGGCACTTTAGTGCCGAGTATATAATTTCGGGCACCGCAAGGCGGGTACCTTTTTTCCTTTTCGCGCTGCCGGTGGCAGATGAAGCAAATGATTTATTACCGTAGCGGTCGAAATTATGCGATGGCACTTTAGTGCCGAGTATATAATTTCGGGCACCGCAAGGCGGGTACCTTTTTTCCTTTTCGCGCCGCCTGTGGCGGATGAAGCGAATGGCTTATTACCGTAGCGGTCGAAATTATGCGATGGCACTTTAGTGCCGAGTATATAATTTCGGGTACCGCAAGGCGGGTACCTTTTTCCTTTTCGCGCCGCCTGTGGCGGATGAAGCGAATGGCTTATTACCGTAGCGGTCGAAATTATGCGATGGCACTTTCGTGCCGAGCATATAATTTCGGGCACCGCAAGGCGGGTACCTTTTTCCTTTTTGCGCCGCCGGTGGCGGAATAAGTGAAAGATTTTACTGCGCTGCGGTCAAAAAATACGGGTGCCCGTCAGGGTGCCCGTTAGTTTTTTGGGTACCGCGAGAGGGTTCCTTCATCCCGTAGGGATGCCGCTGCCGGTGGCGGATGAAGCGAATGGCTTATTAAAAAAGGATAACAATAAATAATAAAAGCCATCCTGACGGATGGCTTTTTAATTTTGTCTTTAAGCTTTAAAAGCTACCTTTTTAATTTTTTTAAGCATACCGGCGGTACCGACACTAAATGCAATACCAACAGCGCCTGCAATACACCAAGCAAACATCGTGCCGCCCCAACCGAACGCCTCTGCAATTTTCGGGATAACATAGGTAGAAAGTGCACTTCCGATATATGTTGCCGAGTTTACAAGCCCCGTTATAAATGAAACCTTACCGTATTTATTAAAGTACGGAATAATCATACAGGTAAACATTAAGTTGATGCCGTGAGTTGTTGCATTTATTAAAGTCAGCATAGAAACCGAAATGGCCGGATTTTTGTCATAAGTAAAGCAGAGTAATAAATTGCATATAAAACATACCCCGAAGAAAACAGCCGAAGCCAAATTCTCGTTTTTTACAAATCGACGGTTAAAATAGGTTGCAAAATATGAAACAAAAATTCCGAAAACAGGCAAACCGACACCGGTTAAAATTGCAATACTGCTTGTAGCGTTAAATTGCTCTTTAATATAGGTCGGCATCCAAGTCATAATACCGTCCCTTAAAAGTCCTTGCGCCGCAACCGCCAAAATCACAACGCACAAATAAAGGACGGCGTAGCTCGGCATTTTGACGGATTTTGCTTTTTTTAATGATTCTTTTTTAATCTCGGAATAAATTTGATTTGGCTCGATATTCGCTTCGATTTTATAAATTACGGCAATCCAAACAACAGCCATAAGTATAGCACAGGCGGCGGCTGTGTAAAATACAGCACGCCAATTAAAAACAGAAATCGTAACCGGCGAAATCAAGTAAACTAAAACGGTACCCAACTGACCGCCCCAACCGATAAAGATAACCTGACTTTTATATTTTTCGACCGAAAGATATTTAGTAAGTATCTTTACAATAGGGGGCCACATAAGTGCCTGCGCAAAACCGTTTACCGCCCAAATAGCAGTCATTTGAAGGGTGCTCTGCGCCAAAGGAATAAGAATATTCATTAAACCTGAAAGTAATAATCCGCCGAAGATAAGCTTTTCGGGTTTAAACCTGTCACCCATAAATCCGCTTATAATTTGCCCGAAACCGTAGGTGATAAACATAGCGGTCAGTGCTACCGAAGCGGCACTTTTTGTGTAACCTTCCGCGCTTATTATTTCCACCAAAACCGAGCTGTAATTTATGCGGGTAATATAACTTATCATATATACAGCCGAACAAAGTATTACTAAAATAAGGCCGTATTTTTTTGTTTTCTTAATCTCTTCCATATAAACCCCTGAAAGCTAACCTTTGCCATTTTGTTTTTTTGCCTTTATCTTGTCGGGCAGAATAAAC
This sequence comes from Acutalibacteraceae bacterium, assembly GCA_045642065.1. Taxonomy (GTDB): domain Bacteria; phylum Bacillota; class Clostridia; order Oscillospirales; family Acutalibacteraceae; genus UBA737. The sequence continues at coordinate 44,034 of JAZUID010000026.1, forward strand.
GCTAACGGATAAAAAGCAAACGATATAACAACTGCCGAAGCAACATCAATAAGTGAATGTTGCTTTAAGAACAAAGTGGAAATACTGATAAGCACCGTCAAAACGGTGAACGCAATTCGCCAACCCGCCGTTTTTAAATGCTTGCTGTTCCAAGTTGCAAACGAAATTGCAACAGACCCGAAAACGTGCATGGACGGGCAAACATTGGTGGGTGTATCGGTTTTATACAGCCCCTTAACCAAATCCACAAAAAGATTGTCGCGTGCAAACTCGGTCGGTCTTAACTCCTGCATATTCGGGAAAACTAAATAGAAGACCATTGTTAACCCAAAGGTGAGAATTGTAAAATACATTGCCTTTTTAAATTGCTCGGTATCAAAAATCAAAACATATAAAAACCCGATTACAAGGTACGGGAACCAAAGAAAATACGGCACAACAAAAAACTCGCAAAACGGAATTTTAGCGTCTAAAAAGCAAGATATGGGGGTATAACTGCTTGCAATCAAAACGCGTTCTTCAAGCCAAAAAAGCAACGCGTGTATCGGCCAATACAAAAGCAAAAACAAATATGAAAACTCTTTTGTGAAGAGCTTTTTAAATGTAAAATTTTTTAAATCTGACATTTTTTCATCTGTCCCTTTTGGAATTTTTATATAGAGCATCTATACATAACTTTATGCATATCATTTTATCACAAACACTTTATTTTTTCAACCCCGCTTGACAATAATAAGATATAAGTTTATAATTATATTTGAACAATCGTTCAAGTGTATAGGAGATGATTTTATGCCTACTGCTTCTGTTCCGTGTTGCGAGTGCACCTGCTTGCACCCCGACCGCATTAAAGAGATAAACAAAAACTTGCCGAGCATTGATACCCTTTATGACTTGGCCGAGCTTTACAAGGTTTTCGGCGACAGCACGAGAATTCGCATTCTTTATGTTTTATTTGAAGACGAAGTTTGTGTTTGCGATATTGCCGAGATACTTAATATGAGCATTTCGGCTATATCTCATCAACTTAGAGTTCTTAAAAATGCCCGACTTATTAAATACCGCAAAGAGGGTAAAATTTGTTACTATTCCCTTGCGGACGAACATGTAAAAGCTATTATCGGTCAAGGCATTGACCATGTTACGGAGTAGGTAGAAATGTCAGAACATAAAGATGATTTAATTAAAATTATTGCTTCTTCCATACTGTTAGCCGTTTTGTTTTTAGTTTCAAAGCTTTTTGTTTTGCCGAGATTTGTTTTAATTGTCCTTTATTTAGTCCCCTATTTAATTGTCGGTTTTGAAACGCTTAAAGAAGCGGCAGAGAATGTTATTGAAGGTGAATTTTTTGACGAATGCTTTTTAATGAGTATTGCGACAATAGGTGCCTTTATAATAGGGCTTTATGCCGAAGCGGTTTTTGTAATGCTTTTCTTTTCGGTTGGCGAGCTGTTTGAACATATTGCAACCTTCAAAAGCAAAAAAAATATATCCGCCCTTATGAATATAAGGCCCGATAAAGCAAATCTTTTAGTGGGCGAAGATATTGTCGAAGTTCCACCAAGTCAGGTTAAAATTAACGATATAATAATTATTAAGCCGGGTGAAAAAATACCGCTTGACGGCATAGTTTCAGAAGGTACCGGCAGTATTAACACTTCGGCCATTACCGGTGAATCCATGCCGACTGATGTAACGGTAGGCGATAAAGTTTTAAGCGGTTGCATAAACCTTAACAGCACCTTAAAGGTTACGGTCAGCACCGAGTTTTACAATTCAACCGCCGAAAGAATTTTAGCCTTAATAGAAGACTCACGCGACAAAAAGTCCAAAACCGAAAACTTTATTACCAAATTTTCGCGTTACTACACTCCTGCCGTTATCGGCACCGCTTTTTTAGTATTTTTAGTAGGCGGATTTATTACAAAAAACTTTGTTGCTTGGCTTTTAAAGGGGTTAATGTTCTTAGTCGTTTCCTGCCCCTGTGCTTTGGTAGTTTCTGTTCCGCTGACCTATTTTTGCGGTATCGGCGGTGTTTCCAAAAAGGGTGTACTTATAAAAGGCGCAAACACACTTGAAAGTCTTTCTGATGTGAATTGCTGTCTGTTTGATAAAACGGGAACGCTGACCGTCGGCAAATTCTTTGTGACCGCAATACACCCAGAAACAGTAAGCGAAACAGACTTATTAAAAATTGCGGCTTCTGCCGAAAACTTTTCCAAACACCCAATCTCCGCTTCCCTTTTAGAAGCGGTCGGAAATAAGAAATTGCCTAAATGCCAAACCGCAGAAGAACTTTCGGGATACGGTATAAAAGCTGTAATTGAAGACAAAACCGTCTTTGTCGGCAACGACCGCTTGATGCAAAAAGAAAATATTAAATATCATAACTGCCATAAGGTCGGCACTATCGTTCATATCGCGGTAGATGGTGTATATGCCGGCCACATTATTATATCCGACCGCACAAAACCGGACAGCAAGGCGGCAATAAAAAGTTTAAAATCAAACAACATTAAAACTATTATGCTGACGGGTGACCGTAAAGCCGTTGCAAGCGAAATAGCGAACGAGCTTAGTGTTGACAAATTTTATGCCGAGCTTTTGCCGGAAGATAAAGTAAACTGCGCCGAAAAAATTATTAAAGAAAATAATGGCGGAAAGGTTGCTTTTATAGGTGACGGCATTAACGATGCCCCCGTGCTTGCGCTGTCGGATATCGGCATTGCGATGGGCGGACTCGGAAGTGACGCCGCTATTGAAGCGGCCGATGTCGTTCTTATGGACGATAAGGTTTCACGGGTTTATTTCGGAATTAACCTTGCAAAGAGAACAAACCGCATTGTAAAGCAAAACATAACCGTAGCTTTGGCTATTAAATTCGGTATTATGGCACTTATTGTTTTAGGGCTTGCCAATATGTGGTTAGCCTCCTTTGCCGATGTCGGTGCTTTAATAATAGCCGTTTTGAACGCAACCAGAGCAAGCAAAATAAAGTAAAAAAACAAAAAGACCTAACTAAATGACTTAGTTAGGTCTTTTTTATTTTATTAAATCTTTAATAACTTCGCCTGCAATAATAAGTCCTGCTACACTCGGTACAAAAGCTATCGAGGCGGGTGTTGGTTTTCCGTTCTCGCCAATAATTTCTTTTTTAGGGATTTTCGGCTCTTCCTTTGAATAAACAACCTTTAAATCCGTTATTCCGTTTTGACGGCAAATATTTCGCATTACGCGCGCTAACGGGCAAACACTCGTTTTATAAATATCGGCAACCGAAAAAGCTGTCGGATCAAGCTTATTTCCGGCACCCATAGAGCTTATAATGGGAATGTTTTGCTTTTTTGCCCTGATAATAATTTCTTTTTTTGCGGTTACGGTATCAACCGCATCTACAACAAAGCTGAACTTGCCGAAATCAATTTGGTCTGCCGTTTCGGGCATAAAGAAAAGTTTATAGGTAAAAACTTTGCAGTCAGGGTTTATTTCCGATATTCTTTGTTTTAAAACATCAACTTTATATTGACCGACGGTTTTGGTTGTCGCTGCTATTTGGCGATTTATATTAGAAAGCGAAACAACATCGTTGTCTATCAAATGAATTTCACCGACACCGCTTCTTGCCAATGCTTCGGCGGTAAATCCACCGACACCGCCGACGCCGAAAACCGCAACACTTGCATTTTTTAACTTGTCAAGTGCCGTTTTGCCAATTAAAAGCTCAGTTCTTGAAAAAATCTCAGACATAGTTTTTACGCCTTATTTTTAAGGCGTTTATCGGCCTTAAACGCAAGCTTTGTACCAACAGTTTGGAAAACCTGTACCATTACAACAAGCAAAACAACGGCAACAACCATTACTAAATACTTATATCTGTAATATCCGTAGTTAATGGCAATTTTACCGAGACCGCCACCGCCGATAATACCGCTCATGGCCGAATAGCTGAGAATTGTGGTGATTGCGATTGTAGCATTGGAAATAAGGGACGGCACGCTTTCCGGAATAAGCACCTTTGTGATTATTTGAAAAGGTGTTGAGCCCATGCTTTGTGCCATTTCAATGGTATTCGGGCTGACTTCTCTGATGCTTCCCTCGACAAGTCTTGCAACAAACGGGAAAGCAGCAATAACAAGCGGTACGATAGACGCCGGTGTGCCAACGGTTGTACCGATAATCGCCCTTGTTAAAGGAATAACCAAAATCATTAAAATCAAGAACGGTACCGAACGCAAAACGTTAATAATTAAATTCAAAGCGCTGAGTAACCATTTGGGAAGCGGTAAAATGCCGTCCTTTTCGCCGACAACCAACAAAACACCAAGTGGCAAACCGATTACAACCGAGAAAAAGGTTGCAAGAATTGTTACATAAAAGGTTTCCCAAACGGCAATTAAAAATTCGGACTTAATAATTCTAACCGCTTCAACAAAATCTTCATTTTGAAGAATGTTGGTAAAAACATTAGCGGTCGCACTGAAAAATGCATTATTAAACATTACCGGTTACCTCCTCTGCAATAATTCCGTCGTTCTTAGCTATATATTCGGTAGCGGTTTTAACAACGTCGTCACCGCCCTCAACGGTAAGTAACATCGAGCCGTATATCTTTTGCCCGATAGTTTTAGTGGAGGCGTAAATAATGTTTGCTTCAATACCCTTTTTAACCGCCATGTGTGCGATAAGCGGAGTACCCGTCGCAACTGCGCCGTTAAATATAACTCGAATCAAACGGCTGTTAACATTTGCACTTGCTATTGTTTCCATACCGCTTTCGGGCAATACTAACCGTTTTGCGGCGGCGGATTTCGGGTGACTGAAAACTTCGGTAACTTCACCCTGTTCAACAACAGTGCCGTCATCAATAATTGCAACATGCTTACAAACATTTTCAACAACACTCATTTGGTGGGTGATGATTATAACGGTTATACCCATCTTTTCGTTGATACTTCTGATTAAATCTAAAATATCGTTTGTGGTTTTAGGGTCAAGAGCGCTTGTCGCTTCGTCGCAAAGCAAAACCTTTGGATTAGTGGCAAGTGCGCGCGCAATGGCAACGCGTTGTTGTTGTCCGCCCGAAAGTTGTGCCGGATATGCCTTTGCCTTATCCCCCAAACCGACGGTTTCCAAAAGCTCCTGTGCCTTTTTCTTGGCAACTGCCTTATCAACACCGCTAAGCTCTAACGGAAAACAAACATTTTTAAGGCAGGTCCTTTGCATTAAAAGGTTAAAGCCTTGGAAAATCATAGTAACATCACGGCGAATATTTCTAAGTTCTCCCTTAGAAAGCTCACAAATATTAACCCCGTCAATATTAACACTGCCGGAGTTTGGCTTTTCTAACATATTTATGCAACGAACAAGGGTACTTTTTCCGGCACCGCTCATACCGATAATGCCGAAAATATCCCCGTCGGGTATTGTAATACTAACGTCCTTTAACGCATCAACAACACCGTCGGCCGTGTTAAACTGCTTTGATAATTCCTTTATTTCTATCATTTGTTTCCTCCGACAATAACCCGACAAAGATTTCTCTTTGTCGGGCATTTAAAACTTAATAAATTACTTGTTTTTTAAAGCATCAAGCGTTGTTTGCTTGCCACCGTAAAGACCAAGCGGTTCTACGTGAATAGCGGCAACCGAAACAATGTGTGTGCCGTTTTCCTTATTGAAGTCATCAAGATAAGGAACATGTTGGAAATAGTTTGCATCAATTTCGCCGTTATCTACAACATTGTTAGGTTGTACATAATCGGTAAATTCCTTAACATCAAGTGTAATATCCTTTTTAGCAAGGATTTTCTTTGCGATTGCAAGAATTTCAGCATGAGGTGTAGGAGATGCGGCAACTGTAACTGTTTGACCCTTTAATGCATCATAGTCAAGTGTTGCATCATAACCGTCTGTTGTGTTATCAACAACCGAAACAACAGCACCGTCATATTCCTTTGTGATAAAGTCAGCAACTTCTTTGCTTTCAAGTGCTGCCTTTAAAGCCTTAATAATCGGCTTTTCTTCGTTGCCTTCTTTAACAGCTAAAATGTTGCTGTAAGCGGAAGAAGAACCTTCAATGCCTAAAGCGTCCTTAGAAGGATTAAGCTTAGCGTCAATAGCATAGTTTGAATTGATTATTGCATAGTCAACATCCTTTAATACGTTTGGAAGTTGAGCGGCTTCTACTTCTTTAAACTCAATGTTATAAGGATTCTTTTCAATATCAAGCGGAGTAGCGGTAATGCCGGCACCGTCTTTTAATGTGATGTAACCTAAATCTTCTAACAAGAGCAATGCTCTGGCTTCGTTTGTTGTATCGTTTGGAATTGCGATTGTAATATTCTTAGAACCACAACCAACGAGTGCAAATGCAGCGGTGAAAACCAAAACTGCGATTAATAGAACGGATAATAACTTTTTCATTTTTAAAAACTCCCTTTTTCAAAAGTATAATACATTATACTATATAATTTTTAATTTGTAAATAAAATGTTTTAATCGGCAAAAAGCGGTGTTGAAAGATATCGGTCGCCCGTATCGGGTAAAAGCACCACAATGTTTTTGCCTTTGTTTTTCGGGTCTTTTGCAAGACCTAATGCCGCGTGTAATGCGGCACCCGATGAAATGCCGACCATAATGCCTTCGGTACGGCTTAACATCCTGCCTGAATTATAGGCTTCTTCTTCGGTTACGGTAATAACCTTATCAAAAACCTTTGTGTCTAAAACTTCGGGTACGAAGCCGGCGCCTATGCCTTGCAGTCCGTGCGGTCCTGCCTTTCCGCCCGAAAGTACCGGTGAGCTTTGAGGCTCAACAGCGACTATTTCAATATTCGGGTTTTTCGATTTCAGATATGTACCGATGCCTGTAATTGTTCCGCCCGTGCCGACACCTGCCACAAATATGTCAACCTTTCCGTCGGTATCTTCAAAAATTTCGGGACCGGTTGTTTCTATGTGTGCTTGCGGATTGGCGGGGTTTGTGAATTGACCGGCAATAATGCTGCCCCCCATTTCAGCTTTAAGCTCCTCGGCCTTAGCGATAGCGCCTTTCATACCGAGTTTGCCATCAGTTAAAACCAATTCCGCGCCAAAAGCCTTAATGATTTGTCGGCGTTCAACACTCATATTATCCGGCATTACAATTATCATTTTATATCCGCGCGCGGCGGCTACCATTGCAAGACCGATACCTGTGTTGCCCGAAGTCGGCTCGATAATTGTTGAGCCTTTTTTTAAAAGGCCTTTTTGCTCGGCGTCTTCAACAATCTTTTTAGCCACGCGGTCCTTGACCGAACCGCCCGGATTTAAAAATTCAAGCTTGACTAACACCCTTGCGTTAAGATTTTCTTTTTCTTCGATGTTCTTAACTTCCAAAAGCGGTGTGTGACCAATAATCTGATCGGCCGAGGTGTATATTTTTGACATAACTAAAAATCCTTTCTTCCATTATGTCGTACAAAACGGCACATTCGTTCGTTTTTATAATTTGCAATAATAAGCCATTTTACTATACAGTTCATAAGTTTGCCTCCAAAAAAATTAAGGGGAATTCCCTTAGTGGAATTCCCCAATTAAAACAAACCTATAAACTCAACTTATGTTTAATTAGCTTTTAAAGGAGAAACCACTGAAAAATAAGCATCACAAAGCATGCACATACGTTTACGCATGCACATATACATAAGCATCATTGTTGAAAATACTGTGTTTTTCATAGCTTTTCTCCTAACTGCCAAAAATAAGTTGTGTTAATAATACCATTTATCTTACAGTTTGTCAAGCATTTTTTAAAGGCAAAAAAAATAATAAATAACGCCGTAAACAACGCTCGCCGAAATTCCGAAAACCAAAACCGGACCCGCTATTTTAAAAATGTTTGCGCCAATGCCTAAAACCTGTCCCTCTTTTTTGTACTCAATCGCCGGCGCTACAACCGCATTTGCAAAGCCGGTTATGGGGACCAGTGTGCCCGCCCCTGCGTGTTTTGCGATTTTGTGAAAAACCTTAAGCCCCGTCAGTAATGCGGCTATAAATATAATTGTTACGGGAACAAGTGCCTTGGCGACAAAGTCCGAAAGTCCCAAATACAAATAAAGCTTGCTTAAAAGTTCACCGATAACACAAATCAGTCCACCCACTAAAAAAGCCATTAAAAAGTCTTTTATTTTAGGCGATTTTGTCGAAGTTTTGCCGACCATTTTTAAATACTCATTCTTATCGGGCAACATAAAATTAACCACCTTTCTTTTTTAGGTTATTTTGCGCTTTAATTTCAAAAATATTCGCAATACTGATTGACTTATCGGGGGTTTTAGATTATACTGTTTATAGAAAAAATAACGGAGGTATTTTTAATGGATAATAAGAATATTAAACTTCATAACATCAATTTTGATGATTTTATTGCCGCTATTGAGAAATGCAAAGGCGACGTTTATCTTGAAACAAATGAAGGCGATGTTTTAAACCTAAAATCAAAGCTATGCCAGTTTATAGGTCTTAGCAAGATTTTGAAAAATACGGAAGTCAGCGAAGCTACCATTCGCTGTACCGACAAAGATGATGAAAGCATGCTTTTCCGCTTTAACCTTTACGGTGATATGCCGGAAAACAGGTAAGGTGAAAAAATGGCAGAGAATAATTTTTTAACCTATAAAGGCGCACCGCTCGTGCGTAAGGGCAATGTTATTTATTACGGTGATATGTCAAAGTCACATATCATTAAGTTTGAAATTCTTTCAAGTAAGAAAGACGGCAAGCTTGATATTGCCGATAAGGTAAGCGTTCAGCTTTTAAAGAGTGACACTAATTTACCCGAAAAGGACCGTATTGTTAAGCAAACCGAAAAGGACACCTTTTTTGAAGCGCTTGACTTTGGCTTTACTTGGCTTGAAAGGCAAATTGAAAAAGACTGAAAAATGCAAAAACAAAACCCGTTGGAGTTTATTTCCAACGGGTTTTATTTTATTCTAATATTTCTTCTGTTTCAATTTCTTGTATTTCTTCTTGTGTTTCTTCTTTTACTTTTAACACTTCATTGTCGTCAATATTTTTAATTATTACTGCGATTTCGCAACGGGCAGCCGCATCAAGCGGTGCAATGTAAAGACCGGCTTTGCCGTTAATAACACCATTTTCTACCGCCCATTCTATTGCGGGTTTAGCCCAATCGCTAACCTGACTGTAATCAGCCATGCTTTGTGCTTTTGTGCCGTCTGCCGTAACATCT
>JAZUID010000027.1:0-2374 GCA_045642065.1 Acutalibacteraceae bacterium
GATTTCTTAATTCGAGAAAACAAATCAGCTCACGGCGAAACAACCACCCCGAATTGCCGCGAAAAGTGTGCAAATTGCGGCGCTAATTGTTATAAGGAGGGTGTATGCTTTGAAAAACGTTAGAGTTTTCTATTCAAAAAAAGGCAGAATGAAGTTTATATCCCACCTTGATATGAATAGGTTTATGACCCGCATGATTTTAAAATCGGGATTGCCGGTTTGGTACACCGAAGGATTTAATCCGAGACCGTACTTAACCTTTGCTTTACCGCTTTCGTTAGGCTTTGAAAGTGAAAAAGGTCAGGCTTTCTTTGATTCCTGATTTGTACATAAAGGAGAAAAAATGTTTGCTTATATCTGGCCACTGTCTTTGGTGGTGCTTTCCAATATCTTTTATCAGGTTTGTGCAAAATCCGTTCCGTATGATATGAATCCGTTTGCTTCTCTTACAATTACATATACGGTGGGCGCCGTATTTTCGGCAATACTGTTTTTTGTGTCGGGTAAAAGCGGCGGCAATTTCTTTTCCGAACTTTCCAAAACGAATTTTGCCCCTTTTATTTTAGGATTTATTATTGTCGGGTTAGAAGTTGGCTTTATATTCGCATATAAGGCAGGCTGGCAGGTAAGCACCGCTTCCATTGTGCAGGGCTCGGTTCTTGCGGTGGCACTCATTTTTGTCGGTTGGCTTGTTTACAAAGAACCGCTTAGTTGGAACAAACTTGTCGGTGTAGTTATATGTATGGTTGGCCTTGTGCTTATCAATATCAAATGATTTATATATTTGGAGGAAATTATGAAACCGCTTATATCATTTATTGCAATAACCTATAATGCGGGGTTGTTTATAGGCAACCTTATTGAATCGGTAGCCACTCAAACGGTGGATTTTGAACTTATTATAGTTGATGATGAATCAAGCGATAATACTGCCGGTATTTGCAAAGAATATGCGAAAAAGTATGATTTTATTAAGTTCTTTACCAAAAATCACGCCGGAGCCGGCGCCGCAAGGAATTATGGTATAAATAAAGCAACAGGCGAGTTTACCGTATTTATTGATGCGGATGATATGATAGTTAACAATATATTTAACGAAAATACGGCAAAACTTTTAAACGGTTATAAGGATGACGGAACAGACCTTGTTTTTACTCCGAAACTGACGGTTGATTTTTACCTTGACGGTGATGTTGTAAAAATGGAGCCGGAAGCCTTTGACGAAATACAAAACCATATTCCTAAACTTGAATTTTGGTCATATATCTATAAAACCCGCTTTTTGCAGGAAAACAATATTGTTTTCCCCGAATATGCTTTGCAGGATATTGAAACGGCTTTCAGGTTCCGCGCTTATGCACAATCGGGCAAAACGGTTATTAATAATGAACTGCCTTTCTATATTCAAAGGGTAAATCCTTTAAGTATTTCCCAAAACTATAATTATTACAATCTTTACTGTATAAAGGCTCTTGTTCAGTATGATATTTTGCAGGATAAATTCAACGGTGCAAATTATGAAAACGCTGATTTGGTGTTTACTTTGCGCCAATTCTATAACTTCGCCTTAAAATTTTACGATTGTGTAATAGTAAACGGCAAGAATTACAAAAATGAACTTAAGCCCCTTGTGAAACTGCTCGGCAAGAGGATGAACGGTATAAAAGAACCGTTAAAAAACTTAATCTTGACATACCGCAAAATACTAAAGAAGAATTTGCCGATTTACGCTATAGAATAACCAAAAAGCGCATAAGAATAATGCTTAACAATATTTCAAAACAACCGGCTTCCAAAATACAAAAAAAGCCGTTGGATAAAGAAAAACTCGAAACATCACGCATAATCGGTATTTATAAAAATATAAAATAGCGGGATGTGACGGTAAAATACTACGGCAACACGGTAAAGCCGTAAAAAGATTTGGCAATGTTTCAGAAGATGTGTTAATATATATTATGTATACGATTATAAGGAAGGGGGACAGGTGATGTTTTTTGCTGATATTTTGTTGCTTTTTATAATAATAGCGGCGGTGTATTTGTTTTTAATATTTCCCGCCGGCAAAAAGCCCGACTACTCCCGCATACTTAACTGGCATTATGCACACAGAGGGGTACACGATAATGTTATCGAAACCGCCTTTAAAATGGGTTGCAAGTTTGACAGTTGGAACGAATGCTTTGACCTTCAAAAATGGAACGAGGCATTTAAGGCTAATAATTTAACACCCGAATTTTATGCAAACAGAACACGCAGTTTTGATGAAATTACGCCTTGGGACCATTTGGATTATGCTGTCACAAAGGATTTCTTAATTCGAGAAAACAAATCAGCTCACGGCGAAACAACCACCCCGAATTGCCGCGAAAAG
>JAZUID010000028.1:0-8277 GCA_045642065.1 Acutalibacteraceae bacterium
ATTTGCTTTGAATAATGCCTATCCATATCAATCGTTGCAACCGTAAGCGGAACTTTTTGTTGCTCAAACGAATTTAACAAACGCAAATATTCTTTATCTGTATAAATATAGTATCTGCTCCAGCAATTTCCCAAAGCAAAGCGGGGAATGAGCGGTGTGCTTCCGCAAATCATATAAAGAGCTTTAACGGCAGAACGGTAATCATCACCGTACACAAAAATATATTCGTCTGAACCGTCGCCACGAATCGGTTTAACCTCGCCGTCTGTGCCGAGCGTAAGAGAATTAACATCATCAAAAACGGCAATTCCGTTTACAGAGCAAACTCCGTTTTCGAGTTTGATTCTTTTGTCCTCAGACATTTCCGATGCCTTTTTGTTTTGCAGTCCCACAAACATATCGCCGTCATATCCGTCTAATGTCCGTGAAGTTCCTTTCAGATTACCTTCATTATTGATTTCAAAAAATTCATTGTTTAATTGAACACGGCAATCTTCCCGTCTTTCCTTTACAATTAAAGCACACTGCTTTGTCCAAACAGTAAGAGTGTTTCCGTCATCAGTAACCGTAAATTTTTGCTCCGGCATATCACGAAACCAAACCGACTGCGTTGCATCATCACGAAATTTTTGATTTTCGCTTCTTTCCAATCGGAACAATCTGTCCTGCAATACCGTGATACGATAATTTCCCCAATTTATAATGTTTTTTTCTTTTGCTTGCGGACGGGTTGTTGCCACTAAATGTTTATCAAGCATCGTTTTCCTCCGTAAAATTCCTTTAAAACAAAACACAAATAAGTTTGCCTAACACGGATATTTACTTAAACAGCAATGTAATTATATGACAATCTGTTTCTTAAATAAATTATCAAAATAGCCGTTTTTATTTACCAATTTTTCTACATCAGTATTTTAGTTTGATAACTGTTTTATAAACATCTTCTCCATTATCAGAAATTTTTGGCGCATGTGCTTCTCCCGGATAAACAACTAAAAAATCCCCGGGAAATAAAACAACCGAAGAAAAATCACGGCTTATATCAAATAGCTCATAGTCATTGTCGCAGTCGTATTCAGTCAATCTTACAAGATTATCTATACTATTTGAAACAAGGATTTTTTCTTTACCGCTGACAACATAATGTATATCAATATTTTTAAGGTGGTTTTCAAATTTTGCCTCGTCAAATTTAACGGTTGCAACACGCTTTTCTTCGTCCTTATCCCCTATTTTCAGTAATGTGAGTTTTTTTAATTCTTTGTATAATTTATTATCGTTTTTATATTTTTCAATACTTGAAATATTATCAAAAATCATTTCGTTTTTTCCTTTAATTACAATATATTTTTGCATCAATACTCTAAACATTCACTCTTTGATTTGTTTTGGGACGAAGATGACATTATTTCATATAGAATCTCTCACTGAAGTTTACCTTACTTATAATCTTCCTTGTATAACTGTTCGGGTTTACAAACTTTCCCTCCATTATATCTTCCACCGTGAATTTTGCCATACAAATTTCTTTTGCGGCAATTGATTTGGTTGAATCCTGCGGATCGGGCTCTTGTCTGTTATCTCTCTGACAATCATACGCCACATAAATGCTACCGTCTTCTCCCAGTGCAACATCCGGATAAGTAGTAGAACGTCTGTCTTCCAAGCGAAGATGGTATGACCATGTTTTTCCATCGTCCATAGATAAGGATGCCACTAAGCCTGTACGGTCCCCAAGCTTTGCTGACGGCGTATTCACTAACAACACCATTCCATTTTTTAATCTGCTGATGTTAAAACGAGTACAAGGATTCGGTATCTCAGTTAGTTTTGTTTCTGTCCATGTTTCACCATAATCATATGAAGATGATTCCGCAAGATATCCTGTCATTGTGCGCACCAAAAACCAGATGCTTCCATCTTCACGTTGTAAAGCCATGCACTCGTCATAATTCTTTTTGCCAACGATGGCCGGACCTTCTTTAATCTCAAGGTCTTTGTTGAAATCACTGCCAATGATATACTGATATTTCCCTTCCTTTTTAACGCTATAACCCGGTATAAAGAGAGTGCCGTTCTTCAACACAGTAGACTTGTTTCTGACATAACCTTGCGAATGATAAGCAGGTTCAGACCAAATCGGTGTTTCATCTTCAGGATTATCTGTATATATATACCAACATTGCGTATTATTGAGGAATTCCTCCCACAACTGATCATAAGTTTCAAAATCTGCTTCTGTGATGTGTTCCGGAAAAACATCTTGACACCAATATGCCCATAATCTACCGTTTGGTGCTAACCATAACTGTAAATCACAGACCCGTTGATGATCTTCTATGTTGCATTTTACGACCATATACGGGTCAGTCCATGTTTCGCCATCGTCATCACTATAAGCCAACACTGCATAATTATTAACATCCGGCTCAAAATTCCCTCCTGTAAACCAGGAAGCCCATAATCTATTGCCTGTTTTTTCAATTGATGGCGTTCCCTGCCATCTCCTGTTTTTCTCACTATACTCTTCTCCGGGATTAAAAATAATATCGGCTGCTTTTTTCATTTTTCTATTCTCCTTAAAACTATTTTATTTTATTACTCTTAAGGTCTTAATCTCAAAGGGTTTCATTACAAATGTCGCTTGATTACCATGAACTTGGACTTTTTCTGCATGATGTTCCAGCATATCCGTTTCATACACTTCTTTCACATCAAAACCAAAGTTCAACCTGCAATTTGTATAAGCGTTTTGGCATTCATACAAACGAATAATTAAATCTCCGCTTCCGTCCTCCGCGAATTTGACTGTTTCTATAATGATATTCTTCTCCGATAGTTGCAATAATGAACCTTCCGTACCTTCACCGGACATCACATGCGCCGGATAATTCAGATCATACGCTTCTTGTATTACACGACTGTTAAAGAACGTCTCTGTAAACGGCATAACAGAATATGTGAATTTGTGTACACCTTTATCTGCATGAAGTGCAGGAGCTGCCGCTGATTTTAATAATGTCAGACTCATTCTGCCTCCATCAGCACTAATGCCATACTTACAATCGTTTAAGATAGCAACACCTCTGTTACCTTCTGCCAGTGCCGACCATTTGTGCTGCCACACTTCAAATCGGTCTGCATCATACTGTCTGTTCCTATGAGTTGGACGCATTACATAACCGAACTGAATTTCTGAAAGTAATTCAGTAGTATGGATATTCGTATTGAAATCCACTTTCAATAATTTGTGAGTCTCATTCCAATCTACTTCTGTCTCAAAATCAATTCTTTTACTGTCTTTTCTGAGAATGACATGTTGCTTAATTTCTGAATTGTTGATTTTTTTCTTGATAAGCAAACTTGACAATAAGTTTCCTCTGTGTTCTACTGCTACTGCAATATCAGAAATATTTGTTACTTCTAATTTTTCATAGAAACTGTCAATATCCCATGCATCAAACATTGTCGGTGCATCCTGATATACACGGAATCGATTTGAACTGTCTGTCAAAAATTCGACTCCGCTTTCTTTATCTATAACACTTATCAGTTCGCCCTGTGCATTAAATTTTGCACGAATCAGATTGTTTTCGAGGTACAGGTCATTATCAATACCTGCATCCGCTATGCAATCTCCTCTCTGCAAAGTATATGTGCTCATACCACAGGCAGGAACTTCTAAAAGTGCCAGTGTCTGCCCGTTGACACATTGTGTTTCTGCTGCGATGCCATTTCCGTTATATGCACCTTGATACCCTGTAGGAAGTATGGCGAAAACTTTTCGTTCAAAGGAAAGCGAATTAAACACTGTCAAAGTATCGGGTGTATCTTTGAGTGCCGTAAAACATGCACGATCTGCGATTGTTCCTGCCTTTTCAATAACATCTGAAAAACTCTTTTCCGCTCTCGTATAAGCTTCCGTCAAAGATGAACCCGGAATAACATCATGGAAATGATTGAATAACACTTCTTTCCACAAAGGTTTTAGTTCATCAATAACACTTGCTCTGTCGGATAATAAAGCAGTCCACATTTCTGCCTCACGAAGGGCACGCTCACTCTGTCTTCCCAGTCGCTTTGTCTCTGCCTGTGATGTGTAAGTGCCACGGTGAGCGGTATAATAAAGTTCGCCTTGGTATTTCTTCGATATTTCACACTCATTTTCAACAAATGCAAAAAACTCTTTCGGCGCTGCCATCTTCACTTTCGGCAGCCCTTCCAAATCATACTCTCTCTTAATAAATTCCTGATGAATGCGAGTCGCTCCGCCGCCGCCATCTCCATGCCCATACATAAAGAGTTTTGCAGGCACATCTGCACGCTCTGCATTTGAATTCCACTTATTCATAATCATATTGGGCGAAGAACCGGTTGCGTAACCATGTGTAATATGTGCCAGCACTTCTGTTCCATCCAACCCCTGCCAGATGAAATTATTATGCGGAAACGTGTCACCACCATTATATTGGAATGGAATTTTTGCATGCAATAAGTACTTCACTCCACACCCAATCATAATTTGCGGAATTACTGCACTGATTCCAAATACATCCGGTAACCACAGAATCTCACTGTCTACACCGAATTCTTCTGACATAAAGCGTTTTCCAAACAAGAATTGACGAATCAGACTCTCTCCTGCGGGAATATTGGTATCAGCTTCTACCCACATACCGCCTTCTACAACGATACGTCCTTTTTTTGCCCATTTTTTTATTTCTTTGTAAAGTTCCGGATATTCATTCTTAACGGTTTCCAAGAGCCAAGGCTGACTATGTACATATTTGTAATCATCATATTCTTCTAATAAGCGTAATTGATTGCCTAATGTTCTTGCCGCTTTACGCCTTGTTTCTTCTTTTGTCCAAAGCCACTCTAAATCTAAATGCGAATTTCCGATTGCGAACATAGTAGGCGCACTGGTTCCGTTTTTGCATGCAAGCAACGGTGCCATTACTCCCCTCGCCGTGACTGCCGACTTGATAAGTATAGGCAACTTTGCTTCAATATCAACCGCATCGCACACCTTCTGTAGACATTTATCAATATTTGCCTGACGCCATGATGTTTCTCCAAAAAGGTCCCGAAGTTCAAATAATGTGCGCATATCCATCCAGAATTGGAACAAATCTTCATGAAAAATACCGATTTCACCATTCTTCACGGTTTTTTGTTCCACATCTTCCGAAAATTCTGTCATATTTTCTTCCGGTATTACAACAGTTGTACACGGCAAAACATTCGTTGTATTCGGAATTCCGTCATAACCCACATGGCCGGCATATACTTCCATAACTATCTCAAAATGTTCTCCGCCTTTTGCAGACTCTGCAAGCGTAACCATATCATGTTCTCTGTCTAACGAACCATAAACCTTTCCGTTTACCCAAACCAGACACTCGCCCAGCTCTGCTTTGAAAACAACACGCTCACCGTTGCAAGATTCGGGAATTATTACTTCGGTGAAAAACCAACCGTATTCCCACTTCTTGCCCCACTTAATACCTTCAACATACTCCTGTTTTTCATGAGCACAGGCTTCTTCAAATGAAATTCTTTCTCGGGTAATAAAGCCTTTAAAACTAACGCTTTTAGAAAAACTATACATCCGTTTTGGAATTACTTCGATAAAACGGGAGATTTTTCTGCTATATTCCATGTTAAGTGACATTGAGTTTTTCTCCTTCGCTATTTTTCTATTATCATTTAAAACTTCAACCGCTATTTTTCCTATATTGCCGTCATGTCCGTCTAATCGCCCGAAGTAATTATACGAAAATAATTTAGTTAAATCAATTATCTAAATTGCCGTTTTTGTTTACTTATTTTCCTTTTATTAAAAACTGCTAAACAAAAACATTTCAAATCTACAGTTAATTAGTATTTCTGCAACAGTATTTTAATTTAATGACGGTTTTATAAACATTCTCTCAATCAATTGGAAATATTATTAAAAATCATTTCGTTTTCCCTTTATTATTTAATTATAACATATTTTTGCATCTGCTTTGATTTTATCCATACAACTATGGACGGTCTCACATAATGCAGATTTTTCTTTATATAATTCTAAATTGATTTTTTCAATAAAATCGGCAAAGGCGTTAACCTCGCCCGACATTATTTCCTTTCTTTCGGGAACAGGATACGAAAACTGCTCTTTTTTGTTAATATAAAGTTTTATTCCCGCATATTGCGAAACAGATTCTACCGTAACCGCTCCGTTTTCGCCGATAATCTCGGAATGAAGCATAGATTGCCCGTTCTTTGAATATGTAAGAACCGCCGAAAAATCATCATAACAAAATACCGAAGTGCCCGAGCAATCGCAACCGTTCTTAAAATAGTTTGCCTGTGCGCTTATTTTTTTTGGTTTTCCGAATAAGTCCACAGCCCCGTAAACACAATATACGCCTAAATCCATTAGTGCTCCGGCGTGTAACTTCATATCAAAAATATTCTGCGGTATTCCCTTATAAAAATCGTCAAGACGGGACGACCTTTGGCAAAAATCAATTCTGGCAAGGGAAATTTTGCCGATTTTTTTAACTGCATTATGTAATATATCATAAAAAGGCGAATACATAGACATAATGGCTTCCATATAAATAACACCGTTTTTATCGGCAAGTTTTTTAAGCTCTTTATACTGACTTAAATTTGTTACGATAGGTTTTTCGCATAAAACATTTATCCTGTTTTCAAGAAAAAACCTTGACTGTTCAAAATGGCAGGAGTTGGGAGAAGCAATATAAATTGCCTCTATTCCCGACTTTAACATATCGTTAAAATCGGTATAAACGGGAATTTGACCGTATTTTTCGGCAAACGCTCTGCCCTTTTCATAAGTTCTTGAATAAACAGCCGAAAGCACAAATCTATTTGAAGAATTAACCGCAGTTAAAAACTTATCGGTTATTGCGCTTGTGCCGATAACGGCTAATTTAATTGCTTTATTGTTCAACTGCATTACTTTTGAAGCTCAACCCAAACATTGCCGAGCTTATTACTTTGGACGCACGCCTCAACAAAAGCGATACCGTCGGCGCCCTGATCTACTGTCGGGTAATCTATCATATCCTCTGTAAATGTGCCTTCCTTTTTGGCAACAAGGCATTCAATAAAGCTTCGGTAAAGATTACTCATAGCGCACATCCAACCCTCAGGATGTCCCGAAGGCAGACGGTTATACCGTGAAACATTATCGGGTATAACATTATGACCTCGGTGTATCTCGTGGGCGGTATTATTTTCGTCTATTACGGTAATCTGGTCGGGAGTTCTCTGGAACCATTCAATTGTTCCCTTACTGCCGTATATACGCACTCTTAAATCGTTATCATATCCGACGGCAATTTGACTTGACCAAAATACACCGCTTGCACCGTTATCAAACTCAACCATAATCGTATCGTTATCATCAAGCACTCTGCCGGGAACAACAACATCCATTTTTGCAAGAACTTTTTTGATTTTAAGTCCCGTAAAGGTAGCAACGGCGTTTTCAATATGCGTGCCCAAATCGCCCAAACAGTTTACACTGCCCGAAGCGTTGGGGTTACATCTCCATTCTCCCTGTTTTCCGCCGTTGTCATTTTCAAAAGCAAGCCAACCCTGAGGATATTCAGCCATAACCATTCTGATATCGCCGATTTCACCCTTTTTAATAAGGTCTTTGGCATACTTTGAAGTAACATAACCCATATATGTATATGTAACCATAAACAAAAGGTCGTTTTTCTTTGCCAAATCACGAAGCTCTGCCGCCTGAGCATAGGTTAATGCAAGCGGTTTATCGCAAACAACATTTATTCCGTATTGGAGAAATGTTTTGCAAATCTCATAATGGGTTGAATTAGGCGTTACAACTACGACAAAATCAATGCCGTCTTCCCTTTCGGATTCCGCCTTTGCCATATATTTATATCCGGCATAGCATCTTATTGCTTCAATATCCAAAATATCCGCCATCATAGCGGTTTTTTCACCGTCATTTGAAAAGCAACCGCAAACAAGCTTTGCTTCTCCGTCAAGAGCTATTGAGCGCCTATGCGGGTCGCCGATAAATGCGCCCGGACCTCCGCCGACCATTCCGTAGGTTAGTTTCATTTGTCTGTCCATAGTCATTCCCCCCGTATAATTATAGCATTATTTTATCAAATTATATAACAAATAATGTCTAAAATCAAGTGTTCCGTCAAAGATAATCAAAACCGAATGTAGGTTTAATAAAGATTTTAACATGGAGGCTTTTTTTAAGAATATTCAAACATA
>JAZUID010000029.1:0-102093 GCA_045642065.1 Acutalibacteraceae bacterium
GCTGAAAGTGTCATAGTGGGTTACACACTTTGAAAAGTGTGTAATGAAAAACGTGAAAGCATGGCAAAAAACGGCATAACCACAAAAGTTACACCGTCTAAACAAAACAATAATTAATTTTGATACAAAGGCCACCTTGGGGCACCTTCCTTACGGAGGGTGTCCCAAAAGTGAGCCTTTTTTATTTTACTTTTTTTCAATTTCTATACCGTCGAACATAACAACCGGCAAAAATGTAAATTTATCATAAGGCATTAAGCCGGCTTCACATGGTCCGTCACAAGAAACTGTGGCTTTGCCTTCAATGTCGCGGTCGAACATTAAAACAATGGTGTTATCCCCCGGTGTTCTGTAATCGTCCGGCAATACCCTTCCGTTTTTATCGGTTACCGAGAAGGGCAACATAAATATCGGGTTGTTGTCCGAAAAAATGCGGTCGTAAACGTTGGCAAAATACAATGTCACTTCGCGGTTTTCAGTAAGCACCGCTTTTTCAATATCAGGCGCGTCGCAAACAACCGGCTTCCCGTACATATACTTTAAAGCGACATTGGCAACGCGTTGGCCCAACACGATGTTAGACATAGCACCGTTGTGAATACCGTCGCAAACAGGCAAATCTATTGTCGGCACAATATAAACGTTATCGTTTTCCTTAGCAAGCTCACGCTGTATTTCACGCATTAAGCTAAACCACTTGCGGCCAACGTCGATATCCGGTCCCTTTGTACCGCAACAAGTAACCTTATTAAGTTGAACGGTAAATACGGGGATATCTTTTCCTAATTCTTTTCTAAAATCCGAAAGGACTTTATTAAAGCTTTTTTTATAAGCATTTCTTAATTCATCGCTATAAGAATCATTGCAGCCTTGGTACCAAAGCACGCCGGCAACACCGCTTTTAGAGTCTTTAAGCAAGTTTAACATATAGTCAAAATACTTACCGTCTAAATCTCTATCCCAAAACGAAATCGGAATACCGCCCTTTGTTGCGGGGATAAGGCCTATTGGATAGCCGAGCTTTTTAGCAAGAGTTTTTGCAAAAGTAAGCCATGGACTAAAACCGACTTCGGCAGTTTCGGCGAATTCGGGGTACTTTGTATTTGTGGTATCGTGCAAAGGATGGGTTGCAATGTCCCAATTACCGCTTACTCTAAACAGGTGCACATTTTTGTCGCTTTCGTCAAGCGCCATATCCTTACCAATGCCGACAGCATTGCTTTGACCTGTAATAACAAAGTTATCACCAACGCCGATATGCAAAATGCGTTCGCCCTTGACAATTCCGAAATTGTCGAGCCTTACACTCGTTTCAATGCTGTAAAGTCCGCCAAGCGGAAGTGTTAATTCTGCCGACCATTTTGCGTCCCTAATCTCGCAAAACTCGGGTGGTAAAATACGACTTCTGTTATCCTCATCAAAAACGGTTACATTAACTAACGGGTGTTTTTGATAGGTAGCTTCATCTAAATCAACCCTACCCGACAGCGACACCTTTGCAAAGCCGTTTTGCTGTTGCAAAATTTGCCAGTTCATAGGGCCTTTTTCAATTTTTACACCGTACATTACTTTGTCAACCTTTCAAAAACTTCGGCATTTGTTAAATAGCAAATGTCTTTTTTATTGCTTAAAACTTTAAGTATCTCTTCAAAGTCGCAAAACCTTTTTCCGACTTCTTTATTGGTAAGCTCGTACGAATGTCCGTAAATATAGAAAAGAGCATCATCCTTGGTTTTTAAATCCACAAACTTATGAGCCAGTTCCATAACATTTTCTTGGTCATATTTGCAGGTAGGGTGCCATTTTAAAAAGTCATCGGGAACGGAAAAACTGTTAGTGCAGTCAATGGTTCTTGCGTAATCAACGCCGGCACTTCTCAAAGCGTTGACCTTTGCATCACTATAACTGCCACCAGGATATGCCACCCCGTTAGCTTTATATCCTGCAAGGCGAGAAAGCTTTTCTAACGACTTTATAACGGTGTTTTCCATATCATTTTCATCTATGCTGTGGTTAGCACCATGACCGGCGACTTCCATACCCTTATAAGTTTGTTTAACCTCCGATTCGCTTACCCGTTCGACAACAGTATCTTCGCCGTAGCGGTGAAACGGTACCTTAATGCCGAATTGGTCAGTCATTAAAAAGAAAGTGGCTTTCATACCGTATTTTCTGAATAGGTCGGCTAATTGACGGTCATAAATTTCGCCGTCATCAAAACCAAAGGTTAAATATTTCATTCTATTACTTCCTATCTTATTTCAATACCGACTTCGCCGATAGCCGTTAGGCGTACAACCGTTTTATTAAGGTTGGATTTTTCGGTCTTTTGCTTTTTACCGTCTAACAAAACTTCGTTTACCTTACCGCTTAATTTAAGGGTAGCGTTACCCGCAATAACCGCGGTAAACTTAATTCCGTCTTTATTTTCGGCATAGTTCTTAATTTCTGTGCCGTTTAAAGCCGAAACTGTGAGTAGGGGCTCTACATCCGTGCGGTAAACTGTGATTACATTTTTCTTTAATAGTTCCTCTTTCGGCAAACGGTTTGTATGAAGGAAAGTTTTGCCGTTTAGAACAATCTTCTTAAAGTATTTGCCCTTGCCCTTAAATTCAATGTCAAAGGTTTTATTAAGTCCGTGCAAATTAGTAACCGAAACATTGGTGCCACTATACGGATAGAAGGTTACACCGGCGTCATCAAACTCGACACCGTAAAGTCCGCGGACAATGCTTTGATAGAACGCTCTATATGCGAATTGCTGCCAAGCGCCGCAACGCATATTCCAGTCATCATATCCGTTTTGGCTATTGCTGTCGTAAAGGTCCATTCCTTCGGGCATTGTGATGCGGTCAGACCAAAAGGCAATCCAAGAAACATACTTATCAATATTTTCGGTTCTATTTGTCATTTGCATCATTCTGATAAAGTAGTCGCAGTTGTAGCAAGGCCACCAACAATGCATTTGGTTATCGTCACCGTCAAATGCTTCGTGGTCTTTGCTTATAGCTCTGATGCCGTTAGTTGTAATAAAGTTCTTCTCGTAATAATCGGCACATTCGTTAAACTTTTCTTCTAAAATATCGGTACCGAAATCATTTTCGTAGCGTTGCATATACGAAGTGTAACTTTCCATACGCTTCAAATTTTTATCATTAACAGCGCCCGAAAAATACTTCTCTTTCGGATTATAGAAAGTCTTAACCAAATTCTTTTCAATCTTAGAAGTAACTTCGGCAATTTCTTTTACGGTCTCAAAATCCTTTTTATAATAAGCCATGCTTTGAATACCGCGAAGACCGATATACATCATAACGTTTTCGCAACAACCGTAGAATTCATCCGGAATAAAGGTTGATTTAAAGGCGCTTGAATAGTCAAACGCAAACCACATACCGCTGTGGTAAAGACCTGTTTTTTCATCTATTAACTCTTTGGATTCAAGATATAGGCTCTTACAAAGGTTATATAGGTCATCATCCAAATTTCCGCCGCCTACCCAATATTCGTAAGTGTGAATAACAAACGGGAAGTCGCTTCGGCAACTGAACTTTTCTTCCTTATGAGCGTTTTTGGTGCATGTCTTATCATAAGAGCAAATATAATGCTTGCCGAGTTTAGTGGCTAAGTCAATAATTTCTCTTGCATAGTCGTTATCGCCGCTTAGGAAGTAAGAAGCCGATTCAACAAGGTTATCACTTCCCCAGCCCCAATAATGCATTGTGTTGGCGCGTAGGTTACCGGAAATTTCGGTCGTTTTTAACGAGCGTGTAAATAGCGGTACCATACCCATAAAGTTATCAATAGACTTATTGCCGGTATTAAATTTAGGTGCTTTTCTATAAACATCAGCATATTCTTTTTTGCGTTCTTCGATATAAGTACCGCTGTTTTTAAGCATATCCTTGCAAAGGGCGGTTGAAAGCTCATCTGTGTATGAAAAAGCCATAACAAACTTATATTCGGTGTCGGCTTTCAGATTTTCAAGAATAAAGTCGTACTTAATATTCCTCGGCGTTACTCTGAGCTTTGTTTTCTTGTTGCAGGAAAAGGTAATGTGTGTACCCGTGCCTTCGGGGAATTCGGGCGAAGACGAATTAGCTTTAAAAAGATTATTTTCAAAGGTAAATCCGTTCCAATTTCTTTCTTCGCCGTTTAGTTGAGGGTTAGCAAAATCGCTTGTATTCTTAATTGGGAAGAAGAAACACTTTTTACGGATTTGAAAATGCATTTTTGCCTTATACTTCATATCCTTTGGTGTTTTTAAAGTAAAGATAATTGCATTATTTACCGTGTAAATTGAAAACTCGTGTTCTGCGCCTTCAACAGGGCAAAGTGCCTTAAAGCCGAAAGGCAACATCTCGGTTTTAGTTAGGTTTAAGCCGTAGTTTTCCTTTTCGGTTTCAATATAAAAAGCGGTAGTATCAAAAAAGTTAGAACGAAGCTGAATGTTATTTCGACCGAACTGCGGGTTATAATAACCTACCATTGTTAAAACATCGTTATTAACTTCAAAATAGGTCCTTTCATCACAAAACAAGCGTGGTTGAAGAGGTAATGTACCCTTTGTCAATATCTTACCGTTTTTAAAAGTAAATTCTTTATTTTGTTCGTTATACATTATTTTTTACCTCTTTTTTCTTCTATCATTTTTATAAGTCGGCGGCCCGATTGCTCGGCTATTTTATAGCTTAGCTTTTCGGTGCCTTCGCCGCAACGGCGCATAAAGGAGCCAACCTCTAAATTCATTGTACCTTCGTACCCGATATCAACAAGTGCTTCGCAAATTTTATCCCAATGGTGGTCGAGCATAAACGGAATAACATGGCGGTCAAACGTGTAGTCGGTATCGTGAACGTGAAGATATTTAAGGCGCTCCTTGCTCATCGCGTGAATGTAATCTTCGGGGTCAATGCCGACAACGGCGGCATGGCCTGTATCAAAATTACAGACAAAATCATCCGACAAATTATCAAGCAATTCATTCATTTCCTCTGGGGTATGCATGTATCCTTCATGAATTCTTGTACCGACAACCCATTGATAAAGGTTTTCAACAGCAATTTTAACCCCTGCTTTTTTTGCATAAGGTTCTAATGTTTTATAGAACTTTATGTTTTCGGCCATAAGGTCAACGCCTATCGGCACGTTTAAGGGGTGGACAATTACCGCCGAAGCACCGAGATACGGTGTTGCTAAAATAGAACGGACGGTCTTTAAATAATTAGGGTTAGATTCGTTATATTCTTCACCGTATTTTACCGAATAGGTTGCATGTGTTTGGTGGCAAACAAGGCCGATTTTATCAAGAATTTTTTTAGCGTTCTTTGCGTACTCAATAAAATCATCATTTAAAGCTAAACCTTGGTCGTCGTCAAAACCGTAATCGACACCGTCAAAGCCGGAGTCTTTAATAAGTTGTAATCTTTCCTCATTAGATACTGTGGCGGCAATGGTAAGTAACATAGTTTTATCCCCTTATAACAACAATTTCGTTGTTTAATTCTAATTTTTCAAACGGAATATTGGTAACAGCGCCGAGGTCTTTGCCGTTTAAGGTGACCGATTTAACCGACTTGCCGCTTCCCTTCATTTCTACCTTAAATAACTTTTTGCCGAAATGTAATTTTTCGATAGTCATTTCTTCGCCCGAATAAGGATAGAAGTTAAGACCGTTTTTATCAAAGTCAAGACCGATTACGGCGTGAATTACCGAATTATAGAATCCGCGCATATTGTAGCCTTGCCATGTACCAAGACGGGCATTCCAGTTATCAAACGGAACTTCTTTTAGGTTATCGTAGCACGAAATGCCTTCGGGGCACATAAGCTTTTCGTTCCAATATTCAAGCCAACCGACATACTTGTTAATATATTCAGGCTTGTCATAAGCGTTGATAAGTCTTGTATAGAATTCACTCATAACACTCCACCAACAATGCAGTTGGTTAGAGTCGGTGTCGTAAACATCGCTCCATTCAGGTAAAGGACGAATTCCTGATTCGCTGACAAGATTTTTAAGATAGAAGTCAAGACATTCTTCGGATTTTTCCCAAATTAAATCGCGACAGTCGTTGCTTTCCCACTTAACTGCGTTATTGGTTGGTACAAAACGGCGTTTATAACCGTCAATATCAGAAGAAGAATCAATAAACTTCATCTCTTCATTATAAAGCGCGCCTAAGAAATTCTTCTTATTTCTATCGGCAAATGCTTTTACTAAGTTTGCGGTTTCGGTGTCGCCAACCGATTCGGCAATACGTTCCATAGAACGGGCAGCACAATAAGAAACAGTGTTGTTAAAGCAACTGATATCGTTATGGTTTTCGCGGATAAGATTGCGGAAATCGGGATAAAGCGATAACCCAATGCAAAGACCGGTATCGCCGATTTCGGTATCTAAAATCATCTTAATAAGTTTCTTGGCAAAGTCATAATAAGGCTTAATATCGCCACCCGACAAACGGTAAAGGTCTAAAAGGGTTAAATACATACCTTGTGCGGGTGCCGGTGCCGGTGAACCGCAGGTCATATCACGGCTGAATGCATGGGCAATGCCTTGTTCGGTTGCATTTTCCATAAAGCATTTAAGCATATCACCGATAAATTCTTGGTCGCCCCAGTACATACAGCTTTCATTACAGGTCATGCTGTCCCAACCCCATACCCAATAGCATGTGGTTTGGGCGCGGATAGCACCGGGGAAATCGGGGGTCTTTAAAGATTCGTGATACATAGGTGCTAACTGCATAAACTGGTTAAGGATTTTGTGGCTACTATGTAAAACGGGTGCCTTTTCGGCAACGGCGGTATAGCGGGCAATTTGTGCGTCAAAATCTTTTTGATAGTCGGCATAGTCACTACCCTTAAATGACATACAGAATATTATTTTATTGCCCTTAACTTCGCTTGCCGATAAAATATACTTGCCGTTTCGGGGCATTGTTTTGAAATCAAGCTTTGCGTTAGAAGAAATTAAAATTTCGTTGTCAACATCACATTCGCGGTAGTTTAATACTAACTTATTGTCTTTAAGTTCAATAGGTGCCCAAACGCGTTCGGGACCGCGAAGTCTGACATCAGGCTTAGTAGAATTGTCGGGTACGAAAAGATATTCGTCATAAAACTGCATTTCTAAGCTTGCATTTTCGTCTAACTCAAAAACAAAATAGATATTTTCGTTAGCGGTATAAAAGCTATACTTGCCGTAATCACCCTTGGAAATATAACCAAAAGGCCAAATTTCTGTATTTTGCGGTTTGATTTTTGTTCTTGAACCGTTCTTAACCTTAAAGAAGGTTAAACCGCCCCAAAATCTGTTTCTGAAGATTTTAAAGGTGCCGTTTGTCTTTGCACTGAAATAATCAATTTCACCGAAGCAGTCGTTATTAGCTTCAAAAACAACTCTGCCGTCGCAGAACATACGCGGAGCATAAGGTAATCCGTTTTCAGAGTAAATAACGCCTTTTTCTACTTTATAATTTTCCATTTTAATAAACCCTCATTTCGCAGATTCTTGCTTTACTAAATCCGTTTGTATTTAAAACGGTTAAGACCATTTTGTCGCAAATAACATCGCTTTTAACGCTATTCATTCGCTGGTGGTTATTGCTTATTGTTTTAGTGTCAACAATCTTGCCGTTTAAGCAGTAATCAATTTTATAGTCTTTTACAATGGTATCGGGAATTTTTTCGCTTTGGCGATTTTGCGCCCATTTTGAAAGACTTATCATAATTTCAACATCAAGGTTAGAATCAAATGTAATTATGGTTTCTTTAACCTCGGTTGCCTTTTTAAAGTCAAGCGTAATGCTTGGCGCCTTATCGTTTTCATCACTTTGCCACATATTAGAATCCTGACCGCTTGGTCTTGCAACACCGTTAATTATGTTTTCGGGTTCAAAACCTTTTACAAAGGTTGAAGCCGAAACGGCGGCAGTTCTTGCTTTATCCGTTTGGTCGTTATTCTTAACATTCGGTATATAGCAACCGTTTTTAAGAAGCTCTTGTTGCAAAGCGCTGACATTTACTTTACGGCAGTCGCACTTTTCTTTTACCGCCATAGCGGCCGCAATACCCGAAGCCTCACTGACAACGGCGCAGGTAGCCATAACACGGCTTGAAGAAAAAGCACGGTGCGAAGCGCTTATTATTCTTCCGCCTAAAAGCAGGTTGGAAAAATCTTTCGCATAAATACTTCTATACGGAATTGTATATATCCCGTCAAAAATAATTGCCTTATCTTCAAGTTGAGGTGTATCATTTATAAAGGCATAAAATCCTTCGGGCCTATGCGAATCTAAATGCCAACCGCCGTAAGCGATTGCGTCATCAAATCTTCTGTTTTCCAAAACATCGTTTTCATTTAAAACGTAGTCGCCCTTAATTCTTCGGCTTTCGCGTTTGGCAGGTATAAAGGAAACCCAGTCTAAATAATAATTTTCGGCTGCCTTTTTGTTTTCGGAATGATTTTTAATAAAGTCCCAAAGTCCGTAAATTATTTTTAACATTTCATCGCGGGTTAGTTCCGAATCTTTAATGCAATCCCACTCGGTTCCGCCGATTTCAACCCACCAATAACCGCTTGTAATTTCGGCTTTTGTACGAATGTCAGCCCAATCGGTATCAGAGTAATCATAAGCCCAATCCGGCTTTTGGAACGGTACGGGGTGGCCCGCATCTAAACTTCTGAACTGAATTGAGTTACCCATTGTGATTTTGTCGGCTTTGTCAACCGCGTTCGGCTCGCCGAAGGTATCTTTGCTTTCACGACCGAACATATACTCAGCGCCGGCTTTGTATGAAACAAATCCGTCACCCGAACAATCAATAAACTGCAAGGCTGAAAATTCAATTTCCTTTTCGGTTGTAAGTTGGTTGGCAGTAACGCTTATTACCCTTCCGTTTTCGGCCTTAACATCACGAACATAGGTATTTAAGAAAAGGGTAATATTTTCTTCGCTTACGACCTTTTCCCAAAGCAAAGTATCAAACATACCGTAAGAGTAGGCAGGATTTCTATATTTGTTTTCGAGTAAAATTTCTTCAATAATACCTGTTTCTCTGAAATTGCCCTTTTTCTCACCGTGACGAGTGGCACCGCAAATATGCATTCTTATTTCGCTTGAAGCATTGCCGCCAAGCACGGGTCTGTCTTGCAAAAGTGCAACCTTAACACCCTGTCTTGCCGCAGCAATAGCCGCCGAAATACCCGACATGCCGCCACCGATTACAACAACGTCAAAATTCATTTGTTTCAAAATAATTCCTCCCAAATTTTTATTGACATTACACCTATATTATAATAATATATATACAAACAATAGTTTAGATTTTTGGTCCAATAATTTAGAAATCAGGTACTTTTAAATGCCAACACAAAATGAACTTGTTTTGCAATGCTTTAACTTTGAAAACTGGCCAAATAAGGAGCCGTTTGCAATTCAAAAAATTGTCGATAATTCTTATTCGCGTTATATTGATGAATTTCATCCTAACGAAACCTATCACCTTATTTATTTGCGTTCGGGTGAGCTTGAAATTACATACAACGGTATTCGCTATCACGCATATGCAGGCGATATGGTGCTTTTACCGCGCCACACTCCATACAGTGTTAAATCGGTCAAGGGTAAGGATGTCAGATTTTTAAACGCATATTTTTGCGGCGGACTTGTCGATGCAATCATTAGGGAGTTAAGCTTAGATAACATTGTTTACCCAAATCAAAATTATCTTAACGCATACCGCGAAATGTTTTCTTTTTGTGACAGTAATGTCGCCCTTAAAAAGAAAATTGCCTTTTGTTGCGGTAAAATAACGGCAATTTTATATAATCTTTATGAGAGTAAAATTACAATACCCGAAAAAGGCAACTACCTATACGCCGGTCAAAATACGGCAGACTTTTTACGCGCGGTTATTGATAATCACCAAGAAAAATTCTATACAAACGAAGAACTTGCCAAGCTAATGCAGTTTTCGGTTTCAGGCATGGTTAAAAAGTTTAAAAAGGCATACGGGCTAACCCCTATGGAGTATCAAAACCAAACCCGACTTAACACTGTTAAAGATAAGCTTGCCAAGAGCGATATTTCAATTAAAGAGATAAGTCAGTTATTGGGATTTTGCGATGTAACCTATTTTTCGAGTTACTTTAAAAGGTATGTCGGTATTTCCCCTAACGAATACAGAAAAAAAGAAAAAGCAGTTAAGTAAAAACTTAACTGCTTTTAGTTTTAAACCGAGTCGGTCTGTAAGCCGAGTTCTGTCAAGGACGATTATCTATCTTGGCAACATATTGCTATGTTGCTCCAGCCGCTTTTCGTGGCACACCGGGCAGGTGTATAGCCACACTTAGCGTTGCTCCGAATAGGGTTTACAGGCCTTTTATGTCTCCATAAAAAGCGGTGAGCTCTTACCTCGCCTTTCCACCCTTACCACTTGCGTGGCGGTATATCTCTGTTGCACTTTCCCTAAGGTCACCCTCGGCGGCCGTTAGCCGCTATTCTGCCCTGTGGGGCTCGGACTTTCCTCAGATATTACTATCCGCAACCGTCTAACCGACTCTTTTTAGATTTTATCACAAACAGTTAAAAGTGTCAAAGTTTATTTTTTTACATAAACTGTACTGTTTGGAGGGGTTTTATGAAATTTTTATTAGATAATTCGTTTTTGGCGGCTAATTCTTTAAAAGGCTTTTACAGTGTTTTTGAAAAATGCTATAACTACTTTGACGGATATAAGGTTTATATAATAAAGGGTGGCCCCGGCAGCGGTAAATCCTCATTTATGAAAAAGACAGCGCTTGCCGCCGAGTGCCGTGGATACATAGTCGAAAGGTGTTATTGCAGTTCCGACCCCAGTTCATTAGACGGTGTAATTTTGCACGATAAAAAGATGATTATTTTAGACGGCACCGCACCGCACAACCTTGAAGCGCGTTTTCCGGGGGCTTGTGAAGAAATATTGAATTTCGGCGCTTTTTGGAATTCGGAAATGCTGTTTGAAAACCGAAAAGATATTATAGAAGCATCGCTTAAAAATAAGCGCCTGCACGAAATTTCGGCAAAATATTTAAAGGCCGCAGGCAACGTTTTGACCGATAGCTTTAAAACCGTTTTAAGCCTTACTGACACAGAAAAATGTATAGCTTTTGCCGAAAACATATCAAAACAATATTTCAAGCCAAAGCCGAAAACCGGAAATGAAAGTATAAGGTTTATAACCGGCATTACCCCAAAAGGTATTGTCAGTTTTACCGACACTATCGAAAAGCAATATAAAGAAACGGTTATTATTAAAGACAGTTTAGGAACGGCAAGCAGTATAATTTTAGCAAAAATCAGAAATCGTGCAATTAAGAACGGTTATGACATAATTTCGGTTAAAAGTCCTTTCTTCCCTGAAGAAATTTATGAACATATTTTAGTGCCGGAGCTTAATGTTGCCTTTTTGACCGAAAATGAATACAACCATTTTAACATAGAAAAAAGGCGAATTCACAGCAGTCGGTTTATAAACACGCAAAGGTTGAAATTAAGCGCTAACCGTTTGAAATTTAATAAAAAAATAACCGAAAATCTTTTGGAAACCGCCGTGCTAACCCTTAAAAAAGCAAAAGAAGCGCACGACGAATTAGAAGATTTTTATATTAAATCCATGAATTTTGAAGCGCTTGATTTTTATACAAAATCGTTTATTGAAAATACTTTATAAATTAAAAAAGCACATCCTTTCGGATGTGCTTTTTAATTGGGATTCATTTTTTTGTAAAGCAAAACTGCTTCTTTTCTGAGATTTAAATTTTGCTTTTCTTTTAATGAGCTATCTTCTTTCAAGAGCTCTTCGGCGGCTTTTCTTGCGGTTAATAAAACCTGCTTATCAGCAAAAATATCGGCTATTTTAAGGTCAGGTAAGCCATGTTGGCGGCTGCCGATAAAATCACCGGGGCCACGAAGCTTTAAGTCCTCATCCGCAATGACAAAGCCGTTGTTTGTTTTTGTTATAACCTCTAACCTTTTTTTAGTTTCGCGTGAACTGTTGTTGCTAACCAAAATACAGGTTGACTTATATTCGCCCCTGCCTATTCTTCCGCGGAGCTGGTGAAGTTGCGAAAGGCCGAATCTATCGGCATTTTCAATTACCATTAAAACGGCGTTTGGCACGTCAATTCCGACTTCGATAACGGTTGTAGAAACAAGCAAAGAAATTTCGCCGTTTTTAAACCTTTTCATCGTTTCTTCTTTTTCTTTTGCCGACATTTTGCCGTGAAGAAGACCGATATTATAGTTTTTAAACCGTTTTTCTTTTAACTCGCTAAACAAGTTTTCGGCGCTTTTAATATTAAGCTCTTCGTTTTCTTCGACAAGGGGACAAACAATATAAGCCTGCCTGCCCGATTTAATGTGCTTTTCGATAAAATTATTTATTCGCTCGTTATAACTTTCATCGACTAAATATGTTTCTATTTGTTGGCGGCCACGCGGATATTCATCAATAATGCTAATGCTTAAATCACCGTAAATAATAAGTGACAATGTGCGCGGTATCGGTGTCGCCGACATAACTAAAACGTGCGGATTTTCGCCTTTTTCGGATAGCTTTGCGCGTTCTTTTACACCAAAACGGTGTTGCTCGTCGGTTACGGCAAGACCTAACCTATTAAACTCAACATCCTTAGTGATAAGAGCATGTGTACCGACAATAATATCAATTTCGCCGTTTTTAAGAGCCGACTTTAATTCGCGTTTTTCTTTAGCTGTGTTAGAGCCTGTAAGAAGTGAAACTTTTATATTTGTACCCTTTAAAAAATTTGTAAGGGTGGCAAAATGTTGCTCGGCTAAAATCTCGGTCGGTGCCATAAATGCCGACTGATAACCGTTTTTAGCGGCATTATAGCAAAGTGCTGCCGCAACGGCGGTTTTACCGCTTCCGACATCGCCTTGAACTAATCTATTCATACATTTTCCGCTTGACATATCAGCTACGCATTCTTTTATTACCCTTGTTTGCGCACCGGTAAGCGAAAAAGGCAGAAGAGATAAAAACTCGTTAGTATAATCCCTATTAAAAACAGCACCCGTCAATTTTGCGTTTTTCCCTTTTAAGAGTAAAAACAAGAGCTGCAACATAAAAAGTTCTTCAAAAACAAGGCGCTCTTTCGCCTTTTCGAACATTTCGGGTGTTTTGGGAAAATGAATATTTTTAATAGCATATTCCAAACTGCAAAGATTGTATTTTTCTATTACACTTTGCGGTAAAGTTTCGGTGATTTCGGTGTTTTCCACCGCCGTCAGCATCAGCCTTTCCAAACTCTTTGACGGGAATTTATGAATGCTTTTGTAAATTGGTCTGATTCCGTTATAGCCGGTTTCTGTAATCTCGGGTGAAGACATTTTTTTATATAAAAATCCGCCTGTTACAGTACCCCTGAAAAGATATTCACTGCCGACATTTAATTTAGCGGCTAAATACTTTTGATTAAATAAGGTTATATCCATTTCGCCCGTACCGTCTGCTACTGTAAAAACAAAGAGTGAAAGCTTGTTTCTTATCTTCTTTTCGGTTACGGGAGAAATTATTTTTGCCTTGATAAGTGCTTTTTCAAAAGTCACCGCTTCGGCAATAGTTTTGGTTTTTCTGAAATCAATATAATCGCGCGGAAAAAAGCGCAAAAGGGCACCGACCGTGTCGATGCCCCCTGATTTTAATATTTCGGCACGCTTTTCGCCCACGCCTTTTAAAAATCTGATTTCAGTATCAGCGTTATACATAAGCGAAAAACCTCCCTTAAACTATTCTGCGGAAACTATATAATAGTAAATAGGTTGACCGCCGTTAATAAAGGTAATTTCAACCTTTCCGTTATATTTTTCGTTAAGTGCGGCTTCGGCTTCGGCTGCCTGCTCATCAGTAACATCCGCGCCGTAAATAACAGTTACAAACTG
Organism: Acutalibacteraceae bacterium; assembly: GCA_045642065.1. Classification (GTDB taxonomy): domain Bacteria; phylum Bacillota; class Clostridia; order Oscillospirales; family Acutalibacteraceae; genus UBA737. The sequence goes on from JAZUID010000029.1 coordinate 13,950, forward strand.
TGTATCGCGCTTAATAATAGTCTTCGTAAGCTTTAAAAGACTTCTTTCAATATCGGTATCAACAAAAGCGATTTTGCCTTCGTTTAAAGCTAAAATTTCGCCTTCTTTAATCTTATAACCGTCAAAATCGGAATTTCTGGCGGCGAATGTAATTTGACCGGTAGAGATGTGCTCTGCCGCCTTTTGCATAGCAATGGCATTTGCATTATCATCGGCGTCAGGGTCAAAGGCCAACATAGCGGCGATGCCCTGCGGAATTGTTCTTGTGTGTAAAACAATTACCTTGCGGGTGCTTATCGGAACGGTTTGTTCTGCCGCCATAATGATGTTCTTATTGTTAGGAAGAACGAAAACAGTTGATGCCGGTGTAGATTCAACAGCGCGCAAAATATCATCGGTGCTTGGGTTCATGGTTTGACCGCCGCTGACAATGGTATCAACCGTTAAATCACCGAACAACGAAGCAATGCCGTCGCCCGCACAAACCGATACAAAGCCGACTTCCTTTTCGATTTTAACAGGCTTAATTGTTTCGGTTAAATCTGCGTTTTTAGTTGGTTTCTTTTCGGAAAGCGCGGCATCGTGCTTGGCGCGTTCATGTTGGTCGCGCATATTTTCGATTTTTAAATGTACAAGTTGACCGTATTCAATAGCCTTTTCAATAGCGTTTCCGGGGTGGTCGGTGTGAACGTGTACTTTAATAATTTCGTCATCATCAACAACCACCACACAGTCACCGATAGACTCTAAATAAGTGCGCAAGCTTTGTGGCTTTTTACGGCACTTTTTATTTCGGTTAACAATATATTCGGTGCAATATGTAAAGGTAATTTCAGTTTCAAATTCACCGGCAGCGTTGCGGTTAGAACTCTCTTCTTCGGTTTCTTCGATAGCAACATTTTCGGCCTTAATAATAACGCCGTTTTTAAATACCGAAAGCATACCCTCTAATATAAGCACAAAGCCTTGACCGCCGGCGTCAACAACGCCTGCTTTTTTAAGAGCCGGTAAAAGCTCCGGTGTTTGGGCCAATGCTTCCTTAGCGCCTTCAATAGCGCTTTCAAAAACTTCAATTTCGCTTTTGCCGTCATTAAAGGCAGTTGTAGCATGCTCACTTGCAACGCGAGCAACCGTAAGAATTGTACCCTCGGTCGGTTTCATTACTGCTTTATAAGCGGCATCAACACCGGCTTCGAAAGCAGCGGCAATGTTACCGGATGTAACAAATTCGTTTTCACCTATTCCCTTAGCAAAGCCACGGAATAAAAGCGAAGTAATAACGCCCGAGTTACCGCGGGCACCGCGAAGTAACGCCGAAGCGTTAGTGGCAGCAACTTTACCGGCAGTTGCACCGCTTAATTTTTCAAGTTCCCTTACACTGTTAGCAAGAGTCATTGACATATTTGTACCCGTGTCGCCATCCGGCACAGGAAAAACATTTAAATCGTCAACACGTTTTTTGTTATTTGTAAGGTTGTTTGCGGCTGATACCAAGGCATCGCGCAAAATATCACCGTTAATCAAAACTTGCACTCCCTTTGGCTTATTCCTTAATGCCGTCAATCTTAACAACTACACGGCTTACGGTTATTCCGGTTTTTTCTAAAACGGCATATTTAACCTTTTCGGTAATGCTTGCCGCAATAGCGTTAATATTCATACCATAACTAACAACGATATGGATTTCAACAGTAATATTATCAATATCACCCGAAACCGAAATGCCGGTATCGACCGATTCTTTACCCTTTATAGAATTAAATAAACGTTGGCGACCACCGTTCGGCACCATACCGACAACGCCAAAGCAAGAAACAACTTCATTGCCGATTAGCTTTGAAAGGTATGATTCGGAAATACAGATTTTGCCAAACCTTGTTTCGTAACCTATCATAAAAAATCCTCCCGTTATTTTTCTATAATATATGATTCCTCAGAAAGATAAATATCACTTGCCGAGAAAGTCTTAATATTTTTGATTTTTTTGTTACACAAAAGCACACCCGTACGGAAACAGACCGGTACTATCGGCATTTGTGACTGTAAAATTGTCGCTACATCGGCGATGCTGTTTTTGCCACCGTAATAGCCATTTATAACATCGCTTACAGTCGGCGGTGAAGCAACTTCAGGTTGGCCTTCGGGTGTGACCGCTCTATATTCAACCACACCGTAAGCCGAGCTGCCACCCGGTACTACAAGCGGTGAAATATCCATATTCGGGTTGATTGCAACCTCACCAACATAAAGTTGAAAATTACCGCTTTGCAAGCAAGCAAGATAGTTTGCATAATCGGTTTTTTGAACCGTTACCAAAATGCCGACGCTCAAAAGTTGCTGAGCTATCAGGTTAGCAGCGGCAACGCGACTTGCGTTTTCGGCATTTACAAGCAAACTGAAACTTAAACGACCGCCGCCGGCACCAATACGAGCACCCGAAGCATCTAAATCATTATACCCTATTTTCGACAAATTCTCAATACTTATTTTTGTATCGGCCGTAGGAAGCAGGTTTTCAAGCGAAGAAACTTCTTTCCAAAGCGGGTTGAAAAATCCGTTTGCAACAGTTGCATTTGTATAATAAGCATTTTTTACTATGTTTGTTCTGTCAATAGCCGAAGAGATTGCGTAGCGGACATAAGGGTTTGCAAGCTCAGCGTAAGCACTGTTAATGCCGATATAAACCATATTATTAAGGTTAACGGCGAATTTTTGACCGCTCATTCTTACAATTCGGCCATCCGATATATCGTTATAATAAATGTCCGAAGCACCGATTTCGATAAAATGGTCAACCGCTTCGTTATCCGGTGCATTTATTAAGTTTATTTTCTTTATACTGCTTTTTTTGCCGTAAAAATTTTTGTTTAAATCCAACTGATTCCCGTTTTGGTTTACCGTATATCGTCCGCAACCGGTGGGATTGAGTTTTTTGCTGTTAACATCCTCAATATCACCTGTTCCGTTTTTGATTATCGGAAAATCGAGCAGGTTTATACAATACGGGTCTATTCTTGTCAGATTGAAATTAACATTGCCGTCGTTAACAGCGGTAGCCGATGCAAATTCGGAAAGTTTTGAAGCGTAGGCCAAAGAATTTCCCTTAGCAAAGTTAAAGGAGTAAACAACATCGTTGGCGGTAACATTTGTACCGTCCGAAAACTTTGCGGAAACCAAACTTATGCTGCATGTGTTCCCCGAAACCGCATAATCGGAAGCTAACCGCTTCACAACATCATAATTATTGTCAAGCCTTATAAGCGGCTCATATAAAAGTTTGCAAAGCTGACGGTTTAGGTCTGTCTTCGCGGTATAAGGGTTAAAGGAATCCGAAGCATTATAAAGCAGATTCATATTAGTGCGGATATTTTTTGTGTCAACCTTATCGGAGCTTTTGCCTTTTTTAATGGTGCCGTCACTTTTACAGCCACAGGCAAATACCGCAATAATAATTGCAAGCAAAATGCAAAAAACTCTTTTAAGCTTCACAAATATCCCCCCTATATTAAAACTCTTTCTATACTGACCGTTTTACCGGTTTTGTTATCAATATCAAAAATGCAACCTGAAATTACACATTTGCCGTCAGCCAATTCAAACCTTGACATATCTTTATCTTTAAGTCTTGCGATAATAATTTCGCTTTTAACACCCAAAACCGAATCGGCAGGGCCGGTCATACCAATATCTGTTATATACCCCGTACCGTTTTTAAGTATTTGCTCATCTGCCGTTTGAACATGGGTATGTGTACCGAAAAATCCCGAAACACGGCCGTCAAGATAAATGCCCAAAGCCCGTTTTTCACTTGTGGCTTCGGCGTGAAAGTCAACCATAATTATATTAGCGCCGTCGTCGTTTGCCCTTTTAACAAGCGTGTCCGCTGCGGTAAACGGGTCAGCCGTTTCATATTTTTCCAAATAAATTTTCCCCGAAAGGTTAATAACGGCTACTCGCACAAAACCGTAATCCACTAAGCAATATCCCTTGCCGTAATCCCCCGCTAAATTATCGGGTCTTAACAAAAACGGGTTGTCATCTAAAAGCGAATATGCTTCCGGTCTTCTGAGAGAATGGTTACCGCCGGTTATTACAAAAGCACCGCTTTCAAAAATCATATCGGCGCTTAAAGGGGTAATGCCGTTACCGTCGGCCGAATTTTCGCCGTTGACAATTACCATATCTATATTATTTTGTGCTTTGAATCTGGGTAAAAAGTTTTTAAGGGCTTTGCAACCGACAGAGCCGCAAACATCACCAACAGCAAAAATTTTCATACTAACTCCACTATAATTTAATAATTTATTATACCATATTTATTTTGCAAAATCAATTATATTACACATATTTAAAATTTATTTTGGCACAATAGTTTTTATATAAAGGAGTTGTTTGATTTGGACTATTTACGCGTTGGGTTAGCATCCCTTTTTTCATTATTTGCATTGTTTTTACTGACTAAACTAATGGGTAACAAACAAATGTCGGAGCTTACTATGTTTGACTATATTATAGGCATTAGTATAGGCTCGATTGCCGCCGAAATGGCGACCGAGCTCGAAAAACCGCTATACCCCTTACTTGCAATGGTTATATATGCCGTAATTTCGCTTTTTATATCTATTCTGGGGCAAAAGTCAATTATGTTAAGAAGAATATTTTTCGGCAAGTCTTTGGTGCTTGTATCAAACGGAAAAATTTTAAGAAAAAATCTCAAAAAGGGCCGATTGGACTTAAATGAATTTTTAATTCAATGCAGGCAAAACGGATATTTCGATTTGTCCGAAATTCATACCGCAATACTTGAGCCGAGCGGTAAAATAAGCATTCTTCCCTTTTCAAAAAACCGACCTGCCACCGCCGACGACCTTAAAATCGAGCCTAAAAAAGACAACATATATTATAATGTAATTATGGACGGCATTATTCTTGAAAAGAATTTGAAAGCCGCAGGATTCGATAAAAAATGGCTTTTAAGTCAGCTTAAAACAAACGGCGCCAAAAACGAAAAAGAGGTTGTATTTGCCGCAATCACAAATGACGGACAAATAAACCTCTTCAAAAACAATGATGCCTTTCAAAAAAACGATATTTTTGAATAGCTATTTTTTAATTAAAAACCAAAGAATTATAAGAACCTGTAAAACTGCGGCGACAATATAGATAAGCCACATATTGACAAGATGTATGCTTACTTGACAGCAAACGCAAAGTGTCCAAACAAGTGAACTTGACGCGATAAACTGCCAAACTCTATTCCACCAAAGTTTTGTAAACACAACGCCGACAATCGCGCTGACAGGCACGGCATAAAGATAAACATATTCCATCTTAAATGTGTCGTAGGTCCCCGTAAAAATGAGCTTTAAAACAAAGTGAGAAATTGCCGCAACAAGCCAAACCAAACCGATTGACAAAAGGGTAATTATCAGTTTATTGCGGGTTATCGGAACGCGCTTTGGCTCTTTTTCGGCAACAAGTGCGTCAACGCTGACTTCAAAAATTTTGCTTAAACGAACGACCGTCTGAAAATCGGGCAAGCCTTCGCCTCTTTCCCACTTTGAAATAAGCTTGTCGGAATAATTTAATTTTTCAGCTAAATCAAGTTGCGTTAAACCTTTCATTTTTCTGAAAGCAGTCAAATTACGGCTGAAATTTTCTTTTAGTTTTTCTTCGCAAAATTCCATTAAGTCACTTCCTTTAAGCTTAAATATATTCATGGCAGGCGTATTCGCTTATATTGATAATACGCTTGCCCTTTTCTTTTGCATAATTTAAGGTGTTCGCGGTGCCACCTGATTTTCCGTCAAACCAAGTAATAACAAAGTCGCTGTTATCTACCATAAATTTGTTTCGCTTAGAATAGCACCCTTGATGATATTCATCCGACACAAGCACCACACTGTCTGCTTTGGAAATTACCTCATCATATCGGGATTTCCATTCTTTATTGAAGGAATTTGCCTGACCCTTAAAGGGTACGGCACAAATAAGTGAAACGGTTGCTTTTTTGCAAATTGTCTGCAAAAGCAAAACTGTTTCGGCCGCTATTATATCAAAGCCCATCGCCATGCCGCAATAAAAAGTATAACAGCCTTCATCGGGCAAAGAAAAAACAGCATCAATTAACTTGTTTTCAAATTTTTTATATTCCTTAGTCGTTGTGTCATCTAACGAAAACGGGAACTTTTGCGGTCTGTATCCCGTAAAGCAGCAGCTTTTTGTTTCTTGCATTTTTAAAGTACCTCCGTAAAATATCAAACAATATTATACGTCACTTTATTTAAAAATTTTGTCGAATAAAAGTATTTTATAAATAATATAATACTATATTTAAGTATGAAAATCAATATTGCAAAAAGAAAAAGTCCCAAGACAGTTGGCAAGGCAAGATAGGAAGAATAAGGTTTTGGACGGCAAAACTGCTTCGCATCCGAAAACTGTTGTTTTTCGGTAAAGAACAATACATAAAAAAGCCGGCATACTGACGTATGACGGCTTTTTTTAAGGAAGATATTTGCCAAAAATGACATTTTGGGACTTGTTATCCCCATCTTGCCTTGCCCTTGACTTTTTGCTATTCTTTAATTACATAAGGCTTAAATAAAGTTCCTTAATTTCGGCAACACTTGTCTCTCTCGGGTTACCGGGGCGGCAAGCATCGTCAAATGCGGATTGTGACAAGAAGTCAACATCCTCAGGCTTTACAATTTCCTTTAAGTCGGCAGGGATGCCAACATCCATTGACAACTGCTTAACAGCGTCGATAGCGGCCTTGCGGTATTCTGAAACACTCATATTTTCAGTGCCCTTAACGCCCATTGCTTCGGCAATGTACTTGTACTTGTCACCCGTTGCAGGTGCATTATATTCCATAACTGTCGGAAGAATAATGGCGTTTGCTACACCGTGCGGGGTATCATACAAAGCGCCCAGCGGGTGAGCCATTGAGTGAACAATGCCAAGACCAACATTGGAGAAGCCCATGCCGGCAATATATTGACCGAGAGCCATGCCTTCTCTGCCTTCCTTGGTGTTGTCAACGGCACCGCGAAGTGTGCGGGAAATAATTTCAATAGCTTTTAGGTGGAACATATCTGAAAGTTCCCAAGCGCCCTTAGTGATATAACCTTCAATAGCGTGTGTCAAAGCATCCATACCGGTAGCGGCGGTTAAGCCCTTTGGCATTGTTGACATCATATCAGGGTCAACAACGGCAACAACGGGAATGTCGTGTACATCAACACAAACCATCTTGCGGTTCTTTTCGGTATCGGTAATTACATAGTTAATTGTAACTTCTGCGGCTGTACCGGCAGTTGTAGGAACAGCGATAATCGGAACGCATTTTTCCTTTGTCGGTGCAACGCCTTCAAGAGAACGAACATCAGCAAAATCAGGGTTCTTGATAATAATACCGACAGCTTTTGCGGTATCCATTGAAGAGCCACCGCCGATAGCAACTATACAATCAGCACCGCTTTCTTTAAACGCTTTAACGCCATTTTGAACATTTTCAATAGTCGGGTTAGGCTTAATATCAGAATAAAGTGTGTAAGGAATACCGGCTTTTTCCAAAACATCGGTAACCTTAGCGGAAACGCCAAACTTTACTAAATCCGGATCAGATGCAACAAAAGCTTTTTTAAAGCCGCGTCCCTTAATTTCGTCGGGAATAGCATTGATAGCACCGGCGCCATGGTAAGAGGTTTCGTTTAATACAAATCTGTTCATAATAATCACCTTTCCTTTTTGTGATAATAATATTATACACCGATAAAAATTTTTATGCAACATTGAAATTGTTAAATTTTTGATAATCTTTTTTGTTAAAAAATAAAACCGCAGCTTTTACTGCGGTTTTAAACTTATTTAATCCCTAAAATACAAATCCCTTGTATATACTTTGTCAATTACATCGGTAATTTCTTCATTATATCTATTGGCAATGATTATATCACAGGTCTTTTTAAATTCGCCAATATCCTTAATTACCCTGCTGTTAAAGAAATTGTCTTCCTTTAAAGTAGGCTCGTAAATTACAACTTCAATACCCTTTGCCTTAATTCGCTTCATAACGCCCTGAATAGACGATTGCCTAAAATTATCGCTGCCCGATTTCATAGTCAACCTATAAATACCAACTGTCTTTGGATTGGTTGATAAAATTTGGTCGGCAATAAAATCTTTTCTTGTGCTGTTTGAAGCAACAATGGCAGAAATAATATTCTGCGGTACGTTATTGTAGTTTGCTAAAAGCTGTTTGGTATCTTTCGGCAAGCAATAACCGCCATATCCGAACGACGGGTTATTATAGTGGTCGCCGATACGCGGGTCAAGACCTACACCCTCAATAATCGACTTTGTATCTAAACCTCTGACTGCGGCATAAGTGTCAAGCTCGTTAAAGAAAGATACTCGCAAAGCAAGATATGTGTTTGCAAACAATTTAACGGCTTCGGCTTCAGTAGGATTCATGAATCTTACTTCAATATTTTCTTTTATTGCGCCTTCCTTTAAAAGGTTAGCAAAGGTTTTGGCGGCGTCAAACAATTTTTCGTTATCGGTCGGAACGCCGACAATAATTCTGCTGGGATAAAGGTTATCATAAAGCGCCCTGCCCTCGCGCAAGAATTCGGGGCTAAATAGTATATTTTCGCAATTAAAGCGTTCCTTAACACCCTCGGTAAATCCAACCGGAACGGTAGATTTAACAATCATTACAGCATTAGGATTAACTCTTATTACCTGCTCGATTACACTTTCGACCGAAGAAGTGTCAAAATAATTCTTTTTTTCGTCGTAATTAGTCGGTGTGGAAATTATTACAAACTCCGCGTCCTTATAAGCCGAACCGCCGTCAAGTGTAGCCTTTAAATCCAACTTTTTATTTGCTAAAAAGTCTTCAATTTCCTTATCAACAATAGGTGATTTACCGTTATTGATAAGTTCAACCTTTTCGGGTACTACATCAACAGCTGTTACTTTATTGTTTTGAGCTAAAAGGCAAGCCATTGATAAACCAACATATCCTGTACCTGCAACTGCTATTTTCATAATAATCATCATTCCTTTTATTGATAACAATATTATACACCGATAGAGATTTTTATGCAATATGAAAATTATTAAAACCCTAATTCAATTATATATACTAACAGGCATGCCTAACTAGACATGCCTGTTTCTGAAACTCTTATTTTAAGCAAAAATCACTAACTGTGCTTTATTATATCCTTATTTTGAAATTCTTTTATTTATCTTTTTTCGCTTTTCTTAATATTGTCATCGACTTTTCGCCACTTAAATACATAGCAACCAATCCAAGCAATACAAAAACATCAGCAGAAAGAATTAGCCAATAAAACATTGTTTTATAAATGAATTCACAAATCTTTGTTGCTAAATCTCCACCAATTAAAAGCGCGGCAATATAGCCTAAAACGGTCAATCCACCTAAAAACAAGCAGGCAAAAATACCGTAACCGTAAATCTTTTTAATAAAAGTCGCAATTTTTTTGCAAATCTCATTTGTTTTTTTCATATAAACATTCCCCCTATATTCCTATTATAGGAAGCCAACCCATCAAAACTATTATTTGCATAGCAAATTGTGCTATAACCCACCAAATATCGTTCTTAATAGTCTTAACAAAGTCAGAATCAGCTATTCCCATTCCGGCATACATACACAATGCAAAAGGTGGAGTAATGTTACCCATTGCACCGCAAATACACGGAAGCATAGCAGCAGCTATTAGCGGATTTATTCCCGAAGCAGCCATTACCGTTATAAAAATAGGCCCGAACATTACGGTTAGAGAGGATCCCGGAATAACCATGCCTAAGAAGCAGGTCAAAAGCGAAATTACAACTGCCATTCCCAGTTTGTTTAAATTTAAATCGGTTATAAATGACTCTAATTCGGAAGCAACGCCTACACCGGAGAACAAAGCACCAATAATATAACCGAATATACAGGTGGCAACCGTAGGAACTAAACCCTTTATGCCATTTGAGAAAAGTTCTGAAATGTTATTGATATTCTTATACTTTTTCTCCTTTGATACAGCAATAGCATAAAAGGACGCTATGCCGGCAGTAAACAGCAATACCGAACTTGAAAAGAATTTTGCACCATCTGTGCCCAATCTGTTTGTAAAATAAGTAGCATTAAATAGCGAATCTAATATAAACGGAACTAATATAATAACAGGTAAAATCAATCCTTGCCATCCGTTTTTAAAAGTTTCCTTTAAATTTGGGATTTCTTCCTTCTTCATCGGTTTAACTTTGTAAATTTTACAAAAAACAAAAACCATCAATAATCTTTGAATAATAAACCATGCCGAAAGTCCCCACATTATCATCCAAAACTTACCGGTTGTGATATTCTTATTAGGGTAAACGGCAATGTACGCACCCAAAGCACCGATAATATTTGAAGATGGCGGAATCATATTGCCTAAGCAACTTGAAGTGCCTTGTATATTTGCTGCCAATTCGGATGGATATCCGCTTCTTTTCATAGCAGGAATTGTAATAGATCCGACAGCCATAACATTTCCGGGACCGCTTCCGGAAAAAGCGCCCATAAAACAAGAAGCTACAACAGCGGCATATCCTGCACCGCCGGTAATTCTACCTAATAATGCCAAAATACATTCAATACAGCTGTCTAAAATTCCAACGGCTTTTAATAATTGTGACATTGCAATAAACACAATCATTGAAAACAACAGGTTAGAATTCATTCCTTCAAGAACATACTCCCAAAAATTGCCCCAAGATTTTGTTGCAAACAACAAAACAACTAAACTTACCAAAACTCCCTCATATATAGGTCTTTTAAATAAAATAAACCATATACATATTGTCGCAAGCATAACCATAATATAAATTAACGCTAACGGCATAAATAATACCCCTTTCGTATAAATTACATTTTAATTATAATACATAAGATAGGTATCGGATTCTACCTATGGTTTACAATAAAGAATTATTATTTAATATTAAAATCAACTAATAAGTCATGTCGTGCCATATCTTCGCCGGAATTATTAATAACTTTAAATGTACTGTTAACCATACGATGCTTATTCAGCAATTCTTCTGGCGAATCGGCTGTTACAGTAAATCCACAAATACGATCCCCGCTGTTTGTTATCCCATCAAAACCGGCGCCCTTATGTTTAAATAAGTAATAATCCTTAACAATATTTTTTTGCTTTAATTCTTCAAAACCCTCAAGGTGATCAAAAACACCGGGTTTACAATATACAAACTCGTTTGATATATAGTTGTATTTTCTTGGTGAAATTTGCGCGTTTACCTTTTTACCCTCAGTTAAATCAATTATTGCATCTATAACATCAAATCCGCAAACATCTTTAACAAGTATATACTTTACGCCACCGCCGGTTCTTGCGCTGAATTCTATAACATATACATTATCACCGTCAGCCAGCATTTGTATAAGCATAGTAGTATTTTTTAAATTAAAAGCATCAGCTATTTGCTGGGCAATGGCCCGTATTTTTTCATCAAGATTTGGTGTAGATGGATTAAGTGTTCTAAAAATTACAAACTTATCATTATCGGCTATTTTTTCACTATTGGAGGTTGATAAAACAATAGCCTTACCGTTTTCAATATAAACATCAACCGTTATTTCTGAACCGGTTATAAATTCTTCTATTATCGCAGTATTTGTCCTAGACATACTTTTTGCTTCGTAAAAATACTTTTTCAATTCTAATTCATCGTTAGCTTTCTTTACGCCCTTAGAACTATTACAATCAACAGGCTTTGTGATTAGCGGATACCTGAAATCTTTTAGTTTATCTGAATCAAAATCATCCAATATTACATATTTTGCACTTGGAATACCATTCTTTAAAAATACTTCTTTCATGTACTGCTTATTTGTCACGTTTAAAGCTGTTTCATAATCAATATAACACGGCAAGCCCAATTCCTCTGATACCTTTGCGACAGTTAATAAAGCTTGGTCTGTGCATACTGTTATTATAAATTTCACTTTTTCATCAAGTGCTATTTTTTTTATTTTTTCAACATCAAGTGTTGATTCTTTATAATACTTATCACAATATTCTTTTGCAACGGGATTTTCATTCCAATCGGCTAACAAAACAAAATATCCGCGACTTTTTAATTTTTTAATTAGTTCGATTTGTGGAAATCCACCCGCCAATACCAAAACTTTTTCCATAAATGCTTCCTCCTTGACAAATAAAAGCATACCTCACACAAATTTTTTGCGCAATAAAATTATAAAAGGGATCTGCTTATACAAGTCCCCTGTTTTTTGATAATTCATATAAATCTGCAATTTTGCTGTTATATTTTTCGCAAATTCTGACAAAATTTGAAGCGTTTTCTACATCCTCTTTTAACTGTAACGGAATAAATACCGTACCGCGACCCAAAGATTTTTTTTGCGAAATTTTAACATTATAATCTGCCGAATTGCCTACATTCCAATGAGAAAAAACAATCGGGATGTTCTTATTGTTAAGGGTTAAACATATATTCCCGTTTTCAGTCATGCAATGTTGTAACTGCCGTGTTAAATTTACGCCGTACAGTATAAACTTATCATATACAATCATGGTCTTTTCGACATTAACACTTGAAAAGCTTATATTTAGCCCATACTGCTCAAGATGCATATTTTTAATGTATTCTTTGTCCTCAGTAATAATTGATATGTCGGTTATACCGGCAAGCATAAAATAGGACAATAAATAGTGCAAAACGGGCTTGCCTGCAACCTCACCCTTTAAAGAATTTACGCGTATTTCGCCGCGCCATTTATTATTGCTATACGATGCCGAGCCGGATACCAAATAGTCAATATCAATATCCAAAAGCATAGAAATTTGTGTAAGCAACGATGCATCCGGCAGGCAAATGCCTCTTTCCCATTTTGAAACAGCCTTATCAGTAACACCTAAAATTTCAGCTAAGGCAATCTGAGTATATCCGAGTTGCTTACGCGAATCGGCAATTAGCTTGCCGGTTTCTATTAAATTCATAAAATTTTACCTTATCGCTTTTTTATTTGTTATTGCCGAACAATGCTGAACCAATAAATTTGATACCGTCAGCAACCAATATTGTTCTTACGATAAAACTCCTACTCCATTATCTTTGATTTTTGTTTTGCCACTTAAAATTGGAAAATATTTATTAATTAATCTTATAATAAAGTACTCTAATACCACTGTAATAGCTAAAACTATTACAAAAGCTATTATAGGGTTAATAGCTAAATGCCCAAAAACAGCAGCAGGCAATCTGTAAACATTAGAGTGAGTAAGTAATATGATTAATGAATTCTTACCAAAATATTCAAGGAATTTATTGTTCTTAATTGCAAAACTTATTAAAAGTATTCCCATAGTGCCTAATACAGATGTACAAAGCATTATTAATGGATTTCCAAATATGTGTATTGACATAATAACAACTACATTTTTCTTTTGTATTAAAAATGTGGCGCATAATAGAATTATACCGATTATTGATGAATATAACCTAATATGCTTTTTCGATTTTAAATCTCCTTCATAACGGGTATATAGCTTTCTTAATAAAATACCAATAATAAAGAATGCATATCCTATCGTTGCAGAAACAAAAGGTCTTTCTTCACCTTGAAATTTTTTAGAATAAAAATAGCCCAATACAAAAAAAGTAATTAACAAGGAAATTAAAATTACATATTGTAAATCTTTTCTATTAGCTTTTTTTATAACATAAGAGTCAAAAATATAATGAATTATTACAACATAAAACAACGCAAGAACAAACCATTGCCCGCCTGATTTAAAATAGAAAGAATAATTTTCTTTATTAATCAATAAAAAAACATTTTCAACAATTAATCCGTTATAAATATATGTAATCACAACGGGCACAAAAAGAGCATTTATTTTTGATTTAAAATACTCGTTTTGGCTTTTATACTTATATAGAAATCCACTAATGATAAAAAACATTGGCATAAAAAACGAAGCAACATACTTATTTATTGATCCAACCGTTTCTCCGCCTACACCACTAATATGTGAAAACATTACCAGAATAATTCCTATGCCTTTTGCAATATCAATAAATCCCATTCGTTTAGTATTTATTGCATCCGTAATAGTCGTTGCTTTGTTTTTATATAGGTTATTAATCATATCTGTTTACCTTTTATAATATCACAAATTCTATCCACGTCTTGGATGCTTAAATCGGCATATAAGGGCAATGTAAGCACCCGTTCGGCAATGTATTTCGCTACCGGAGTATCATTAACATCATATCCTGCTTGTCCTTCAAAACATTCAAAACTGTTAGTAAGCGGATAAAAATACTTTCTGGCGACAATATCATTTTCGGCTAAACGTGCGAAAACTTCATTCCTGTTATATTTATATCCGTCAAATACAACGGGGAAATAAGCGTAATTTGATTTTACATCTTTTTGCGCTTCGCATAGCTTTATGCCTTTTATACCCGAAAGACGCTTTTTGTATTGTTCTACAACCTTGCGCCTTTTTTCGATTTCGTCATCTAAATGTCTCAGATTGCATATACCCATAGCTGCCGAAAACTCGTTCATTTTTGCATTACCACCGACATATTGAACCGATTCGGGGCCGTGAATACCAAAATTCTTAAGGTCATTCAAAACAACTGTTAACTTGCTGTCGGGATAGCAAACTGCGCCGCCCTCTATTGTATTAAACACTTTTGTGGCGTGGAAACTAAACATAGAAGCATCACCAAAATTTGCAGAACTGATGCCCTTATAATCAACCGCAAAAGCGTGAGCCGCATCATATATAACCTTTAAATTGTACTTTTTTGCTATTTTATCTATTCTTTCAACATCACACATATTTCCGTAAACATGAACAGGAACAATCGCAGATGTTTTATCGGTAATAAGTTGTTCTATCTTAGAAACGTCCATTGTATAATCGGTTGAATTGATATCGCAAAAAACCGGCGTTAAGCCATTTCTGACAATCGCATGGGTAGTAGATGCAAAAGTAAACGGAGTTGTAATGACTTCGGAGCCTTTCGGCAATCCAAAAGCCGCAATTACATTTTCTAAGGCTAAATGCCCGTTAACATAGAGAGTTAAATTTGGTGTATTCAAATACTCTTTTAAATTCTTTTCGAGTTCTTTATGTTTACAGCCCATATTTGTCAGCCAATGACTTTCAAACAATTCTTTAATTTCATCACAATACTCTGAAAAATCCGGCATAGATGAACGCGTAACATTAATACCCATAAAATTCCTCCATTAGTTTTTATGCTTTTTAGGTAAATAATTTGAAGCTAACTTTTTGCAATAATCAAAACTGTCAATACGAATTATTTTTGAGCCGATAATATAGATAACCGCACCGAGTGGAACCTGTATTAACAATGTCAATATGTTATTCAAGCCAAGCAAAGAGACTGAATATACTATTGCGCCCATAATAACCGATAAAGCTATTTGTGGGAGCATATCCATAACTTGTTGTTCATACTTATACCCTAAAAGCTTTCTATTAGGCCATGAGTTAATAATTTGACCTAAAACCGATGTAATTAAAAGGCTGTATGCCATTGCCTTAACACTTATCCACATTGTAATTAATACAGCAGTCAAACCGACCACCTTTTTAATTATTTCAAGTTTTAAGAATAAATCACTTCTGCCTAAAGCTTTTATTGCATTCAAATTTGCGGTGTGAATCGGGTAAAATGCATATGTAAAGCAAAAAACCCTTAAAAATGTTACACAAGGCAACCATTTGTCGGTGAGAATTAACGATATTAACGGTTTTGCGCAAACTGCTAATCCCATCATTAAAGGCATCATAACATAGGTGCTGACTTTAATTGCCCTACGCGTCATATTTTTAACATTTTCTTTATTATCCTGCTCGTTTGACATGACCGGTAAAAGTACGCTGTCAATAGAAGAATTTATGTTATTAACAATTGTACTTGGGAAAAGATCACCTTTCTTATAAAAGGCCAAATCTTCAGATCTATACATCTTACCGATTATCAATGCTCGCAATTGATTATATCCGCAGTCGAGCAATGCCGAAACAAATAATTTCCAACCGTATGAAAACAAAGATTTCAATCTGTAAAACGAGAAAGCTTTAATCGGGCGCCATTTTACTGTAAGCCAAAGAATGACAGTATCGACAAACATATTAAATAAATTTTGAGTGACTAATGCCCAAACACCGTAGCCCAAATATGCCATTGTTATACCGATTACGGCAGCGCCGATTGTGCCGCCCAAAGTTGCCCAAAAGAATTTTTTGAAGAGCAAATGGCGTGAAACGTATGCCTGCTGCACACCTTTGACGCTGGAAATTATAAAAGTAAGACTCATTACACGAACAATTGCCGTAAGTTCGGGTCTTGCATAAAAGCGAGCTATGTACGGTGCTGCAAAGAACATTATTGCATATAGCAACAATCCCATAAAAATATTAAAATAAAACACCGTTGAAAAATCAATATCATCAGCATTTTTCTTTTGAATTAACGCCGTACTGAATCCGCTATCAAGAAAAACCATCATAATTGTTGTAAAAACAGTTACTAAGGCGGTTGTTCCAAATACCTTCGGATCTAACAGCCGTGCAAGAACTACCGAAACAATAAAGGTTACGCCTTGTGCCCCACAGCGTTCCATAAATCGCCAAAACAGATTATTTGTAACTTTGCTTGAATTATCCATTAAATTAATATCTCCCATTTTTCATTTGAAATCAAATCGGTGTTAAATGTGTTGTATTTGTATTTCTAACAACTATCGTTTCTTGATAATACTTTTATTATCAAATAAAAGTTTTATTTTCTTAAAAATCAAATTATTACCAAATACAGCAAAGATACTCATAAGAATATACCATTTAATTCTAGTTAAACTCCTAATACCAACAACGCGATTATATCTTATAGTATCCTTAATCTCCCATTTAAATCCAGAATCTTTAATATCAAATATTTCGGTACACTCAAATTCTTCGGAATTTATCCATTCGTGATTTGAGGATTTGTTGCAGTGTTCCCCAGAACCATCAAATCCATAATTATGTACCATTGTTTTAATAGGGGATATGCAATATTTTGACTTAATGCTATAATAAACCGACCGTTTATGGTCTCCAAATGCTACATCTTCATTCTTCACAATACAATCCATCACATATCCTAATGCGCTAGTATTTCTTATAATAGCCCTACATGACTTAATAATATTTCTAAGATTTTTTTTAAAGAAATCAATTGATATTTCCGCATCCATTTTTGCTCGCTTTGAAAACCATGTGCCATATCCCCAAGCGTTAGCAATTGGAGTGCGTATAACATTAGCGTAGTTACTCTTACTTTGAAAAGGATATGCATACCCGCATATTTGAAGAATTTCGTCATCTTCTTCATATTTTTCAAGAGCTTTGTCCATAAACTCAATGAAATTTTTTGATACAACATTATCATCTTCCAAAAAAATGTATCGGTCATATTTTTTTGATACAATCTTAAATAGATCCTTTGCATTTTTTGAAGGACCAAAATTTTCATCTCTTTTTATTATATTTACTTTTGCAAAACCATCTATTTCTGAATCTAAAAAGCGACAACATTCATCGTAACCTTTTTGGTATTTTTCACTTGGAGGGAAATCTAAACCGATAAATAATTCAGTATATTTGGCATACGAATTATTTTGCAATGATGCAATTAATTCTTTTAAATGGTTTGCCCTGTTCAAAGTCGGAATAATTATTGGTGCATATATCATAATCAATTAGCTATTTAGCTATTATCTCCCCTATCTGTCAAAATTACAATTAAATTATTTTCCATTTGTCTAAATATATATTTTCACAATCAATACCTTTTCGCTTATTCCAAACACTTGGTGCGCACACAATTTTATTTTGGCTTTCAGATAAATACTGTGCCCACCAGCTAAATGTACTGTTTGAAATTATAAAATGCTTGCAACAATGCATTAAATATAATTCTTCGTAATCTGTGTTATCTAAATCGACATATTCAAGGTTATAACCCGAAAAATCATAGTTTTCTTTTATCCACTCGATCTCTTCGTGATTATCGGAAAAAACATAAAACACAGGATTATCAACATTTTTGCTTATATATTCCATGCTTCTTTTAAAATAATCATATCCGCAAACATTTAAATGCTGCCATCTGGGTGTCAAATAATCACCGCGTCTAATATGAAGACATACCGAATTAGTTGCTTTGATTTTTTCTGATATGTCATTATTCTTTTTAGTTGGTTTTGAGTTAAAACTAAACTCGTTCTTTATAATTTCTTTGCAATTTGCAAACCACTTTTCGCTTTGATAGTGTCCGTCAACTACGATATTTGAAGAGAATTTATAATTTGAAACATCTTCAAATGCAGATCCGAAATTAACTATTGACCGTTTTAAAACGACCGTGTTGTTTTTATTCCCTTTATTAAAGAGCGAATGCAATCGACGGCGTATTTTAGCGGCAAAATAGTGAAAGCTCTCGCTTTCTAATATCCTGCATTTTTTGTCAAGGTCAAAACAATTAAGCGAATATGCATTAACATTTTGATTTTTAAAATGATTAAGGCATAAAGTTATTTCTTGGCCTGTTTGTTCTTGTAAGGATCTTGCAAACGCATATTGAAACATTTGGTTGCCAAGCCCGCCGGATAAATAAAGATATATCATTTTTTACCTCGTGTTAAAAGTAAAATTATACTTCAATTAAATGCCACTCAGGCATATAAATTGCCTCGGGACCGGCGTCAAGAAGATTCCACTTATTCGGTGCTACCACAACTTTTTGCGGATTGTTGCCGAGATACTGCGCCCACCAGCTAAATGTACTGTTTGAAATTATAAAATGCTTGCAGGAATACATAAGTCTTAATTCTTCATAGTCGGGATTATTAAGATCTGCGAATTCAACATTCAAACCCGAAAAATCATAATTTTTCTTTATCCATTCGATATCCTCATGCGTATTCGAAAAAATATAGAAAACCGGATTTTCTACATTTGCCTTGATATAATCAATAGCTTTTAAATAATAATCCTTCGTACAAAGGTTGATATGTTTCCACTTCGGATCTAAAAAATCGCCCCTTCTAATATGAACGCAGACAGAGTTAGTTGACTCTATTTTCTTAATCATATTAACATTTGCTTCGGAGGGTGGGGTTGATATTTTAAATTCATTTTTTATTATTTCTTTCACATCGTCGAAATACTTTAAATTTTGGAAAAATCCAAACACAGCTGAAAATTTTGTTGCTTTTTTATATTCAACATACCCGTGAACACCGTCAGAAAGAAAGATGCCCTTTTCGGCCCAAGAGTTATAGCGGTTTTCATCATTTCCGCCTACCCCCGCGCATTTAACCTTTTTGTAAAACAAATATTGCAAAAGGTGAAAATACTTTCTGATACCACTATCATAACGTACTGTATCATTGAGCTTAAAGTGTTGAATAGAAAGGGATCTTTGTTTATCGTTTTTAAACATATAATCATTTATGTAAATCGGCTCATGAGTATTGGAGTTTTCTTGCAACGCCCTTGCAAAAGCGTAGGTAAACATTTGATTTCCAAGACCGCTTCTTAAAAACAATATCACAACCAAAACCCCTTTCATCAAGAAATAAAAATACATTCCTTATATTTATTATCATTAAATATCTTTGCCGCAAACGGAACATTTGACCTTGAATGTACCAAATAATCACATTTAGATAAAAACAAGACGTCATTAAGCACTTCTAAACCCAGCTTGTACTTATGCAATTGGCGCTTCACGCCGTTATTGTTGGTATGAATGCCGATTTCGGTTTGTCCGTCAGCTCTAAATGAATCGTTAACATATACCATATCGCCGAATTCTTCGCGAAGTCTGTTAACTGTATCCGTTTCATCGGTACAAAGCATAATACAATCAATATGATTTTTATTTGCTAATTCGTGTAAAACTTTTATATATTCTTCGGCCGAAGGCGGTGCAGGATGCCCTGGGAAATTTCTCATGTCGGTTCCCCTTATATGCACGCCGGCAACCGTTTTACCGTTAAATTTTGAATCAAATTCTTTTTGAGCTTTTTTAAGAATATCTTCATTTACACCCGAATATTTATCAAAAACACTCTTTAAATAAGAAATATTTTTTTTATCTAGACCGTGGACTTCATTTGTAGTATATTGCGGAACATATTTTGAAATGTAAAAATTGTCAGATAAAATTACATTCTTTCCACTATATGCTTTTTCTAAAGAAACGGGTTGTTTAAAATAATATTCCCAAGCGTTTTTTGTACCGTTAACGGCTTTTTCTTCGTTATATAATGTCTTATAATTTTCCATATCCACAACGGGGGTATAGCCCTTTTTGTCGGCATATACCATATGGGCTAATGCATAGAAAAAATTCGAAAAAAATCCGCTTTTTTCACTTTTCCTTCGAATGATATAATATTTTGTTTTATCTTTGCTTTTTTTGTTATGAGTCTTTGTAAGTTTGAGAGAATTTGAAAACAAATTATATTTAATTCTTTGCAAAGTACAAAAAAGTTTATTAAGCATTAAGACTCTCCTATATACCGGTTTTCATAACCACCCAATCGGGCAGGTTAAGTTGTTCTTTATTTTTGCCGTTTGTGTACCATTTGTCAGGTGTCATAACGGTTTTATTATCGGCTTGTCCCAAATATGCTGCCCACCAACTGAAAGTACTGTTTGAAATAATAAAGTGAGAGCACCTGCGCATCAGTTCAAAATCCACATAATCGGGATTTTTTTCTTCAACATAAACTATATCTTCACTTGAAGGGATATTTGCCTTTACCCATTCAATATCATCTGAAAATATAAAGAATTTTGCGCCTTTATGCATTTCGCGCATTTTGTCAATAGCCCGAATATAGTAGTCGGCATCACATACCATATAGTAGTCGTATAAAAGATAATCACCCCTGCGAATATGCACGCAAACGGAATTTCCCTTATCAATTTCTTTTGTCAGATTTTCTGGCAGTACCGAAGTGTCTTTTAAAACAAATTCCTTAACCAATTCGTCTTTTATATCGTCAAAATATGCGGGATTATGCCACATACCTTCTAAGTATTTGTCTTTTTTGGGATAAACACTTGGAAACATTGGATTTTTAATATCCAGTTCAATAAACATACCTTTTTTATAAAGCCTTTTTTGAAAAGATGTCATTGCTTTTTGAGTCAACTTATTTAATCCTAAATTTTCAAAAAAAGAAGTAACCTTTTTAAATGTCTTAATCCTTAGTTTTAAAAATTTACGGTTGTCTAAATAATTAAAATCCTTTTTTTCCTGATAATCAATACTAATGTTGAATTTTTTTATTGATGGCTCTCTTATAGCATCAAACCTATAAAAATATTCAGTTAACAACATTACCGAATCCGATGTGGCGTTATATGCTTTTTTTGCAAAAGCGTATTGAAAGAACTGATTACCCAATCCTCCAAACAAACCAAAGTATATCATATTGTTCTCCTACTTGTTTTTTCCGTTTTTAATGGCGGTTTGTACATCAAAAGAATATCCGTTTTGCTTTAAATACTTCTTTCCGAAACATTTCACAACAAACACAGGTATATTTTTTCTGACAAAGTTAATTAAATCGTGGTAAAAGGCTTTTTTCTTTATAGCCTTTAAAACTTCATTATACTTTTCTTCGGATATTAAACCGTTTTTTAAATGTATTCCGTAATGTTCGGTTTTTTGTTTTAAAAATCCCGCTTTTGCAGAAAAACCACCTGAATAATAAATTGATATTGGGAAATTCATTTGTTTGAATTTTTTACCGTTTAAAAAACACCACAAATAAAAATCGTGGTCGGCAAATAATTTAAAGTTTAAATCGTACGGGTGCTTACAAAGTATGGTTCTTCTTGTAAAAACACATTGATGACAAAACGGCATTGATGTTTTAAAATATTCAACATTTTTCGCTTTGGCGTATCTATAAAGTCCGCGGCTAAAGCTTATCATATCGCCATAATAAACATCGCATTCTTCGCTTTCTATTTCTTCTATAACTTTTGAAAGCACATTTTCATTGCAAAGTTTATCGTCAGCATTTAGATAAAGGACATATTTGCCTTTGGCTATCTTTGCCGCTTTATTCATTGCATCATATATTCCGCTGTCTTCTTCTGAAACAATGTTAATATCTATACCCTTTTGTTTAAACTGTGCGGCATAACCGTTCACAATAGATAAAGTGTTATCGTTAGATTTGCCGTCAAGAATTAAATACTCAACATTGTTAACATCCTGCGACAAAACGGATTCTATTGTAGATGAAATTGTTTTTGCCGCATTATAGCAAACGGTAACGATTGATAATAAATACTTATTGTCCATACGGGCTCCTAAAATCTATATACTATTAGCAAAACAGTTCTTTTATTTTTTTAATTTCACATTCATCAATTAAGTTATCGGTTTCAATTTCAAAAACGGTTTTGTCGCCGACAAAATCTTTCCTTTGGTTAAGGTATGATATGCTGTTGCAGTTACCCAAAAACCTTGCCCACATTGAAAAAGAAGAGCCGGAAGCAATTATAAGCTTTGCCCTTGAAAGAGCAATAATATCGGCAATGCTGGTGCCGTAAAAAACGCGTTTTGTATTTGGCAGTGCCAATATATCTTTTAACTCTTCATCGGTACCGTCTGAAAAAATATTAAACTTTATATCCTTATTAACCGAATTTTGAATTTGTTTTATAATTCCGACATACCATGAAATCGGTATTCTTGTATTATTAACGCCGTTTTTTAAGTTTTCACTGTTTGGCGCCAAAAAATCACCGCACCGAACATGAACATTTACCGAGTTAGTAAAATCTTCTTCTAACGGTTTACGGTTTTTCTTTTTAAGGTTACCGATTATATCGCTTAAAATTAAATTTCTATAAGGGAGCAAGCCATCAAAATTCATTTTAAATTCATCATAAATCAGCAAAGACCCGTCGGGCGCAGATTTAACATCACTAATACTATTTACTTTTGTCTTTTCAGAGAACAAAAGAAGACGGGTTTTCTTTAATCCGCCAATGCTTCCGTTCCCGTTTTTAAATAAATCGAAATAAAAGCGTTTGTCTTTTTCTCTTCTTAAAACAGGGCCGATTTTAAGACACGGCCATGTGGGATTTACAAGTTTTGCGCCGGTTTCATTTGCCAATATTAAAGCACGGGCATATGTAAAAAGCAAATTGCCGAGACCGGCACCGCCAAATCTTACAAAAGGCAATTCTTTATTTGTGAATTTAGGGTATATGTACTTCATTTTTTCACCATTTATAATAAGCGCTTTGCGGATAATAGTAATTGTTATTCGCACGCTTTTCTTTCTTTGAAGCTAATGCATAGGCTATTGCAAACCAAATAAAGGGCTGTGATAAATAATAACCGCTGAATAGCGACATCATAAAACCGAATAAAAATAAGTTTATGATTATATAGTTATTTTTATCCTTCTTAACTAACCTTATCAAAGCAAAACCTGTCTTTATTAAGATTATGCCGACAACACCTGTGCCGACAACTCCGGTTTCAACAAGCAAGTCGGTAAAAATGTTATGAGAATAATATCCGAGCTTATACCAGATGCTGTTAATTCCGTAGCCTGTAACGACTTTTGTCTTAAAGACCGTAATTGCCTCTTCGGCAATTTCTCTTCTTCCGTCATCATTTGGACTGCCTAAGAATCCGAGTATTCTGTTAATGCCCGCAGATTTTCCGGTTTTTAAAACCACATAAGCGACAAATAAACCGACAGCAAAAACAATTATACCCGAAAAGAATTTATCACCGGTTATGCCTTTTTTCTGCTTTAATATATAGTACATAATTAAGACGGCAAGCATCAAAACAAAGCCACCGCGTCCGCCGGCATAAATGCACATAATTATTTGGAAAAACGGCAAAACATTAAATAACCATTTTATGTTTTTAAGCCAATCAAATGTTTTGATAGAATCGTAACAATCAAGATAAAACAAATTTAAGCCGAGCGCGTAAGCCGCATAATATGATGCTGTTTGGTAGTTTATACTATTTGTATCCATTGTAAGGCCGTTGCCGGTGGTTTCACCGCCAAAGGTTGATGTTGCGGTTATTAGTGTTATCATTAAAACCAATACCGGTATCCATTTGCAAAAGCTTGTTAATTTTTCTTCCTTGTCAGTTGCCAATTTTATACCTAATAACGACGCGCAAACCGTGGTTGACCCAAACGATTTTAATGCCGCTGTCGCGTCGTGGTTTGAGCCGTTTCGGTAAATTGTTATTAACATAGCACCAATAACAGCCAACAAAACTAAAATCGTGATTGCCATTGGTTTATTGAGTTTTCCTTCGTTCTTTAAAAATATCTCACGAACAAAATATACATATACGAATATAGCTATAACAGTATATAAAATACCCAGTTGTCCGGATGAAACCGGTATTTTAGTAACAGTTAATACCGCACTGAAAATAGGCCTTATAAACATAACTATTATTGCTAATAAACCTGCCATAACTATTCCTTTCCAAAAAAACTCTTTATTTAGTAACTTTAGATAGATAATCTTTTGCCGCTTCGGTATCAGAAAACCTTTGAACTGTTTGATACCCGTTTTCTACAATTTTTACAATATCGTTTTTATCCATACTGCAAACATTATTTAAAGATTTTGTTAATGCGCCTATATCGGCCGGTGTGACTAAAAATCCATTTTCACCGTCATTGATTATTCCGTCTATCCCTTCACCAATAGAGCCAATAGCCAAGCAGCTTGCCGCCATTGCCTCTAAATATACCAAACCAAACACTTCATCCTTGCTTACCATAACAAAGCAATGTGATTCATTCAGTATATTCATAACTTTTTCTCTTGGTTGTCTTCCTAAAAACTTAACTTTATCCAAAACATTTAATTCTTTGCAAAGATTTTGAAGATTTGATAATTCTCCGCCTTCGCCGACAATAGAAAACTCCCAATTGACATTTTTCAAATTTGCAAGTGATTTTATAACGACATCTATTCGTTTGTATTCAACCAACCTGCCGACATAAACAAATTTCCATTTATTTATATTGTTAAATTTATCAGTATTTAAGTTAAAGTTGGCAAGATACTCATCCGGTATCCCAGAATAACATACAAACGGCAATTCACTTAATTTTAACAGTTCCTGCTTTTGGTGCGCCTGCGAAACAGATCTGCAACCGACTTTATCCACATGGGTCAAATATTCTTTAATGGGGAATTTGGGATTATTAAGATACTCCATCCCATGTAAAACAATCGCAGATTTGCAATTAAATTTTGGAACAATCTCGCTCATAATTTCAAGTTGCGGACTGGGCCAATGGCCGATTATTACATCCGGCTTAAAATTGTTTTCTTCTAAAACATTGTTAACAAGTTTAATTTGTTTGGATATTTGAGATTTTGACGGGGAGCTATGAGGAATTAGCTTGTTAATCGGAAGTCTGTAAACCTTTGCCCCCGAAAATTCATATTCCTTTTTACTGACCGCTTCAATATCAGGTATTGCAAAACCGATTTTAGAAGCAATGAATTGTTTTACTTTTGAAGGTAAAACATGTAATAACAAAGGATATCTATGAGCATTATGAATTACAATAACTTCGTGGCCTAATTTAACAAAAGATGCGGCAAAGCTGTTTACAATGTTTGTAGATTTATCTTTGCTTTTTAATTCTTCATCCTTAAATACTGATGTTAAAAGTAATATTTTCATTTCAATCTTCCAACTTGTTATTTACATACTCTTTGAATTTTTCTGTGTTGTTAAACATTTTTGCAATTTTTTCGATTTCCTTATCATCAAGCTCCCACCATTTTGATTCGGAAATAGCTTTTACAGTTTCGCTGTCAAAACGATCTCTGATCTTGCGTGCCGGATTACCGGCATATATGGCATAAGGTTCAACATCGTGTGTTACAATCGAGCCCATACCGATAACAGCTCCGTCTCCGATAGTAACACCTGCTTTGATCTTGCAGCCTTGACCTATCCACACATCGTTACCAATAGTCGTATCTACAAAAATATCAAATTCAAAGTTGCTGAAATTTTTATTGAAAATGTTTGGCCATTTATGAAATACCGATGATGTGGATACCCAGTCTAACGGATGGGATGTACCGCCTATATAGCAATCCCCCGCAATGGATGTAAATGCACCTATTTTTGTGTTGGTAACAAATGTTTTGTTCCCGATATATGAATATTTGCCGATTTCACTACGGTAAAATCTGGCACCGCTGCAAATTGCTGATTTCTTATGGACCTTTGCATCTTGCAGACCTGCAGAAACAGATATTTTTGTGAAAAAAAGTCTATACGGAATGCTCAATATATTAAGAATTGCTATCTTTAATCTTCTCATTTTGTTTATCCTTTAGTTTCTTTTCATAAATTTTTGCATCAACTAAATATCTATACCAATAGGCTTGTAAGAAAGCAAACATTTGCCCTTCCTTACCGTCAAGAAAACCAAGTCTAATGTAATACCTGTAAATATAATACAAATGCGCTCTTGTGCTCATTGGTAATTTATAGTAAATTTTAAATTTAACAAATCTTTTTATATGTGCAAGTTTATTTAGCTTGCTAACATCTTCAACTCTATCAATACTTTCAAAATAGTCTAATGCTTCCCTATTTGAATACTTGTTATGCTTATCTATCCAAGTAGTTAAGTCTTTAAAATCATAATGCAATGAGTCGTTCTTCATATTAACGCTTTTTCCTTCTGTTAATACTATGTGCTCATCCATATTTCTGTTTTCCATATATCCTTTGCCGTTTTTATAAACTAATAGTTTTCTAAATGGATATATGCCCCCATGCTTTAATTCTTTGCCCAAAAACGTAACAATGTATCGCACAATTATTCCGTTTATATCAGTATTCTCATTAGCGTTACATAAATCTACCACTTCTTGAGCAGAAGCCTCTGTTAATCTTTCATCAGCATCAATTCTAAAAATCCATTTAGAAGATATATTAAAATTATCAATGCCCCAATTGTATTGCTTTGAATAGTTTTCAAAAACATGTTGCAATACCTCTGCACCGTGTGCCTTTGCGACCGAAACAGTATTATCGGTACTATAGCTGTCAACTACACATACGCGGTTTGCCACACCCGATAATGACTCAATACATAAACCGATATTTTTTTCTTCATTGTAAGTTAAGATTAAAGCAGTTATATCCGGCATTGTTTTTCCTCTTTTTTAATTTTGTTTTATTATCTTCGCAGGGTTGCCGGCAATAACACAATTATCAGGAAATTCGCCATGCACGACGCTTCCTGCACCGACAACTGAGTTATCACCGATTTTTGTTCCCTTTAAAATTATGCTGTTGCAACCAATAAAAACGTTTTCACCGATTTCTATTGGTTGAGTCTTTGCAAAATCATTTTCGGATTTCCTGCGCAAATTAGAATCCATCGGATGAAAATCGGTATCCATTATTTTTGAGCCGGTTCCGATTATTGAGTAATCGCCAATTTTAACATTACTCCACGAATAAATTGACGAACCCGTAATGCCTACATTATGACCGATTTCAATTTTCCCGCCGTTTTTTGCAATAATATACGTCCGTTGCGAAACACCCAATAGGTTTGACATCGGATCACTGCGGATAATGCAATTCTCACCAATACTGATTTTTGAATCAGATGATTTTAAAATATAAGGATATCCGTAAAGAGCAAGATTTTTTCCGTAGGGAATCTTTAATAATTTTAATAACAATTTCGGCCAGTGAGATTTAAACCTTAACATTCTTTCCCTCTTTAACTAATAATAAATTTTGCCAGTTCTATCATAATACACTCAACAATATAAAACCGGCTATAACCGTTATCGCGGTAGCAATGATATCTGTCAATACATCTTTTTTTACATTTTGCAAATGACTTATCGTTGCTGGCACCGCCTGTTAAAAAGTTTGCTAAAACTTTATTTTCTATTACAATTTTTTTCTTATTACGCTTGACTCTGAGCAAATATTCAAAATCATCATGTATGCCTTTATTTTTGTAAAGGCCCAATTCATCATAAACACGCTTCGGAATAACCGTTGTGGGGTGATTCCAATGCCGACTTGTCGGGAATTTATCATACTTTGAGTGCTTTCGTATTACCGCGCCGTTTTCCTTAACAAGGTTGATATCGGCAAAAAACATATCAAATTTTGTTTCTTTGTATGTATTAACTGCGGTTTCAACCATAGTCGGTTCGTACCAATCGCCCGAATTTATTAAACCAATCAATTCGCCGGTGGCGTTTTTAATGCCTTTATTCATGGCATCATAAATGCCGTTGTCTTTTTCGCTGATAATTTTATAACTGTATCCCCGCTTTAAGAAAGCATCTTTAAAGCTTTCTGCTATTTCGACGGTTTTGTCCGCAGAAGCCCCGTCAACGATAATATACTCAATATTATCGTAGGTTTGCGATAAAACCGATTCAATTGTTTTTCCGATAACTTTTTCGCTATTAAAGCAAATAGTTATAACGCTGAACAGCATAATTATCTCTCCGTAATTTTTATACTTTCAACCAAAGTGTATTTTTGGTAGTCGTCTTTATAACGGCTTATGTCTTGACTGTATGTTAAACTGCCAAACGCCTTATTGATAAGCGGCAGGAAACAGGACAGTGCTTTTAAAGCCCAGCTGACACCCCGAACAACAATAATCTTTTTCCCGTTTGCCTTTGCAATTTCCGCAACCACATCGGTTGTGTTGCTGTACTCTGAATTTTGGGGCCAGAATATGCCGTCCTCGTTATTTTCAACCATAAGTCTTACAAACTCAACCAAATTGCCTATATAAAGCATAGAACGGCTGTTATTAACCTTCGGGAAAACCGGCAATTTTTTGGCGATTTTTTCCAAGGTCGGAAAATTGCCTTTGCTTCCCTTCCCGTATATCATCGGCGGACGAAGAATAACAACCCTAAAGCTATCATCCCTTAAAGCAGAAATCCCTATTTCTGCTTGAACTTTACTATCGCCATAACAATTTGCCGGTGAAACGGGGGTTTTTTCGGTAATTCGCTTTTCTTTTCCTATTTTTGCCGAATCACCGTAAACAATGGCAGAGCTCATAAAGATAAACTGTTTAACGCCTTCAAGCTTTGCCTTTTTGGCAACTTCCACTGTCAAGTCGGTATTTACACTGCGGTAAAGTTTTTCCTTTTCGGCTGAAATTTTACCGTTATCCGAATGGGCTATCCCCGCAACGTGAAAAACCGAATCATAACCGGAAAAGCTTTTGTCGCGCCACGCGCCGTCAAGCATATCAATAGTTTCGACTGTGTATTCATTTTTAAAATTTTCTTTTAAATAATTTTCAAATGATGTTCCGATATAGCTGCCTGCACCGGTTATTAAAACTTTTTTCATCACTTTGTTACCGTCTCTTTTTCTCTGACAATATCTCTTGTTTTACCTTCTACAACAGTTGTGTCTTCTTTGAACACATGCACCGATCCGAAAAAGCATTTTATATCAGTCAAAAAGCTGATGTTGCTGACATATTCACCGTCAAGCTTTGCTTTTTCTTCAATCTTTAACTCATCCCTGCCGTTGATCTGAGCCAAACCCGTAAGTCCCGGTTTTATATTGTTTGCGAAATACTTATCACGCTCTGCAACCAAAACGTCCTGATTCCATAAAGCCGGTCTCGGACCGATAATACTCATATTGCCGATAAATATATCCCAAATTTGCGGCAGTTCATCAAGGCTGTGCCTACGGCAAAATCCGCCGATTTTAGTTATGTACTGATCGGGATTTTCGAGCATATGCGTAGGTACATCATGCGGTGTGGACATTTTCATGGAACGAAACTTATGCAACTTAAAATATCTTTTGTTTTCGCCGACACGCTTTTGGGTGAAAAATATCGGCCCCGGATCATCAAGGTATGTAGCAACTGTGATAACCAAAAACACGGGCGACAGGATAACAAGTCCGCCGAACGAAACAATAATATCCAAAAGCCGTTTTACATATTTGCCGTAAAAAGTTTTTTTGTAATAAATATCCCCAACCGGTTCAAGATGGCCCCTTTTACCGTCGGGATTTTCTTTTTCCGAATTGTTTTCAACAAAAACAACCTGTTTCCCTTCCATGTTGTTTTTTTCTTTTTGTTTGTTTTTATAAACTGAAGATGGTTTAACCGAAACTGCTATCAATCCAAGTGCCGCCAAAGCGCAAAATGCGATTTGCAAAACAATTAAAAATATATGTAACAGCAATAAATCAACTTCTTTCAAATTTAATACAAGTATATTTACACATATATTATTATATATATGAGTATAGCACATATCGTATAAATAATCAAGCATTTGGCAAAAATTTAGTACCATAATGTGAAATTTTTGTATGAAAAAATCCGCAGCCGGAAAACTGCGGATTTATAAGAATTTTTCAGTTATTACATTGTGGTTACATCAGCCGAAAGGTCAGAATTGATTATATTAAAACCGAAAGAAGAATTTTCGTTTTTGACAAAAAGTGTTGTAGCGGTAACTGTGCTTTCTTCACAATCATGCCCTTTTTCCAAAACAGCAGAAACGACGGTGTAGCTGCCATCCTCATTCGTTTTAACCGAAAGGATTTTATGCGAAAAGCTTGTATAACCGCGTGGTGCAACATAAACCGAGCCTTGCTTTGTGGGAAGGTTGGTGACAGAATTATCAATTTCAAATTCGACACCGTACATATCCCTAACAAAGGTCTTAACGATTTGCTCGTTAATGAAGCCTTCATCATCACAATTATTCAAAAGTGCCAATGTAGAATTATTGACAACTTCTTGGGTGCTGTTAAAAGCATCGCCATAAACAAAATTACGGTTAAGCATATTTGTAAAACGAGCTTCCAAGGCGCCGGTTTCACCGCTTACTTTGGTTGCTGTTTCGGTGGCGGCAGTACTGCCGGCAGGCACAAAAGCGCAAACGCAGATAACAAAAGCAGCCACAATAGCGCCGACAACTAAAAAACCGCGTTTCATAAGCTTAACCTCCCGTTTGTTTTTTACATCTTTATTATACACAAACATTATATAAAATGCGAATACAAAACGGTTACAAATTATATCAATTTTGTAACACTTTCGCCGTTTTGTACAATAAAACCGTTTTTAGTTTATATAAACAAAACAATATTATTATATATGATAACTTTTAGTTGAAATTAACAAATATAAATGATACAATATTGGTGTGGCAATACTATAAAAATGTATAAATTTTGAGCAAAATTTCAATACTCAATTTTCAGTTTGCCGGAACACAGCATGAAGGAGTGTATTATTTTGAAAGAATTTTCAGGCGAAAAAATTAAAAATGTGGCTTTGTTGGGGCACGGCGGTTCAGGCAAGACTACCCTTGCGGACGCTTTACTGTTTTATTACGGCAAAGCAGAAAAAATAGGTAAAATTGCCGACAGCAGTGTTATAATGGACTTTGACCCACAAGAAAAAGCGCGCAAATCTTCTATATATACTTCGGTTTATGCGGTCGATACCGACAGTTATAAATTGAATTTAATAGATGCCCCCGGTCAATTTGACTTTGCGGCAGGCAGTGTTGAAGCGCTTATGGCAGCCGACAGTGTTGTTGTTGCGGTTTCGGGTAAATCCGGCCTTACCGTTGGTGCCAAGCAGTCGCTTGACAAGGCATTGGCGCTTAAAAAAAGCACCTTTATATTTATAGGTAAATTAGATTCAACCCACGCGCATTTTTACCGTGTTGTATCTTCACTTGTTGCGAGATACGGTGCCGTTATTTGTCCTTTATCCGTTCCTATTTACGACGGTGAAGAATTAAAAGGCATTGTTGATTTGATTGATTATAAAGCGTATGCATTTGACGGAATAGGCAAAAAAGAAATTAACTTTACCGCCGACAGCGAATGCGAGCAAATGCACAATATGCTTTTAGAAGCCATTGCCAGCACCGACGACGCGCTTATGGAAAAATATTTCTCGGGCGAAAGCTTTACAAAAGCGGAAATGTTGGAAGGGCTTAAAAAAGGTGTTTTAAGCGGAGAAATTTTCCCTGTCTTTGCGGGTATTCAGTCATCGGGCGCCGGTGTTTCAATTTTAGCCGACGCTATTGAAACCATTGCGCCGAGCGCTGCCGAAAAGGGCTTCAAGAATGACGGCGAAGACGCCTTGTTCGTATTTAAAACAATAGCCGACCCGTTTGTCGGCCGCCTTTCATACTTCAAGGTAATTTCAGGTGAAATTAAGCCTGATACTAAGTTAATAAACGGCAGAACAAACAGTGAAGAACGCCTTTCAAAAATAATGTTCTTAAAAGCAGGCAAACAAGAAAACGCAGATAAAATCAGCGCCGGTGATATCGGTTGTGCCTCTAAACTCGGCAATGTTTTAACCGGCGATACCCTTTCTAAGACTGGCAAAGCAAGTGCTGATAAGTTGGATTTCCCGATTCCTACCCTTATGACCGCCGTTTACCCGAAAAACAAGGGTGATGAAGAAAAAATTGCAAGCGGTTTTGCAAGAATTTGTGAGGAAGATCCGACCGTTAAAACCTATAACGACCCCGAAACACACGAATTTATTCTTTCGGCATTGGGCGAGCAACACATTGACACCATTGTTACAAAACTAAAGACAAAGTTCAATGTTGAAGTTGTATTAAAGCCCAAGAAAATCGCTTATCGCGAAACCATTAAAAAGCCGGTCAAGGTACAAGGCCGTTACAAAAAGCAATCAGGCGGACACGGGCAGTTCGGTGATGTTTGGATTGAATTTGAGCCGACTTCTTCAGATGAGCTTGTTTTCGAAGAAAAAGTATTCGGCGGTGCCGTACCTAAAAACTTCTTCCCCGCCGTTGAAAAGGGACTTAAAGAATCGGCTAAAAAAGGTGTTTTGGCCGGATTCCCGACAGTCGGTATCAAGGCGACCTTGGTTGACGGCTCATACCACCCTGTTGACTCTTCGGAAATGTCATTTAAAACCGCTGCTTCAATAGCTTATAAAGAAGGTGTGCCAAATGCCGCGCCCGTACTTTTAGAGCCTATTGTAACCCTTACGGTAGTAGCCCCCGACGAAATGCTTGGCGATGTTATCGGTGATATTAACAAGCGCCGCGGCAGAATAGTCGGTATGAACCCGACGGGCGACAAAATGCAGGAAATTGTAAGTGAAGCCCCCGAAGCCGAGCTAAGTGATTTTTCCACATCTCTTCGTTCAATAACACAAGGAAACGCAACCTTTAATACCGAGTTTGCAAGATACGAAGAAGTTCCTGCTCAGTTATCACAAAAAATCATAGAGGAATACAAAGAGCAGTAAAAAAACAGCCAAAAAAAGCGGTAGAAATTTGTTTTTCTGCCGCTTTTTGTCAGTTGGCACTTTCGACTTGATTTTTAATGTAAAAAATGATATATTATTATATATAAAATAAATAATATAGGCGGTGCTTTATGCATTTTAAAAAAACGGCCGCTTTATTACTGAGCATTGTTATTTTGCTTTGCTTTGGTATTACGGCTTTCGCCGCGTCGCCAACCCTTACTGTTGACAGCGTTACCGCAGGCAAAGGTGACGAAGTTGATGTTTCAATATCAATTTCAAATAACACCGGCTTTGCCGCTATGACTCTTTCCATCGGTTACGACAAAGAAGCCTTAACCTATAAAAGTTTTGAAAAGGGTATTTTAAGCGACTATACAGTCAAGGACCACCCTTCAAGCGGTATTATTCGGCTTGTTAATGTTGAAAACGGCAATCTTACTGAAAACGGTAAGCTTATTACTCTGAAATTTAAAGTTAGCAAAGACGCCGGTGACGGTCTTCACCCTGTTACCATTCACCTAAAATCCGGTGATATTTGTGATTGGGACTTAAATAACCTTACACCTGAAATTGTTTCGGGTGGCGTTACTGTCAGCGCAAGCCGGAACAGTTCGCCGGAAAGCTTTGTAAGTGGCAGTACAAGCAGTAATATAAAATCAGAAAGCAATTTTGTCAGCAAAGATACGGAAAGTTCGAATACTGAAAAGGGCTCTGCCGAAAAGCTTATTAAAAGCGAAAAACACGAAAACCAAAAGAAACAAAAAAACAATTTTATAACAGCATTTCTTATTCTGTTGGGAGTTCTTTTACTTTTAGCAGTTATAATATTCATTTTGAAAAATAAAATTTTTAGGAGAGAAAAAGTATGAAAAAACTTTTAAGCGTTATTCTTGCCATAGCTTTGGTATCAAGCCTTGGCGTGTCTTCACTTGCTGTCGCACCCGTTAATACTGTTGTAAACGGCGAAGTTAAAGCACCTGTGTTTAATGCCGCACCTTCAAGCATGTTCGATGTCAAAACCGATAAGGTTTGCGGTAAAGATGTTAATATGGCAGCGTTTTGTGATACTTTGCACTCGGCATTTATCACCAACGGTGAAGCAAATGTTTCTTCGTTCGGCATTCCATATTCAAAAGCTAATGAAGATGAAATCAATGCATTTATAACTACTTGCTATGCTTTCATACTCATTTCTTATCCCGATGTTTTGTATTCACAGTACATCACACCTTCATACAATTATGATGTGACAGGTTCTACCGGCAGTCAAATAGTAAATAAAATTACCTTCCCAGTCAACACCGCCGCTTATAAGACAGCTATTGCCGATTACAATTCATTGATGAAAAAAGTCTTGGCAAAAATACCCACCGACTATTCAAATGTTGAAAAAGCACTTTGGGCTTACACCTATATTGTTGAAAATTTCGTTTATGATGAAACACTTGATATCCGCGACCCTTACAACATGATAAGGACCGGCACAGGCGTTTGCCAAGCATATACACTTATGTATATGGATATGATGGATAGGTTAAACATTCCTTGCGTTGCCGCTTTCCACACAGACGATAAGCATCCCGAACGCAACCACACTTGGAACGTTATTAAGCTTGGCAGCAAATGGTATAATGTTGATACTACATTCGCAGACCCTGTACTTGACATTATGACTACGCCAAACTACAGGTATTTCTTGTTTAGCGATAGTATGGTGGATGAAACTGATGTTTACGGCATTCACAGCAATCCGTACATTTTAGAAAATGATATGTATAACCTTTCTACCGGTAACAAAATTGTCTGCAACGACAAAACATATGAAAGCGGTTATTTATGGAACAATGCCGAAACCTTAATTACGGCTTGCGGCAACAACTGGTACACCGTTAAGAACGATAAACTCATGAAATATAACCGCGACTTAAAAACAAATACTGCTGTCGCAGATTTAAGCGGTTATCAATGGAAGGTTTACAACAAATCAAAGCAAGAAACCGGCGCTTTATTCATGGGTTATCAAGGCAACATATTCACATACGGCAGTTATGTTTGCTTCTCTGTTCCGACCGGAATTAAATATTATGACACTTTCAGCAATACGGTCGGCACACTTGCGATTGAATCACTTTCCTACGCTACCGAAGTTACAGGTTGCAAATATGACGGTGACAGCAAGGTAATAATCGAAACCAACCGCGTATGTGATTACGATGACAAAACCGGTAAAGTAACAAACATGACTTCCTTTACAAAGCCTTACAACATTGCGGAAGCATGTGGCACCGCTAACTTAGTCCGCATTAAGAAATACATTGCAACCGGTACTTGTGACACAACAGACGTTGCATTCATGGATATAGACAACAACGGTGTTATTAACGTTATTGACCTTATGAAGTTGAAGATTAAAATTTCCGAAAACAATTGGTTCCCGATTTTCGTTTAATTAAATAATAAAAACAAAAAATCCGTTTTGGTAAAAACCAAAACGGATTTTTTAATTTTTCAATATTCGGCATTAGCCTTCTTTAATTGCCTCAACAGGACAACCTGCTGCGCAAGCACCGCAATCACAGCACTTATCAGCATCAATTACATAATGTTCTGCACCTTCGGAAATTGCTTCGCAAGGACAACCTGCTGCGCAAGCACCGCAACTGATGCATTCATCGGAAATTACATAAGCCATTTAACACACCTCCGTAACTCTTCTTTATTATATTGTAACATAGTTTTTACAAAATGCAAGAAAAAAGTTTATTTATCTTTCTTTTCCGCGCTTTGTTTTTTCTTATGCCTTGAAATAAGCTTGACTTCATCCCTGTTCGTTTTAAAGGGAATATATTCGCTGTCGTTAAGCTTTACAATTAAGTTACCGGTAATCGGGTTTGAATCAATTACAGTAGCAACGCCGTCCTTTGTTTCGACCGTAGCGCCGACATTAGGCGTAATGGAATTGAGATAGTCATATGAATTTTGCTCATATTTTAAGCAGCACATAAGTCTTCCGCAGCTGCCTGAAATTTTGGTCGGGTTAAGTGAAAGACCCTGTTCCTTAGCCATTTTAATGGAAACGGGCTCAAAATCGTTCAAAAAGCGTTTACAGCAATATGGCTGACCGCAAATGCCTAAACCTCCCAACATTCTTGCTTCGTCCCTTACGCCGATTTGCCTAAGCTCAATTCTCGCGTGGAGTTTAGACGCCAAATCTTTTACAAGCTCCCTGAAATCAACCCTGCCGTCCGAAGTAAAGCAAAAGACTATTTTAGTGCCGTCAAAGGAATACTCAACATCAACAAGCTTCATATCCAGCTTATGTTTTTCTACCAATTCTTCGCAAATGCCAAAAGCTTTCTTTTCGTTTTCTTTATTCTCGCTGACTTTTTTAAGGTCCTTTTTATTAGCGGCGCGCAAAACCTTTTTTAAGGGCTTTACAATAGTTTCATCCTCAACAGAATGGTTGCCTTCGCTTACAATGGCGAATTCAATACCGCTTACGGTTTCGACAACAACCTTGTCGCCTTCGACAAATTTTAGGTCAGCAGGGTCAAAGAAATAGCTTCTGCCCTTATTGTTGAATTTTACGGATATTACTTCTTTCATAAAATCTCCTAATCTATATAAGCTCTACCGATTTAGTGACAAGTGCCGAAAACAAAAGCGGTAGATTGATATTGGTTTTAAGGCTTTCTTCAAAGCCCGAAAGCGCATCATAAAAAGCGCTTATTTGAGCCGCGTTATAGCGGTTATAATTCTTTTTTAAAGTATTTGCAACGGCAATTTTTAACTGTTTAAAAAACTGCTCTGCCAAAATTCTGTCGTTTTCGATTTTAGCGGTTAGGGTAAGCATTTGCCATTTGTCACCCGAAAGCGCATATTTTAAAAATTCTTCCGCCAGCAAATATGCCGTATCGCCCGTTTCGTTATTCAAAAGGCTTAATGCGCGCCCGATATTCCCGTCCGTTTTTTCTAAAGCTTCATAAGCAGTAGTTATATCGGCAACACCTGTTTTGGCAAGATAATCAGCCGCAACGCCAATTTCGGGCAGGTCGGGTGAAAAAGAAATAGAACGCGAAATTACGGTATCCAACAAAGCGGATTTATTCTTGCAAATTAAAATGAATATAACGCCTTGCGGGGGTTCCTCCAATATTTTTAAAAGTGCGTTTTGCGATTGCTCGTTCATGGTGTCGGCATCATCAATAATATAAACCTTATGCTCTGCCATGTGCGGCTTAATGAAAGCGTCTGCCCTAAGCTCCCTTATTTGAGAAACGGCAATATTTTTTTTGCCATCAAGTGGGGCTATAACCGAAATATCGGGGTGCGAATTGGTGTCGGCCATATGGCAAGCCTTACATTCACCACAAGGTTTTTCATCATTTTCACACACGGCGGCTTTGCTTATAAAGGAAGCCAAAGTATGCTTGCCGAGTCCCGCTTCGCCCTCAATTAAAATTGCGTGCGGTATTCGCCCCGCGGTTATTGTACTTAAAACGCTGTTTTTGAGTCTTTCATTACCTACAAGTGGGAAGCTCATAGTAGGAAGCCAACCTTTTTCATTGCTTTAAAATAGGTTTTTCTGGCAACGCGCTCGGCCTTATCGGCACCTTCGTGATAAAGTCTTTCAAGCTCGGCCTTATCCGAAATAATGCGGTCAAATTCGGCCTTAACCGGTGCTAATTCATCGGCAACCGCTTCGCCAACAGCCAACTTAAAGTCGCCGTAGCCTTTGCCTTCAAACTCTTTTTCAACCTCCGAAACAGTTTTGCCCGTAACGGCGGAATAAATAGTAATAAGGTTAGAAACGCCCGGCTTTTCTTCGGCAAAACGAACGCAGGCATCAGAATCGGTAACGGCGCGTTTAAACTTGCGTATAATATCATCCTTAGAGTCTAAAATAGCAACCCAAGAGTTAATATTATCGTCCGACTTAGACATCTTTTTAGACGGGTCTTGAAGCGACATTACGCGAGCGCCGGTCTTTGGAATATATGCTTCGGGTACTGTAAAAACATCGCCGTAAATATGGTTAAAACGGATAGCAATATCCCTTGCAATTTCAAGATGCTGCTTTTGGTCGGCGCCAACCGGCACAAAATCGGGTTTATAAAGCAAAATGTCTGCCGCCATTAGTGTAGGGTAGGAAAACAAACCGACGTTAATGTTGTCGGCGTGGCGGGCGGACTTATCCTTAAACTGTGTCATGCGGTTCATTTCGCCAAATTGTGTATAGCAAGAAAGGAGCCACGAAAGTTGTGCGTGTTCGGGCACATGGGACTGAATAAAAAGAGTGTTCTTTTCGGGGTCAAGTCCCAACGCCAACAAAATTGCATATGTATTGTAAATTTGGGAACGAAGCTTAGCGGGTTCCTGCCTTACGGTAATGGCGTGAAGGTCTGCCACCGCATAGGTGCAGTCAAACTCATCTTGCATATTAACCCAATTTTTAAGCGCACCCAAATAGTTGCCAAGGGTTAACATACCGCTTGGCTGAATACAACTGAGTACCCGTTTTTTGCTTAAATTTTCTTCTGCATTGCACATTTTAAAAATCCATCCTAATCAATTTTAACAATTTATTTTAACATAACTTTTGCATCATTACAAGTTTTTAACCTTTTTACTGTCAATTATAGTTTTTAGGTCTCTTAATAAAGTATATATAATATAGGCGGCAATTATGGCAAGCACAACAGCTACACCTAAAATGAGACCTGCACCGGCACTCGATTTTGCACCGGCAAAGCTTGAACAGGTATAGGTTTTAAAGGCTTTTTCAATATAGCCTTTGTTTATACCCTTTGCGGTATAAAAGCTTAAAATATAGTTTGTTCCGTCAGCTACGGTGATGTAACTTGTAATACTGTACTTTCCGCCGCTGTCTTTATCGGAATAATTTATTTTAATAAGGCGCTGCGAGCCCTTACTTACAAGAGTAAATTTATCGGTTTGATTGCCGATAACACTGGGCGCGATTTTTTCAATCTCCCCATCAGTCAAGCCCGAAAGATTGCCGACACCTTCGGAAAAACTGCTTTTAGTGCAAACGATTTTTACCTGTTTTGTATTATCTTCATTAACACCCAAAAAAGCAATGCCGTTATTAGAAAGGTATTCGGTTAATTCTTCCTCGCCCATATTTAAAATTCCGGCAATTTTTTTAAGGTTGTTTTGATTTGATGTCGTAACAAAATCCTTGCCGAGTTCTATGCTGACGCCACCGCTTAAAGCCGAAGCCGTAAGTGTAAAAACAAGGGCTATTATTACGGTTAGCAAGATTACACGTTTTAGCATAAATATCAGTCCTTAATGTTGTTTTGGCGCTTTGCGGCGGTTAATGTATTCTGCATAAGCGTCGCAATCGTCATTGGTCCGACACCGCCAGGGACGGGGGTTATGTAAGAGGTTTTGTCTGCTACCGAATCAAAGTCAACATCACCGCAAAGCTTGCCCTCAATTCTATTCATACCGACATCAATTACAACAGCGCCTTCTTTTACCATATCTGCGGTAACGAAGTTTGCTTTGCCGACGGCGCTTACCAAAATATCGGCATTAGCGCAAATCTCTTTTAGATTTTCAGTGCGTGAATGGCAAATAGTAACGGTTGCATTACGGTGGAGCATTAACATTGCCATCGGTTTGCCTACAATATTAGACCTGCCGATTACAACACACGACTTGCCCTCAACCTCGATATTTTCATATTTGAGCATTTCCATAATACCCGCAGGGGTACAGGGCAAAAGGTCAAAGTCGCCTATCATTATTCTGCCGACATTTTGCGGGTGAAAGGCGTCAACATCCTTTTCGGGAGATATCGCGTTAATAACATTCTTTTCGTTAATGTGTTTCGGAAGCGGTAACTGACAAAGAATTCCGTTAACGGTTTTTTCGTTATTAAGCCCGTCTATCAAATTTAAAAGCTCTTGCTCGGTTGTGTTTTCGGGCAAGACATATTCCTGCGACACAAAGCCAATTTCTTCGCAGGCTTTTTTCTTGTTGGCAACATAAATTTTAGAAGCAGGGTCTTGGCCGACAATAATAACAGCCAAACAAACCTTAAAGCCCTTTTCTTTTAAAAGGGACGTTTCGTCGGCAACCCTCTTTTTTACGGTGGCGGAAATCTTTTT
The DNA here is from genome assembly GCA_045642065.1 of Acutalibacteraceae bacterium. Lineage (GTDB taxonomy): Bacteria > Bacillota > Clostridia > Oscillospirales > Acutalibacteraceae > UBA737. The sequence continues at coordinate 54,591 of JAZUID010000029.1, forward strand.
ACCGTCAATAATATTATACATTTTTTTGGTCCCCCGATGATGTTTGTCTTTTTGCCGGTATCTTATTTCTTAAAACAAAAAGTGTGACGGCGCTTAAAACACAAATCACCGCCGATAAAAGGCAGGAAACTTTTATTCCGCCCAACATTAAGCTATCGGTCCTTAAAATTTCAATAAAGGTTCTGCCGAATCCGTACCAAACGCAGTACATTAAAAGTATTTCACCGCTGAATCTGCGTTTTTTGGAAAGATAGTTCAAAAGGAAAAATCCGATTATACACCAAACCGATTCATACAAAAAGCAAGGGTGAACTAACCCTTCCCCGACAACCTTAACGGTGTTTTCGCTTTGCATACCGAAGAAAGAACTGCCCGTAAGCGAGCCAAAAGCTTCTTGGTTTATGAAGTTGCCCCAACGCCCGACACCTTGTCCTATCAAAAAGCCGATAACGGCAAGGTCAAACATATCAAGCACTTTTATCTTTTTTATGTAGCACATAATTCCGCCCACGACCAGCGCACCTATGACACCGCCGTAGATGGCAAGCCCCGCAAAGCCGGAATGAGTGCCTATACCGAAAAATTCCGAAAAGCTTGTTAATCCTTCGCCGTCAAATATGCAATAATACGCACGGGCGCAAAGAATTGCAAGCGGAGTAGTAACTAAAATTACATCTAACATTTTATCGGAATTAACATTAAACCTTTTCGCATTTAAGTAAGCGTATAAAACCGCACCTAAAAAGCCGATAGCAATTATAATGCCGTACCAGTAAACATCCCAACTGAAATTACCGATACTAAGAGTAAACGCAATAGGTTTTAAGGTTAACTTTATACCGAATAAAGTAACATGGTAAATATTCATATTCTTACTCCTTAGGAAGAATAACCGAAAGAATGGCGTTTTCTTCCCTTAAAAGTTTTAACTTTTCAATAATGTCGCCGGCGGTAACCGATTTAATAGCATCAAGTTCATCAAACAAGGTGCAGTCGGTCATGGCACATTCGGTCAGCTGCATACAAAGTCCTTCGACCGAGTTGAAACGGCGAACCGCTTCGCCGTAAGCGCTTTTCTTTACCGCGCCCAAATAATCGTTATCAATACCTTTTTCAATAACCGATTTAATTTCGTTTAAAATGTTTTCCTTTACGGCTTTCGGGTTATTAGACTCGCCCTCGAAAATGGTCGAAGTATAGCCAAAGCCCGTAAAGTATTCGGATGAAAATTCATCGTTAATTAAGCCGTTGTTTATTAGTTTGGCATATAAGGGTGATGCTTCGCCCGAAAGATAATCAAGCGTAATGGCCGTAACGATTTTTTGCTTGACATCCGCCTGCTTTTCGGCATTTTCTTTAAAGCCTAAGCAAAAAACAGGCAGAGCTACCGCGAGATGCTTTTCTACATACGGTTTAACGATTGTTTCGGGTTCAAATACGGTTTCGCGTTTAAATTCAATGGGGCTGTTTGGCTTTATTGCCTTTTCAATTCTGTTTAAGGTTTCTTCCGGTTCAAAATTCCCCGCAATGCAAACGAACATATTAGAGGGGTGATAAAAGGTGTTATAGCATTTATAAAGCAAGTCGGCATTTATTTTTGCAATGGAATCAGTCGTACCCGCAATGTCAATTTTAACAGGGTGGTTATGATACATAGCACCGAGCATATTAAAGAGCACGCACCAGTTTGCACTGTCGTCATACATTCTGATTTCCTGACCGATAATGCCTTGCTCCTTTTGTACCGTCTCGGCGGTAAAATAAGGCGACTGCACGAAGTCAAGCAAAATATCTAAATTATCGTAAAATCTATCGGTGCAGGAAAACAAATAGCAAGTTCTGTCGAATGAGGTGAAGGCGTTAGCATATCCGCCTGTTTCGGCGTAGCGGGTAAAAGCGTCACCGTCTTCACTTTCAAACAATTTATGTTCTAAATAATGCGCTATGCCCTCGGGCACCTTTAAGGTTTCGCCGTTTACCGTAAAAGAGGTGTCAATGGAGCCGTACTTTGTGCCGTAAACCGCGTAGGCTGTGTTAAATTCCTTTTTTGGCATTAAATAAATTTTAAGTCCGTTATCAAGGGTGGCTAAAGTGTAACTTTCGCCGAAACTATTTTTAAAAATTTGTCTTTGCATAAAAAGTTACTCCTTAGGTAAAAGTTTATAAACGGTATTAAGGTTAATGCCTTTTGCCGTTTCCATAATGTCTTCTTTTGTTACTTTTGCTATTCTTTCGGCAACATCTTCAGGCGATAACAGCTCTTTACCGAGTGCCCTTAATGCATACCAAAGATCAATGGAAATTTGACTGTCATAATAAGAATTTAAGCTGTCGCAAATGCTTTTAATGGAAGAATTGTATTCAAAATCGCCGAACTCTCCCCTTTTTACAATTTCCAACTGATTTAGAATTTCTTTTTGTGCCGCTTCGGCATTTTTGCTTTCAACACCGCTTTCCACCGTTAAAAGACCTTTACTGCGAACGCCCGAAGCAGAGCAATAATAGCAAAGGCTTAACTTTTCGCGAACATTTGAGAACAAGCGCGAATACGGTCCGCCACCGAAAATATCGGTAGTAACCATTAATGGTAAAGTTTTGGCGTAGTCGCCGAACAAGTCGCAGGAAAAGCCCATAACAAGCTTGCCCTGTGCAATATCCATTTTTTCGGTAACCGTTTTAACTTCGCTCGCCTTTTCGGTGCCCGTAACTTTATAGATATCGGTAATATTTTGGCGTTCGATTTTAGAAAAAGCCTCGCTCAAATTTTCGAACAAACCGTTCGGAATACTTTTGCCGACCACCTGAACGCGGATATAGGCGGATTTTAACATATTCTGCCAAGCATCAAAAAGGCTTTTGCCTGTAATTGCATTGACATCGGCCTCTGTCCCGCATTTTGGCAAGCCGTAAGGAGTACCCTTATACATTTCTTCAATAAGACGCTGTTTAGCATAAAGGCGTTTTTCGTTAAGCTCGCCCCTTATATGTTCGATAGCTTTTCGCTTTTCGCGTTCAACATCGGCTTCGCAAAACTCACCGTTTTCGGCTTTGGGGTTAAACAGAAGGCTGTTTAACATTTTGGTCGCTTCTAAAACAACATTTTCACCGTCTAAGGTGTATTCGTCATTTATTGTGGAAACAGCCATTCTTAAAAGCTGAAGATCGCCTAATTTTTCGGCGGTAGCCTCAAGACTTGCGCCGTAAAGACTTGCAAGTTTATAGTTTAAGCGCGAAAAGGAAGGATATTCTTTACCGCAGGTAGTCAGTACAAACGGTAAAAGTGCATTCTCCGCCACCGTTTCCTTTTTTAAAGGCAAATAAAAATTAAAAGAAATTAAAGTTGTATTAAAGCGATTGTTTTCAACAAAAACACCAGAAACACCGTCGCCGATATTTTTAACATTCATAAAAAGCCCTACTTTACTTTATAATTACTATATTATTATATCATACTATTGTATATAATAACAACTTTTTTATTTATATTTTACGCTTGAAATGTTATATAATTTTTGTTACAATTAACTTAACTTAGAAGAAGGTGAATATTTTTGTCGGAAAAGAAGACCAACGATATTTTAGAAGAGCAGCGAAAAAGCCGAAAAGAACTTTTAGAGCTTAAAAAAATGCAACAAAGTAATGTTAAACCGTTAAAAGAAGAGTCAGAACCGCTAACTAAAAAGCAGGCGTTTTTAAATAAAATTTATTACAACAAATGGCACATTTTAGCAGCCGCGGTGGCGGTTATCGTTGCAATAAGTTTCGTTTTTCAAATTACCGGCAAAAAGAAAGCCGACTTTGGGGTTATTATTTATACCCACACTCTTGTTAACGAGCAAACTGCAAATGCCATTAAAGAATATCTTGAAGAAAATTGTAATGACATTAACGGCGACGGCGAAGTTAATGTTTCTGTCATTAACTGCTCTATTGACTCTAAAAGCAACAATTATCAATATAACAGCACGATTATCAACCGTTTGCAAGCAACCCTTACCGACAGCGACAAGTTGGTTATTATTAACGATGCCGAGACGATAGAAGAATTTAATTCGGCTACTGCGACAAAAGGCATGCTTGAAGGCGAACCGCTTCCAATAGGCGAAACCTTTAAGAAAGCGAAGCAAGGCGACCTTGTTTTTTCGGACAATTTGTTAGTTTCGTGCCGAAAAGTCAAGGGCACGGTATTAGAGGGCAAAAAAAATATTGAAAAAATTTATAAAGAAAGCAAAAAAGCGGTAGATATTCTTACAAAATGATATAAATAAAAGCGATGCAACTTTTCGTTGCATCGCTTTTTTGTTTCGGATTAAAGAGATTTAACAAATTCCTTAAAATCAACAACCTTATTGTTGTTGCGTGATTCTTCGGCAGCATAGCCTAAAATATGGCTCTTAATAGAAACGCTTATATCGGTAGCGTTTACAAAGTTTTCATCGGTCATAAGCTTTACAAAATCGCGCATATGTCCGGTGTCGCCGCCGCCGTGGTCGTCATTGCCACGGGTAAAGGTGTACTTGGTTTCTTTGCCGGTTAAAAAGTCCTTAACCGAAAGACCTTGAATAGTACCCTTTTTATCAAATCTGCCCCTAAGCTCAGCCTTAGTACCCAAAATATAAATTTCGCGGTCGGTAAAGGGCGTAAATGCCGACATAATAAGTGTACCGGTCAGTCCCCCGTCAAATTCAACATTGACAACTTGGTGGTCAACAACGGTGTTGTCGCATTTATAAACGCATCTGCCATAGGGGGAAGTTTCCAAATCTTTTAAAATGCCTTCCTTTGTCGTTTCGGTAGTCATGATGCTTGTAAAGTGACCGCCCGGAACATAAATATTTGGGGCATAATAGCAACATTCGCTTCTGTGGGGGCAACCGTCAAGACATCTAAGCGGTGCACCGGCAGGAGCATTTTCAGCATTAAAATGCATTTGTGAGCCGAAAGAAGAAACCTTTTTACATTCCTTACCGGCAAACCAAAGCATAAGGTCTAAGTCGTGGCAACATTTTGCCAAAATCATCGGGTTAGAGTCTTCAGCTCTTCTCCAGTTACCGCGGGCAAAAGAATGAGAATAATGAATATTACCGACATTTTCGCGCATTATGATTGAAGTCATATCACCTAAAACTCCGCTGTCGATTATTTCCTTAACAGCCGAATAGAATTCGGTGTGGCGAAGAACATGGCAAACAGAGATTTTTTTATTAAGCTCTAACGACTTTTTATAAATTTTATCACACTCTTCTGCGGTACAGGCAATAGGCTTTTCAAGCATTAGGTCATAGCCCAATTCCATGCCCTTAATAGCAGGATTAAAGTGGTCGTTATCCTGAGTGCATACAAAAAGCGCATCGGCAATTTTGCCTTTTTTCAACGCTTCTTCCCAATTTTCAAAGCACATATCTTCACTAATTCCGTGTTTGTCGGCAAAAAGCTTTCTGCGCTTTGCATCAGGCTCGGCAACGGCAACAAACTTAATTTCTTCCTTATGCTCGATAGCATAATTGCCGTAAGCATTACCGCGGTTGCCGGCACCTAAAAGTAAAACGGTTACTGTTTTCATAAAAAATTCTCCTTAAAGATTATTTATAACTTCTTTTACAAGCGCCACTTCATTTGAAGTCAGCTTTTCTTCGGTTTCGTTGTACTTTATCTCGGTTATATCAATGTTGCAAAGCGTTTTAAGCCACAGCATAGATAAAGCATATCGTCCGACGCTTAGCGAAGCGTGGAAAGTGTCCCTATGTATTTTAACACCCTTTTCGACAAGTGCCGAAAACATTTTTCCGGCAGGAATAACTGCATCCGCCTTAATAGCCTTTTTGGCTTTTTTATAAGTGGCGGCAATATCCTTATACATAGCTTTATGGGTTTTATACCCTGCTACATTTTTAAGGCGTTCGCTGCCGTCTTCGTAACCCCAAGTCTCATGAATAACAATTTTTGCCTGTGGTTGAACGGTTCTTACAAAGCTTGCCAATTCTTCAATATATGGCGTATAAGTACTGTAATCAAACGAATAATGACTTGCTTGTTGAAGTGTTACGACATCCCATTTTCTCGAAAGCAAAGCTTCTTCAATAGAGGTTTTAAAACCGGTTGAAGCACCGTTAAACTCTAAATCATACAGCTTTTCGCCACTTAGCATATTTCTGTAATGCTGCTCTAAGCTGCAACCGCCGATATAAAGGTTGACTGTCGTAATATCAAGACCCGCAGACTTAGCCATTTTAAACAAATTCTTTTGCGCGTCCTGCGAAAAGCTATTGCCGATAGATAAAATATTCATTACTTATTCGCCTCGTCAAGTTTTTTGTTGCGGAAATAAAGAACCAAATCCGCTGTAACCAAAATCAAGTTTAGAAAATAGAAAATCAAAACATACCATTTGCTCGAAAAATCCGCCATGTATGCGGGATTTAAAAATTTAGAACAAATGCCGGCAATATAACCCGCAATTATGAAAAGCAAAAAAAGTAAACTTTTGCCCTTCGCGGTACGCGCGCGGTATGATTTTATAACATTCATAGGCCATGATATACCGAAAGCCACTATCATGGTAATTTCAAGAATTTCTGCTAACATTTTTATCATCCTTCCAAACAAAAATTATATCATAAACAATTTAATTTGTAAACAGAATTTAAACGCTTTCTATTGACTTTTTTTGCTTTATATTGTACTATTTTAGTATCTTTTTGGCTTTGGGGGTGCTATTTTGAAAAAGCAAAACATTTTTGGCATTTTAGCGGCGTTTTTTGCCAACTCAATTTTCGGTCTTAGCTTTATGTTTTCAAAAATGGCACTAAGCGTTGCAAAGCCTTATGTTATACTTTCGGTAAGGTTTGTAATTTCGTTTATAACTTTAAGCTTGCTTATAATTTTAAAGGTTGTCAAGGTCGATTACCGCGGGAAACCCAAGCTTGGTCTTTTGCTTATGGGTCTTGCCCAACCGTTTCTGTATTTTGTTTTTGAAACCAACGGCATGCGGACCGTTTCTTCTTCAATTTCGGGTATTATTATTTCGCTTGTCCCCGTAGCGGTTATGATAATTTGCTTTTGTCTCGGCGAAAAGCCGACCCTTTTACAGGTTGTTTGCACCTTTGTTTCGATTGGCGGTATCGCCGTTATAAGTTTGCTTTCAAGCGACAATTCAAAATCGAAAATAATAGGTATTATATTACTTATCGGCGCGGTTGTTTCTTCGGCGGCATTCAATGTGTTGAGCCAAAAAGAAGCAAAGCGCTTCACCGCTACCGAACGCACCTATGCAATGTTTATTATCGGCGCAGTCGGGTTTATAATTACCGGATTTTTAACTATGCGCGGCAGTTATATAAGCGAAGTTTGTTTGGCTTTTAAAAGCACTAAATTTGTGATTGCCGAGCTTTATTTGTCGGTTTTATCTTCGGTGCTGGCATTCATTCTTTACAACTATTCGACCTCGGTTATAAGCGTTGTTCAAACCGCTTCGTTTGCTAATATGATTACGGTCGTTTCGGTTGCCGCCGGCGTACTGATTTTAAAAGAAGAATTTTCGCTTTTGCAACTGTTTATTTGCATTATAATTATATTGGGTGTTTGGGGTGTTAATGTTTTTACGCCCGAACGCAAAAAAGCAAAGCAGAAAGCACAAAAATAATTAAAGCAAAATTAAAGGGCATCTTTTTAAGATGCCCTTTTCTTTTTAGATTTTAGGCTTTGGAAAACCCATTTTAAAACAAAGCGAATTTTCATCTAATTCGACATTTTCCTTATCCTTTAAAATAACGCCGTCAAAGCACGCATCATTATCATGGAAGGTGGATTGCCAGTATTCAAATGTTGCTATTCTGTCATCATCGCCTTGTTGTTCGATGTAACTGTTACGGATTTTATTACCGCCGATATCCAAGAAAAAGTTACCGCTTGAATGCACTTCATCTTTGCCGAAGCGGAAGTTATAACCGCATTCAAAAATCGGCTTATTATCAGTAATAAACACATTTTTAGTAAAGGTTGCTTGGGTATAATGTGCACCGCGCGTAATTCCGGCGCAGGCAAGGTCGCCAAAAGCAAAAATGTTGTATCTTACAGTATTTTCGCGACCGTAGTGAATAACAAACGGTGCAGTAGCGCAACGGTAAACCACATTGCCCTCGACCAAAACATAAGCCGAGCCTTCGTCAAGGTAAATGCCCCAACCGCCGTAGTTTGCCTTTACAATATCGTGTATTCTGTTGTTTCTGACAACGGTGCCCGCTTGTGAGCCCAAAAGGTAAACACCGCCCATATCGCTCATATCACCCGAGCCTAAATGGTGAATATGGTTATTTTCAATAACATTATTGCCCGAATTGCTTTCGCCGTAGCCCCAAACCCAACCAAGTGAAATACCCGAATATTCCATATAAGAAATTTCATTATCGGCGATTAAGTTTGAGTATGTGTGAGTGCCGAAAACACCGATAGCGGTTTTGAAGTTAAGTGAATTATTATGAATTTTATTGCCGATTACGCGGTTAAACGCAGTTTGGGTTGCCAAATCGGAGCCGTAACCCGAGCCGATAAACTTGACACCACCGCCACCGTTTTGATATATTTCACAGTTTTCTACAAGATTATATTTACTTCCGTATAAGAAATCAAGCGCGTATCCGCCCGAATTTCTGAAAGTGCAACCGATAAACTTTACGCCTTCTACCGCATTAAGCTTAACAGCACCGCCAAGCCCCGGTGCACCTTGACCGTAGGTTGCCGAGTGTGATTTAACGCCGTTGACTGTATTGTCAAATTCCCCTAAATCTGGAGTATATGACCTTGCGTTTTCAAATGTGATATTTTTAAAAGTAATATTAGAACCGTCAATATCCAAAAGCTGACGGGCAACCGGAATTTCAACCAAAATATTGTCGGCCGTTTCCCCTGCACGCGGAATATAATAAAGCAAGCCCTTTTCTTTATCTAAGTACCATTGACCTTGCTTTTTTAACATTTCAAAAAGGTTTATAAGCCGGTATTTTGCAAATCCGCCTGCAACATCATCCCTTAAAGGATATCTGGAAGGAACGGTGCAAACAGCAGTAGCGGTTTCTTCCGAATATTTAATAATAGGCATATGCTCGTCAACCCAATAATGAAGGACCGAAATTTCGGCATTTTTAATAGACTTGAAATTTTCAACATCTTCCTTATTAAAAACTATTATTTGGTTGCCGATTTCCCAAGTTTCCGAAAGTCCTTCGGGTAAATCTTTAATAGTTAATTTTTCGCCCGTTTCGGGGTAAACCGTTTTTTGGGCCGGTTTTTTATTAACATAAAGTTCATCAAAAGTAACTTTTCCTTCGGCGACACCGGCAATATGTGTAACAAGCGCTTTAACACCGTTTACGGTGGTTTCTTTAAAACCGTTTATTACCCTGCCCCCGTTAATTGTCGCGGTCTTGTTGTCGTAAGGCATAACCGTAACATTATAATTGAATTTTGGTATTTTTAAAGCCGACGGGAGCCTAAATTCGCCGTCCAACTTAATAGTGAAGTCGCCGGTATTACCCCTTTTGTGCTCTTCGCGGATAAGTCTGAACGCGTGGGAAAGACTGCAAATTGGGCCGTCGCTTAAATTTTCATTCGGAGATTCAAGCAAACCGTTCCAATAATCAAACCCTTTGCTTGAAACATAAATTACATTTTCACGCATATCCAATCCTCCTAACAGTTTGATTATAACTTAGAAAAACATATTAAGCAATACTTTATATTGCTTTTTTAGTTAATGAATTTTATATAAATTGCTATTTTTAAAGCCTGTCCTAAGGACAGGCTTTTTGTTAGTTGTGATATAGTTTTTTGGTTTGATACTGCGGTTCGTAGGTCATATTTACACCGAGTTTTCTGAATACCTGTTCATCAACGCGGGAAAGAATTACCGAAGAATGCGCCTCTAAATGCTTTAAATTTGAAAGCTGGTCTAAAGCGCGTTTTGCAACATCACTCGTAGCTGCACAAATAGAAAGAGCGATTAAAACTTCATCGGTATGAAGACGCGGATTATGGTTACCCATAATATCGGTCTTTAAATTTTGGACGGGTTCGATAACACTCGGAGAAATAAGCCTTATTTCATCGGGAATACCGGCGAGTTCCTTTAAGCAATTTAGTAACATCGAAGAAGATGCGCCAAGTAAAGAAGATGTCTTGCCGGTAATAATCTTACCGTTTGGCAGTTCAATGGCAACGGCAGGTGTACCGCTTTTTTCAGCCTTATCCAAAGCGGCGGCAACAACAGATCTGTCCTTAACTGTTACACCGACACGGTTCATAAGCAGTTCAATTCTTCCGACTTCGCCTTTTGCACCCATTCCTTGGCGTTGATCAACAAGTGCGGCATAATATCTTCTTATGATTTCTTGCTTGGCGGCCTCTTTAACGGCTTCATCATCAACGATGCCGTAGCCTGCCATGTTAACACCCATATCGGTCGGACTGTTATATGGTGATTTACCCAAAATCTTTTCCAACATAGCTTTTACTACCGGAAAGATTTCAACATCGCGATTATAGTTGATTGCGGTTTCGCCGTAAGCTTCCAAATGGAAGTGGTCAATCATATTCACATCGTTAAGGTCGGCAGTTGCCGCTTCGTAAGCAACATTGACGGGATGGTTAAGCGGAATGTTCCAAATCGGGAAGGTTTCGAACTTGGCATATCCGGCCTTAACACCGCGCTTATGCTCGTGATAAAGCTGCGAAAGGCAGGTAGCCATTTTCCCGCTGCCGGGGCCGGGGGCGGTAACAACAACCAACTTTTTGGTGGTTTCAATATAGTCGTTCTTGCCAAAGCCTTCATCACTTACTATATTTGCAAGGTTAGAGGGGTAATCCTTAATCGGATAGTGGCGGTAAACCGCAACACCCAAGGCTTTAAGGCGTTCTTCAAAGTTGACAGCCAGCGGTTGACCGGTAAAGCAGGTAATTACAACACTTCCGACATAAAGACCTATACCGCGAAAAGCATCAATAAGTCTTAGCGTATCAAGGTCGTATGTGATGCCTAAGTCGCCGCGTCGCTTGTTAGTTTCAATAGCATCTGCATTGATAACGATAACTATTTCAGCATCTTCTTTAAGTTCTAAAAGCATTTTTACCTTTGAATCAGGCTCAAACCCCGGTAAAACACGGGACGCATGGAAGTCATCAAACAACTTGCCGCCGAATTCCATATAAAGTTTATCGCCAAACATAGAAATTCTATCCCTGATGTTTTGAGATTGAAGCTTTATATACTTATCATTATCAAAACCTTTTTTGAACATCCTAAATTCCCTCTCCTTATTTTTATGTGTTTTAAATTCCGATAACCGCCGAAGCGATACCAAAGTAGATTAAAAGTGAAACAGCATCTACAATAGTGGTTATAAACGGACTCGCCATAACGGCAGGGTCAAAGCCGAGTCTTTTGGCAAGCATAGGCAAAATGCAACCGACAAGTTTTGCCACAAGAACGGTGCAGAAAAGTGTAATTGCCACAACAAAAATTTCTTTTATACCGTAGCCGCTGTCAAAATGCTTTAATACCCAATAGTCAACAATGCACATTTTTGCAATGCTTACCGCAAGAAGTGTTCCGGCACAGCAAAGTGCAACCCTGATTTCCTTCCAAATAACTTTAAGCAAATCAGAAAATTCAATATCCCCCAACGACAAACTGCGGATAATGGTAACTGATGACTGACTGCCGGAGTTACCGCCGGTATCCATAAGCATCGGGATAAAAGCCATTAGTGCGGGTAACGCGGTTAATTTAGCTTCAAAACCCGAAATGATGCTACCCGTAAAGGTGGCAGAAATCATAAGTAACAAAAGCCACGGAATACGGGATTTGAAAATCGAAAATACACTGTTTTTAAAGTATGGCTTGTCAGTCGGTGAAATAGCCGCCATTTTTGCCATATCTTCGGTGGCTTCTTCTTGGATAACGTCGATGGCGTCATCAACCGTAACAATACCGACAAGTCGATTTTCCATATCAACTATCGGAAGTGCCAACATATCGTATTTTTCGAACATACCGGCAACTTCTTCTTTATCGACTAAGGTGTTGGCAAATATAATGTTATCATCCATTATATCCTTAATAACACAATCCTTAGCATTTAAAAGAAGGTCCTTAACCGACACAATACCTAAAAGGTGGCGGCTTCTGTCGGTTACATAGCAGGTGTAAATGGTTTCAGTATCTACACCGATTTTGCGAATACGGTCAAAGGCGTCTTCAACCGTCATATCCTTTTTTAAATCGATATACTCGGTAGTCATAATACTGCCGGCGCTATCATCCGGATAGGCAAGTAATTGGTTAATCATCTTGCGGGTTGTCGCGTCAGTCTGCCTTAAAATTCGTTTTGCAACGGTGGCGGGCATTTCGTCGATAATATCAACGGTATCATCCATGAAAAGCTCGTCCATCACTTCGCGAAGTTCCTTATCGCTGAAAGCTTCGATAAGGTATTGTTGCATATCAGAATCCATCTCGACAAAAACTTCGGCGGCAAGTTCTTTCGGCAAAATGCGGAAAATAACCGGTTGCTCGCGCTCTGGTATTTCCTCGAAAACGACAGCCAAATCGGCCGGATTCATTTCTGAAAGCAGTTCTCGCAATTTCGAGTACTTCTTACTTTCAATCAGTTGTAAAATTTCTTCCACGAGAACTACCTCCTTTTTTATCGGCAAAAGCCTAACAATTTAACGCCGTATTATAAAATATAATACGGCGAAAAGTTTTCATAAAGAATATTATACTTTTTTAAAGACCGTTTGTCAATTCTTTTGTTAGCTTAAATTAAAATTTCTTTTGAGAGATTAAAGCTATACAAAATGCATTGCTTTACAGGCTTATTAAACATCTTTTGACAGGCCGAAGCGTAAAGCGAAAGTTGATCCTTATAGGCCTCTTTTAAAGCATCGGCACTCTCTACCCTATCGGTTTTAAAATCAAGCACCACAATGCCGTCATCTTCTTCAAAGCAAAGGTCAACGGCGCCTTGAAGCATAACCTCTTCCTTGCCTATATTTTCGGGCAGAGTATTGTCCGCCATGCTTGCAGGGATTTCGGTCAAAAACCGCATCTCGCGATAAACCTTTTTTGCCTTTTTAATTCGGGCAAAAACATCGCTTTTTAAAAAGTTTTCAATTTGCAAAATATTAACGGCTTTGGCTTGGCGTTCGGTAATAAACTGCCACTCGACAAGTCGCTCGATTTCATCCTTAACAGCGGTAGCATTAAAGTCAAAAAATTGCATCACATTGTGGGTTGCGGTGCCGCGTTCGGTAGCGGTTATGCCTTCGGTCGCAGTGACCGACGGAATAGATTCAAAGGCAAAACGGTTAAACTCGGCTTTGTTTGCAATTTGAGAAACCGAAACTTTTGACTTAACTTTGCTTAATTCTTCTAACGGATACTTATATTTAAGCACTTCGCCGATTTTTTCTGCCAAAGCGTCGTCAGGCGTTGCTTCGGGCTCTTTTTCCAAAGCGGTTTCTTCGTTTTCTTCGGCATAATGTGTAACTATTTTGAATTCGGCAGAGTTGTCTGTCGGGATAATATTACTCCCGTTTCCGCGTAATTCATGACCGCAGTTATTTATAAGCGCAGAAGAAATAATCAAGTCGGCAAAGCTAACAGTGTGTGGTAAAATATTTTCAAAATTGCCGTCATTATTAAACCTTAAAAGCGCTTTTGCCCTTTTTATCGGCTTTTCTAATTTATCAAAGCACGCGGTTAAGACAAGTCGTTCTTCAGCGCGTGTTAAGGCAACATAGAAAAGGCGCATTTCTTCGGCTAAATTACCGTATCTTTCAGCATCAACCAGCCCCGCATAAGGCAGTGAAGTCACCTTTTCTTTGGTTTCTTCGTCAAAATACTTAAATCCCAAACCGTATTTAGGCTTATAAAAGCTTTTTTCGTTATTGCTTATTCTGCCGAAATCTACATCTAAATCGGAAACTATGCAAATCGGGAACTGTAAACCCTTTGAACGGTGCATAGTCATAATCCTTACGGCGTTTTTACCCGAAGAAGAATCTTCGCTTGGGTTGGCGGTGGCGGTTTTAACATATTTAATAAATTCATCAATTCCGCCCGAGTATGAATTTTCATATTCAGCCGCCATATTTATCAACCGCATCAAATTATTCCGTCTTGTAATACCGCCGCCTAAGGCAGTCACGGTTCTTACATAATTCGTGCTGTTAAGCGCTTTTGAAACAAATTTTGAAAGGGGCATATTAACGGCTGACAAGCGCAAATTTCTTAAAATATCCAACATATTTTTAACCTGCTCGTCGCCCTTTTCCTCAGCCGCAAGCAAGCTCGAATAAATCGGGATTTCTTTGTTTTCGGCACGGATTTCGGCAACCTTTTCCGAAGTAAAGTTAAAAATCTGCGAAAGCATAACGGTTAAAAGCTCAATGTCGTTATAGGGGTTATCAATTACCTTTAACAGCGAAAGTGCCGTCAAAACCTCCACACTCTCTAAAAATTCGCCCGTATTTAAGCTGACGGGGATACCTTTTGCCTTTAAAGTGTTTGCAAAAACCGTCAGTTTTTCGGAAGAGGAATTTTTCCTTAATAGAATGGCAAAATCGCCGTATGTTGCTTTTCGTAAAGTGTTTTCGTTTTCTTTGTCCTTTAAAAACGGCTCTTCCGATAAAACTTTTTTAATGTAGTCGGCAACATAATTTGCCTCAACACTTGTCTTTTCGGCTTTCAGATTTGCTTTATCAATTAAATGTATTTCGGTAGCCGTCTTATTGTTTTCAACAAATTTCGCGTTAGGGAAAAGTTTTTCTTCGTTGTCATATTCAATGTCGCTTAAATTTTTGTGCATAAACAGCTCAAAAACAAAATTAACATATTCACAAATGCCTTTTCGGCTTCTGAAATTGTCGCTTAAAATTATCTTTTTAGGTTCAACCTCCAAAGCGGTTTCGGCTGAAATATAGCGCCCCTTTTTTTCTAAAAAATTATAGGGGTTAGCACCGCGGAAGCCATAGATACTTTGCTTGGCGTCGCCGACAACAAAGAGATTTTTTTCATTTTTAGACAGAACTTTAAAAAGGCGTTCTTGAAGGTCGTTGACATCCTGATACTCGTCCACCATAACCTCATCATAAGCGTTGGCGATATCCGATTCGCTGTCGCTTAAAAGTTTAAGCGCCAAATGGGTTGTGTTATGAAAGGTAAATGTATTGGCATCGTTATAAGCATTAAATAATTCCCTGTCAAATTCCTTTAAAACATCGGCTAAAACTTCCATAGGCCGAGCAAGCTTTTTATACTGTTTTTTGATTTCTTCGGCAGGATTATTAAATAGGTTTTTAAACCTTTTTACATCCTTTTTGAAAATGTCGAAAAGTGAAACCAATACACCGTACAGTTCGCTTTCGTCCTTACCCGACTTTAATTCGGTGGGAATGGCATTATTAAGCGCCAAGTACATTTTATCCCAGTCGCGCAAGGCAGAGCAGTCCACTAAGCTTTTAAGCATCTCTTTTTCGGCTTCACAGGCATCATTGGAAATTTTCGGGTCAATATCCGAAAGGGCGGCTTCTTCGGCAACGCTTTCCAAGACCTTTAAATCGTTGCCTAATATTTGCTGTGCATTGTAAAAAGCATAGTTATACCAAACACTTTTGTTTGTAAACTGACCGCTTTTATACTCGCTGACAAGAGTATCAAAGCAAAGATCAGGGTCGGCAAAATTACGGGAAGCCGAATAAATTTTAAGTACTAATTCCACAAAATCCTTTTCGTCATATTCGCTTCCGATAATATCCAAAAGCTCCAAAAAAGCAGGGTCGCTTTCTTCAATACGCCTTTTAAAAATTTCTTTTGCAACCGCTTCGTCAATTACTTTTAAAGATGCGGGGTCACTCATTTTAAAGTCAGGGTTAATGCCTAACTTATCGAAATTTTGGCGCACCAAATCAATGCAAAAGGAGTCAATAGTGCAAATTGAAGCACCGCTTAATAAGTACTTTTGTTTTAAAAGTCCTACATCGTTAGGGTGTGCCTTAATTTCTTCATTAAACCTTTTTTCTATACGGGTGCGCATCTCAGCCGCCGCCGCATTTGTAAATGTAACTATTAAAAGTCGGTCGGCAGAAATCGGATTAACGCTATCGGTTAATTTTTTAATTACCCTTTCGACCAAAACGGCGGTTTTACCCGAGCCCGCAGCGGCTGAAACCAAAACATTACCGCAAGTATCAATAGCTCTTTTTTGATTTTCGGTTGGCGTCTTAATTGCCATCTGCTTCGCCCCCTTTAATAGTTTCAAAAAACGCTTTATTGGATATTTTCGGCGCTTTTTTATGCTCGGCATTGCCTATCATACAAATTGCCTTATAGTCACAATATTTGCAGGCATCAAGATCTCCGCCGTCAACAGGTGACACTGAAATATCGCCGTTTTGAATGCGGTTACCGCAGTTAACAAGTGTTTTTTCAATGTAGTCAAAGATTTCCTTTAATTCTTCGCTATCAACAAAGGAGCTTTGATTTTGCCTGTACTCGCCATTATTATTAAGCTTTAATTCTGGTACAAATTCACCTTTGTTTTCGGCTTCCATTGCCTTTACTACCTCAATATCTTTAAGCAAAAGACCGTTCATTACAAGGCTTTCATCATAATCGCGTTTAGCCTGCATATACAAAATACCGGCTGCATCCTTTTCACTTTTTCCGTTGCCGACAGTAGCGGCGTAAAGATAAATTAGCATTTGAAGATTAAGACCGTAAAGCACATCCGAAAGTCTGAATTTGCGGTTGCCCGTTTTGTAGTCGATAACACGCACATAGCCGTTATATTCATCTACCCTATCTATACTGCCGGTAATAACAAGCTTGCCTTTTTCCAATTGGAATTTAAGTGGCGGAATTTCACCGTCGTGGCCGATTTTAACTTCGCAACCGGTTGGTACGAATTTGCTTTGGGCAAACTCTTTTGCCATTCTTACAACGACGTCGCAAACCATAATTTGCATTTTGGAAATTAAAAATTCGATATATGCGTTTTTTGTATTATTAAAGCCCGAAACACCGCTTAAATACTCATCAAAATATTTATCAACAAGCAATTTGATTTCGGTCTTTGTTAAAGTTGGAAGCTCGTTTCCGTTATTTTTAACTACTTTTTCAAGCACAAAGTGAACTATTGTTCCGCGTTGCAAAACATCAAAAACAACCGGTTCAAGCTTAGTAGCATTAAGTCCGTAACGGCAGAAATAAGAAAAGGGGCATTTTTGGAAGGTATCGACCTTAGATGCCGACATATAAATATTTTCTTTATAAAGTTTAAGCGCGGTTTCTTTGCTTATTTTATTCCTTTCAGACGGCACAAAATCCTCTGTTTTAACTAAAATACCGTTATTATTTAAAGCCTTTATAATAGTTGCCGTATTTTGTTTTTCATCATTTAAGTTTTCGCAAATATAGGTGTAAGCAGATGCCGCCGTTTCGGGGTAATTTTGCTCTAAATCGCTTGTCGGCGAATAATATTTTTTTACCTTGATGTTTTCAAGAATATCACTAACAAACGCCGATGTTTCCAAGCTTGCACCTTGAAGCGATTGCTTGCTGTAAGAAATATAAACCTTATCCGACGCGGAAAGCAGGTTGGTATAAACCAAGAAGTTTTCTTCAACGGTGCTTTTTATGGAATTGTCAGAAATGTCGATGCCGGTATCAATTAAACAGCTTCTTTCAAAAGGAGTTAAAATCCCCGTACTTGATACCGCTTTTGGAAATACACCTAAATTAGCGCCGAGAACAAAAACAACCTTAGGTCTGTTTTGGGCAATATGGTCGGCGCCGCAAAAAGTAACTTCATCTAAGGTTTGTGGGGTCGTGCCGACAGTTGTCAGCGACACGGCAGTTGCAAAGGAAGATACAAAATCTTCAAAATCCTCATTATCTTCACCCAAACAACGAACGGTGCTATCGACAATAGCCATAAAAGTGGCATAGCTTTGGCGCAAAATATCCGCCGAATAGGTGTCACCGTTTTGTTCAAACCTGTCACACATTTTTGTAAGTGAATCTTGCATATTGGTATTCTTAGTAAGATTTACAATGGCTTTTGCAATATCGGTTGCATTACCCTTGACATCGTTTTTAAAATGCAAAATCGGACTTATTGCCTTTTCGCGCAACTCGTTTATTGTTTTCAATTTGGCTTTGGTTTCTTCGGTTTGCGGGTCGGTTGACATACCCCTTACATCCATATCCCAATTATCAAGCCAAGCCTTGCCTTCAATTCCCCAAAGCAAAACATAGTTTTCTAAAATTGAAACTTCATCGTAAGTTAAGTTGCCGAGGCCCGTTTTATTAAAGCGCAAAATATCGCCCGAATTAAACTTTTTAACAAGCTTTAAGGCGCAGTTAACCGCAACCGACAGCGGAAAGCTTGAAAGTCCTACCTTGCTGTCGGCAAACAAACTGATATTGTTTTCACGGCATGCCGAAATAAAGGCTTCTTCATAAGTCTTTGTGTCGCGGGCTACAACCGTGAAATCGCTGAAACGGTAGCCCTTTTCACGAACTAATTTATGAATTTCGCGTGCTGTAAAGTTAGCTTCATCAACACTTGTCATTGCTTCGCAAATTGAAACGGCACCGTCATCAATTTCGGAATTAACCGTTTTACCTGCAAGTAATCTTTCCAAATCCTTTAAACTGTCGTGACTATATAGACAATCTCTTAAAACAATCGGCTTGTCGGTTTCTACACCGTGCTTATCGGCAATGTTTTTAATTTTTTCCACCGCGCTTCTGATGTTCGAGAAAACATCGAATTCAAGCGCACTCTCGGTATCGTTAGTGAAGGAAAAGGTTACATTCTCAGTCTGTGAGAAAATGCGGTCAATAATTTTATACTGTTGGCCGGTAAAGCCCGTAAACCCATCAAAGAAAACGGCTTTATCTTTAAAATATTCGGTTGTTTTGAGGCTTAAATAAAGTTTCGTGAGCTTGTCCGACGGGTCAATAAAGCGCTCGCCCAAAAGCTCGTTATATTTATCAAAAATAAGGGCTGTGTTATTAAGCTTCGTTTTTAATGAGCTGTTTATTTTAAGTGCGGCGTCACGAATGTCAAAAGGTGTTACAGCATTAAGCTTAAATTCATCAATAGTGTTAAGCATAGCGGCGGCGAAGTTATCGGAGCCCACGTACCTGCCCCACGAGTTGTTTCCGCCAAGCAGTTCAAAGTCATCTTTTACGCACCTTATTGCGTTTTTCATAATAATAATTTTATCCGAATCGGAAAGAACCGCACCGGCTATTCCGCCCGAAATACGGCCGACTTCATCGCAAAGGCGACTAAAACTTAAAACCTTTACATTGGTAGCGTTTGTGCCCAAGTTATCTAAAATAAAGCGTTCGCTTTCAAACGAAAACTGCTCAGGAACGATAACGGCAACCGGAATTTTATTCTCGGCACATTCTTTAATTTTGCCATGCATTGTAAAGGTTTTGCCGGTTTTCGGCAAGCCGAAGATGAACTGTAACATTTTTTCACATCCTTTATTTTTATTTTAACATATTTCTTTGATTTTTACTACTAAAATTAAAACAGCAATTTGAAAATTGCCATACCGCAAACGGCCGGCAAGCCGTAAAGCACACTGCCTATAACGCTATACTCATTTACTTCTATCCTAACCCCCGTAAAACGGCACAAAGCATTTATTAAAACTAATGCACCGGCCCCCAACAAGGCATTTAAAAAGAGCAGTTTTAAAACCCTTTTGTTTTTTGCGGAAATTACGAATATTGTTAAAGATATAATTGCTAAAACGACAAAGGCAATAATTTTTAAAGTTTGCATCCTTTCACCTCTAATATTATACTACTGCCAATGTGCCGAAAATAGAACAAGCACCCGAAAATTCGGGTGCTTTAAAATTTATTTTCTGATTTCTTTTAAAAGCTCAACAGCGGTTTTTGTCATTTCTTCAATCTCGTCGAACTTTTTGTCGTTAATTTTATCGCCCGGCACCATCCAACTGCCGCCGCAGGCGAAAACTGCTTTACAGTTTAAATAATCGGCTAAATTGCTTGTATTGATACCGCCGGTAGGCATAAACTTAACGCCGGTATAAGGGGCTGCCATAGCCTTAATCATCTTAACACCACCCGCAGCTTCTGCAGGGAAGAATTTTAAGTATTTAAGACCTAATGAAAGACCTTTTTCAACCTCACCCGGAGTGCAAACGCCCGGAATAATCGGATAGCCTTTTTGGTTGCAATATTTAACAACATCTGGGTTTAAACCGGGGCTTACAATAAAGGAAGCGCCGGCAGACATTGCATCGTCTGCCTGCTCGGGTGTTAAAACGGTACCTGCGGCAATAAACATATCCGGAAAAGCCGAGTGAATATTTTTAATTGCATCCTTAGCGGCAGCAGTTCTGAATGTAATTTCAGCACAGTTAATACCGCCGTTTCTCAAAGCGTTTGCAAGTGGCACAGCATCAACCGCGTCATCAATTTTTACAACAGGAACAACACCTGTATCGGTAATTTTTTTAATTAGTTCTTCCATTTTTATTCCTCCGAAAAGTAATTCTACTTTTTAATTTTACCATATTTTATCTTTATGTCAATAAAGCTTTTTAAATAATAATATATTTATTATAAACATAGCCGACAATATCGCCGTAACCCACAACATCCCAATTTTCGCCGACATTGTAAACGGTGACTTCGGCGCCGTTCGGAATACTGCCGACAACACTTGAATTTGTTGACGGATTGTACCTTATATTAACATTTCCGCCCTTAGGTGTGCTTATTGTACCTATTCTTATTTCTTGCGGATAATTAAACGGAACACCAAGATATTCGGTTATGGAAAGCACGGTATTTTGCGCTATTTCATCAATATTATTTCTAATCCAATCGGCGTCATAGGGGTTGTCGTGGTAAGCAAATTCAATTAAGGTTGCGGGTGCCTTTGTGCGTCTTACTTCGCCGATAGATGTAGTCGGCACAGTCCTTACCTTGTCGGGCAAGGGATAAATTGTTTGCAAATTTTCGGCTATTATATCGGCGAGCATTTTACCCTTTTTGCTCGTCGGGTAATAATAGACATCACTCCCCCTGACATTTCCCTCGCCCGATGCGGTCGCGTTGGAATGAAGTGCTATGTGCAAATCATATTTACCGCTGTTGGAGGCTTTTATAGATGAAGCTGCCGTCATTTCGGGTGTGTTGCGCTCAAACTGAATACCGCTTGCAACTAAATAGGGCTCCATACTATCGGCAATTAAATTCATATAATATTCTTCGTTACCGCCGCCGTAATATGGGTTGTACTCTTGTGTCGAAGGGCTTAAATAAATTTTAGGCATAAAAAAACCATCCTTTCAAAGAAAAATATGATTCTAAAGGATGGTTTATTACATTGTATCAACTAAACAAATTATATTCCTTTGCCACGCGCCTTACTACTGACAAAAACCAGCAGTAAAGTGCTTCGCCGAGTTCTTGGTAAACGGGGTCACCGTCGTGTGAGCAAAGCATCGCAAAGGTTTGACCTATTCGGCGGTCAACTTCGGTACCGCGTCTGTATGCTAAATAATAGAAGGAGAAAGCGCCCGTATCGGTCGAGGTTTTATAAAGTTCGCCGTTTTCCTTTTTAAGAGTATCGCCAAAGCTTTTTTGCGCGATACCGCGAAGCGCGTCGGAACTGCAATACTGTTCAAAACCGACAGTAGCCGTAAAAGCCAACAATAATTGGCGTTGGATAAGCATGCCGTAGTCGAATTGTTCGTTTTCACTTGTCGCATTATTGACGCTTTTTATAAACTCATTTGCTATTTCTGCACCAAGCTTTTTGGCATTTTTAATTTCTTCCTTTGAAACATCTGCTTTATTTTCGGCGAAAGCTTTGTTTTGGCGGACAGCATCCGAAGGCTTGTCGCCCGCAATCTTAATATCACTGTCAAAAGGCACTTTACTCATCTCCTTTACAAAAATTATTGTTTTTGAAAGTTTTTATTTATCCTTAAACTTACTGCTTCTTACAGGATGGCGTAGTTTTCTTAAAGCTTTGGCTTCAATTTGTCTTATACGCTCACGGGTAACGTTAAATTCTTTACCCACTTCCTCTAAAGTATGGCATCTGCCGTCCTTTAAACCGAAACGCAAACGGATAACATCTTCTTCCCTTGGGGTCAGGGTATGAAGAACCGAGTCAATATCTTCGTTGGTAATGGTCTTTAATGCGGCTTCATCGGGTGCCAAAGCTTCTTCATCGCGGATAAAGTCCATAAGTCTTGAATCTTCTTCGGGACCGATTGGAGTTTCCATAGAAACGGGCTCTTGCGCTATACGCATAATTTCTCTCACGCGTTCAACCGTAAGTCCCATTTTTTCAGCAATAAGCTCCTCGCTCGGCTCGTAGCCGTTTTCATGCAAAAGTTGGCTTTGCACCTTTTTTAAACGGTTGATGGTTTCAACCATATGAACCGGAATACGGATAGTTCTTGCTTGGTCGGCAATAGCTCTTGTAATGGCTTGCCTAATCCACCAAGTAGCATAGGTTGAAAACTTAAATCCCTTTGTATAATCGAATTTGTCAACGGCTTTTATAAGGCCTACATTTCCTTCTTGAATAAGGTCAAGAAAATACATTCCGCGTCCGACATACTTTTTGGCAATGCTTACAACAAGGCGCAGGTTAGCTTCGGTAAGGCGTTGCTTAGCGGCGGTATCGCCATCGGCAATTTTTACAGCCAACTCAACCTCTTCTTCGGTTGAAAGAAGCGGAACGCGCCCGATTTCTCTTAAATAAACCTTAACGGGGTCATCTATCGAGATATTATCCATCGAAATATCGTCACTTAAACTGTCAATATCCATTTCTTCGAGTTTAAGGTCGTCTTCTGTCGGCTCTTCGTCAAAGTCTATATCGAGTGTGGGCGGTTCGTCAAAAAGCTCGTCCAAGTTGTCGGGAGCATTTTCGATGTCATCTAAGCTTTCTTCCTTTTCTTCAGCTTCAGGAAGCTCAGTATCAACAACATCTTCATTTATTTCTTCTTTAATTTCTTCTGCTTTACGCTTTGCCATAATTATTTATTCCCCTTTTTTCTTTTTTCTATAATATTTTCTAAATTCTTTGCCCAGTCATCATCCGACATTTCTTTAACATCGGTTTTGTTTCGATTTTCGCTTTCTTCCAAAATAACATTTATGCAGTCATTCATAACCGCTTTTGCATTTTGCATTATTCTGTCGCTGTTTTGCAGAGATACCAAATAGCCGAGCTCCGAAGGAATTAGCCTTTCGCCGAAAACCGAAACATCCAAGTTATATCCTGCATCT
Source organism: Acutalibacteraceae bacterium (assembly GCA_045642065.1). Classification (GTDB taxonomy): domain Bacteria; phylum Bacillota; class Clostridia; order Oscillospirales; family Acutalibacteraceae; genus UBA737. The sequence continues at coordinate 77,953 of JAZUID010000029.1, forward strand.
AAGGTTTCGCAAATAATGCCGTAAATGCGTTTATTTAAACTTGTAACCATGTTTTCGACCGTTAATTTTTCTTTTGCCAACGGATAAAAATCGGGATGCTGCAAAAGTACAATAATTAAATTTTCTTCGGCAACCGCCGCCTTTAAAGCACCCCGCTTTTCGGGATTAACACTATCCTTATTATACCTTGGCATAATAATATTTTCGGTTTCCTTTTTGCGTTCGGCTCTATAATGCTTTTTCCTGAGCTCTGCCACTTTTGCCGTAAGAGCGATCCGCGAAACACCGTACTTTTCGCACATACTTCCGATATAAATATCGCGCGTCATTTCGTCATCCGACTCGGCAATAACTTCGGCAGCTTTACTTAAATATTGCAGTCTTCCGTTATCGGAATCGGTATCAACACCTTCGGCTGCAACTAACAATTTATATTCAATATCACTAACGGCGCCCTTTAATAAAGCTTTAAACCGTTCGGGGCCTTGTTTCTTAATAAATTCATCGGGGTCCTTGCCGTCTGGTATAACAACAACCTTAACCGAAAGGCCCGAATTTTTAAGTTGTTCGCTTGCGCGTCTGACGGCCTTTTGACCGGCTTCGTCCGAGTCGAACATTAAAACAACTTCTTTGGTGTAACGGGAAATTAAGTTTACCTGTTCCTTTGTAAAGCCCGTTCCAAAGGCGGCTACCGTATTGGTAACACCTGCTTGGTGAAGCGACACGGCATCCATATTACCTTCAACAATAATTACCTGCTCGGCACAGTTGTTTTTAGCAAAATTCATACCGAAAAGGTTTTCGCCTTTTTTATAAACGGGGGTGTCCGAAGTGTTAACATATTTACCGCCCGCTTTTTCATCCCCCGGCAATGCTCTTCCGCTAAAACCGACCACATTACCGCGTATATTTATTATCGGGAACATAACGCGTTTTCTGAACCTGTCGTAATAAGAATTGTTGCGACCCTCGGAAATTACATTTGCCGCCAACATATCCTTAACGGAATACCCTTTTGCCTTTAAATGGTTAATAAGACTGTCCCAACTGTCAGGCGCACAGCCTAAGCCGAAATGGGTTATTGTTTCATCGGTTAAACCGCGGTTTTTAAGATATTCTCTACCCCAAGCGCCTTCTTCTGACATAAGAAAAGAGTAATAAAATTTAGCAGTTTCGCGGTTAATATCATAAATACGGTTTTTAAGTTTTGCAAAGCTGTCGTCGTAACCGTCTTCGGGTAAAGTTATGCCCGAGCGTTCGGCTAAAAGCTTGACCGATTCAATATAATCAAGCCCCTCAATCAGTCCCGTAAAGGTAAAAACATCACCCCCGACACCGCAGCCGAAGCAATAAAACGAACCGCTTTCGGGATAAACGGTAAATGACGGGGTTTTTTCGCCGTGGAAAGGGCAAAGACCGACTAAGTTCTTGCCACGCCTTTTAAGGGTAACATAAGGTGATATGGCATTTTCAATATCATTTTTATATTTTATGTCTTGAATAACCTGCTCAGGTATTGCCATATTCTTCTTTCCCCCTTTTTAAATATTCCAAGATTTCGGGATAAACAGATTTTGGTAAACCGTAACGGCGTAGTGGTCGGTCATACCTGCAATATAGTCGGCTGCCGCGCGTTCTATCCCTTCGATTTCTATTATTCTTTGATATTCGCTCGACATCTTATCGGGATTATTAAGGTAATAGTCGAAAAGTCCTTTAACAATGCCGTCAACCTTGCTTTCTTCGGCTTTTGCAATCGGATTTCTATAAACCTTGTCAAATAGAAAATCGTGCATTTCGTTATAATATTTTTCAGTTTCCGAATCCATCAAAATGTCGTCTTTACTGTTGTTTACTATTGACAGTACAAGTGTGTTGATGCGTTTGCTTTTACTGTCGCCCAAATGCTTAACAGCCGTTTTGGGAATATCTTTTTCTGAAATGACACCTGCACGAACGGCATCATCAATATCATGATTTATATAAGCAATTCGGTCGGCGTAACGAACAATTTTACCTTCTAAGGTGTTAGCCCATTCACCACGGGTATGGTGCAAAATCCCGTCAAGTACTTCGCCGGTAAGGTTTAGGCCCTGACCGTCGCGTTCAAGCAGGTTGCAAACCCTGACACTTTGCTCGAAATGAGTAAAACTGAATGAACAAATTTCATCTAATGCGCGTTCACCTGCATGGCCGAATGGCGTGTGACCCAAATCGTGTCCTAACGCAATAGCTTCGGTTAAATCTTCGTTAAGTCGTAAAGCACGCGCCATTGTACGCGCAATTTGAGAAACCTCCAATGTGTGTGTAAGACGGGTTCTGTAATGGTCCGACTCGGGCGATAAAAACACCTGAGTTTTATGCTTTAAGCGTCTAAATGATTTTGAGTGTATTACTCTGTCGCGGTCCCTTTGAAATTCGGTACGCAAATCACATTTGTCTTCCTTTTCGGCACGGCCGGCGGTATTAACGCTAAGTGTCGCTTTATCGCTTAAAAACTGTTTTTCCATTTGTTCGGTTATTTCGCGCGGACAAGACATTTAAAGCTTCACCCTTCCTTTATTTTTCTCTTCATTATATATATTAGCAAAAAATTCCTAATTTCCTTTTTTTATCGGCAACATTTTTTCATTTTCCGCTTTAAATTCAACTTTACCCGCAAATTTTTCTTTTATTTGTTTGTTAAATTCGTCAATATCGGTATTTTTTATGTAGCAAGTAAGAGAAACTTTTTCGTTATATTCAGTATTAAGCACCTTACCGCCGACATTTTCTATAATTGAATTTATAGTACTAATCATATTATACTCGCATTGTGTACCGAAAACGGTACATGGCACCATTTCGTAAATTTCGGCATTTAAAACCGCTCCCTTTGCGGCGGCGGTATAGGCGCGAACAAGTCCGCCCGTACCTAAAAGAACACCACCGAAATAGCGGACAACAATAAGTATTACATTTTTTAGCTCGGCACCCTCAATTACTTCAAGTATGGGTTTGGCGGCGGTGCCGTGCGGTTCGCCGTCATCCGAAAAGCGGGTAATATTATTGTCACTAAGGGCGTAGGCATAAACGCAATGCTTTGCGTCCCAATAACGGGAACGGAACTTTTCTATAATAGCCGTGGCTTCTTCTTCACTCATACAAGGGAGTAAAAAGCCTAAAAATTTCGAGTGCTTTTCTTCAAATTCACCTTTTGATTCGTAAAGTACCGTTTTAAAGCTTTGCATCCTAACCCACCTTTCTTAATAAAAAAATCCGCAGCTGCCCTTTGGCAGTTGCGGAATAAAGGATTATTTTTCCATACCGAAACGCTTTTTGAATCTATCTACACGACCGCCGGTATCAACCAATTTTTGCTTACCAGTAAAAAACGGATGACATTTTGAGCAAATATCCAAACGGATGTCCTTCTTTGTTGAGCGTGTTTCAAATTCCGCACCGCAAGCGCACTTAACGGTAACCTTTTCATATTGCGGATGAATACCTTCCTTCATTATTGTCACCCCTTTCAAATTCGATAACATTAGAATGATATCACATCTTTATTAAAAATGCAAGCAATTTTTTATTTTTTTATAAGTTTTTTTAAATCTTCATACATTTCAACCGTTTTAAAGCGAACAACATATTTATTTGCATTTTCCGCAACGGCGGCCGCCTTTTCGTTTGCCGAGTCGCTGAGTTCACGCTTTTCGGCAGTCGGAAGACAAACAGCGGGGAAAACAACACACCACCAGTTTTTGCCCTTGGCTTCCCCCAATCTTATAATAAGTGACTTGTATTCTCCCGCAGGCAGGGTAAAGTTTTCATAAACCCTTGTTTCAAAATATGCCGTACCGACTTCGGCTGTGGCACCGTAATCGGCACCGTTTTCTAAAAGGACTTTTTCGGCGATTTCTTCAAAGCGCGGCAAGGATTCTTTCGCCTTTTTTACGGCGTTTTCTAAATCCTTATCGGCGCTTAAAAGCTCGGCCGACTCGGCTAAAATTTCATCCCTTACCTTTAATTTTACGGTTTGGTCAAAATCCGAATCCGAATTGGCAATTATATGAAGTCTTAAAACGCTTTGCCTTAAATTTTCACAACTTGCGTTAAAGTTTGCAACAGAAAAAATAATTGCGCTTGCCAATCCGAATGCCAGCGACAATCTTAAATACTTATTGTTAAAAAATATTTTTTTCAAAATAAAAACTCCCTTCAACAAGAATATTGACGGAAGTTTTTAAATTTATTCAGTTATACTGCTTTTTAACGGTTTTGCAAGCAAGGCAGTAATGCCCTCGGCTTTTAATTTCTTTATAACCGCTTTTGCTTCTTTCTTATTATTAAAGCTCATAAAAAAGCAGGGTCCGCTGCCCGAAAGAGAGCAAGGTAAATTATGCGCCTTTGAAAATTTCAAAATTTCAGAATTTTTATAAAGCAGACCAAAACAGTTTTCGGTATTTTCGGTAATACCTTCAAAATCATTTTGCTTTAAGGCGGTAATGAGTTTTTCGGTTTTCGGCTTTAAATAAGGACTGTTGTCAAGCCTTTCGTACATTTCTTTGGTAGAAGGCTTTGTATCTGCTTTGGCAATTACAAAATAAAGTGTCGGGTTTGCATCAATTTGAGTCAGTTTTTCACCTATTCCCTCAGCTCGAGCCGTACCGCCCTTTATAAAGAACGGAACATCAGCGCCGAGTTTTACGGCAATTTTTAAAAGTTCGGCATCAGAGACAATGTCACCGTAAAGCTTGTTAAGACCGACAAGCACCGCAGCCGCATCAGCACTGCCGCCACCCAAGCCCGCAACGGCAGGTATATTCTTTTTAACGGTAATTAAAGCGCCACCGTTTATCTTGGCCTTCTCAAAAAACAAATTGGCGGCTTTATATGCGATGTTATCAGTCTCAGCAATATCCAAGCCCTTACAAAAAACAGCAATATTTTTTTGCTTTTTAACGGTAACCTTATCAAAAAGGCTGACCGACTGCATAATGCCGTCTAATGTATGGTATCCGTCTTCCCTTTTGCCCGTAATATAAAGCGAAAGATTTATTTTGGCGTTGGCTTTAAGTGATATTTTGTCAGAAGCACCTATATTTAATATTATTACGGCAAGCAGTACTAAGGCTATGCCGATTACGCCGTAAACCGTTATGTCTTCACCGAAAATAAAGGTGCCGACAAGGGTTGCAACGACCGGTTCTAATGTCGCCATGATAAGCGCGTTAGAGCCGTTTATTGTTTTAAGTCCGAAAGAATATAACAAATAAGGTATTACGGTATTAAATAAAGCCATGCCTAAAACTATCAGCAATTTATTGCCCGAATAGCAAATTGTTTTAAACCCGTTTAAGCCTATTATCGGCAGGCAAACCAAGGCCGCCACCAAAAAGGCGTAAAAGTTAATTGTAAAGGTGCTGTAGCCCTTTCTTATAAGCATACCGCCGAAGACGGTATAAAGGCCGTAACCAAGACCCGTTAAGAGCCCGAAAACAATAGCTTTGCCCGAAACTTTTCCGCCACTTTCCAAAAAGCCCGACACAAAAAGGCAACCGACAAACGCAACAAACAAAGAAACTGTTTTTCTTAAAGTTATTTTTTCCTTAAAGAAAAGCGCCGAAATAATTATCACAAAAAACGGCGCGGTATAAAGCAATACTGCCGCAACCGACAGCGAAGCAAGCGACATGGTTTTATAATAACAAAAATTAAAAGCAACAATGCTGAAAAGTCCCAAACAAACAAAAAGCCAAATATCCTTTAATTTAATTTTAAAAAGGCTTTTATCCTTAATAAGCATAATGCCGCCTATAAGTATTGTTGAAATAAGTGCACGACCGAAAACCAGTTGCATTTCGGTTAAGCTTCCTTCAACATTCCTTACAAAAATACCTGCCGTTCCCCAAAGGGCAGCGGCAAGTAAAACAGCAAATATTGAAATTGTCTTTTTGCTTTTAGTCATAATTTTCTACCCAATACTTAATTCCCTTATTTTTTAATTTTCCTGTAAATTTTTCTTGCAACAAGGTAAATTACATACCCTGTTAACCCGCCGATGCAGTTAGTAATAATATCGGTAATATCGGAAGTGCGACCGCCGAACGGTTGCAAAATTTCAATTATAAGGCTTACCGAAAAGGTAATTAAAAGCGTTTTAAAAATGCTTTTGTTTTTGCTTATTAACGGTATTAAAAATCCGAAAGGCAGGGTTAACAAAATATTAAGCAACACTTGCCTTAAAGAGCCGTCATAGCCGTTTATAATGTCGCGAAAAGGAATAAGTGACATCGGCTTATAGTCACCTTTAAAAATGTTCGGTATATTCCCGATAATCGGCATTAAAGTAAAGAACAATAAAGCACAAATGTATAAATATACCACCGTGTTAAGAATAATTGTTTTTTTGCCCTTATACTGCCATTTGGCAAGCAAAACGGCTATATAAATTACGGCCAAAACCGCTATATCCAAAAGTATCATTATACTAATCCCTCACCAAAGATTATTATACCATACTTGTCGGATTTTTAAAAGATTTTTTTAACTTATATTACAAAAAACTTTAATTGCTTTTTCGGCAAATTCTGCGGTGCCGACGCCGCCGGCATTATCAATATTTTTTGTAAACTCTCCGCCGTCGTTATACATAGAGCCCAAGCTTAAAAAGATTTCATCGGTACAGTTATAGTAATTATCGGTAATAAAATCTTTAATCTCTTTTACCTTTTCCTGAACCGCTGTTTCTTGCGGGTTTAAATTTTTTAATTCGCCGAGCTCGGCAAAAAGTTTCATAAGCTTGCCGGCAATGTCGGCAGTTTGTTTTTCGGTGCGGTTTTTTGCCTTTTGTTTATATTCGGCATATTCGCAAGTTTCACCCCATTGCTCTTTTGCTTTTTTCTCGTATTCGTTTAATTTATCTTTATTAAAAGCGCTGAAATCCATTTCTCTTTCTCCCTTTTTCTTTATTTCGTTGGCATAAATGATTAAATTTTCTATTCTGTTCTTTTTAAGCTTTAAAAGTTCAATTTGGTTTTCTATTGCCGCTTCCCTGCAATAGTTTGGCGCGGTAATGATTTTTTTAATGTCGTCAAGCGAAAATTCCAGTTCCCTAAAAAGCATAATTTGTTCTAACTTTAAAATATCTTTTTCGCTGTAAGTTCTATAACCGTTTTCAGTGCGAGCAGGTGTTAAAAGCCCGATTTTATCGTAATATTGCAAAGTGCGGACACTTATATTTGCCTTTTTGCTTAGTTCTTTTACCGTCATATTTTTACCTCCTTTATGCCTATTATAAACTATTACGCAGCGTAATAGTCAAGAGAAAAAATCTCGCCGAAAGTTTTTATACTATCGGCGGTTTTATGCTTTGTCAGCCAAGCTACACTTTAATTTGTAAATTATATTTATCAGTTATTATTTTCGAAAGCCTATCACATTAATTTAATGAATATTGAATAATACAAAGCAAAAATCCTACCACTTGCGTGATAGGATTTTCGCTTTGGTGCGCCGAAGCATTCTATACTCGAACCGTTTACCTCTTTGAGAGTAACGGTTTTGCATTCTTCCTTATAATTGAAACTAATAACAAGTTTATCGTCATACAGATAAACCGCGTTTACAAAACTGTTTATCAGTCTCTGTTTGTGTTCTTTCTTCACGACTTCCATCTTTTGAAATCTTCTAAGCCAGAACATCAAACCCTCTTTGGTAATTGTCGGGCGTTTCATTTCTTCTTTGATGATTTTCAGTTCTAATTCGTTTTTCGTTTGTTCAAGCTCAATCATACGCTGTTTGGTTGTCGGTGTAATTATTCCTTGTTCTATTGCTTTCAGCAAATTACCGATTATCGTTTCGGTCTCACTAAGTTGCTGTTTCAGCACCGTAAGTGCCGGATTTTCCTTTCCTGCTTCTCTTAAGACGATATTCGCTATATCTTCAATCACATTTTCGTCCATAAGAAGTTCTTTTGTTTTCTCTACTACGATATTTTCAATCCATTCTTTTTTGACCGTTTTCTTATCGCAGTTATGTTTGTATTTTGCTCCGTTGCATTTGTAGTATCTGTGGACACTGCCGTTTCGTGCCGTACCGCTTTCGCCGCACATAAAGGATCCGCATTTCCCACAAAACAGTTTGGTTGTCAGTAAATAGTCGTCCTCGGCTTTATGCCTTGCGGCGGCTCTTTTATTTTTTGCTCTGACTTCCTGCACTCTGTCAAACAGTTCCTGCGGTACGATTCTCGGTATACCGTCTTTGTTGACAATATCTTTGAATCTGTACTCACCGATATACCGTCTGTTCTTTAACATATCGGTCACAATGTTGATGGTCATTTTCGTGCCGTGCGAAGTGGTAAGACCTTTGTTGTTTAACATGGTAACGATTTCTTTTATCGTCATCCCCTCGGCATAACTTTTATACGCCGCAACCACCAACGGTGCTTTGATTGGGTCGATTTCAAATCGGTGGTCTTTGTTGATGACAAAACCTATCGGAACCGTTCCGCCGTTAAACTGACATTTGAGGGCATTTTCGGTCAGCCCTCGGTTGACCTTTTCGGACAATTCCAACGAGAAGTATTCCGCATATCCTTCCAAAACCGATTCAAGCAATACACCCTCTGCATTCTTTGAAATAACCTCGGTTGCAGATATAACCGATACACCGTTCTTTCGCAGTTTATGTTTATAGGTTGCAGAATCGTATCGGTTTCGTGAAAACCGGTCTAACTTCCAAACGATAATCGTATCAAACTTTCGCTTGTCACTGTCTTTAATCATCATTTGGAAATTCGGTCGCTTATCGGTTTTTGCGGATAATGCACGGTCAATATAGGTGTCAATAACATCTATATTATTCCGCCTTGCGTACTCATAACATTCACGCAACTGACCGTCTATGGATTCATCCCGCTGTCCGTCCGAGGAATATCTTGCGTATATGACAGCAATCATTCTTCTTCGTTTACCTCCTTTATCATTTGTTTTAAGGCGGACTTTAATTTTTGATTTAACTTGCTTCCGGGTTCAAAGCACAACTCTGCAAATCTGTCGAAATCTTCCGTCTCGGAAAAACTCTTTTTAAGCACATCCGCATTCTGCTGATAGAGCATACCCTGCGGATTATCTGTTCTGCCGAAGATGTAATCAAGCGATACCTCAAAGAAGTCGGCATACCAAAGCAGTTTTTCAAACGGCGGGTCTACAAGACCTGTTTCATACCGTCCGATGCTTGCCTGCGTAGTGCCGCACTTTTCGGCAATCTGCCTTTGCGAGTACCGTGCATTCACCCGGATTTCTTTCATCCGTTCTCCTACAACATTCAATTACAGTTTCACCTCCATACAAGATAGGTGTATTATACCATAATTTAAAACCAAAGTCAATACATAAACTGAATATCGCAAAAATACATTTCCCGTTTTTTCGTGACGAAATTTTGGTCTACAGAATTTCTTGACGAAAAGCTCGATGCTTTGTAAAAAATAGTGTATATTATTTTTTAATCAGCTTACCGTTTGTAAAAAATAAAGTATAATATTTTTGACAATGCTTTCTAAACAGTTGTAGACTAAAATTTTACATTTTCGGTGCTTATATTTTTTCCAAATAATTGACTTTTCGTTTATTTTCGGCTATAATATACATACCACATTTCTTTTCTATCCTAAGAGGATTATAAACCAAATAGCATATTTGACTATTTTTATTTTCCTACTCGAATGTCAAATCGTTCAGGGGACATAATTCAGGTAGAATTATGTCCAATCGCCTTTTACAAAGTGCCCTGACGGTATCGAGTAGGAGTGAAAAGAAGTGTGGTAACTTTCGATTGCGACATATTCTATATTTGCCGTCGGTCGAAAGGTCGGCGGCATCTCTTTTTTGAGAGCTGTTCAGATCATAAAATTTGAAATCCAAATGTCAAAGGAGAATTTCCCATGAAAAAACAAAAATTATTATCACTATTGTTGGTATTGGTTATGTTGGTAACCTGCTCGGTTAATACATCAACCGAGGTTTTGGCTGTTTCCGGCAATCCGACAATAACCGTAGGAACTGCCGAAGGCAATCCGGGTGACGAGGTTACCGTAACCGTTTCCATGTCTAACAATCCCGGAATATGTTCGGCTCGATTAGCAGTTAGTTATGATTCCAAACTTACATTAACTGCTGCCGAAAATGGCAGTGTGATGAGTGATAATGTGTTTGGCAAAAAGTTGACTGCCAATCCTTATTATGTTACATGGGATGAATCTACTGAAGACAGTGATAATACAAACAACGGAACGCTCGTAACACTGAAATTCAAGATTTCAGATTTTGCAATTGCCGGTGATTATCCTGTGTCAATATCCTATCGTTCCGGCGAGATTTATAATCTTAATTTGACCGATATCGATTTTGATGTTGTTAACGGAAAAGTAACTGTTAAATCTGCTTCAACCCCCGATCCAGTTCCCGTTGAAAGCATTACCCTCAATGAAGCCAAAACCGATTTTGATAAAGGAAACACATTTCAGTTGACTGCAAATGTACTTCCGAATAATGCAACCGATAAAAGCATTACTTGGACAAGCAATGATGAAAGCATAGCAACCGTTGATGCTAATGGTTTGGTAACCGGTGTAAAAAACGGCACCACTACTATTACTGCCACTTCTAAAGACGGCAAGGTTCAAACCTCATGTACTGTTACGGTAAACTGTATTCACGATCAGAGGACAACTTATACGGAAAAGGAATCCACTTGTAAAGAGCAAGGCAATGATAAGTACTATGTCTGTGATGACTGTGGAAAGATTTTCGCAGAAGACGGTGTCACGGAATTGGAGGCTGCCCCCTTTCGTCCCCTCGGAGACCACAAAGGAGGAACAGCGACCTGCAAAGCAAAAGCCGTATGTTCTGTATGTGGTCTTAGCTATGGTGATTATGGCAGCCATCGTTATACTGCTCAGATTAAAACACAAGAAACGCTGAAAGCATTAGGTACCTGTAAAGATGAAGCGATCTATTACTATTCCTGCTCGGTTTGCGGAGAGTGTGAGCACAATGACAGTCATACATTTTTAGGCGAAAAAGACAGCCATGCCCATACAGGCGAAACCGAAATCAAAGATGCTAAAGAAGCAACTTGCTGTGAAGACGGCTACACCGGTGATACATACTGCAAAGGCTGCAACACGAAGATTGAAAGCGGTTCAGTCATTCCGGCAACCGGAAATCATACTGATGCTGACGGCAAATGGGAAACAGACGGAGCCAAACATTGGCATACTTGTTATCATAGCACGACATTTGATGAAGCAGAACATTCCGGCGGCAATGCTACTTGTAAGCAAAAAGCTGTTTGTAAAGACTGCGGTGTTGAGTACGGCGATTATGCCGCACATCAATTAACCAAACATGACCGAGTAGAGCCGACCTTTGAGAATGACGGAAATATTGAATATTGGACTTGTAACGAATGCGGCAAGTATTTCAGCGATGCAGAAGGCAAAAATGAAATAAATGCACAAGATACCGTAATCGGCAAACTGACAATTAAAAAACTCACCTATCTTGACGGTGAAGTGCTGATTGAAGTTCCGTCAAATGCTGTTTCTGGCGAATTTGAAATCACCGTTGACAAAATTGTTCCGCCACCGGCAGAGATTGTTGAAAAGGTAAAAGACACCTACGGTGAATCTTCTGAAGTATTGGCGTATTACGAAATCCGCTTATTTGATGAAAACGGAGCACGGATTTACAACTTAAATAACGAAATTACTATTAAATCAAAACTCCCCGAAAAATATCAAACGGGATATGTTATAAAAATGAACCAAGAGGATGACAACGGTAATCTTGTTGAAATGCAATCCTGGCGAGAAGGCGAATACATTTGCTATAAGACAGATTGGCTTGAAAAATATTAAGCCATTACTTGTCAATAATGCTTGATTTGGAGGTTTGAATATGAAGGTTTCTAAAAGACTATTGTCTTTAGTTTTAGCGGTGATTATGATTGTGGGAATGATTCCAATCTCTACATTAACCGCCAATGCTGCGTCATGGGATTTAAAAAGCGGTGGTAAGGTTTATGCTGGTGAAGTTGGTACAATAACATGTTATGGCGGAGCAGCTTATCAGCAGACCAATGTTTGGTTTCAAGCTGATTATCCAACAATGGGATATGTAACCCGCTATGATAAAAACGGTCAGCAAGTATCACAAAGACAAATTTGTGGTTCTGCCGATTTTTATGATATATGCGTAACCGGCGGAGAAACATATGTCGTTGAAACTTATGTAGGTGCAATAGAAATCACATATAATACCGCAAATACACTCAATCCCAAAATAGATGTGGTTGACGGTGGAATTAACATGGAGCCCATTGTTAAGACCAATATTTATCCTTCCTATGAGTTGTATTTATCTCCTGGAGAGACAAGTGATTTATTTATTCAGTGGTATTATCCGGGCTGTTATTTTGAATTAAATCCACAAAGCAGTTATAACAGTGCGTATGTTTCAGAAAATACAAGCATTGTTTCTATCGATGATGAGGGAAAAGTAATAGCACACAAAGAGGGAGAAACCCGTCTTAAAATATATTTCAAGTTCGGCTTTTCAAGTGAAAAGTACTTTTCAACATATGTTGAAACAATAGTACATGTTGTAGATGATACTGTTGATAAACAAACCGGCATAAGATATTTTTACTCTCATACTCCAATAGAAGTCGGTGATACAGTTCAAATTGGTGCAGATTATACTGGTGGGGATTGTACGGGCATGTATTATCCCGGAACTTTTGAGTGGAAAGTAGATAATGAGAATATAATCAGTTTTGTTCAACCAATTGAAAATATAGCTATGATTCGGGCGGAAGCACTAAATATTGGAGAATGCAATTTAACACTACTTTTAAATGGAAAAGAAATTTGTACTGAAAAAATAGAAGTAACTATTTCTGATGACACATTAATCAAGTTATATAAAGATTATTTGACGAACTGCGGTGTCATGGCAACGCTTGATGGAGCAAGAGCAACTTGCCAGGAAATAATAGGGCGATATTCACAGTCTGATATTACAAGAATAGCATTCTTTTCGTGCTTAAAAAGCGGTTTAGGACTTAGTGTGATTACAAAAGAAGTTGTATCAAAAACAGGCTTTACTTCAAGTACATACGATGATATGGTTGATGAGTCTTTGGACGATTTACTTAAGGATCTATTTTCAACCAATGATAAGGGCTTTTCTGATGTTACCTCAAGCGTAAAGAAAAAGTACAAGTTGGTCAATTCTCAATGGAAAATTGGTTCATCAGATTTGGAAAAGGTACTTGCAGATTACAACCCGTCTTTTTCAAAAGAACAAATTAAGGCTCTTAATAAAAAAGTCAGTGATTTTTACAAACAATCATTTTTGATGGTTAATGAAGGAATAACAGTTGCAGAACTATTATCTACGGTCGTTTTCTCTGTTCAGTACGAACGAGATACTATTGTTACCCTAATGAATACAATTGCAGCATCTCCAGGCGGGACAGGAACTGATTTGTACAAGGGACTTGAGAGACAACTTAGAAAGATCGATGATTTAACCGGATATGCTGTGTCCAAATATTTAAATGATAAAATCGTTGATAAAGTCAAAGACCTTGTGAAAGCAGGATTTTTCTTAACAGACGAAAAAGGAGTGCCTGTTCTTTTTGATAAAGGAGTATGGAGTGTTGCAGAAGGGATCGGCTATATTGTTTCACAAGTTTATGGAGCAGATGGCGGGATTTTTTCAGACGACTATATGAAGGCGTGTATTGCATCAAACTTTGCCGCTACAATGTATAATGTGGTTATAAATAGCAATAGTGCGACTGACTTAGAATATGGATTTAAGTTTTATGTTTCTTCAGTAAAAAACGCACTTAAAGCTGCTATTGGCATTTCTGAGGATCCGTATGTTTACTGTTTGGATTTAAAAAGAGATGCTGAAGGATATCTTGCACAAATTGATCAAACATGCACATATGAAACACTTTTACAACAATGCAGACTTGCTATCACAAATTTTAATAATTGCCGCTCAACCGTAACCGTAGATGAAAACGGTGAGGTTGTTGTAAGTGCTTATTACGTTTTGCCTGATCAAGTGGACAATACAAAGCGTTCTTTGAAATCTAATTCAAAGAAATCAAGTACAAATAGTTTTTTTGATACAGGTTATACAGAAGAACAGCTCATTATCGTTCCTTCGCATATTGATGGGAAAGCGGTTAATACCATTTCGGATAATGGATTTAAAGGCATAACTGGGAAATATGGTGTTTTATTGCCAAACTCAATCGTTAGAATTGGCGACTACGCTTTTTCAAATTGTTCAGATGTGAGATATGTTTCTCTTGGATCCAATCTTGAGTATATTGGAAAAGGAGCATTTTCTGCATGCAGAAACCTTCAAGTAATCAATTTTCCAACTTCTCTTAAAGAAATTGATGCATCGGCTTTTGAAGATTGTTCCAATTTAACAACCATTAATATTAACGCAAAATATGTCAATTCAAAAGCTTTTGCAAATTGCAACTCTTTGACAAGCGTTACGATTGCCAAAGACACTATTATTGCAAGTGATGCATTCGATAACTGTTCAAATAGTCTTGTTGTGTATGGTTATAAAGGATCTGCTGCCGAGACAATGGCAAATGAGTACGGATTCACTTTTGTTGATTTGTCTAAAGAGGTTGTTAGTGTAAAAATTCAAACACCTGCCAACAAAACTGAGTTTGTTGTAGGAGAAGATTTTACAACAGACGGGCTTGTGTTGGAAGTAACATATGCCGATGGAACTACCAAACCAATAGAGGATGGCTGGATTGCATATGCAGATACTACATCGGTTGGAATTCATAATGCCAAAATTTATTATGAAGAAATAACAGTGTCATATGAAATAACCGTTATTTCTCAAACTAATCTTGACATACAACTTGATTCTTATCACCAGGATCTTATTATTGGAACTGGTGTTTATCTCCATGCCAAAATATCCGAATTATCGGATAATCTTAGAATAAAATGGTCATCAAGCAATCCCCAAATAGCGTCTGTTGATAAAAATGGATATGTTGAAGCATATTCAAAAGGAACGACAAATATTAAAGCTGAAATAATTGGCACTGATGTCGAAGCTACTTGCTCTGTAACCGTTGGTGATTCAATGAATATTATTCCTTCCGAAGGAGCGTACATATTCTTCTCTGTCCCTGAAAGCGGAGAATACGTATTTTACTCTAAAGGAAGCACCAAAACAGCTTATGGGTATATTTATGATGTGGCTGGAAATCAACTTGTAAGTGCATCTGGAACAAATTTCAAAATCGAAAGACGTTTAAATAAGGGAGTTATATACGCTTTAAGGACAACATCGTCATCCAGTAATAACAATTACAGTATCTATATTCAAAAGAAAGTGCCTCTTGAAGAAATAAATATCACTAACACCAAAAAGGTTGTTATTGATAAAATTTCAGGATATCCAAATGAAGTAAAAAGTATTGATTTGATGTTTTTACCGGATAATTATATTGCTGAAGAATATTCTTTCGAATCTGCTGACGAGAGTATTGCAACTGTTTCGGATGATAAAAAAATAACTTTCAAGGGGATTGGTACAACTACAATTACGGTAACAACAACAAATGGCATTACAGATTCAGTTGTGGTTGAGACACTGGATTATCCAGAAGTAAAAAAAGATGAAACGGTCACGATAAACAATGACGATTCGGATTATAAAACGAATTATTATTACTTCGTTCCCGAAGAAGATGGCAACTATCTTTTGAGAGTGAATACATCGAAAGTGTCCGTAACGATATATGACGAGAATTGGAACTCGCTGAGTATATTTAACGCTTCCTACTCATCAAATATTGGCTTTGGACAAGCTTCAATGGTTGCTGGTCAAAAGTATTATATTAGATTAGAAAATGTTGGAGCAGTCCCACGTACCTATTCGTTTAATATAATAAAACGACCAATTGCCACATCTGTCTCTATAACTTACTCTGGAAAGCTTTCAGGGTACACAAATGAAACTGTTCAATTGGGAACACAGTTTGGACCTGAAAACTGTGTTGTTGAGTCATGTACATGGTCAAGCGAAGACGAAACAATAGCAACTGTTTCATCTTCTGGATTGGTAAAATTTATCGGTGTCGGATCAACAACTATATCAGTCGTTTCTGAAAACGGATTGAATGATTCTGTTGTCGTTACAACGAGAGATAAACAAGAGTTTGTCCTTGATCAAGTATATGATGTGAGTTGTAAAAACGCAGGAGAATCATACTGGGGTATTTACACCGCTACAGAAAGCGGAACTTATGTGTTTTTGTCAATGGGTTCTAAAGATACACTAGGTTATCTTTATGACGCCGATGAAAAACAATTAGCATCAAATGATGATGGAGGTGAAGGCGGAAACTTTAGAATTGAATATGAATTTGAAGCGGGCAAAACATATTTGTTTAAGAGCAAACTCTATTCACAGAGTGCTACTGGCGATTATTCAGTTAAGCTCTTCAAATATGTTGATGCTCAAAGTGTAGAAATAATTGCTGAAAATGAAACAATCGAGCAGTATATTGGTAAAACCTATCAGCTATCTGCAAAACTAATTCCTGATAATTCGTATCCACAGACATTTACCTGGGTATCTAATGATCCGGAAATAGCTTCGGTCAACGAAAACGGACTTGTTTCCTTTCTTTCTGTAGGGACGACAACTATTACAGTTACATCATCTAATGGATTGACTGATAGCATTGATGTCACCACAAAAATGTATCCGACTGTTCCAGAAACAATAGAACAAGATGAAGTTTATTATCTGTATTCAGGTGCCGAAGTAAAGAACTGTACTACCAGTTTTACAGCACCGACAAAGGGATTTTATCAGGTAAGAATTACCACTACCAATAATTCTTCTTACAAATATTCCAATATTGAAATAGAATACAAAAACGCCAATTATAAGGCTTGGTATTCAACTTCAAGAAGAAACGGTTCTGAGTATGTACGTGAAGAGAACGAAGTCCTGTTCATTGAAGCGGGAAACACTTGTGAATTAACCTTTATTTGTCCCGAAAATACACTTTCAACCGTTTCTGTTTTTCCTGCAGCCACACCAACCGAGTTATCTTTAAACACTTATTCATTAGAGTTTACTGAAGGAGATTATTCAAAATACATTTCATACACATTATCTCCAAATTATACATATGGTAATGTTATTTATCGTTCCAACGATGAGAATGTTGCTACTGTTGATAATTATGGTTCTGTCAAGCCCGTAAATGCCGGTGTAACAATTATTAGTGTTGATGTGGAAGGCACAGACCTACATGCAGAATGCTCTGTAACAGTCAATGAAATCGAAAAAGAAAAAATACCTGTAAATGTTCAAGTAAATAATCTGACGGTCGGATATTATTATGTGATTCCAGAAACAAGCGGGTACTATTCGTTCTTGTTTAACAACTGTTCATCCCTAGACATCTATGATGATCATTGGAATAGTCTGGGATGGATAAATGGCTCTTACAATATGGCATGTAAATATCTGAAGGCCGGTAGAAAATATATTCTTGAGATTTCCGGTGTATATTCTGATGCAAACGGAATAATTACTCCTGTTGACGCCTTAAATGGCATTTCTTTAAACAAAGCAATTGAACTTAACCCGGATACTGAAAGAACATATCAAATCACTACTGATAACACAAGAACATACTTTGACCACTCATCTTCAACATACACTATTTTAGATCCTTCAATAGCGGAGGTTACAACCAGTTACAGTAGAGGAAATCAAACCCAATGGCAGAATTACTATGAAGCAACAATTACCGTAAAAGGATTAAAGATTGGGGCAACTACTCTTACGATTATTACGGCGGATGGAAAATCGTTTGAGTTTCCAGTTGTAGTTTCCGATTATGATCATATCTATGATGGGGATACAAAAGAACTTACACTTGCAAGCGATGATACCGTAACTTATCGTTTCTGCCCCACAGAAGCGGGTAATTATACTATAGAGGCATCAGGAACTCAGGCAAGTAAATTTACTATCTACGATAGTAATATGAAGTATCTTGACCATGTCGAATACGGTCACTGGACTGATGGACATTATGTAAGCAAGCAATTTGATTTTGAATCCGGAAAAGAGTATTACATAGTGTTCTGTGCTGACTTCCTGTATGACGGAGACTATACATTCTCACTGCATAAGACTGTTTTCCCAACAGAGGTCACTCTTTCGCAAACCACAATAAATGGATTTGTCGGAGAAGAAATAGAACTTAGCTATCAACTATTCCCCACATATTCGTTTGCGGAAAATGTTACTTGGTCTTCCGAAAATGATATAATTGCTTCTGTAAACAATGGAGTTGTTAAACTAAACTCAGTTGGATCAACGAGAATTATTGCTACGACCGAAAGTGGAGTGCATGCTGTTTGCTCTGTTAGTGTGGAAGATATTCCTTCTCTCGAATTAGGAACAACAAATGTTGAAATAACAAATCCGGGAGATACGGCTGTTTACTCTTTTGTTGCGCCAGAAGCGGGCACATATGTATTTTACTCTACAAATAGCTCAAGAGATACGTTTGGCTATTTGTATGATGAAGACATGAATGAAATTGCAGCTGATGATGATAGTGGTGAAAGCAATAATTTTAGAATTCAATTTGAATTATCGGAAGGGGAACAATGCTACCTTAAAGCAAAATTCTTATCATCAGATGCTATAGGTTCGTTTGATGTTGTCTTATATAAATTGGTTCAAGCCGAATCGATCTCAATTAAAGAGGGTAGCGAACTAAATGCATATAAAGGCACAACAGTAAGATTATCACCTATTTTCTCACCAAAAAATGCAATAATTGAAAATTGTACATGGACTTCAGACAACGAAAACA
This sequence comes from Acutalibacteraceae bacterium, assembly GCA_045642065.1. Lineage (GTDB taxonomy): Bacteria > Bacillota > Clostridia > Oscillospirales > Acutalibacteraceae > UBA737. The sequence goes on from JAZUID010000029.1 coordinate 96,919, forward strand.
TTGCAACCGTTGATGAATATGGATATGTTACTTTAGTTTCAGAAGGTACTGTGACAATCACTGCAACATCTGATTCTGGATTGACTGCTCAATGTTTTATTACCGTTACTGGCTTTGTGACAATCTCAGCCGGTGAAACCAAGTCTGCATTAATCAACAATGGTGGCGACCATGCATATTTCAGCTTTACACCCGAAGAAGATGGCTATTATGCATTCTATTCTAATGCAGATGGAGATACCTATGGCTATATTCGTGATGAAGACATGAATCAGCTGACATCAGACGATGATAGCGGCAACGGCAACAATTTTAAAGTCAAATATCAAATGACTGCCGGAACTACATATATTCTCGATGCCAAATATTATGGTAGTGATAGAACCGGATCTTTTGATGTTACTATCGAAAAAACAAAATCCATCACGAAATTAGAGATTGTTTCGCTTCCCAATAAGATGGAATATGTCAAAGGTTTTGTATCCGGCAATCTCAATTATGCTGGCCTAAAATTAAGGGCCACATGGTCAGATGGTTCAACAAGTGATTGGTCATATGGCGATGACTATGGTTGGAGAATAGATGACGAATATATCGCTATAAATGATTATGATGTGAATGAAACAGGTAATGTCGAACTTGTGTGTGGTGGAGCTTCGGTCACTATAGAATTATCCATCATCGAAAATCCGGTAGACCATATTGAACTTGTGTCCGGAACGGCAAAAAGCTATATTGAAAATTATAATGGCTATATTGCTGAAAACGATGATGGCGAGTATTTCCGCTATTATACTGATTATCCGAATGATGCTACGATTAGAATAGTATATTCGGACGGCACATCAACAACTGCAAAAGTTGGTGAAAGTGTAAATGACTATTATATTTCTTGGGGTGATAATCAGTACGATAAACCGTGGGTTGTTGGAACAGAAAATGAATCAACTGTTAGCTATCTTGGAAATACCGTTACCTTGCCAATCACGGTAATAGAAAATCCCGTAGACAGAATTGAAATTAATTCCGCACCTACGAGAGAATATATTTATGGTGATACAAAATATGGTTATCTATATTCTAACGGTGAATACGAGTTTTACCCGACAGATTTAACCGGACTGTCTTTTACAGTTTATTATACCGATGGAACAAGCACAACATTTACCAATGATGATATTGATGAAGATGGTAGAATTAACGGTTATGATTATGATATTCAACATGAATATTATCCCGAGATTGGCGATGTCCCCGTAACATTTGAATATTTAGGAAAAACTGCTAATTATACAGTGATGTTAAAAGAATCACCTGTTGCATCAATAACCGTAACAAAGAATCCGTCAAAAACAGAATATGATAGCAATTACTCACCGATTTTCGATGGTACCGAGATTACTTTCGAATACAAGGACGGAACTATCAAAACAGTAACTTTGTCAAATGACAATACTTCGTATAGTACGGAACTTGTTTGGTCGGATGATATATTCTATCACATAGATGTTGACGGATATCAGCTTTCAATTGAAAACTATTATGATTGGGAAACAGAAGAGCAATATTATAACATTACTTACTGTGGATGCTCGACCAAATTGGATAATATCTTCACCTATACAGAGAAAGAAGTTACTGATGTTCAAATGGTAAGTTTTGACCGTAAATCAAGGGATATGACAGTTTCGGTTCGGTATGCTGACGAGAGTGTCGAATTGCTTGAAGTGAAAAATATCACTGCAGAAGGTCCTATGAATTATGGAAAAACCGATAATGGTCTCTTGTATTATTGGATTGAATCTGAATTTAACGAAGATGGCTCAATTATCGGAAATTTTGAAATTCAGGTATTTGGACAAACGCTTCAGGTTTCCGCAGATCAACGGTTAATCGGTGATGTTAACGGTGATGGAGAGGTTACTTCCAAAGATGTTACAATCCTTAGACGCTATTTCGCTGAAGGTTGGGATGTAGAAATTGTCGAAGCCAATTCAGATATTGATTGCGACGGTTTTGTCACCACTAAAGATGTTACAATTCTAAGACGTTACTTGGCCGGCGGTTGGGATGTCGTGTTAGAATAACTGTTTGCGTGCCCCTTGCATTCTAAAAGAGTGTAAGGGGCATTGTTATCAAAAATTTTTGTTTCTTTCGAAATGATCGAAACCAAGAAAATAAAATCAAAATTATTGATTATTTCTATTGCATTTCGTAAATAATAGTGATATACTAATAAGGGACTATCTTGGAGGTGGTTATTATGTTAATTGAATTTCGCTTTAAAAATTACCGATCCTTCCGTGATGAGGCTACACTTTCAATGGAAGCAACCGGTTTAAGTTCTTTCAAAAATTGCTTGATTCCATTGAATTCGACAGCCAATCTATTGCCAGCATGTGCAATCTATGGTAAAAATGGAGGCGGCAAAAGCAATGTTATCCGTGCTTTTTGGCTTGCCGTACAGTTTATTCGTAATGCACAAAGAACGCAACATGAGAGTGCAGTAATCCCCGTTAATCCGTTTGCATTAAACGATTATTCGAAGGATGAACCAACAGACTTTGACTTTGTATATGTGTCAAATGGAATCAAATATTGGTATGGATTTTCAGCTACGAGAGAAAAAATCCATTCCGAGTATCTGTACCATGCGCCCAAAGGGCAGAAGGCTTTGATTTTTAGCAGAAAATTACAGGAGTTTTCTTTTACAGAGGAAAAAGCAAAAAGAAGCATGATCGGAGAAATGGTTGCTGATAACCAGTTGTTTTTTTCTGTTGCATGTACAATGAACGATGCCCCTTGTATATCTGCTATGCGGTGGTTTCGTGACCAGGTGTATTTTTCCAGAGACTATTCCGACATTCCCAAACAACTTATTGAATATTCTGAAGATAAAAATATGCTGAAAGCAATCTCCGATTATGCCAAAGCTGCGGATCTTGGCATTCAGGACATGCAATTTGAATTTGACAGTAAAGAGATAGACGAGGGAACTTCACTCCCTAATAATATTCCTGAAGGAATCAAAACGGCATTAGTTCAATTTATGCATGCTTTATCTGAGTCCTCCAATAACAATGAAATACGACTTAAAATGGGTCAGGTAACTGCAAAAGCAAGCCACCAAGGAGAAAACAAAGATGGTACAAAATTGTCCTATCCGCTAGACCTTTCAGATGAATCTGATGGCACAAGAAAGCTGATGGCAATTGCTCCCGGAATTGAGTCGGCTTTGCATACAGGCGGTATTTTGTTAGTGGATGAATTGGAACGTGAATTGCATCCAAAATTGGTCAATTTTATTGTTGCTAAGTTTCAAAGCAAATCTTCTAATCCGAATGGGGCACAAATTGTATTTACCACTCATAATACCGAATTGATGAATTTAGAACTCCTTCGCAAAGATCAGTTGTATTTTGTTGATAAAAAGGATAGGGACGGTACTTCTGAACTTTACAGTATTAGTGAATTTTCTACCAGGACGACAGATAACATCCGAAAAGGCTATTTGGTCGGAAAATACGGAGCAACACCTGATATTGAGATTGAGGAGGTGGAGTAATTGCCTCGTCATACAAAATCCGAAAAACCATATATTGTCGTCTTTTGTGAAGGTGAAAGCGAACAGGCATATACTGATTTTCTAAAGAAAGAATTTCGTGATGTTGCTTCCATCAAACGACCAAAGTCAACCGGTTTGTTTGATGAAGCAGATAATAAGTTCAAGAAAGACAAATTATATCGTGACTATGCAGAAGTAACTGATGAAATATGGTTTTTCTTTGATGTTGAAATAAAAGATATTTCATCTTGGGATGCACGGATAAAAATTATTAAGCGACTGCGTTTATTGCGAAAGAAACCCGGAATTAAGGTTCGCCTTTTAATGACGACAGGCTGCATAGAATACTGGCTTATGCTACACTATGAAATGTGTGCTCCATCAATTCAGACAGTTGCTGAAAAAGAAAACATAATTGAGAGATTGCTTACAAAAGAGCCAAACTATAAAAAAGGCGATGCTGATATTACCGCAAAAATTGCTCAACAATACCCAACCGCAGTTGAGAATGCCAGAAAAACCATATACAATTTACTTCAAGATGGCTTACCCAGTCTTGATGATACGGATGAGCGCAACTATTGGCTTTGTCAAAATTGCTTAACATTCTCAAATGTTTATGAGGCTATTGACTTTTTAAACGAATTAAAATAAGCCACCGTATCCATCAATATAATTAATTGATATCGTCCCATCATCTAATGTTGTAGGTGGGACGATGTTTTGATTGTGTTGTAATCAGTTCTTTAAAATTTTTAAAAAATTTTTCTGCCTTATCCACCCTACACGGAACTGTATAACTCTACATAACTCTGTATAACTTTCAACAGCCCAAAAACCGTTGAAAACACTGCATTTTCGGGGTATTGACAAGCGAAAAAGAGTGTGCTACACTATGCTTGCAGATGGAAAATCTGCGTGAAAATTGAATATTGTTTTAGGAAATTTTAGCTGATATCTATCCGTGCGTTTTTTAAATTTATTTGGAGTTTTTTATATTTAACGGATTAAATGTATGAACTGTGGAAGTAAGTTTTTTAAACGCATGGAATGGGTGTCGGCTATTTTTTATCTCTTTGTTTTTGCTCTTGCCGCCTCAATATTAGAGTAGGATAGGCAGGTAAAATATAACCAAATATTTGCAAACGAAGGAGAGAGTTTAAATGTTAAAACAGTAGGAACGGAAGTCATGACGGTCGCACGAGAAAGCAGATTATTTTTCGACCGGAGCAGGATTCGTTATCACTTGTAGGTAACGAAAAAACAGAACAGTCGTTGAGCCGGGTTAATTCCTCAAAGACAGTAAACCATGTACGAGAGATGCACCAGATTGAGTGACCATTTTTCGGAAGGAAACCTGAAAACCCAATGTGTTTCGTAGGTACGGGACACAATGCCGGTTACCGTTATTGCCTCGGTATGCCGGAGAAAAAACCAAACGAGAAAGCATCAGCCAAAGATTATACGGTAAGTATCACCGTAAACGAGAAAGCCCGGCTGAAACAGGCAATCCGCACTTCATCTGCGGCGTAGAGTAAGCAAATAGTGTTTTACGAAAAGATGAGAACATCGGCTGTTCTGTGACCGCCGCCACGGTAATGTGGGAAGTG
>JAZUID010000030.1:0-9257 GCA_045642065.1 Acutalibacteraceae bacterium
ATTTTCAGGTTCGTTCAACAATAAACTTATTCTGTATGCTACACCCCTCTCCGAAGCAACAGAATTAAAATCACTATCGGGAAGAAGCAAAACAATATCGGTGCAATTCGCACTTCCCGTATCGACATTATTGTAAAAACCGGCAATTTTAAAGCTGTAATCTTTTGCTCCGAACTTAACCGAAATATCTTGACCTGTTTTGTATCCGCCGTCAATTTTGAAAATATAGCTTAAATATATTCCGTCTTTTTTGTCAGACTCCAGTATTTCATACTGTCCTATCTGCTTGTTTTTTGCCGAATCATAGCTCATAAAAGTAATATAATTACCTATCACTGCGTCCTTGTACTCCACTGAACCCTGTGAGGTAACTACACGGTCAATCTCATATTGTTTGATTGTTTCACAGTCTGCCAAAGTCTTGTCGAGTTGTTCGTGATAATCTTGGTCTTTTACACTGTTTTTCAGCAAAATATCAATATCGTCAGCATTCAGCCGGTCTTTTTCTATGAAAAAATTTTGTTGATAATCTGTTGACAAAACCAAAAGGATATTCATAAGAGCAGATGCCAACACGAGAAGAACGGAAATTGCAACAATCTGCCATTTAGAACGGCGCAGATTTGAGAGAATGAAATTTATATTCTTACCCTTTACCATCCCATTTCACCTAAAAAGCGATTGAGCTTTTCTACTCTTCCTTCATTGTCGCCATCATATTTTCCGAGATTACATTCGTCAAGTATTTTTCCGTCACGAAGATAAAGAACACGGTTTCCACGTACCGCACTTCTGACATCGTGGGTGACCATAATGACAGACTGTCCCTTTGCATTGAAATCGGTGAAAAGGTCAAGCACCTCTGTACCCGTTTTTGAGTTAAGCGCACCTGTCGGCTCATCGGCAAAAAGGATATCGGGGGAATTTATAAGTGCACGGATAATGCCGACTCTTTGTGCACGTCCTCCCGAAATCTGTGACGGAAACTTTGACCATGTATGTTCCTCGACTTGTACGGCTTTAAGCAACTCTTTAGCACGGTTGACAAGCTCTTTTTTATTGCATTTATTCAGAAGTCCTGCGGCAAGAACATTTTCGAGAACTGTCATTGAATCGACAAGACAAATCTGCTGAAAGACAAAACCGCAATGTTTGCGTCTGAATACCGCCAATTGGTCTGTACCTAATGTGGTCAAATCGGTTTTTCCGAAAAAAATGTGCCCACTTGTTGCCGTATCCATTCCCGACAAAGCATATAACAAGGTTGATTTTCCCGAACCGCTTGAACCCATAATAACGGTAAAATCACCTTCATAGATTGTAAGGTCTATATCTTTAAGTATTTGTTGAGTGCCGCTTTCGAGCTTGAATTCACGGCAAAGCTTTTCGATTTTCAGTAGTTCTTTCATTTTACGCCTCTTTTGGATTCGTATTTTTTCTTAATAAAGTAATAGACCGCATATAAGATACCGAACAGTATAAGTGCTCCGAAAGTGACTATAACTGATTTTGCCGCCATTGAATTCGGCAAAATATTCGTAATTGTAGGCTGTTTGGTATTTGTGGCAATATAGCAATAATTAGCACCCGGTATCAAAAGATTTGCCGTTATTGCAAAAAACAGCAATATAAGGCAAAAACATTCGGCATTCAATATATCCCTTTTTCTTAATTCAAATCCGTTAACAAACAGCATGTATAAATTCATTATTGGCGGAAGTATATGCATCAGCCAAAATTGATAATATCGGAAATAACAAGGTCCTGCATTAGAAATGGCCGCCGGTGTTATAAGCGGAATGATGCCTAAAGTAAAGGTAATCAAAAACGACATGCCAAACATTCTTCTTGACTTTTTCATAATCATAAAAGAAGATAATACGCAGTTCCACTCGCAAAGTTCAAACGGAAGCTTGGTCAAAAATGTTTTTTGCCCACTTCCTTCATTCCCTACATACAGTAATCTAAAATAATAGCTTATCCAAAAAAACAGACATAATCCGCCGAGTAAAAAGCGTAATTCTTCCTCGTACCTGAATTCTTTTAAGTTTTTTCTGAAACGGTATATAAGGCAAACTGCAACCACTAACACTACTATCGGTACAAAATGAGCCAACGACCAATATTTGAAATCTCCGTCTTTTCCGTATCCGAAAAAACCCTCTTTATAAAATTCTATATTTTCGGTCATCTTTTCCACCGCCATACATCTATATAATTTTATGATATATTGTTTTCAATCAATGTCAAAAGGTCACCAAATGTTTTCACATAAGGAAAATTGTCAAATTTTATATGATAGAACTCTTCAATTTTAACCATGAGCAGCATCATTTCGAGTGAATCGATTCCAAGCTGAGAACCAAGTACGGTATCTTCGGTTATTTCCGAAGTGTCGATATTCGGATATTCGTTTTTTACAATTTGTTTGAGTTCTGATGTTATATTACACCTTTTATCATTATTCATATACGAACCACCTTAAAAATGCGTTTTATAATTGAAAAGCCGAATTTATTTACGATAATTATGGTAACGACATCAACCGCAACCGACAATATCAATAATAAACCGATACCGGCAGTTTTTCCACTTAATTCCAAAACTGCCGCTACGGGATAAGAAATCAATGTCAATATGCACCAATGAAGGAAATAAAAGATTACCAAATTTGTCGACATCCAACCAAGCCACCGTTTTATTTTCTCTGCACGGATAATACGGGCGAGAAATCTTACAAAAACGATTGAAATCAAATTAATACAAAGCACTAAGACTATATTGAGAGGTCCCGTTTTGTTATCGTTAAGCGGAGAAACCGCAATTTGCACGGCACTAATGCCGGTGTGATACAGTCCTATAACCGTTAAAGCTAAAACAGTTGCCGAAATCCATAAGGTATGTATGCAAATTTTATCAATTTCTTTTTGCGTTTTATTCTCTAAGACTTTTCCCACTAACATGCCGAACACGGGGAAAACCGTCCATGATAAAAGCGGAAAAACGGAATCTTGATCCACATAAACAATGTTTCCGATAATTGCATTGACAGTTTCGTTTCCTGTTTTGACAAGTCCGCCTAAAAGACAATTTGCCGTCAGCATCAACAGTGAAATTACGGTAATACCTGCCAACGATATTTTTGCTTTTCGAAACAGTGCCAAAAGTATATAAAATAATCCGACAAACTGATAAATGTCCGATAAAAACAAATATGAAACAAGATGATCCACCGATGAACCGACAACGGCAACGACAAGAATGGACGGTATGATAGTACGAAGAAGATTCAGCAATAATGCTATAAAAAGCATACCTTTTCCGTATCGCAAAAGTAGATTTGGGTCATCAGTTTTTTGGAGTTTGATTCCCATACAAATCATAAAAACTGAAGGTCCGAATACGGTAAGTACCAAAATTAAATTACAAAATGACATCGTTGTGTCACTAATCTGCTCACACAGAATAAATGTTAAAATCACATTGACGAACGGAAGTCCCAATGCTGCAATCCCTTTTATAATATCCCATTCCGAAACCGATACATTTGTTTGCAATTTCTTTTGTTTTGATATAGTATTCATTCTCATAACCTTTTTTAATTGTGTTTTTCTTTTTTAAAAATTATAACATATTACTTCGTTTTTTACAATCAGTTTAATTACGGTGTCCTGCGCACGCTATAAAAGCGGAACGGCCAATTACCGTTCCGCTTATCTGTTGTATGATATCTGAAATCTGGTGTCCCAATCGGGACAACACTATTTTTTATAAAATCTCTGAAAATCGCATAAATAAAGGGTTTGTGAGCATTTTTGATTTTTTCGGTGTTTACGCATTTTTGAGCACTCTCCTATCAATTTACGAAAATGTTGTCCTTAATATCATTCACTGAACAACACTATTTTAGCGGTTTGAAAAACATTATTTTTTATATCCGGTTGCTACTATAAATGTTGTTGAAGACCCCGTGGTGATTGCGGAAATCGTCAAACTACACATTCCAAATTTATAATCAACATTATAATTAACACTATTATTTTCCTTGATTTTTTCAAGAATTTGTGTATTGACCTCTTTGCAAACTGTATCAATATCAAATTCTTCTGATTCGCAATGTTCACATAACGGAAGCATAAAAGACGCTCCTAAACCTGTTATGCCGATTATCAAGTTTGACATATCGTTATTTGCACTCCAATTTTCAACATCAACAAAAGCCGCATTTACAACATCATTATTTTCATCTAACACTAATGCAATTTCAATATTATTAAAATAGAATTTATATTTACCGTCGACAAAGCTTCCACCACTAATCGCATCGGAACCTAATTTAGATTTTACCGAGGTCATAAATTGTTCTATTGTCGGATACTTATGACTTTTTTCGTTTGTATTGCTTTCATTTGATTTATCTGAAACTTCTTTGTTCAAATTACTATCATCTAAATCACTACTATTATTTTCTTTTGAATATGTAATACTTGATTCTTCTATATGATTTTCTTCACTATTGTTGCTATCTTTTCCAGAATTGCAACCAACCAACGCAAATATTAAAATAGCGCTTAACAAAAAACATATTACTTTTTTCATAAATTTTTCCCCTTAATACAAAAATAATTCATTAAAACATTTGAATACTGATATCAGGTATAATCTTTAAGTTCTATATAATAATCATCTGCATCGTCAAAATATCCATCTGGAGTCACATAAATTTTAAACGATTGATTCACTACACAGCTTTTAGCGACCCCATCCGAATAAATAATATTTCCATACTTATCTTTTATAACAAGTAAAAACACACATCTATTCATCGAATTTTCTCCGGAATAATCATATGTTTTTTCACCAGTAATATATACTGTCATTTTTCCATAGGTTATTTCTGCACTAACATCACTAATTCTACATTTTGTCAGTGCATCTGAAGTTGATGCACCATAGCTTAATTCACCATAAGGCTCTCTTACTTCTATTTTTCCGACCTTTTTTTCTCCGCAGACCGTACAGTATTTATTTTCATAATGGTGTTCCGCCAATTTGATTTCTTTTTCATAACTGTTGCCGCAAAACTTGCAGGTGAATTTTTTTGTTCCTTTTTTTATGCAGGTTGATTTTTCAAGCACGCTTTCTTCATAATCATGTTTGGCTTCAACCGTTTCGTTATAACTGTAATCACAAGTTTTACAGTAATGCTTGATTTCACCATTTTCGGTACAGGTGGCTTTTTTTATTACTTTTTCTGCCATTTCATGTTTATGCCCACAACCACTAAACATCACAGCTGTACCGATTATTAACACCAAAGACAATATCCATTTAATCGATTTTTTAATTTTCATAACTCAATACCCTTTCTAAGTGATTAAATTTTTTGCAATTATACACAGCAAATATCATTTTTTCTTATGCTCACAGCATAATTATTTTGTATTGACATTCAGTGAATGTCAATATCTATTATATAATATCATATAATACTAATAATGACAACCAGTAAATGTCAAAATTAGGAGAAATTTATATGTTTATAAATAAAGCCAAAGACGGTAAAAACAATATTTGCGGCACAAATATTTCAAAATACCGTAAAAAAATGAAAATTTCACAAAGAGAGTTTGCTGAAATGCTACAACTTGCGGGACTTGATATTGACAAAAATGCCATTCAGAGAATGGAATGCGGCAAAAGATTTGTAACCGATATTGAAATGATAGCCATAAGCAAAGCATTAAATAAAAATGTAGATGAATTATTAAAATAATGAGCCAAGAAAAATGTTGGCTCATTATTTTTATAGTCCACCGAAGAACCATATAATTCCAATTATCAATAGCACTGCTATAATAATTGCAACAGTCCAGCCAACTTTTGGATTATTTTGCATAAGCTGATTTAACAATTCCGTGCCTACGCCATCATAACCGTCCTCGGTATTAAAGGCAAAAGAGCCACACTGAGGGCAGGACGGTGTACTGTCAGCCACAACTTTCCCGCATTTTATACATGATTTCATACAAAATCCCCCCTTTTCCATTATTTTACAATATTAGCCTTTATTTGTCTTATGCTGACAGCATATTGATTAAATTTTCTTTTTGTGATATTATTAGTAAAACATATAAGGGGTATTGATAATGAAAAAGGATACTGCAAAACTGCTTGAAGAACTTAAAAACTGTTCTGATTTCAAAGAGTTTCATAATGAAAATGAAAGTGAAATAGAAAAGAAAAAAGTTTCTGATTATCTGAATAAGCTGATTGACAAAAAAGGACTTAAAAAATCCGATATTGTAAAAAACTCCGAAATGAGCGAAGTTTATGCTTACCAAATTTTGTCGGGTGTTCGTGTGCCGGAAAGAAACAAACTTTTATGTATAGCATTTGGAATGGAGCTTTCGTTTGAAGAAGTGCAAAATTTACTGAAATCAACAGGCTATACCCCCTTATATGCAAAAAATCCTTTCGATTGCATTTTGATTTATGCATTTTGCAATGGGATGAACATTATTGAAGCCAACACCCTTTTATATGATTATGGAGAGGAAACGCTTGGATGAAAGACAGCAACAAATGTCCTTATTGCTCGGCACCTTTGCAGGAAAATGCAACATTTTGCCTGCATTGTATGAAATCACTTGACAGCAAAACGGTTATAAATAAGAAAAAATCCAAAAAACCATTTATCATATTCTCTATATCTTCGGCAATTGTTATTTTGATATTGATACTTTTATTGATAATTTTCCCTTTAAAAAACGCAAAGAAAAATAGCAATAGCAACGATTCAAGTGAGTTTATCGGCAATACAATCGCAACATCTAATGACAGTAACGAAGACTCATCAAAAAACCAAAACAGCACCAAAAAATCCGCTGAGAAAAGTATTATTTCTAAAATTACAGATGTTTTTTCAGGCTCTAAAAAGTCAGATGAAAACAAAACAAAAGAAAGCTCAAATAATTCTTCAAGTTCCGATAATTCAAAGCCGGAAGACACCGAAAGCCATTCACATAAATACACTTCAAGCACTATTAAATCTGCAACTTGTGGCGATGAGGGTGAATTTTTATATACTTGTTCTTGCGGTGATAGTTATACAGAAAAAATTTCTGCCACAGGTAAACATAACTTTGTAGCCATAACAAAAATCGTGCATCATGACGAGGTGGGCCACTATGAAAATGTAAAAACAGCTGACGCTTACACTTGGTACAAATGCCCCCAATGCAGCAGTACATTTAATTCTTTAAACAGTTATTATTCCCACTTTGATACTGTGCACGTGCCAAGCGACCCGTTTATAAAATTCATTCGTGAAGACTATGTTCACGGAACAGTTCCGGCCCAATACGAGCAAAAATGGATTGTTGATAAAGCGGCTTATGACGAAAAAATTATCACCGGTTACAAATGCAGTGTTTGCGGAAAAACAAAATAGTTAAAGGACGGTTAAATTAACCGTCCTTTTTATAATGCTTTTTTCAGTTTATTAACATTTTCAAATCTTTTTTCGGGAGATATTTGAGTGGAACGCAATATTATTTTTCGTGCTTTACCTTTTGCAAGATATTCGCTGGGATGCTTTCCTGTAAGCATAACATTAAGCAAAACGCCGATAGCATATATATCCGTTGCAGGTCCGGTTTGTGAAATGCCGATTTGCTCCGGTGAAGCATATCCAAGTGTTCCCAGCACAACAGTATCCTTTTTAACTTCTGGCTTTAATTTTCTCGAGACATCAAAATCAATAAGTTTAACAATACCGTTGTTTGAAATCATTATATTTTCCGGCTTTATATCTCTGTGAACATATCCGTTATCATGCAAAATACTTAAAGCATCACAAACATCACTAATTACTTTTTTTGCCCCTCTATAAGTATATTTAGCGCTTTCCATTACTTCGGAAACATTTATTCCGTCTATATATTCTTCCAACACAGCAAAACCGTCATCAAGAGTATATGTTTCATATACAATCGGTAAATGGATAAAGTCTACGGTTTTTAAAAAAGAATAAATTTCTTTTTTTTCGGGATAAACCTTAAGCACAACTTTTTTCTTGAGTTCTTTATGTTTTAAAAACAGTATTTTGCTTTTTTCTTTTCCCGAAATTATTTTTGTGACAAAAAAATCTTTCCTAATTTCAGCAATAAGTTCATTACTGTTCAATATAAATCTCCTGCCTATCCATGGCATATTTTAACACACTATTTTTTATAAAATCTCTGAAAATCGCATAAACACAGGGTTTGTGAGCATTTTGTGTTTTTCGGTATTTTCGCATTTTTAAGCACTCTCTTATCTCTCTTAGAAAAATGTTGTCCTTAATATCATTCACCCATACTCCCCTGTATTCTGGTGTTTATTCGGATTTGAATTATTATATTATGGCAGCGTTTTGCTCCACTTTATTCTTTCATCTTTTTCTTATACTCAAAGCACAACATAGTGATATCGTCAAACTGCGGTGCTTCTCCAACAAAAGCATCAATATCATCACGAACAAGAGGAAGCAGTTCTGTGGGGGAATTTGAAGAGTATTTTTCAAGAACCGCTGTCAACCTTTCCTGCCCGTAAAGTTCTTTTTCGGCATTCGTGGCTTCGGTTACACCATCTGTATATTGGAACAGCTTATCGCCCGGTTCAAAGGTAACACTAACCGTTTTGTAGCACATATCTTCCATTCCGGCAAGAACAAAGCCGGGCTTTAATTTATATAGTTCAAACACTTTTCCGTTTCGGCAAATATAAGGAGCTTCATGACCGGCATTCACAAAAATAAACTCTCCGGTTAAAAGATCAAGCACCCCTTCAAAAGCCGTAACAAACAAGCCCTCGCTGTTTGATTCACAAAGCAGATTATTTACATTTGAGAAGGTTTGATTAAGTTGTTTTTCCGGATCGGTATGATCTTTTATCATCGCTTTTGCTATCGCCATAAATAAAGCGGCAGGAACGCCTTTCCCCGACACATCAGCCATAACCACAGCCACATGACGCTCATCCACCATGAAGAAATCGTAAAAATCTCCACCAACTTCTTTTGCCGGAGCCATAGTGGCAAATACATCAAATTCTTCTCTGTCAGGAAACGCCGGGAAAGTAGTTGGCAACAAATTTGCCTGAATGGTACGGGCAACTGAAAGTTCGCTCTCAATTCGGGCGGATTCGGCAGAAATCTCTGCTTGCCTTATAACCATTTCTTTTCCGCATTTAGCAATAAGATATGCAATCACGCT